>CBDDLE010000003.1:0-528310 GCA_965230545.1 Hyphomicrobiales bacterium | reverse complement strand
AGGGCTATAGCCTTCAGGCAGAATGACACGGCCATCTTCGGTCTTTGAAATTTTCTTTGTTGCCATTTTTCCCTCTCCTTAACTCACGCGCCGAACTTCCGTCGAATTTATTAATGAGTGTGAATGGTATTTAAAGTGATCAGTGCGGAAGTCAAGTGAAACTAAGTTTTCTGATTAATCAAATAAGTAAAATATGGTAAATTTCACGATTTCGAAGTTAGTTAACAGAGCCGAATGACAGTGATATTACCTTATTGAGACTTTTGCTGGGCGAGTTTTGCTAATTCAACTTCTGCTCTAAGTTCAATTGAATGAAGAACTTTCTTTAAATTGGGGTTGTCATCAAGCTTTTGCGGGTTTGTAGCCAGGGTTTTTAAGCGATTGAGCGTAGAAGGAGCCACACGGCCATTTAAAAGGCCCACTTTAAGCTGATCAAGCATATTTAGCATGTCATTTCCACGCTTAACAGCCACTTGAGCCTGTGTTTTAGAGCTATCTACTTCTTGAGCGCTTAAAAGAGCACCAATATTGTTAATATTTGAGGTTGCTTGTGCACCAGTTAATGCCGCTGCTGGCGTTGGAACATTGATAGAAAATTTCTCGCCAGTAGAATTTGCAGCAGAAGTTGATGATTTCTTCTTGGTTCTGGCTAAATCTTTAGGTTTTTCAATTCGCATATAAAGTCACCCCATCATGAATCTGCTTGCAGACTTTATCATAAATAAAAGCCACACTGCATTTAAAGCTGAACAAAACCCACATGAACTTACTTACTTGTAGTCCCTTCTTATTCCCAATTTCTTAACAACTAGGTCATTTTTGCCGAGAAAAGGCAAAAAAAGAATAATAAGACCGGCAAAATTTACCTCTTTCAAAAATTCCTAACTATCTAAAAAGTGAAAGAAAAACAAAAAAACCAAGAAAAACAATGTGTTATGTCAATTTAGACCTTCTGGCACAGTTCTCGCTAACTAAGAGGCAAATACGAGGAAGTTTTATGATTGCCCGTATTGAAGCTCTGAACTCTGAAGGTAACAGCGACGGTTGCATAGTGGGCAACCTAAAGGAGCACAGAGAAAAGTCGGTTGCATAGTGGGCAACTGGAGGAGCAAGTAAAACGTGTCGGTTGCCTTGCGGATGCCATGTGGGCATCTGAAGCACAAAAAAGCGGGCAACTGAAGGAGCACTAAAACTTGCCGGTTGTTTATGGGCAATCTGAAGGCACAACTAAAGAAGCTAATTGTTGATGATGAACAAAGATAAATTAATATTCGTGTTTAAGAGCTTGCGGCAAAAAGTAATCATCTTATTGCTTGTTTGTGGTCAGCTTTTTTCAGTTTCGATCACACCAGCCTTTGCTTCATCTCGAATAAAAGATTTGGTTGATTTTGAGGGCATCCGGGAAAACCAATTGGTTGGGTATGGTCTCGTTGTTGGCCTCAATGGCACTGGCGATAGTTTAAACAATTCCCCATTTACCAAGCAATCTCTTCAAGCCTTGTTAGAACGTTTAGGGGTGAACACAAGAGAGTCAGACCTAAGAACAGCTAATGTGGCCGCCGTGATGGTAACAGGTAATCTCCCCCCCTTTGCAACACAAGGCACCAGAATGGATATTACAGTTTCTGCGATTGGTGATGCAAAAAGCTTACAAGGCGGCACCCTGCTCGTGACACCACTTTTAGCTGCTGATGGCAATACCTATGCAGTTGGTCAAGGTCCTGTCGCTGTAGCAGGTTTTAAAGCCGAAGGCGATGCCGCAAGCATCACAAGAGGCGTTCCAACAGTTGGCCGTATTTCCAATGGCGCAATAATTGAACGAGAAGTGAAATATGCATTAAAAGACCGCCGCACAATGCGCCTTGCCTTAAGAAATGCAGATTTAACAACAGCAAAACGCATCGCTGCAGCTATTAATACCTACACCAGTGAAAAAACAGCCCATGCGATTGACCCAGCAACGGTTCGCTTAGATGTGCCTTATTCTTATAGAGGCGACATTATTGGCTTGCTGACAGATATTGAACAATTACGCATCAAACCCGACCAACAAGCAAAAGTAATCATTGATGAAAACACAGGCATCATCGTCATGGGTAAAGACGTTAAAATATCCACCGTCGCCATTGCTCAGGGAAACTTAACAGTCACCATTGCAGAAACACCCGTTGTAAGCCAACCAAATGAGCTCGCCCCTGAAAATGCAGAAACAGTTGTGGTGCCAAGAACAGCAGTTGGTGTGACAGATGATAAAGAAAAGAAGCTAGCCATCTTGCAAGCTGGGGTCACTTTAAGAGATCTGGTCGATGGATTAAATGCGCTGGGCATTGGCCCAAGAGACATGATCGCTATTCTGCAAGCGATTAAATCAGCTGGCGCTCTACAAGCAGAAATCGAGGTGCTCTAATGGCGGACCAATTAGGAATTTCAGCGTTTCAAGCATATAGCGCGCCGAAACAAACAATTAAATCATTGGCAAACTCAGTAAGGGCCAAAGCAGAAACCTTTAAAATTGAGGATACACAAGCCGCAAATAAGAATGTTGCAGACAAGGGCAAAGACCCAACCGTTTTAAAAGCAGCAAAAGAATTTGAAGCCAGTTTCCTAACAGCCATGCTTGGGCAAATGTGGACCGGCATTGAAGCAGAAGCTCCGTTTGGTGGCGGCCATGCTGAAAAAGTTTATCGCTCCATGGTGGTCGGAGAATATGCGAAATCAATTTCTGCAGCTGGTGGCATCGGCATCGCAGACCATGTTTATAGAGAAATTTTGAGTGCACAAGAAGGACGAAGTTAAAATGAATAATGCACAAATAGCACCTGAAGTTGAAAATATGTCAAAGCATGATGCCCAGCATTTATGCGAGCAACTATATAATACAACACACGAGCTTATCTCACTGTTAGATCAAGAGACGGATCTGCTGAGGAAAGCAAAGACCCAAGAAATCACTCCTTTTCATGTAAGGAAAGGAGCGTTAACGGCAACATTGTCTCATCACATGGCGCGATTTCAAAATAATGCAGACCAAATGAGACAGTTGGCGCCAGATGAGTTGAAAAATTTGCAAAATCAAAAGAAAGAATTTCAACGCTCTATTGAGGCCAACCACGCAGCCCTTACAGCCATGCAAGCTGTATCAGAGCGTATTTTGCAAACCGTTGCTAATAAAGCTGCGAAAAAGCAAAACGGTCCAGAGGTTTATAACGCCGGTGGTCATTTGGGCAATGCCGGTGTTCAGCGTAGCGCAGCGATTAATATCGACACAAACCTTTAACTCTTTTAAAAATACGTCCTTTGAAACGAGTGCATTTATAAAATAAGTGTCGGCTATAAAGTCTTGCAAAACAGGTTATTTCTAACGGAATAGCCTGTTTTTTATTGAAAATTCTTCATTTTGTTTTGTAGTGAAATGAAGAGTAATTCTTTGTTAACCATAACTTTAGTCAGTTCTTCTTGTTAAGATTTCTTTTCCTTCCTTTTCATATAACCAGTTGTGTCGCACCCGAATATTGTGCGTCCGTCTCGCAGGGAGACGAGTAACAACCACCTAGAAAAGGTATGCGTAAAATGGCTGAAACTACACTATCAAGTGCTGTTCGCACGAATCTATTGTCACTTCAATCGACAGCGAATGCACTAGCAAAAACTCAAGAAAAACTAGCTACAGGTCTTAAAGTGAACAGTGCGTTGGATGATCCAACAGCGTTCTTCACGGCGTCTTCATTAAACAGCCGCGCGAATGACTTGTCACGTTTGCAAGACTTTGTTGGCAACTCAGTTCAAACACTGAAAGCTGCTGACGAAGGTATTCAAGCAATTACAAAATTGGTTGAAAGTGCTGAAGCTACAGCACGTCAAGCATTAAACTCAGCTGGTAACACAGCAACAGCAACAGGCACAGTTGATACAACAGCTGGAACTATTGATGATTTCACAGATGCAACAATCACAGGTAACGTTGATCTAACTGGCGAAACAGATATCGGTGCAAACGTTGCAGGTATCGCAGACGGTGACAGCTTCACTGTTTCTGTTGGCGGTGCATCAGCAGTAACGATCACAATCGCTGATGGTGACGGAACTACTGACCTACTAGCAGATCTAAACGCTGTAACAGGTCTAACAGCAAGCCTAGATAGTGATGGTTATTTGTCACTAACAGCTGGCGGTGAATCAATCCAAATCACTGAGGGTACAAACACACCAGCAGCTGCACTTGGTCTTTCTACAACACTTGCAGAAACAACCAATACAGCAGGCACTGCTTATGGTGATAGCTTCACTGTTCAGGTTGGCAGCGGTTCAGCAACTACTGTCACTTTTGGTAATGGTACAGGCGAAGTTGATTCAACAAGTGAAATCGTTTCTGCATTGAACGCGATTTCTAATGTATCAGCATCTGTTGGTGATGACGGTACAATCAGCATTGAAGCAACAAACGGCGAAGATCTTGTAATCGCTGAAGGAACAGGAACTCCTTTAGCTGATCTTGGCATCACTGCAGGTACAACAGCTGCAACTGAAAATACTGACCGTACAGCGTTCGCAGCACAATTTGATGAACTTCGCACACAAATCAACCAACTCGCAGCTGATGCCAGCTTTAACGGCAACAACTTGCTAGCTGGTGATAGCCTAACAGTTACATTTAACGAAGATAGCTCATCTTCTTTGACAGTAACAGGTGTGAACTTCAACAGTGCTGGTCTTGGAATTGATAGTTCAACTGACACATTCCAAAAAGATAGCGACATCAATGCAGCTTTAGCAGACTTATCATCTGCAACAAGTACATTGCGCGCGCAATCATCTAAATTTGGTTCTAACTTGTCAGTTGTTGAAACACGTCAAGACTTCACAAAGAGCTTGATCAACGTGTTAGAGACTGGTGCAGCGAACCTAACTCTAGCAGATACTAACGAAGAAGGTGCAAACCTACTGGCTCTACAAACACGCCAGCAATTGTCATCAACTTCACTATCTCTAGCGTCACAAGCTGACCAAAACGTTCTACGTCTCTTCTAAACACATTTAGAAGAACATCGAGATTTAATAACAATAAAATCTCCAAAACTAAACGGGCCCTTTCCCCCAAGGGGCCCGTTTTTTCATTAGAATTTGTAAATGAAAAAAACTGAAGACTTACTTGCACGAAGAAGGAGCATTGCCATTTTCGGGCAATGGGACATGGCAGCGCAAGCTGCCCGGCGCCTAGCGCCGCACCTCGTAGGCCGATGAGCTTCAGCTCATCGAATAGCCGTGAGAGAAAACAATATAGAAGGAGTACTGCCCTTTTTTGTCCTCCAGTTGCCCACCAGCAACCGGATTAGGGCAATGGGACATGGCGGAGCGCTAGCGCGGTTGCTAGTGGGCAACCTGAAGCGCAAAAGAAATGTAGCCCGGCGCTTAGCGCCGCACCTCGTAGGCCGATGAGCTTCAGCTCATCGAATAGCCGTGAGAGAAAACAATATAGAAGGAGCATTGCCTTCTTTTGTCCTTCAGTTTGCCCACTAGCAACCGGACTAGGGCGTCAGGACATGGTGGAGCGTTAGCGCGGATGCTAAGTGGGCATCAGAAGCGTCACTAAAAAGAAGCACCCCTCGGAGTGCCTGCCGCCAATAGCGCTGATTCTATAAGAAGAAGGAGTACTGCCCTTTTTGTCCTTCAGTTGCCCACTAGCAACCGGACTAGGGCAGTAGGACATGGCGAAACGCCAGTGAAGCCCGGCGCCTAGCGCCGCGCCCTCGCAGGCCGATGAGCTTCAGCTCATCGAATAGCCGTGAGAGAAAACTAAGCCGCTTTAGAAACCAGCTTACGATTAATCATCGACTCAGCAATTTGCACAGTATTCAGCGCCGCACCTTTACGAAGATTGTCAGAAACAACCCAAAGTGAAAGGCCATTTTCAACCGTTGCGTCTTCACGAATACGAGAAACGAAAGTTGCAAAGTCACCAACACACTCAATTGGTGAAATATAGCCGCCATCTTCTCGTTTATCGATAACCATAATGCCCGGCGCTTCTCTTAAGATTTCGCGCGCTTCATCTGGAGTGATCGCATCTTCAAACTCAATGTTAACAGCTTCAGAATGACCAACGAAAACAGGCACACGAACAGCTGTTGCTGAGAGTTTGATATTAGGGTCAAGAATTTTCTTAGTCTCAACCATCAGCTTCCATTCTTCTTTGGTATATCCATCTTCCATAAAAACATCGATATGAGGAATGACATTGAAAGCAATTTGCTTTGTGAATTTGGTTGGGGTTGGCTCATCATTTACAAAAATGCCTTTGGTTTGAAGCCAAAGTTCATCCATTGCTTCCTTACCGCCACCAGAAACTGATTGATAAGTAGAAATCACAACACGCTTGATTTTAGCGGCATCATGAAGAGGCTTAAGGGCCACAACCAATTGGGCTGTCGAGCAATTAGGGTTGGCAATGATGTTTTTCTTTGCAAAACCATCTAAATCTTCGGCGTTAACTTCAGGTACAACAAGCGGTACATCAATATCATAACGCCAAGCTGAAGAATTATCGATCACAACACAGCCAGTTGCCGCGATCTTTGGTGCCCACTCTTTAGAAATCGTGCCACCAGCTGAAAGCAAAGCAAAATCACATTGTGAAAAGTCGAACTGCTCAAGATCTTCACATTTTAGCGTTTGATCACCAAAGCTGACCTCACGCCCAAGCGAGCGCCGAGATGCAATAGCAAACACTTTATCAACTGGAAATTGACGTTCTTCTAAAATAGTAAGCATTTCTTGGCCCACATTTCCTGTGGCACCAACGATGGCAACATTATAGCCCATAAAAAGTCTCATTCATTAAATAGGAAGCGAAAAATCGCTAAATACAATCATTAAACGATTATCTAATGCTTAAACCAAGACTTGTCTATAAGCTTTTAAAGAATGTGATTAAGAGTTTAAAATTTTGTCACAAGTATCACAGCAACAATTTCAGCCATTATGAAAGTGAATATCATCCCAAATCCAAGGGAATTAATAGCTCCAAGTTCCTTAGAATGGTCCGTTGGTGCGGTGTTGCCTCTGTAAAGAAGTAATAGAGCAAATACTGAAAGGATTGAAAAACATGTCATGCTGTAAATCAACACAGCCAATGTTCCTAGCATCATTTTTAAATAGATAACCGGAACCAATCCAAAGCCTATAAGCATTTGTAAAATAATAAAAAAACTAATGTATTTTGTTTGTTTCATGAGGTTTATATTAGCAATGAAAAATTTATAAATCATGGCAAGAAAGGTTCAATTTTTATTGAAATCAATAAATTAACTCATGATCTAACTTTTATGAAAAATAAATTCACATCGCTCATCTGGATGAAGGAACATGTTATTGACAAAAGGCAGGCCCATTCCAACAAGCTGAGCCAGTCGTGGGAATAGATAGTAAATATCTCACCGCAAAAGCAAAGAAACCATCTAACAGGCATGCTAATAGCTTACGTTTGAAATACTAAAAATAAGAGATTATAATTAATTAGCTTGAGCAGCGCGAACCACTTGTTCTTCAGAAATATCATCGTGGGTTTGAGATTTTAATTGAACAACTTTTGGTTTACCCATGGCATAACCTTGCAAATAATCGATGCCCAAATCTCTCAAATAACATGCCGTTTCTTCATTATCGACCCATTCGGCAACTGTTTTCATATCAAATGACTTGGCAAGAGCAATTAGTGAGCTAACAAAGATCTGATCTTCTTTACAGTCCAAAATATCTTTAATGAAATCACCATCAATTTTTACAACGTCAACATCAAGAACACGTAAGTTTTTATAAGAAGAATAGCCTGCACCAAAATCATCAATAGCAACAGAACAACCAAGGTCTCTAAGGCTTGCGACAAAGCTCCCTGTTTCTTCAAGGTCTTTAATTGAAACTGTTTCTGTAATTTCAACCATTAACCGCTCAATAATAGACCTGTCACGCCCAGCTTTTGCTCGCATAACGATCAACCAGTTTGGATCATTGGTTGTTAAGCTTGAAACATTAAGAGCAAGATGAAGCGCTTCATCTTCTTTTAAAAGATCAATCGCAAGCTCTAAGGTGCGATAATCAATCAGGCGACAAAGACCTAGTTTTTCTGCAATTGGTAAAAATTCACCAGCCGGGATCATCTCACCATCAGCACATTCCATCACCAAAAGACACTCATAGTGACAGGCTTTTCGGGTCGTTGCATCTACAATTGGCTGTAATGAGAGATGCATACGTTTATCATTAAGCGCAGAAATAATCTCGTCTGCAATTTGTAAATTTCGTTGGCGGCGCGATTCTCTCTCGGAAGAATGTTCATAAACAACATAACTATTGGTTGATTTACGCTTCGTGTTGTCCAGTGCTTCTAATGAACGCGATACAGCTTCTTGCGCTGTGTTCGCAAATTGCGGCACGACAACCCCGCCAATTGAGATCGTTACAGGTATGATGCCTTTAGAAGTACGAATTGGTTCATCAGCAATGCTATTGAGCAAACGAACTGAAGTGTTGTGCAAAGCGTCAGGCCCGCATCGCGGAAGAATTAACCCAAATTTATTTGCAGAATAGCGCCCAATGACATCATGTTTGCGCAAGGCTTTAGCCAGTTGATAGGCAACAGCAGCAATGACTTCATCACCAAGCTGGTAACCAAACGTATCATTGATGATGGAAAGGTTATCAATGGCCGCAATGACAAAAGA
The DNA here is from genome assembly GCA_965230545.1 of Hyphomicrobiales bacterium. Lineage (GTDB taxonomy): Bacteria > Pseudomonadota > Alphaproteobacteria > Rhizobiales > HXMU1428-3 > HXMU1428-3. The sequence goes on along the minus strand of CBDDLE010000003.1, from coordinate 519,593 downwards.
GCCAAACAGATTGTTTTTACGAGACCACAATATTTGGCCTTCTAGCGCTTCGTGTAGCTTAATTCTATTTTTTTGACCTGTAAGTTCGTCATGTTCACTAAGATATTTCAAACGAATGGTTTCAATACATTCATTTTCATTCTCAAGTAATGAGCCAAGAGAGCCGAGTTGTTCAGCCGTTAGGTTCACACCATTTAGCGCTGGCGGTGTATCATCACCAAGAATTCGATTTATCTCATCAAGAGTAGCTGAATTATCAGCACTCAATTCTTGAGAATTTTGTTCACCATTAAGGTCTGAATTTTTAAATACAGCCTGGTTTTGATCTATTTTATCCGACACTAATTTGTCCTAACCCTGAACATATGACGAGCTTTCTCAGGCTATGAGAAAACCGAGTTTCATAAACATTCGCATATTAGTGTTGTTTCTTGGTTAATTTTCAAAAGCATTTGGCGTAAAAGTTGCTTTGTCTCTAGAATAACTGAGAACTGGACATTTTTTGTTTTGAACAACTTCAAAAATACTAAGCAAAAGTCCCAAAATGGAACAAGACATTTGAAAATTACCGCAAAAAAACAAGTAAGCAGTACTGCAACTAACCAATCGGTAAATTTAGGGTACTCTCAATCAAGAGAAAATCTAGTAAAAAAAAGCGAAGATAGAGCTGAAAAATTCTTTGATCGGCGAAAAGGAGACCGTCGTAAATCTGTTAAAGTGCGGAAACATATATCATTTGGTCAAAATATCCTTGTTCAGCATTTGAATATCTGTGAAGAAAAAAAATCGTTGAAAGGGCCAATAACAAGCCCGAAAGAAACCACCCAAGCTTATCAAAAAACCACAGAAACCCATGCTAAGTGGTGTTTTCCTACCCATTTAACACTCAAAGAAGTCTAATCTCTAAGCTCATTATCTCATGCGTGGTTACTCGCGGCGGTTTTGGTGGGAAACTGAAGCTGCATCATAAAAGAAAGCATCCGAAGCGCATATTTGCGGATGCTATATGGGTATCCGAAGCACAAAAAAGCCAATCTGAAGGCGCAAACAAATGCCCCGGCTGCTTGTGGGTAGCTGAAGGGGCAAACAAAAAGGCACCTGAAAAGGTGCCTTTAATATTGAAAACATTGAATAGCGAATTAATGGGTGGGTAAACCAGCACCAACATTAAGGTCGCGCCGTGCAGCCCGAATGGTGACAGAGAAGCCTGCAATCACATCAATGAGACAAATAATCATGATGATGAAGAATACAGATGTAGCCGCTTCTTTAACAACCAAGAACTCAATCAAACAGATGACAAAAACAAGTGTTGAAAGCGCATGGTCAACAAGGCTGTTCCCACCAGTACGTGTTGCTTTTAAAATTTCCAGGAAGAGCAAACCGAGTGACAAGATCACAAGGAGATTACCAAGAGTAAAGCTCCAGGTTGCGCCAGAAAGCATCGGAACTTGGAAAAGAACTTCATTAAAAACGACAGACGGGTCAAAAACACCTGAAGCATCAGCTTTATCAGGGCCGAAAAGAAAAACGATGATATTATATACAATCACCGAAACTAGTAACCAAGGTAAACTCAAAATCATAAGGGCCACTCCTTAAAAAAACTGATCGCATCTGTGAACATAAGTCATGTGCGAAATTATCAAATTAATTCTAGATACACATATAAAGCTAAATAAAAGAAATTAATATGACCATTTAGCAATAAAACTACAAAAGCTTATTCTTAATTTAGCCACCAATTCCCATATCTCTGCGCGCAGCTGTAAGGCTAACAGAAAATCCAGCTATAACATCAATAAGTGCAGTAATCATAATAAAGAAAAACAGAGATGTAGCTGCAAATGGCACCATAATGAATTCTATCAAGCAAATGATGAATACGATGACCGAAAGCGCGTGATCAATGAGTGTGATGTCTGATGTACGTGCAGATTTAATAATTTCAACAAACAACGCTAGAAAAGCTACCAATAAAACAAGGTCACCAATGGTAAAAGTCCATGTTCCACCAGAAATTAGCCCCATGGAAAAGAGTTTAGTGCCAAAAGTAGCAGCATAATCGCCAGTTTCATCAGCACCACCAGTAAATGCAATGATATTATATAAAATAAGAGAAACTATCGTCCATGGCAGGTTTAGCAGCATTTAAAAGCTCCAATTAGTGTGTGATAAAGAAAATATCCAAAGAATATCATAAAACTAAAACAAGATATTAACCATAAACCTGAAGAAAGAAAAGGTATTATGACGGTTGCTGGTGGGCAACCTGAAGTCATAGGTAAAAAGGCGGTTGTTAGTGGGCAACCTGGAGCCACAACAAAAACGCCGCTCAATACAGAGCAGCGTTTCTATAAAAGCTTTCCGAAGAAGGAGCACTGCTTTCCTAAAGCAGTGGGACATGGCGAAACGCCAGTGAAGCCCGGTGCTTAGCACCGCCTCTCGGAGGCCCATGAGCTTCAGCAGCGCGGTTGCTTTGTGGGCAACCTAAAGCGCAACTAAAAAAGCATTAGCCGTGAGAGAAAGAAAGATAAAAAACACAAAAACGCCACTCGATAGATTGCTAAAAAGCAATTTCAAGCAGCGTTTTAGTAATCTTTAAACAGATACTAGTGTCTAAAATTCTTCTTTAGCTTCAAGAATTTGACGGCCACGGTACATACCTGTTTTCAGGTCAATATGGTGTGGGCGGCGCAATTCACCAGAATCTTTATCTTCAATATAAGTTGGGTTCTTCAGCGCATCAGCTGAACGACGGTGGCCGCGCTTCATGCGCGTGATCTTACTTTTTGGAACTGCCATAACAGCCTCTACCTCAAATATTTTAAAACAGCCATTTAGCGCTCAATTCTTGTAAAAGTGACAAGCACTTAAATCAAAAACGTCGCCGTTTGAAAATTATATATAATCAAACGAAAGCCGTAAAAATTTCATGCGAAAATCTTCCCTAAGTCAACAAACTAAGGGGGTAAGCTGGTTGATATACATGTCTTTTGGCTTTTTGGCTAGCACTTAATGCAATAATATCAATCAAAATCATAAAATTAATTGTAAATCAATAAGTTAGTTAAGAACACATCTAACCCAAGGACTTGAGTTTGCCATTCTTTTTTTAATAATACCAGCAATTTTGCGCGTATAAGGCCCTGGGCGCCCAGCACGGCGCACAATAGGGTTGGGAAGCGCAGCAGCTAAGCGCGCAGCCTGGGTTGCGCTTAATTGATGAGGCAAACGTTTAAAATGATAACGCGCAGCTGCTTTGGCACCATAAACGCCAGGGGCCCACTCAACAATATTGAGATAAATCTCCATCTGACGTCGCTTGGACCATGTCATGTTCATCAAATAGGCCATGGGAAGTTCTAAGGCTTTGCGAATATAAGAGCGCTCAGCCCACAAAAATAAGTTTTTAGCTGTTTGCATGGTAATTGTGCTGGCACCGCGCGGTTTTTTTGCCCCATCCAATGCCTCTTGCCAGGCTTTTTCTACTTGGCGCCAATCAATGCCATTATGCCGGCAATATTGCCCATCCTCAGACATGATTACAGCTCGAATGAGATGAGGAGATATCTTTTCTATATCGACCCATTCATGGTGAACCACACCTCCACCTAATTTATAACGGAGCATTTCCGTTGAAGTGGGTGGATTAAAATAACGAAGGGCAAAGATTAAAACGAGAGAAGCAACCACAGCACCAAGAAGAATGCGCGATAGAACATACCAAAAAAAGCCAAGGACTGATTTAGGAGAAAAAGCGACTTTCCAGGATGGAGTTTTTAAAAATTTATAACTCTTAAACAACATGGTCATTACAATTTAAGCCAACGCAATCCAAAACAAAGCGATCTTACAAGATCCGGTTTTCTAATTATATTTATGCCTTCTTGAGCTAAAAAAATTGGCTTAAAAAGGGAATTTTATAAAGTTTTGAGATATATAACTCATTCATCAAACCATAAGATGATATTACAAAGATAAAAACCAAAAACGAAACTGCTTCCTTTATTTTAGGTCTAAAAGGCTAAAATAAGTCAAAGCTACCAATTAAAACGGTGAATTTATAAAGCAATGACAATAGATAATTTTAAAAACAAATTAGATAAAGCTGCAAAACAAGTCGAAAACGGCCTGAAAGCACAGTTAGCATCAGATGATGAAACACCGGAAGTTTTACTCGAAGCTATGCGTTATTCTAGCCTGGATGGTGGTAAGCGCTTACGTCCATTTTTAGTAAATGAAACAGCGTCACTTTTTAAAGCGGACCAACAGCTGGTCACTGAAACAGCCATCGCGATTGAATCTATTCATTGCTATTCTTTAATTCATGACGATCTGCCATCAATGGACAATGATGAGCTGCGCCGTGGTCGCCCAACTCTTTGGAAACATACAGATGAAGCGACGGCCATTTTAGCAGGTGATAGTTTGCAAACACTTGCCTTTGAAATTCTCTCAAATGCACCAACACCCACGAATTCCTACATCAAAGCACAGCTGATTAATGGACTAGCTAAAGCTGCTGGTAAAACAGGCATGGTTGGTGGGCAAATAAGAGATATGGCTGCAGAAAAATCAAACGAAGTGAACTTTGCAGATATCTTGATGATCCATTCTCAAAAAACAGGTGCGCTCATTGCCTTTGCAGCAGAAGCGGGCGCCATAATTGGTGGGGCTGATCATCATGCAAGAGAAGCCATTAAATTATTTGGCCAAAAATTAGGCCTCGCCTTCCAGTTAAAAGATGACTTATTAGATATTGAAGGAACAACAGATGACTTAGGCAAGACCGCTGGAAAAGATGAAGCCCAGGGAAAAGCCACATTAGTCTCAACTTTGGGTCATGAAAAAGCGGTTACCTTTTTATCAAATTTAAAAGATGGCGCTCTTTACGCACTTGAGCCATTTGGAGAAAAGGCAGAAATTTTGCGAGAAGCAACGCATTTCGTTTGCGATAGACAAAATTAAACATTACTCGAAAAAAAGCGTGCCTTTAAACTGTCGATTTCTTAAGCTAATACAATGAGAAATATAAATTATTTACTATGAAGTGAGGGAAATAGCTGTGCTAAATACCAAAGATATAAAATGGATGCGTGAATTAATATTAGGTGTTTTTGCGTCCCTCATTTTACAAACAGCACTGGCTAGCCCCACACTCGCAAATGAGCAAACCCTCACAGCAGAAGAGTGGTCTTTGCTAAGATTGTCAGAATACAAACATCAAGTTCGTCGCCGTATTGGCAGCGATTATTTGGTGTCGATCAATTCACTTCGTAATAAATTTCTAGAAACATTCGATCAGTCTGACTTTGATGGTGACGGTATAACAATTGAAGATTTTGAAATTCTGGAGCTGCAAAAAGATCAAAGAACTTTTGCATTTAAAATTCAAAACTGGTTGATGAAAGACCTCAACAGGGATTTCAAAGTAACAAAAAAAGAACTCAAACTTTTCTATCACAAACAAGCCAGCAGATCACTTAGAAGTGGTCAAACTTTTATCAGAAAAACCAGAGAACAAATCGAACAAGCACTTGAAGATATGATCTTACGAGACTTGGCCATGGATACAAATGGTGATGATGTCGTTTCTTTTGAAGAAACAAAAAACTTTTATGAAAAGAACCGCAACAAACGACGTTTTCCAAACAGGTTTGGTCGCTACAATCGTTTTAACATTCTATATAATAAAAAGATCCCCTTCTCTTTTGATCTCAACAATGACGGTATCATCGAGAAAAAAGAATATCTAAAAATCATCAATAAAACGATCAACCTTTATAACAAAGATAATAATTCGCTTCTTTCATCTAAAGAGCAACAAGAGATAGATGCAGAGAAAAAGTCGATCCGCCAAAAATTCACCACTAAAAAATTCTGGCGTAAACCACCTCGCAAAAAACTAAATGATGATAAACAGAGTAAAGAAATTTAAAGCTGATAACGTCACTCATACATTTGTCTAATGTTTTCAATTATTCGAAATTCATAATAGATTTTCTTGATTTGTTTTCATTTGTTATCTGAAATCCACTCTCCTAGATTTAAAGATCAATCGAGGGCAAACACAAGTTTGGCCCTTTCCTTTAAACAAACGCTTTATTGAGGGAAGTGGAACTCTTTATGTTTAAAAAATTTTTATTCGCGTTAACGACTTTACTATTTATTCTTCCAATGCAAACAAGCACCGTATCTGCTGAAACACATGAAATTAAAATTTACTCAAAACTACCTGATAACAAGAAAATGCGTAATTTATTTTACCCAACATTCTTAAAGGTAAAAGCAGGTGATACAGTTAAATTTATAACAGTAGATAAGGGCCATAACACTGAAAGCATCGATGGAATGATCCCTGAAGGTGCAACAAAATGGAAGAGTAAATTCAATAAAGATTTTGAAATTAAATTAGATGTTCCAGGTGTTTATGGTTACAAATGCACCCCTCACTATGCAATGGCAATGATCGGTCTTATCCTTGTTGAAGGTGAAGGCTGGGAAAAAAATTTACAAGCTGCAAAAGATGTTAAACAATTTGGTCGCAGCAAAAAGAAATTTAAAGAACTATTCGCTGAGTTAGAAAAATCAGTGAAAAAATAAACGATTAGCCACATTTAATTAAACCACCTAGGAGAATATATTTCTGGGTGGTTTTTTGTGTCTTGATACAACAATAACGCAAAATATATCGTATAAATCATGTGCTAATAGCATTAAGCACATGCCGATAAAGTATCTTGATCACCAGAAGCTGGAAGTTTTGTATCAAGCTGAATAGGAAGAGAAACAGTAAAAGTTGTTCCAACCCCAACCTTACTTTTGAGTTGAATTGTCCCACCGTGTTTTTCAATTAAGTTTTTAGTCAGGTACAAACCAATGCCCGTGCCCGTGATACCAGCCGATGTTTCAGCTCTGAAAAACCGAGTGAAAATTTGAGGCACATCGTCCTTGCCTATTCCAAGGCCATAATCAGTCACCGAAATAATGATCTGGCAGTTTTCTTGAAAGGCTTTAACGTAAATTTTCTTATTCTTAGGAGAATATTTAATGGCATTCGAGAGAAGGTTCGTGAAAATTTGCGCAAGTGCATTCGGGTCTGCCGGAATAGATTGAGGTAAACCACCAAGGTTTAAACTGATGAGATGTGTATCAGTTAATTCCTGTTGTTCTTTACAAACAGAGCGAAGAATATCAGTTGGGTCGCACTCATCAATCTCGATATTCATTTTCCCGGCTTCTAATTGTGCACCATTCAATGTGCTTTCAACCAACCTGGTCATGCGAACAACAGTCCCGCGAATTTTCTCAATACGATTAAGAATTAATTCGTCATTGGCTTGATTGCTCCTCACCTTGCTTTCAAGACGTTGAGCAGAGCTATCAATAATTGCAAGTGGGGTTCGAAATTCGTGCGATGCCATAGAGACAAATTTTCTTTGTAATTCACAAAGTTGTTTTTCCGCCTCAAGCGCTTCTTGCAAATCAGAGGCTTGCTTTTCTAATATTTGGTCACGGTGTTTAATCTTCTCCTGGGTGTTCAAAAGCAAATAAACATAAGCACTAAACGCAAGAGATAAAAAAATGCATAAAAACAGGACGGTAAAAGCCATTGTATATGTGTCTAACACATAGAAACCGTGGCGAGGTTGTATACTCAATTCCCATTGTCGCCCTCCCACATTAAACAGTTTAGAATATGTGAGTTTACTCGAGCTAGGAGCTTCAAAGTTTTGATATAAAGTCTCCACTTCAGAAGAAGAAGTTATATCTTTTAGGTGTAATTGTAAGTTAATGTTCTTCTCAACAATGGCTCTGTTCATCATGTCATCAACTCGAACCACAGAGAGGGCAAAACCAACCAGATAAGCTCTTCGCTCTTCTATTGTAGTGATTGGTTTATTTTTCTTATATACAGGGTCAAAAATTAAAAAACCAAATTGTTTGCCGGTTTCCTGCACCAGAGTAATTTTAGCAGTTGCCTTTTGAAGACCACTATCTCGGGCTGCATTAAGAGCCTTTAAGCGTCTCTTATCTGAGGCCAGGTCAAAACCTAAGGCAGTTTTGTTTTTTTCTAAAGGCTCTGCATAAAAAACCGGAAAATATTCATCTTTTATTTGAGCTGGAATGAGATCACCTGAGTCCGATCTTTCTTTGATGACAAAATTATTCAAGTCGTCTAACCGAGCAAGAAGTTCGTTATAATTTCTCTCACTTCCAATTATGCGTGGAATCCATTCAAGAGCTTGAATGTTGTTATGACGTTCCAGTGCCCCTTTAGTGAAAGAATAAAAATCCTGACGTGTGACATTATCTGAGCTTTCAAAAAAAGATCTAATTGTCGAAAGAACTTCTAAATTTTCAGCGATTTCCCGAGAAATAGAAAAGGTTTTATCTTTAGCTTCAGCTAAAAATCGTGCTTCAATTTTTTCATTCTCAAAACGAAGTAATAATTGAAATAAAAATAAACTAATCCCAACACCAACAATTAAAATTCCTAAAACCGGAAGGAGCTTTTTGATGTTCTCTGGGCAATAAATACGTAATATTTTATCTGAAATTTGAGGTTTCACTCTATTGAGAAAAAAGTCCGTGCTGACACTAAAAATTTTTGAGAAAATTTCCATAAACCATTACCCAACAAAACCCATTTGATGGCTGATGCTAGCAGCATAAAGTTAAAATACTGATATGGAGAATGTTTAAATTGATAAAGTGAATCTTAATAAAGAGCTTAGAGCTTTAAGAAGGAGTAAATAGTTGTTCTGTTGTGTAACCAATTGCCCATAAATATTGATGGTACCGCATTGTTAGGCTCTAGGCACCAAAACGGTTCTCAATATAATTCTGCACGATTTCCTGAAATTCCTCTGCAATCCGCTCACCGCGAAGTGTCATCGCTTTTTTACCGTCGATAAAAACAGGAGCTGCAGGAGTTTCACCTGTTCCAGGTAAGCTAATGCCGATATCAGCATGTTTAGATTCGCCCGGCCCGTTTACAATGCAGCCCATCACAGCGAGGTTCAGATTTTCAACACCAGGGTATTTGCTCTTCCATGTGGGCATACTGGTGTTAATGTGGTTTTGAATATCTTGTGCCAGTTCTTGAAAAACGGTGCTGGTTGTGCGCCCGCATCCAGGGCAAGCGGTCACAACAGGAACAAAAGCGCGCAAGCCCATTGATTGCAAAATCTCCTGCCCCACTTGCACTTCTTTCGTCCGATCACCACCAGGCTCTGGGGTAAGGGAAATACGGATGGTGTCTCCAAAACCTTCTTGCAAGAGAATGGCAAGCCCAGCAGTTGAAGCAACAATACCTTTAGAACCCATACCAGCTTCAGTTAGCCCTAAATGCAAAGCATTTTTTGACCGGCTGGCAAGAAGGCGATAAACAGCGATGAGGTCTTGAACCGCACTCACCTTGGCAGAAAGAATAATCTTATCATTCCCCATGCCAAGTTCATTAGCCCGCTCAGTGCTTAAAAGAGCAGACTGAACAATCGCCTCATGCATCACGTCGCGTGCGTCTTTAGGGGCATCAAGTTTAGCGTTCTCATCCATCAAGCCAGTGAGCAACTCTTGATCAAGCGAGCCCCAATTCACACCAATGCGAACTGGTTTGTCAAACTTCAAAGCTGTCTCAATCATTTGAGAAAACTGAGTATCTCGTTTTTTCTTAAAGCCAACATTTCCTGGATTAATGCGATATTTCGCCAAAGCTTCAGCCATAGCAGGGTGCTCATTAAGCAGCGTATGGCCTATATAATGAAAGTCACCTACAAGAGGCACATCAATGTTCATCTTTGCTAAATTATCGCGGATATAAGGAACGGCTTTCGCAGCCTCTTCTCTATCAACCGTGATACGCACCAATTCAGAACCGGCCCGTGCTAAAGCTGCCACTTGAGCCGTGGTTTTTTCAATGTCAGCCGTGTCAGTATTGGTCATAGATTGAACAACAATCGGCGCATCACCGCCAATGTTAACAGAACCAACGCTAACCGCTGTTGTTTGATGCCGAGGTACGAGTGTCACAAAGAAACCCTTTCACTTAAAAACTCTGCCAGTTAATAACAGTTTTAAAAGCGCTTGAACACAAATTTACGGCCTATTTGTCTCATTTTTTTGAGAGAGTAAAACAAAAGGTGCTAACGTTTAACCAAACTGGTTAATAGAAAAAAGAACGCCATAGAAACAACAATCGCCGGTCCCGTTGGTATATCAATATACAATGAAGCAATAAGGCCTGAAATCACGGATAAGCAAGAAATAAGACCAGTAAAAACAATCATTTGCTCAGGCGTCCGAGAAATACCCATAGCAGCAGCCGCTGGAATGATTAACATGGCAGTCACAAGAAGTAAGCCAACTAATTTCATTGAAAGAGCAATGGTCGCAGCAATCGTCAAAGAAAATAAAAATTCTATCCGGCCCACATGAACGCCTTCTGCAATCGCAAGCTCGCGGTCAATACAAAGCGCTAATAAATCCTGCCAAACCCAGGCAATAAGCCCCCAAATGACCAAAAGCCCAAAGCCTACCATTAATATGTCCAGGTTAGAAATGGCCAGAACATCACCAAATAATAACCCCATCATATCAATTTGTAGAACTTCAAATTGACTAGTCACAATAAGTCCAATGGCCAAAACCACATGCGCCAACAATCCAAGCGCTGTATCTTTTGCCAAATAGGTTGTGCGCTCAACAGCTCGCAAACCAATAGTTACCACCAGAGCGGTACAAAATACACCAACAGTAACATTGATTGATAAAAGCAACCCCAGAGCAACCCCAAGCAGGCCAGAATGAGCAATCGTTTCTCCAAAATAAGCCATGCGTTGCCAGACAACAATGCACCCAAGCGGCGCTGCAATTAAGGCCATGCCTAATCCGCCAAGCGCAGCACGAATTAAAAAGTCATCCATTATTGATTATTATCCTTTTTATGATGACAATCATCTTCATGATCGTGAGAACAGTCATGACCAACCATCTCCCCTGAAAGCTTATGGCTATGATCATGACTATGCGCGTAAATACCATAAGTCTTCGCTTGTCCTGGGCCGAATAACCGCTCATATTCAGGATGGAGGCTAATTTTTTCCGGCACACCCGCGCAGCAAACATGGCCATTTAAACAAAGCACTCTGTCACTTGACCCCAAAACAATGTGCAAATCATGTGAAATCAGCAGCACAGCACAGCCAAAATTCTCTCTGATTTTAGAAATGAGATTATAAAGAGCCGCCTCTCCAGCAAAATCAACACCTTGGGCAGGTTCATCCAAAACCAGTAAATTTGGTTTGTTCACAAGCGCACGAGCAAGTAAAACCCGTTGCATCTCTCCTCCAGAAAGAGAAGACATTTGCGCATTAAGCAAATGAGAGGAGCCAACTTGCTCAAGAACTTCGAAAAGATCACTTTTGGAAACCCGCTGACGAATTGTTAAAAATCGTTTCACAGTAACTGGTAAAGTTCTGTCTAATTTAAGCCGTTGAGGAACATAGCCAATAGAAAGATCATTTGCCCTTTTTAAGGAGCCCTCATTCGGTTGAAGAATGCCAAGGCATATCCGAGCAAAAGTTGTTTTGCCACCACCATTAGGGCCAATTAAAGTAACGATCTCTCCAGCAGAAATAGAAAAATCAACCCCGCGCAATATCCAGCGCCCCTCCCGTTGAAATCCAATGGAATGAGCTTCAATCAATGGTGTCTCTTTTGGGAGTTCTAAAGGTTTCTTTTCAGTCGAAACGGCGTGTTCGTTTATAATATTACTCATTCATAACTCATAAAATTAGCATATGGCGACTAGCTTATTTGATTTGAGAGTTTTGGCAAGAAGAGCAAATGCCTTTAATCTCCAACTGACTACGATCGACCAAAAAGTCTTCATTTCTAACAACAGATTGAATGATATCGTCAATCGGTGTGTCTTCAATTTCAGCAATTATTCCGCAATCTTCACAAATTAAAAAAACCAACGGTGCTTTACTTGAGCACTTGTGTTTTTCTAAAGACTTTAAACCGGTGAGATCTTCGTCGAAATTACGCTGGCAGGCGAAATAAGAATTCGTGCTCTCTAAGCGATGAATAAGTCCAGCTTCCTGTAAAAAATCAAGGCTGCGATAAATTGAAATAGGAGCGAGTTTTTGCCCATCAGCAGCAAGATTATCAAGAATTTGATAAGCACCAATAGCTTTGTGACTGGCCGCAACTTGTTCCAATACAGAGCGACGTAATTTGGTTAATCTCAATCCGGCTTGTTTGCAGTACCGATCAGCAAATTTCATTAGATTTGACGTGCAACCGCTATGATCATGGTCGTGTTGGGGAAATAAAGAGTTTGTCATGTTGCACATCCAACTTTTGTTACATTGTTCCATATAGCAGGTATGGAATAACAAGCCAAGTTTTTAGGCGCATGGTAGAAATATAAGTCTCAAAATACTTAATCATAAAATTGTGCACGCCAATGAATAGATGAAACCCTTCGAATCATATATTTTTCGGTTCAATAAGAGATATACAGCTGGTAAAGGTCAAAAAATGCCATCAAGAATTGAAATAAGAGAAATTGACATTACCAGTTTAAATGTTGATGCAATTGTTAATGCCGCACACCCAAGCTTAATACCGGCAACAACTGAAGAACAAACATTGCATGCTTTGGCTGGTCCCAAGTTAAGTGAAGAATGCAAGCATGTAGCTCCTTGTCCCGTTGGTGAAGCACGCATAACAAGGGGATATGACCTCCTCGCTAATTTTGTCATCCATACAGCTGGGCCGGCCTGGGGAGGAGGAGAAGCGGACGAAGATATCTACTTAAGGCAATGCTATAAAAATGCCTTTGAAATCGGAAAATCTTTCAATATTAAAACAATCGCAATTCCATCAATTTCAACAGGCCAAAATGCCTTTCCAGCACAAAGAGCAGCTTTCATCGCAATGCAAGAAATCCTGTTATATCTTAAAGACCACCCAGATTTTAAATCAGTAATTTTAGCGTGCAAAACTGAAAAAGAAGTATGGGAGTATGAAGCTGCATTTGATAGATGCAGCGACAAAGTTGGTTAGGGTCTCCATGCAAAAAATAGCAGGGCACTTGATATGGACAAGAAAAATCAATCAGAAACGAATTCAGTGTCTTCTATAAAAGTCGGCTGGCGCGAATGGGTGAAATTACCCAAATTAGGTCTCAATGCCATACATGCTAAAATTGACACAGGGGCCAAAACTTCAGCCCTACACGCCATTGATATTGAAACATTCGGACCGATTGATCGCCCTAAGGTACGGTTCGGTGTGAAACCAATCGATGGCAATGAGAATTTAGTCATCTATTGCACGGCTCCAATCATTGACCGCCGCTATATAACAAGTTCAAATGGTGAGAGTGAATTTAGAACCATCATTCAAACTGATTTAGCAATTGGTAATGAAAACTGGCCTATTGAAATTTCATTGACCAATAGAGAAAATTTAATTCACCGCATGCTCATCGGCCGCGAAGCTATGGATGCAGCTCAACTCGTTGTCGAGCCAAGCGAAGACTACCTCTTGGAAAAACTTTCCTTTGATATTTATAAAGATGTAAAAACTCAAAATCCCGTAGCAAGAGCTCTTCGCATTGGCCTCCTTACAATGGAGCCGAATAATTACTCTAACCAACAAATCATAAAGGCAGCTGAAAAAAACGATCATGTTATAGAGCCAATTGAGACCACATCTTGCTATATGAATATCAATTCTCTCACTGCCGGCCTCCATTATAACGGTGAACAATTACCACGCTTTGATGCAATCATTCCAAGAATTGGGGCTCCCATCACAGCATATGGCACCTCAATTGTTCGCCAATTTGATATGACAGGAGCTCTTTGTCTAAATTCAGCAGATTCGATTTACCGCTCAAGAGATAAATTATTAGCTCACCAAGTGATGGCACGTCATGGTTTACCCATGCCCGTTACAGCCTTTGCCAGTTCGCCTAAAAACACAGAAGACCTGATAAAGCTAGTCAAGGGAGCCCCTTTGGTTGTTAAACTTTTAAAAAGCTCTCAAGGTAAAGGTGTGGTTCTAGCTGAAACAAAAAAAGCGGCAGAATCAGTGATTGATGCTTTCAGAGGAATTGATGCAGATTTCCTCGTGCAAGAATTCATAAGCGAATCAGATGGTTCTGACATTCGCTGTCTGGTGTTAGGTAATAAAGTTATCGCCACCATGCGGCGCACAGCAGAGCCTGGGGAATTTCGCGCAAATATCCACCAAGGCGGTTCTGCCGAAAAAGTAAAAATCACCAAAGAAGAACGGCAAATAGCCGTAAAAGCAGCCAAAGCCTTTGGTTTGAGCTTAGCTGGTGTTGATATTTTGCGCTCCAACAAAGGGCCTTTATTGTTGGAAGTGAATTCATCTCCAGGGCTAAAGGGCATTCAAGAAGTGAATGAAAAAGATTTAGCTAAAGAGATAGTCACTTATATTGAAAACAAATTATTTAAGCCCAAAACCATTAGCGCGAAACAACTGGCAAAAACATAGGCTTAAAAAACCTTTAAATTTAGAGAAAATTTAGAACAAAATTTTTGGAAAAATTTGCCGATCTTTGAAACTTGGTAACTCCATATTAACATCGCGCAGGCAATGTTGAGATTGGTTTTATATAGTTTCGGATAGTATTATGCTGCTTCAATTCCCCACATCAGTGGACGCTCACATCTTTTCAATCGGGACCCTTCTTTGCCAAGAAACAAAGAATCCACACCCGGACCAAACAATGGCATGCCAAAAAGTTAGTAATGGCTTTCCAGAAGATGCACGTCCACTTTGTGAATTGGATGGCATGGTCGGCGCCCATGATGTTGGTGCCCTATTATCAACAAGTGCAAGAGAAAATGGCGGCCTTTGCGTAAGAGCAACTCGGCCCTTTTATGAGCCAAATGCAAACCCGAAACATTGTTGGATTGCCGCAAGCCAGGTAAAGATCGTTGGCGATACTTCAAACAGAATTAAGCAAGAAAATCTATTCGCTTCTAGCTTTGTAATTAACGCGCGCCTTTGGGAGCGCCATGCGCCAGAGTTAATTTTAAATCTGACAAAAGCTCCTTTTAAATCAGAGCAATATCTGCAACCAGGTGTAAGTGGTTGTAAAGTCGTTAATAAAACCAAGCTAGAGCCAAGCCAATCTGAAGATTTGAGCTTAGGGGAACTACCGCTAGGCGTAGGGCTAATTTTAGGGGCGCTTGCCTCAGGCTATCCAGGTCAGTTTGGAACAGAAAGCTTCAGCTCAATTGAAGAATTTCTCACATCTCTCTCTTATGTTTATAAACTACTTCCTTCAGCTTTAAGGCACACAATCTCATTCTCTTATGGGTTTCAGCACCGCCAGCCCATTTGTGCATTGCAATATTTTGACGACAGAGAAATTTCAAATGGCGCATTCTCAAAACCAGTTGCAGCCATTCCATTAGGCGCAACATTAGAAAGTACCTGCCAGGAAGTCCGCGGATTATTGGCAGGGCGTTTGAAAAATATTTACGCACCAGAAATGGAAATTTCTGAATATGATGAATTTGAAGATAATGATGAACTGTTTGAAGAAGACAGCTTGTTTGAAGAATTAAGCGGCCTTGCTCGTGAAACAAGCGCATCACTCGGCCAAGTGCTAAATGAAATTGGCATCAACATAAGGGTTGAAGCCTCAGCCCTTTTGCCAGAAATTGAAACAGACCAACCAAGACTAATCGCATATGAAACTTTGCTAAGAGGTGATGACACAACGCCGCAAATCGCTGGGCTATACACCCTCTTTTCAGATTTTGATAGTGCCCCTCATGTCTATCAATCTTTGTTAGAAACCATAAAAGAACATTTTAAACCAGAAATTTACGACCTCTCTTTGAGCCTTGGTTGCGCAATTAGAGATGAGAAATTTAATAGTGAAAATGATGAATTCCTAGGTCAAATGGAAGACTTGTTATGTTTAGCAAGCAGATTACCCGTTTCCGAACCATTTCTAGAATATCGCTCAAGAATTATTGAAGGCGCCGCTGACGGTTTGCGCCAATATGTTTCAAACCTCTCTTATTTAACACCACAGCAACTGGTTGCTCTTTCTGAATATGAGCAAGTGTCAGATATGGTGGCATGTATTCTAGAGACAGGTGATTGGGCCTTCACACAGCGCTTGAACATCAGCTTCACCATTTTTGCATTGTCAGGTGAAGGCTATATTCAAGATGCCGCCGCATTAGCCCGCCGCCTATTGCCGCCATCAGTGGTATCACACCAATGGATCCACGCTTTAATTAACAGCCGTGCCTTGACTGAAAGTTTTGAAGCTATTATTCTAAACCCATCAATTCTTCCCTCTGAGCAAGTGATCAATATCCTACAATCAATGACAGATCACCTCTCAAGAACAGGCCGCAAAGAAGTGGTGCTAGAACATGTCACACGCTTGAGCAAAACTCTACCACATCAAGAAGAAGCTAATTTTGAAGATGAAGGCGCAAAAGAGCCGATGTCAGATGATTTAATGCTTCGTCTGCGTATGATGACGATTTTGTCAGACGCCGCAGAACGCTTCCACGCCTCAGCCCAACACGCCAGATTGATCCTCTCAAGATAGAAATCTAGAACCTAGCCTTTCCGAAGAAGGAGCATTGCCCTCACCGGGCAATGGAAAATGACGCCAGAAGCGTCCGGCGCCTAGCGCCGCTCCTCGGAGGCCCAAGCGCTTGCGCGGATGCTGGTGGGCATCTGAAGTGCTACTAAAAAGCTTTTGGAATAGTCGTGAGAGACAACCAAAACACAGCGACCCGAAGAAGGAGTGACGCCTTTTCTGCGTCAGGACATGGCGCAGCGACAGCGAAGCCCGGCGCAAGCGCCGCCCCTCGGAGGCCTACCGCTGAAGCGGTAGAATAGCCGTGAGAGAGAAAATGCGCCGGTTGCTTGTGGGCAACCTGAAGGCGCCACTAAAAAACTCCCATAAACATAAATTAAGTCTGTATCTTGCCGCAATAATCCATTATTTGAGGCAATATGGTAAAAAAACTATCAGCTCATATTAATTTGGCCAGCCCTGGCGAGCATGAATATCTTGCATCTGTTTCTTTTGAACATGCAAGAAGCGTTGCCTTGCGCATTCAAGAAATTAAATTGCGCCCCGGGCGAAATGAAAAGCCATATAAAGTGCCATTAAGTTTGCTCACATGGTTCACAGAGCATGCAGCAGCAGGCCGCGAATTAACAAGAGAAGAAAACAACCAGGCACAAGAAGCCACGCTTTACACCAATCAAGCTGTGTTAAGAGAGCAAATAGAAACATTTTCTCTTAAAAATAATTTTTACCTAGAAGTTGAGATCACAGAGCTTGATCAAAATGATGAAAGTTGCACAAGAGATGATCAAGGTGTGATGACCATCGAAGTGCAACTTTTTTATGGCCCAAAAGCCAAATGCAACTTAAGTCTTGAGCCATTAAAACCAGCTGGGCAAGAGCAATTATTATTTCCAGTTCAGTGCGGGCCTGAAGGCCGTTTTGATTTAGCCCAAGCTTCAATAAAATCTAATTTAGGTCCTTTAGACCCTCGATCAGATAAACGGCTGCTTCTTTGCACAGTAAAACTATCAGATACATGGCAACCCCTCCGAAATGCTATAGTTGAACGATTGCACCTTTATGACGGGGGCGAGCAAGTCCCAAGTGAATATATCGATGATGAGCATAGTTACGAAGAGCTATATAAAGAGTTTCCTCACGCACAGAACAAAAAATTTCCAAAAGGTGCCAAAGCTTTTGGCCCTCTTTTGCCATCAGCCCCAAAAGAAAAACGAGGTCCCTGGACCATCAGTTTAAAGGCCCCTCTAAATGATCCCTTTTGGTTAGAAATGGCCGAAATCAGGGCATCTCATAACAATCAACCATTAAGAGGAATTGTAGAACTTCTCATACCAGAGCCCGGCGGCAATATCGCTGTGGAATGCCAGTTTACAATTCAGTTTGATGAAGAAGATTGGCTGATTGTAACAGATGGCTTAGCGACCAGTGAACCACTCCTTTTGCCCGTTAATCGTGAAAACTCTCATATAAAAGAGGATACGCCAGCCGGAGAGCTCGTTCTTTTTGTTCCTAAAATCACTTGCCCGGCAAGTCAGTTTCTATCTGTACAATATTTTGGTTTAGGCATCACGCAAGGGCCAGTGAACATTGCCTTTACCCCTTCTAAAAAAGACGCCGAATTTTACAATGTAAAACCTGAAGTCACAGAAATGAGCAATCAGCAACATCAGCTGATTTTACTCAATCAAATCGCTTTGAATAAAAAATTAAAGCAACAAAAATCAGAATTTAAACTGAAATGCTTCTGGCCAGATCAACAAAAAACAGAAAATTTTCTCATCAATTTAAAACAGGTCGAGAAAGCTTACAGCGAAGCTCTTTCAATAGACATTGGCTCAAAAGCCATTGCGGTTGCAACTGTTGCAAAACAAGAAAATTCAGATGAGATCATCAATTTATCCTTAGGCCAAAACGCACCAGCTCACTATTTAGATGAAACGTTCATTCCAGCCAGTGTTTCACTCTCAGGTCGTTTGGATAATGCCGACCAAGAAATACAGCTAGATGAACATAATTGGCGCAAGACAACGCATCCCTTAAGCATTTCTTTTAGTAAATCCTCATGGAAAAAATCAGCTATTGATGACCGGCTCAAAAAACTGAACCGCACATATGACATTGCTTTGCCTTCAGATAAAGAAACAAAGCTTGGACAAAAAACAAATTTAAAGCGCCTATTTTCTCAAACGAATAATCATGAAGCACCACCATCAAACGGTGTAAATCTTAATGAAGAAGAAACACCAAAAACAAAAGCACCAGAGTTCCTTTCTGCAACCCGCATGAAACTAAAAGAAAGCACGCCGCAACCAGAAAGCTCACCATTAGAAACGGATCATTATAAAACAGGGCTCACGACCAATTTAAATTCAACTTGGCTCATGACAGATGTTCTTGATGAAATTTATAATTTTTATGGCGCCTATCTAAACGGTGAAAAAATTGCAGCGAGTGACGAGGCAAAACCCAAAACAGCTAAAAACAAAAAAGAAAGCTTTCTAGCACTGACCCATTCTTCAAATCTGTCAGTAACGAGCAAGCGGAGATATCAAGAAGCCGGCGCTCAAACACTTGCCAAATATGAACAAGGCAGCTTTCTTGAACTGGGCCCAATGGCTGAGTTGCTAGGTTTGGCAAGTTCAAACCAATTAAAGAATAAAGTTCAGCTCATCGAGGAAATCTCAGCTGCAAGTTATCATGCTTTGAAAAAACTGGCCGAGTGCGACCAACCCGCACGGGCCAAAAAAATTCAACAAATTCATGTTGATATAGGCGCTAGTCACACAGCTTTATGCGCGCAAACCGGCTGGATCGGTGAGGCAAACGCCCTGGTTGATACAGTCCATGGAATGATTGAATTGCCCTTAGGAGCTAGAGCTCTTGAGCTCGCTCTAACAAAAGAACTCTCCCATTATATTGAGACAGCTATAAGCGCTGGGGCACAAGTTATAAATAACACAAGCCTGCCAAATAGCATTGAAGATATAATTGATGCCGAAAAAGAAGAAACATCAAAAGCTACATCTCACAATGCATTTCTAAAGAATTTGCGACATGCATTATATCAGGCAGAAAATGTAAAAGATAAAGCCGGTAACGATCTGCACATCATCATTGGTAAAAGTGATGATGAATTGAATTTACCCCTCAGTTTGCCCCCTTCAATTGATCCGAAAGGCGAACCAATAAGCCTTTGGCACGGGTTAAGAGGAGAGCAGCTTGTGTGCGTAAGCTCTGAAGAAGGACAAGATTGGCACATCGAGCTAAGATTAGAGATAAATGCATTGGCTGAAAGAGTTGGTCCCCTATCAACCTATCTGGCCTTTGTTGCAGAGCTATTGCCTCGATCAATAGAGCAGACCCTTCCGAAAACAAACCAAAAAGTTGATAGATTAATCTCTGTCTCTGGGGGAACATCTCTTTTTGCTCCATTTAGAAAATTAATCAAAACAACAGCTAAAAATTTAGAAATGCGCTTGCTACCCTTGCCTGAAAATTATAAAGAAGCCAAAGCGGCCGTATCTCTTGGCGCTCTAGAAATATTTCATCATCAAAATAAAGCACCAATTGTCAAACAATCGCCAAATGTAATTTTGGTGCCATTGTCTGAAAGACATGAAGATGAAAATGATATGATTTCAGTGGCAGAAAAAGGCAAACTTGTTGTCATAGAAACGTCTACCAGCTCTGGCCATTTAGCCCCTGATTGTTCGAGTGTGCAATTAATTGAAACATTGCCAGGCTTCGGTAGCCTGTTAAATCAAGACCCAAAAGCTGTATATTGCCAAACATATTTGGATGATTTGGATAGAGCGACAGCAGAGCAGTGGGCAATTGCTGGTGCAGAGTGGCAAGCTTATTTAGATCTTTGCTATCAAACTCTTTTAAATATGCCGGTTGAAATGTCAGAAAATGAGGCCCTTTCACCCGAATTTGAAGACACACAAGTGAAGACAAAATCTACAAGTCAAATTTGGGCATATAAAAAACTAAAAAAAGAAGAAGCCCAACTGACAATTGGCGAAAAAACCTTCTGGGTCAGCACCGGCCTAACCCGCTCCACTTTCTAGTTTCTTTAGGTTTAAATAGGCTTAGGGAAAATTATCTAGCCAATAAAAAAATCAAACCAAATAGAATTATTGAAAAAACAATAATAAGGATCTTAACTTCACGAAGAAGGAGTGACGCCTAGTCGGTTGCGAAATGGGCAACAGAAATTCTAGAAAGGCGTCAGGACATGGCAGCAAAGCTGCCCGGCACTTTTGCGGATGTTTGTGGGCATCTGAAGCACAAAAATGCCGCACAACGTAGGGCCCGCTGCTAAGCAGCGGAATAGCCTAGTGAGAGAAAAAATAATCATTGGCATAGAACGAAAAACGTAGGCCTCTACATGGTTGTTACTGGGCAACCTAAAGTGTCATTTTAAGAGGCCGTCAGCGCTTAGCGCTGCACCTCGTAGGGCGGTCACTTAGTGCGGTTGCAATCTAGGCAACTGAAGCATCAGAAAAGCCATCGCCCGTGAGAGAGAAAAATTCCGTTAATAATCTTATTAACGGCCATACCTTTGCCTTTTCTATTCAGATAATAGTCTTAATAGACGCAATAGCGTGAATTAAGGGGCAAAAGCGTAAATTTTCTAAGCTTTCATATGAACAATGAGCTAGAATGCTACACTCTGTAAGCTATAGAGCTCATCAAGTGAGCCATGCATAAATTTCAGCAGCTTTTATAAAAACGATAGACCGGGGGTTTAGTCTACATGTCTTTATTGCGCGCACCAGCAATGGTTTTTGGTGGCCTGATGCGAACGGCTTTGACAAATGAGCGCTTGTTCCTCATGGGGTTAACAAGCTTGGCTCTTTCAGTAGCTTCTGGCTGGACAACCTTTGAAGGCATGACAAACTTCACACGCTCCCCTGTTCTTTGTTTTCTTATCACTTTTGGTGTGCAAGGCATCATGCTCGTAAGCGCCTGGATGATTGGTGAAACCCTCGTCCCGGTTAAAAATAGAAAAGACGGTGATGAACAAAAAAATCGACTTGTTAATGCGATTATGGGGCCATTATCGTTTTTTAAAGTCTGGATGATCTGGGTTGTCTTCTTCTTTGCTATGGCCATTTCCGTTTTCTTCTCATTTGATAGTTTGTTCAGTTCAATATTTTCAGATGAAGAGAGACAACGTGCAGGCGAAATCAGAGCGCAAAACCAGGTCAGTGGTGTTTTAACAGATTTAAAAAAGCGAGTTGAACAGCGCAAATTTGAAGCCATCGATAATTTGATGAAATCAGATGGTTGGAAAAATTACAATGACCGTCTTGACCAAATGAGCAAAATTGCCCGCTCAGCCCCAGAACTGGTCGAACAACAACTGTTAAACAAACTTCGCGGCGAACAAGCAGAAATCGCCCGCCATCAAGAAACTTTGGCACAAGCAAAAGGACAAAAGGCAGGCTTTAAGGCCCAGCAATTAAAAATCGAACAAAGCATTGCACGCCTTCAGGCAGACAGACCAAGCCTAAGCGCCGAAGTTGATCAACTTCGCCAACAATTGCGAGAAAAGCAGCGTTTGCTAGATTTAAAACTCGCAGAAGCTGAAAAAGAATCAAAAGGCATCGGCACAACCGGCCGCGAAGGTGAAGGCCCAAAATTCAGAGCGATTAAAAAAGAAGAGCGCCGCATCAGAGC
This sequence comes from Hyphomicrobiales bacterium, assembly GCA_965230545.1. Classification (GTDB taxonomy): domain Bacteria; phylum Pseudomonadota; class Alphaproteobacteria; order Rhizobiales; family HXMU1428-3; genus HXMU1428-3. The sequence continues at coordinate 497,284 of CBDDLE010000003.1, read as the reverse complement.
TGAACGAGATGTGATTAATACACAAAAAAATCTGGCAACAACACGCCTTGAAAAGCTAGATGAAAAGGTCGCAAAACTAACTCAAGAGCTCGAATTAATTAATGGGGAAGTCGCGAAAATTGAAGGCAAAGCCTCAGTGGCAAAACAATTTATTGAAGCGCAAACCAAGCGCCAATCAGCCAACATCGTGGAAGATTTATCAGCCACAGCAAGCATTGATAGTCTAGATGCGGCAAGAGATAGATTCCAGCAAGAACCTAATCAGGCGACTTTTTTAAACATTCAAAAAAACTGTACAAACTTACACAATGCGCTAACGGAAGTTCCGAAAATTGCATCACAAATCCGGGCAATCTCTTGTGAACCAGGGGCCGCCACAGCAACCGTTGCTGCCAGAATTTTTACATTACAAGATGCGCAAAAATCTCAAGAGAATAAATGCTCTATAGGCAAAGGCCGGCGCTCGACCAAAATTGATAACCTATTAAAATTAGGCCAACGCTGTATCCAAGGCTCTGGTCTGCCAGAAAAAGACGCAAACTCGTTTAGAAATATCCTCAGCCGCATTGATCTCAACCGAGACGACAAAGCGAAAAACTTTGTCGTAACTCTAAACGCATTTGATGATGGCAACTGGTTAGCTTACCTCGCCCTAGGTCTGGCGATTGCCATTGATAGTCTAGTCTTTATCGCTGGTTTAATTGGCGCCAAAACAGCCTCATATGAAAACACAGGCAGTCAAGCAGATGTGATGAAATACGGCCTTGGCATGTCGACAGAAATTTACGGCCACGAACCAGAGGATATAAGAACCAAAAAAATGTTCTTCCGCTCCATCTCTGGCCCTTCGCCTGAAAAAGGCTACTTGGCAGTAATCGACATGAAAAACCTGATGAAGGATGAAAAACAATATGTGACCAAGGTCCTCACAATCGCTGGTGATAATATTAAACTCGATAGCGTGAACCCGTCTGCCTATCATATTGAAGAAACTTTTTATCAAAACTTGGCGCGCCAAGTTTATTTGTGGGATCAATTTAACAAACCAGCTGTTAAAAAGCCAAAGCCGATGCCACGAAGAAATACACCGGAAAACAATTTACAAAACATCACAAAAGGGTTTGATCTCAACCAATTTGGCCAGGCGCCAAAAGGTGCCATCATAAACAAAGGTGAAGTCAAAACCGCGTTTCAAAAAAATGGACCAGAAAAGAAATCATTTGCTTTAAACCTAAAATCTTCAAATCAAAATACTGATGAACCAGGTGAGGAAACGGACAACGAAGCAACACCTTCAGTACCCCTCGTTGGGCGAAATGATGATCAAAGCCCAGATCTGCTTGGAAGTAAAAAACCTACTTGGCAGCAGCCTCTTCAAATGCTGAAAGATAAAATCTACAACGCCAATGAAAATGCTGTGCACCCTCAATCTGACGAGAAAGAAGAAAGCGACGAAGATGAGACAGCAAAAACCCCTGCTGAAAATCAAAGCGAAGATGTAAGCGAAGACATCAAAGAAATCATCGCAGACACAACCAACGACAATTCAGAAAAAGACGGCACGGATAAAGGGTGACAGCACGAGTTGCGAGAGCGGTGTATGAGAAGCTGGAGCTGTCACAAATAAATTGAGATAGGTAAATTTCAGCTATTGACCCAGAGCAGACTCAAAAATTTGGCATTCCTACCCCGCCTCCACCTTTGTGAGGCCTTTGGAAATAGCCATTTGGAGGTGTGGGCACAGATTTAATGCACTCATCTGAGCAGCTATGGATTAAAAGTGGTACGATGTCGGTACCAATAGGTAGTGTAATCCAGTAAAGTGAGGGACTTCTCTCTCCAAAAGGGCGATCACAAACACTACATGTTTCTGGCAACAATACTTCCATTGGTTTTTTGATAGGAGGAAATGGTAAACGTGTTTTTCTATTTCCATAGAGAGCTCTTGTGCTCATACGGCTATCAGACAACTTGCTACAACGTGTAATTTCGTATGGAAGCCAATGTAATGAATAGGATGTATAAATATCGAGATTCTCAAGTGCCTTCATCTGTCCAATTTCAGGTGGCAAGCGTTGCAAATGACTTGCGTATAGTCGCATCTCTTTTACCGCTTTGAGGTGTTCTATATCTTTTGGAAGCGTAATAACTTCAGTCCAATCATCCCACTCAATTTTAGCAGACGGCTCAAAAATAGTATTTTTATCCTGTTTAGCTTTTATAATCAAATTCGTAGTTTGCTGCCATCCAGTTACCGTTTTGTCTTGCTCATGAGCATGTATAGAGTGGACCAGGAGATTACCTTTTTTATTCTTACCTTGTAGGCATTTACAGTGATTTCGTTTGCCTACATGCTGTATAGCAGCTGATGTATCTGGATCAATGGAGAGCAATTGATCATCAATAGCTTTTTTTTTATTTCTATTTACATTTTTATTGAATGGCCAAAGCTTAATAGTCATAGGAAATTCCTCACTCAAAATAGTAAAACTATATGGTCATCACACCTTAGAAATTTTAAGAAAACATGTCTCCTATTGGCACTTAGTAGAAATATCAAATCAATCCATACGAAGAAGAAGTGACATCATTTCGGTGTCAGGACATGGCATAACCCCGTACTTAGCACCGCCCCTCGCAGGCCTATGAGCTGAAGCTCATAGAATAGCCGTCAGATAAATAAGAGCTTAACCACCAATCTCTTCCTGAATGGCTTGAGCGGCAGCTTGTGGGTCTTCAGCTTTGGTAATGGGGCGGCCAACAACAATATAATCAGATCCAAATTCAATGGCATCTTTCGGTGTTGCCACCCGTGCTTGGTCACCAACTTCAGAACCGCTTGGACGAATGCCAGGCGTGACGATGAGAAAGTCTGGGCCAACAAGCTTGCGAATATCAGTCGCTTCTTGAGCTGACGCCACAACACCATCCAACCCCGCATCAAACGCAAGCTTCGCGCGTTTTAAAACAAGCTCTTTTGGTGTGCAGCCCTCAATGCCTTGTTCAATCAAATCATCTTGCTCAAGGTTGGTTAAAACGGTTACCCCAAGTAGTTTCAATGAACTATCACCGCGCCCTTCTATAGCCGCTTTAAGAGTCTTTTTATCTGTGACATGAAGAGTTAAAAAATCGGCACCCATCAAAGCGATATTCGCTGTTGATTTTTGCACCGTCGCACCAATGTCGAGCAATTTGGCATCAACGAAAATCTGATGCCCTTTATGGAGCAATTCCTTCACAAGGTCTTGCCCACCAGCAAATAATAGTTCAAGGCCAATTTTATAAAACCGGCAAGCAGGTCCAATTTTTTTCACGCAGTCACGTGCTTCTTCAACAGTTGGAAAATCAAGAGCTACAATAAGTCGATTGTTCATGAGAAACTTCAGTTCACTTCGTGGTTATTTTCGTTAAGCAGATTTAAGTTTGGTCGCTGTTTCAACAAACGCTTTCATGGCACCAATAAGCATAGCTTCAGATTGCGGATTAGAGAGGGAACCATCTTCAGATAGAACTTCATGGCCTTTCCCAACAGCTACCGTTTGCGGCAACACATTCACCTGATAGCCATTAATGAGCAGAGCTGAAAGCAATTGAATGCCGCGCAAACCACCCATTAAGCCCATGCTGGTTCCGCCAATAGCAAAAACCTTAGCTTCTTGCCATGGTGTGCGAGGTGGTGTTTCATCTGATCTGATGCGAGAAACCCAATCAAGAGTGTTTTTTAACAAAGGACTAAGCGAAGAGTTATATTCTGGCGATGCTATAAAAACACCATCATGGTCTTTAACTAACTCTGCCAAACGTGAAACAGCTTCAGGCAGCCCTTCATTGTTTTCAAGGTCGCCACAATAAATCGGTATATTAAAATCTTTAAGATCAATAAAAGTCACTTCAGCACCAAATTCCTCAGCTTTAATTGAAGCAGCTTTGGCCAATCGTTTGTTTAAAGATGTTTCGCGCTTACTTCCGGCAAAAAATAATAATTTAACTGACAATTCAGCCCCCCATTAACAAATTTTAGGCTCACATGTTTCATAACACCTGACCGTAAAAAAACAAAGAGGCAAGTTTGAAAGCTTGAAATACATCCCTTCAGTTTATGAAATAGCAGTGAGAGGTTCATGCGGATGCCGGCCGGTTGTTTGTGGGCAACCTGAAGGCGCATAAAAAAGTGGGCATCTGAAGCACAAAAATGCTTTGTGATAATTCACACATCTATTTTTCTAGTTATCTCCTAAATTCAAATCATCAACAGCGCGGGGCAATAAAGCGAAGCGCAACTAAACAGCGCGGTTGCTAGTGGGCAACCTAAAGCGCAACTAAGAAAGAGATAGAGAAATGAACACTTTAAAAACAATGATCATCAGCGCAATCGCAGTTCTAACAATCAGCTTCACAGCACTAACCGCTTCAGCAAGCGACGCCAACGCAGGCGGCTGGAAAAAACATTATGGCCACGGTCACTACTACGGATACAACTATGGCTACAAATATAAGCGCGGTTATTACGGCCATAAATTCTACAAAAAAAGAGGCCACTTCAAATTCAAACGCTTTAACAAAGGCCGTAAATTCCGCAGAAACTTCCGTCGCAATTTCCGCCGCTAAGTGAGCTAAGAACAAACGGAATAAAAAACAAAAGAAAACCGGTCTCAAAAGGGACCGGTTTTTTATGATGTGAAGAACTTTAAACCAACAATACGAAGAAGGAGCATTGCCTACTTCGGGCAATGGGACATGGCGGAGCGCCAGCGTAGCCCGGTGCACAAGATCAGCCCGAACGGAGCAGAGCGAGTACGGATAAGCTGATCGCAAAAAAGCGCCGCACCTCGTAGGCCCGAGCGTAGCGAGGAATAGCCGTGAGAGAAAACAAACTTTTAATCCGAAGATTTATCAAAAAAGTCTTTTACCTTGGCGAAAAAACTTGACGATTCAGGGTTTGTGTCTTCGCTGGATGCTTTTTCAAAATCTTTTAAAAGGTCTTTTTGACGGCGTGATAGATTTTTAGGTGTTTCCACTTCAACCTGAACATACATATCACCAGAAGCTTTCGAGCGCAGCACAGGCATGCCTTTAGATTTAAGGCGGAATTGTTTTGCGGTAGATGTGCCTTCAGGAATTTTCATGCGCGTGCGCTCACCATTGACAGTCGGCACTTCAATATGCCCGCCAAGAGCCGCAGTAATCATAGAGATTGGCACTTTACAAAAAATATCGGCACCATCACGGCTAAAGATTTCATGTGGCTCAATGGTGAGGAAAATATAAAGATCACCAGAAGGACCACCGCGAAGGCCAGCCTCACCCTCACCAGCAAGGCGAATGCGGGTGCCATCTTCAACACCAGCTGGGATGTTGACGCTTAAAACCCGCTCTTTTGTAAGACGCCCAGTACCAGAACAATCATGACAAGGGTCAGCAATAATTTCCCCGCGGCCATGACAAGCAGGACAAGTGCGCTCTATAGTAAAAAAGCCCTGGCTTGCACGGACTTTTCCAAGGCCGCCGCAAGAAGAACAAACACTAGGGGTTGTTCCTTTTTTCGCGCCAGTGCCATTGCAAGTTTCACAAGTTACAGAACTTGGAACTGTAATTTCAGCTGTTTTGCCTTCAAAGGCATCTTTGAGGGAAATTTCCATATTATAGCGCAAATCAGAACCGCGCTCTTGACCATTACGTGTCTTTTGACGCCGGGCTCCGCCGCCACCAGCACCCATAAAGTCACCAAATAAATCGTCAAAAATATCAGACATAGAGGCACCGAAGTCGCTGTCAAATCCAGCACCGCCGCCAGGCCCATAGCCACCACCATCAAAAGCTGCATGCCCAAGTTGATTGTAAGCCGCGCGTTTTTGAGGGTCTTTTAAAATTTCATAAGCTTCGTTAACTTCTTTGAACTTAACTTCAGCTTCTTCATCACCCGGATTGCGGTCAGGGTGAAGTTCTTTAGCAAGCTTTCTAAAAGCAGATTTTAATTGCTTTTCATCGGCATCACGGTCAACACCTAAAACTTCATAATAATCGCGCTTTGCCATTTAGCTTTGCCTCTACTAAATTCTTTTATGTGTCCATCTCAGGTTTTATAAATAATCTATAGCCTAACGACCAAAAGTATAGAACCCGGTTTAGGATATGTGCGGATGCTTTTCTATGCGGATGATTTTTTTGCGGATGCTTTGTGGGCATCTAAAGCACAAAAAAGACATCTGAAACACAACTAACATGCGCGGATGCTTTGTGGGCATCTGAAGCATAAAAAAGACATCTGAAGCACAACTAACATGTGCGGATGCTTTGTGGGCATCTGAAGCACAACTAAAAAAGAGTCCCGCCGGAATTTTCCGGCGGAACATAATGTTAAGAACAATCAGTTAAGCAGATTTTTTATCTTCTGCGTCATCATCTTTCACTTCTTCAAAGTCAGCGTCGACAATGTCATCATCCTGCTGTGCATCAGCATCAGCACTTGGGTCATAACCTTCATCTGCTGCTTCGTCTGGGTTCGCATCTTTATACATTGCTTCACCAAGTTTCATAGCAGCTTGCGCTAACGCCTCAGATTTTGAATTGATGGCGTCAATATCATCACCTTCAACAGCTGCTTTTAATTCTTCCAAAGCAATGCCGATGGTCTCTTTATCTTCTTCACCAACCTTTTCAGCAAATTCTTCTAAGCTTTTCTCAGTTGAGTGAATTCTAGCTTCTGCTTGGTTCTTCGCATCAACAAGTTCCGCGCGCTTGCGGTCTTCTTCAGCATGAGACTCAGCATCTTTAACCATCTGATCAATGTCAGCATCAGATAAACCACCAGAAGCTTGAATGCGAATTGAGTGCTCTTTACCTGTGGCTTTATCTTGAGCAGCAACATTCACAAGACCGTTTGCATCAATATCAAAAGTCACTTCAATTTGAGGCATGCCGCTTGGTGCAGGTGGAATACCAACCAGGTTAAATTGACCAAGCAATTTATTATCCATTGCCATTTCACGTTCACCCTGGAATACCCGGATGGTCACTGCATCTTGGTTGTCCTCAGCAGTAGAGAAGATCTGGCTCTTCTTAGTTGGAATTGTTGTGTTGCGATCAATCAAGCGAGTGAAACGACCACCCTTTGTTTCAATGCCAAGTGAAAGAGGCGTTACGTCAAGAAGTAGAACATCTTTCACATCACCTTGGAGAACGCCGCCTTGAATAGCAGCACCCATAGCCACCACTTCGTCAGGGTTCACGCCTTTGTTTGGCTCTTTACCAAAGAATGATTTCACAGTTTCAGTGATTTTTGGCATCCGTGTCATGCCACCAACAAGAACGATCTCATCAATATCACCAGCCTTAAGACCAGCATCTTTCAGAGCATTTTCCATTGGTGCAATGGTGCGTTTCACCAAATCTTCAACCAAAGTTTCAAGCTTAGACCGTGTGAGTTTCATAGTCAGGTGTTTCGGGCCTGATTGGTCTGCTGTGATAAAGGGTAGATTGATTTCTGTTTGCGTCGCAGAAGAAAGCTCAATTTTAGCTTTTTCAGCAGCTTCTTTCAAACGTTGTAGCGCCAATTTGTCGCTGCGAAGGTCAATCGAATTATCTTTCTTAAACTCTTCTGCCAAATAATCCACAAGGCGCATGTCAAAATCTTCACCACCAAGGAATGTGTCACCATTGGTTGATTTTACTTCAAAAACACCATCGCCAATTTCAAGGATAGAAACGTCAAAAGTACCACCGCCAAGGTCATAAACAGCAATTGTCGCGCCTTCGTTGCGGTCAAGGCCGTAAGCTAATGCAGCAGCTGTAGGCTCATTGATAATCCGTAAAACTTCAAGACCAGCAATTTTACCAGCGTCTTTCGTTGCTTGGCGTTGTGCGTCATTAAAGTAGGCAGGCACTGTAATCACAGCTTGTGTCACATCTGAGCCAAGATAACTCTCGGCTGTTTCTTTCATTTTTTGCAAAATAAACGCTGAAACCTGCGACGGAGAATATTGCTTACCTTGCGCCTCAACCCAAGCGTCACCATTGTCAGCTTTAATAATGCTGTAAGGTACAAGCTTTTGGTCTTTCTTTACAGTCGGGTCATCAAACCTGCGACCAATAAGGCGCTTAATTGCAAATAATGTATTTTCTGGGTTTGTCACCGCTTGACGTTTTGCCGGTAGACCTACCAGACGTTCGTCATCATCGGTAAACGCGACCATAGATGGCGTAGTGCGCACGCCTTCTGCATTTTCAATTACTTTTGGAGCAGAACCATCCATAACAGATACACAACTGTTAGTGGTTCCTAAATCAATTCCGATAACTTTCGACATTTCCTTTGCCTTCATATTTTATAACAAACCGAAATGAACAAATTAACCTGTCTTAAAAGACCTTAAATATTTAAAAAATTAAGGAGCAGAAGAAGACTAAAAAGGTCAATCTTTCTAAACGCGGTTTCTTAAAATTTGCTATTCCGCATCATTAAGCTTCACAAGCATCGTTTTGCTTAAATAGCAGTGCCTGATAGCTTGTATATAGGTAGCTAGCTTAGTTACGACAAGTATTTGTTACTGAAAAATGTGAGTAAAAATAGGCCAAACAAATATCTGCCAGTTGGCTTTAAAACCTGAATGACAAGGGAATAAGCAAATTTATGCGATCTGACAAGTATGAAATGAACTTTGATTGAGTTCATTTGAGGAAATTGATTCGAAGACATTAAGAACAATTATTAGCTTTTAAAAATGGAATTTAAAACGCAAGCCGTTAAAAGGCATTAAAAACAGTAAGTTAAGCAAGATTAATTCTTAGTCGCTCACCGCACAAAAATTAGAGTTTAATTAACTTTGGGCAATTACATTAGCTGTTACGAATAAAAATCTATCAAATGATTTAAAAGGTTATAGCTATGTTCTCACTTTCAAACTCAAATAATGATATTCAAGCCAAACTAGACGCTTTAGATAGATCTCAGGCTGTTATTGAGTTTGAAACGGACGGCACGATCATCACAGCCAATAAGAATTTTTGTGGCGCAATCGGTTATTCGCTGGATGAAATCAAGGGCAAACATCACTCTATGTTTGTAGATCCAGAGGAAGCAAATGGCGCCGAATATCGTAATTTCTGGTCAAGCCTGGCGGCTGGCGAATTCAAATCAACAGAATTCAAGCGCATAGCTAAAGGTGGCCGCGAAATCTGGATCCAAGCTTCTTATAACCCTATTTTAGACAAAAATGGCAAAGCCTATAAAGTTGTAAAATTTGCGACTGACATCACAGACAAGAAATTGGAATATGCCGGTTTACTTGTTCGGGTAAATGCAATTAGTCGGTCTCAAGCGGTTATTGAGTTTGACCTCGCTGGCAACATTCAAAATGCAAACGAGAATTTCTTAGGTGCCGTAGGCTATTCATTAGATGAAATCAAAGGTAAGCATCACCGTATGTTTATGGATCCAGAAGAAGCCAAATCAGCTGCTTATCAGCAATTCTGGGATACGCTTGCTCGTGGCGAATTCCAAGCTGGTGAATATAAGCGTCTTGGCAAAGGCGGCAACGAAATTTGGATCCAAGCCAGTTACAATCCGATTATGGATATGAATGGAAACCTGTACAAAGTGGTCAAGTTTGCAATAGATAGAACGCAAGCTATTCAAGATCGTCTCCGCCGTGAAGAGGCGCAAAAAGAAATTAATACCGGCATCACAGAAATCAGAGATGCAGTAATGAACGCAAGTTCACAAGCAACAGAAGCCGCCTCTGCTTCAGGCCAAACATCGCAAAATGTACAAGCTGTGGCTGGTGGCCTTGAAGAGTTAGCTTCTTCAGTTCAAGAAATTAACCAGCAAGTGACCAATGCACTTGAAATTTCAATGCAAGCTGTATCTCAAGCAGATAACACTAATACTATTATCTCAGGCCTTGCAACAGCCGCGCAGAAAATTGGTGATGTTGTAAGCCTGATTTCTGAAATTGCTGAGCAAACCAACCTCCTTGCTTTGAACGCAACAATCGAATCAGCAAGAGCTGGCGAAGCCGGTAAGGGCTTTGCAGTAGTGGCATCTGAGGTGAAATCACTTGCAGGCCAAACTGCGAATGCGACAGAAGAAATTAGTAATCAAATTGCCATGGTGCAATCAACCACAGAAGAAGCAGTAACAGCTATCCAAACAATCACTGAAACCATTGGTAAAATTAATGAAATTTCTTCCATAATTTCAGCTGCTGTTGAAGAACAATCAGCGGTAACGGGTAATATGTCAGCAAACATGCAAACAGCTGCAGATGGTGTAAACGAAATTTCAAGTGGTGTAAGTGAAATCGCCCAAGCAACAGAAATGGTTGATATCGCAACACAGCGCGTTCAAGAGAGTTCAGCTGCTCTTGGATAACAATCTTTCGGGGAAACCAAAGGGAAGATTTAAAAAATAATAAATGAATAAAACCATCTCCAAAAATCTATTTGGAGATGGTTTTTTATTTTAAGCCCAAAAATTGCATAATAAATGTAGAAACGACTTATTCACAACAATGCAACACCCTATCAAGTGATTTCTCATAAGCTTTTGTTTGTCATATGATTGTCAATTTAAATGAGTAAGAAGAGCTAATTCTGCTTAAAGGTAGTATTGTTTTTATTTTCAGGTACTTCATATTATTGCGGATGCCGCGACGGTTGCAACTGGGCAACCGAAGGAGCGCGAAAAAAAGTGGGCATCTGAAGCAAATAAAAGTGCGGTTGCTAGTGGGTAATCAGAAGCACAGAAAAGTGCGGTTGCCGCGGCGGTTGCTAGTGGGCAACCTAAAGCCGCCTCAAAAAAGTGGCATCTGAAGCACAAAAGAAGCAACCTGAAGCTCCTTTAAAAAAGTTCAGCGTGTTTTAAGTTTTCAACTATCTTAAGAACTATGCAATAAGGGCGAATACCAATGGCTTTGAAAAATAAGTTCGCTGCTGAAACAACTCAGCATTCAAAAAAACACCTCTCGAAAATTGGCTCATTGTCAAAGCTTTATTTAAGCGGCATTTCCCATATGGCAAATGACCATAAAGCAATTGGTGCTGCTCACCACCAGCCACTTAAAGCACGGTTGTTGAAAAAAAGAAAACAATTACAAAGCTATGGCCGAATGGGCAGCCTTGAAGTGCGCCTGGCATCTCGCAAAAAAGAAATCAAAAAAGCGCAAAGATTACGTTATAAAGTTTTCTACAAAGAAATGTCTGCCATTCCTGACATGCAAACAAAAATGAAGCGTAGAGACATCGATGGTTTTGACAAAATTTGCGACCATTTATTGGTGTTAGATCATGAATATAACAGTAAGAAATATCCATTTATACCTAAGTCAAAAATAGTTGCGACATACCGAATTTTAACGGAAGAAATGGCGAAACTATCAGGTGGATTTTACACTCAAAATGAGTTTGATATCGAGCCATTGTTAGCTCGGCATAAATTGACACATAAATTTTTAGAACTTGGTCGTTCATGTGTTTTAAAGCCTTATAGAAGCAAGCGTTCTGTTGAGCTATTATGGCGCGGTTTGTGGGCTTACATCCAGGAAAATCAAGCGAATGCAATTATAGGCTGTGCGAGCTTTGAAGGCATTGACCCTAAAGAACATGCTCTTGCACTAAGCTTTTTGCATCACTATGCCTCAGCGCCAGATGAGTGGAAAGTAAAGGCCCATGATCATTGTTATGCGAATATGAATCTCTTGCCAAAAGAAGAGGTTGATATGAAAGCTGCCTTAAAAGCAATGCCTCCATTGATCAAAGGCTATCTTCGTCTTGGTGCTTACATAGGTGATGGCGCTGTGATCGATCATCAGTTTGGAACAACCGATGTTATGATCATTCTGCCAACTGAAAAAATCAGCGATCGCTATATTAATCACTTTAGTACCCCAGAAGAAAAAACAACAAACCTCTCTGGCACATATCTGAACTAAATTCCTTCGGAATTTTCTATAAAGAAAATTAGAACTTTCCTTATCAAGAAGGAGTTCAGCCCTTTTCGGGCTGAAGGACATAGCGCAGCTCCAGCGCGGTTGCTGGTGGGCAACTTAAAGCGCAAATAAAATGCTGCCCGGCGCATAAGATCAGTCTGAACGGAGCGCAGCGAGTACAGATAAACTGATCGCAAAAGAAGCGCCGCCCCTCGGAGGGCCCGCTGCTTTGCAGCGGAATAGCCCGTGAGAGAAAAAGAAAACTAAGCAGCTTGCGCTTTAGAATTTCCAGACGCGCAATTTGAGTAAGCAATAATATCAATTGCACATTGCCAGTTTGGGTGACTAATTGTTTGTTGAACACCATAAGTGCGCAAAGCGTCTTTAGGCGTACCACCTTTTCTGAAAACATCAGCACAAATTGACCGCGCCATAGATAAAGCAAGTTCCCATTCAATTGGATTAACATAATCAGGACGTGACATACTAATTTCCTCTTCTGTCAAGCTTATCAATGAGTTCAGCTTGGGCTTGAAATATGTTCAAAAGGTGAGTCGAAAAACACTTATCCACAGCGAGTTGCAGTCGCAAAGTTGACAGAAATTTCCAAATTAACTCAACGCTTTAAAAGCGAAAATGCTCATAGAGTTGAAAAGAAACACAACAATCAAACCAACATTACGAAGAAGGAGTGACGCCTTATCGGCGTCAGGACATGGCGGAGCGAGAGCGCAGCCCGGCGCCTAGCGCCGCACCTCGTAGGCCGATGAGCTTCTGCTCATCGAATAGCCGTGAGAGAAAAGCGGAAACGAAGAAGGAGTGGCGCCTCTTTGGAGTAAGGACATGGCGAAACGCCAGCATAGTCCGGCGTAGCGCGGTTGCTAGTGGGCAACCTAAAGCGCAGATTAGATGAGCCGCACCTCGTAGGCCTGTCGCTTCAGCGACAGAATAGCCGTGAGAGAAAAAGCAACGTTTGCGAGTGGGCAATCACAAAATACTCAATCTAAAATTACGAAGAAGGAGCACTGCTTTTCTTAAGCAGTGTGACATGGCGAAGCGCTAGCGCAGCCCGGGGTAAGCCCCGCACCTCGTAGGCCTGTCGCTTCAGCGACAGAATAGCCGTGAGAGAAAAAGCGACGGTTGCGAGTGGGCAACCGAAGGAGCGTTAAAAATGGTGGCAAGTGATCTTGGTCGAAATAGGTACACAACATACGCAATACTGGGGTTCGTGCATCTATCAGGGGTTTGGACCTGTACTCACTTGCCACTGAGATGGATTTCAGCTTTCAATTTATGAAGTCTGAAAGGCCGGTTGCTTGTGGGCAACCTAAAGGCCCAATAAAAAGCCGGTTGCTTGTGGGCAACCTGAAGGCCAGTTAATGAGTCCATCCCGTATTCCTAAGGTCTGATTTCTTCAAACTGGCGTTTGAAGAAGAGAGGTGACTAGAAACAAACACCTCTTGAGCTGGGGGATGGTTCTTCTTCAAACGTTGTGATGGTCTGATACGCGACCGCAAACTATGTAAGAACTGCTTCGCTGACCAACCACCTCGCTCTGGTGTGAGGGGGGACTTGCGAAAGTGCTTGGCAGATACGCATTGACGAATGCGTTTTAGCGAAGCAGCTCTAGAAACTGAAAGAGCGGGTGCAACAATGGTCCGTGGCGTGGCTTGATCTTTATGTTGATCGGTCAAGGTGCCAAAAAAACGCTCATCGGATGATGTGATTTTTTTATTTGGTACCATAACTCAAATCCACTTCACTTATATAAGGCCCATTCAACCCGCTCTTTAGAAGGCAAATTTCCTGTACTCAATACTCTCCGGCATAACTTTTACTAATCCGTACTGAAACAACCCTACGCAACACCTATGGGACTCAATACTAAACGGAACTCTTTACTAACAACCGGTACTCAAATTTACGCATTACACATTTTACGCATTACTCAATTCAGGAAGGTACGCTTTACTCTCTCGCCTCCGTCTGATGTTTATAATTAACCGTAGCAAAGGGGCGACAATGTGGAATAAAAATGAAAAGATTAAGATGAATTAACTTTTTTGTTGCAAAAAAAGCACAAAAAATTCGGAGCTGGAATGATGAAGAAAATCGGATTGTAAAAAATATGGGAGTTAAGTTTTTGAAGTTACTAAGCTTTGTCACAAGCCTTCAGTGCGGTGAATAAAGAGAGAAGCCCAAGACCAAGAGACGCAAGAGCGCTATATCCGGCCATAGATATCCCCAAAAAGCTCCATTGCACTTTGTCACAAGGCACAACTTTTACTGTTTCAAGTGATTTTAAGAGGTCAATTGTGGCATCAAGGTTCCCAGTTGCAGAGCAGCCAGAAGGCCCAGCCCATAATTTCCACTCAACACCAGAGTGATAAATCCCAAGAGCCATATTTGCTAAGAACACAACCGCCATAATGAAAAGGATGATGCGGCTAATGTGAGGTAAGTCCCGCCCATACATAAAAAGAGCAAAAGGAATAGCCGCAATAGCAATATAATAAGCCCATCTTTGTTTGTAGCAAAGATCGCACGGGGCTAGCTCACCAAGATGTTGAAATCCCAAAGCACCAAGAATCAAAGATAGGCTCGCAATAAAAATAAGCCCCATTAAAAGTTCGGCATTTTTTGTGAGATCGATCATCTTCATACCTTAATCTTTGGTTCGCTATTTAGGTGAGTTGAAGAGTTTAAAACAAAAACTTTATCATGAAAAACCCACCGATTAATACAACAGTAAATACCAATGTGAGTATGCCAAGATATTTTTCAATAAAGGATTTTATTGTTTCGCCAAATAAATACAACAAACCGGCTACAATAAAAAAGCGAGCGCCCCGAGAAATCAAACTGGCAACAATGAAAATCGGTAAACTTAATCCCGCGACACCGCTAGCAATTGTAAAAGCTTTATATGGAATAGGCGTAAACCCAGCGACAAAAACAATAATGGCACCATATGTCTTATAATTCTCGAAAACCAAGTCCATTTTGTGAGAGAGGCCATAAAAATCAACAATCGGCTGGCCAACAGTTTCAAACAATACTGCACCAATGTAATAGCCAAGAATGCCCCCAAGAACAGAGCCAATGGTGGTGATAAGCGCAAAGCGCCAGGCCTTCATCCGCTCAGCCAAAACCATAGGAACAAGCATCAAGTCAGGGGGAAGAGGAAAAAACGAACTTTCGGCAAAAGAAACACCAAACAGCGCAGATGGCGCATATTTATGCTCAGCAAGGCGAAGGACCCAATCATATAAACGGCGCAGCATCAGCTTCCTCGTAAAACACAAAAAATGAGCGCTTTCAACCGAAGAGCGCCAATCGACTAAGCGTGTATACAGCTTTCTATCTGCTAATGATAGGGGCGGAACTCTGAGCGCGAACAAAAAAGCCAGCGCGGTTGCTGGTAGGCAACTAAAGCGCCACAAAAAGAGGTTGCTTATGCGGATGCCGCGGCGGTTTCTGGTGGGAAACTGAAGCCGCATCAAAAAAGTGGGCAACTGAAGCGCAACTTAAATGTGGTTGCTTATTTTGACCCTTTTTTCGCAAGCTCATAAAAATATCAAGAGCGATCATTTTGATAGGTTCGTAATGCGAGCAAAACCTGATCGACCAGATTGTAGTTATTGATGATCATTAAGCACTCAGAGTTCTAGGGCATATAGGCTTCAGGCGGAAGTAAGCTTCCACCCTCACGTAAACTTTAGTACAAGTTCCTAGAATTAATAGCGAGAGCCTATACTTTCTTCTCAAAAATTTCTTAGTTTTATCAAGCCATCCTCATATTTTTCTCATTTTTATCAGGTATGGTCTCCTCAGGCTTTTCTGGTGAGTGAATAAAAATACTATAAGTATGAGGAAAGGAACGAATACCGAAATGAAGTCAAAGTTAATATTGAGTCTGATACTGGCGCTGGGCTTTTTAGCTCCTGCTTCAGTCACATCTGTTTCTGCTAAGCCAATTTGTGACAAATTGGGTTTTGCTGGTCTTTTGTCATCCTGTAACCGCGGCAAACCAATTGAAGTGACGCTGTCTGCAGGTAAACCTCTGGGCAAGGATGTGGTCCTTGAATCAGGTACATATTACAAAATGCAAATTACAGCCGATGGATCAGCTGAATTGGCAATTACTGGCGCAAGCTTCTTCCGTGCAATCTGGATGAATGAAATTGTGATCAGTAATATCGAAGTTCGCCCAATGGCCATCGATTCTATCGAGTTTGATGCAGCTGGTAAGGCTGAAGTTTCGTTCATTGCGATCAAACCTGGTAACTACGTTGTGCGTATCCCTGGTACAACAGGCAAGACACAGCAGTTCAAAATCAGCATCAAGTAATATTTAAGAACTAAGTAAAGGAACTATCATTATGAAAAATATTATTAAGACTCTTTCAATGACTCTAGTCGCACTTTTCCTAGCTGGCCCAGCAGTTGCACTTGCTGATGATGACGAAAAAGTAGACAAAGCCACAGTTGAAAAAATCATGGCTAAGTTGAAAGAAATGAAATGTGAAATGGACCCGAAAGACATCGAAAAAGAAGACGATGGCTATGAGCTAGATGATGTTTTCTGTGAAGGTGGCAAGCAGTTTGACATCGAGTTAGACAAAGACTTGAACGAAACTGGCCGTAAAGCTGAGTAAGCTTGGTCAAGTTATATAAGCTCTCAAAATTGCATGACGCAAGCTGAAAGCTAACAATATTAAAAAACACCCCTTACATTGATTTGTGAGGGGTGTTTTTACATGAATGTGTCATTACCCCTTGCATATTCTTTTTATCTGTTGTAGATCGGCCCTTGTTCTGGTTTTCTTGCCCAAATTCTTCATTGAATATCTGGATACTCCTTCAAATTGTAACTTCCAGTGTTGACGCAGTTACATCCTCAGTTAAGATCGGCACCAGAACATAAACAATACTGAGAAGCCCCTGTGGCGGAATTGGTAGACGCGACAGATTCAAAATCTGTTGTCCTCACGGGCGTGCCTGTTCGAGTCAGGCCAGGGGCACCACTTCTCAGTTAAAGCCAGCTTTACATGAAAGCTTCCAATTAAAACCGCTAATTGTGCTATGTTCAAAAGAAATGCATAAATGATCAGCTCGAAGGTTTTAAATTCATTTACCCTTTGCAGATTGACGATCATTTAGCTGTTACGGGCATTTGTTAATAACACACGTTGAAGCAATTCGGTTTAAAACCGGATTAAAATAACGAGGGTTTAGGGGGAATGTTAAATGCAAGATCTTTCATGAGCTTTGCTCAGGATCTGGCGATTTAACGTGAAAGGTATCATGCATAAAGTCAGTTTAAAGCCTAGATTTTTTCATCTCAAGCAGACGCATATTATCAAACAGGTGCGTTTAAAGAGATTCTGCGCTCTAGCAATAACATGCTTATTTGCATCCTTGTTAACATTGGGAGGAGGCATTCATTCTCACAAAGCTCATGCTGGCCCCGCATTGGTCTTTGACAATGAAAGCAATCAAATCCTTTATGCTGAAGATCCTGATCAGCTCTGGCACCCGGCCTCTCTTACAAAATTAATGACCGCCTATTTGGTTTTTGAAGCTTTGAAAGCCAAAAAAATCACAATGGACTCAAAGCTGGTCAATTCGAAATATGCAAGAAGCCAACCGCCGAGTAAAATTGGTATGCCCCTTGGCGCCACGATGCCAGTGAAAAAAGCGATTGAAATTTTAATCGTAAAATCAGCAAATGATGTCGCTGTGATGATCGCCGAGAAAATCGGCGGTTCTGAAAAAGCTTTTGTTCGCAAAATGAACAAAACGGCCGCCCGTTTGGGAATGAGAAACACAGAGTTTTACAACCCGCACGGCTTGCCCCACGCACAGCAGGTAACAACCGCCAGAGACATGGCCATGCTGGCCAAAGCACTCATTCGTGATTTCCCAGAATATAATCACCTCTTCACACTCGGCTCAGTAAAAGTAGGCAAGCGCCGCATGCGTTCCCATAATGATTTACTGCGCACCTATGATGGCGCAGATGGCATGAAAACAGGATTCATCTGCGATTCTGGTTTTAACGTTGTGGCCAGTGCCACAAGAGGGGGGCGCCGGTTAATCGCAGTTGTTCTTGGCGCTAAATCAACCAAGTCTCGCCGTCAAAGAGCAACAAGCTTACTTGACCATGGGTTTAAAACTTATTGGTGGAAGACATTGTTCCCTATTAATTTAGGGCAAAAAGAAATGTCTACTGTGAGCGCCTCACCAGGCAAGATGCGCAAATATGTGTGTAACTACCGACCAAAGAAAAAACGCAAATATCGTAAGAAGAAAAAGAAAAAATTAAAAAGCGTAAAAAACAAAAAAGCGACCAAGAAAAAAGTAGCGAAAAAGAAGCCAGTTAAGAAGAAAAAAGTCGTTAAGAAAAAGGTTGTAAAAAAGAAGACGGTTAAAAAAGGGTCTTAAAACGCTCATTTTTTGAGAGGTGAAAATGACACCATCAAGAGATATAGAACCTTCAACGATCATCCATTTTTGGCAACAAGCCGGCCCTGAAAAATGGTTCGTCAATGACCCTGAATTCGACCAGGAAATTAAAGCGTGTTTTAACCACTTGCCTGATCAAGCCTCGGCCGGCCAATATGACTATTGGAGCGAGCAAGCAAGTGAATGCTTGGCTCTTATTTTAATCCTGGATCAATTTCCAAGGAATATTTTTAGAGGCAGCCCAAAAGCGTTTACATATGATGAGCAGGCAAAAAAAGTAGCAACGAAAATAATCGATCAAGCTTTTGATCAAACCTATCAATTGCCTTTAAAGCGCTTTCTCTATCTGCCCTTTATGCATTCAGAAAAATTAAAAGATCAGCTTTATTGCATTGAGCTGTGCGAAAAAGCCAACGACCCAGACGGCGTAAAATTCGGCCAAATCCACCTGGATGTCATCAAAAAATTCAACCGCTTCCCCCATCGCAACAAAATCTTGGGCCGCCAATCAACCGCTGAAGAAATCCAATTCCTCGAGCAAGGCGGCTTCCAAGCTTAAGCAATTTATCCGAAGTCATCTGAAGTTCAAATCAGTAAGTTACTGCCGCAGAAGAGAAATAAAATTTATACTTTTGATTCCCATCTACTAATAAGAGGAAGAATTAATAAAAGATGCGTAAAATAGTACGCTACGGCCACACGGGTGAATATAATAATTTGGTTTTCGAATGGTTGAGTGCCGAGATAAAATAACGCTAGAATTGAAATTAGGAACAGCAGAAGAAATGGCGCGTACAAAGGACGACGCCATAGAGGATTTAGGGAAGCTTTATCTAGCCATGGCAAAAGTAAGGGTATAAAAAACATTCCCAAACATGTTAACAACCCGAAGGTCTTATCAGGGATTGAGCGCAAAATAGAAAAACTCGGTAGTAAATACCACTCAGGAACGATAAGCTTTGGTGCTAGCAAAGTGCCTGCTATTGGAGACAACTCTGATAAGGCTGGGTTTAGCGGTGTCAGAACGGGTAACATTTTTATCTCAAGAAAATCTAGATATAAATTTACAGCTTCTAATCCTATACCTGCAAAAAGAAATAAAAGTCCTATTCGAGTATAACGACCTATGTATACTCTTGATGAGGGCCCATGAAAATTGTTTTCATTGTCCGCCAAAAATAATTGTCGAACTTTCAGTCCCACCAATGCTATTGGCACCAAAAATATCATTAAGAGTATAAGAATTTGCAGAGAAAAAAACACCCAAGGTTGCAGGTTTGGTAATGGATAAATACCAAAGTGATAGAGGTTTTTGATAAACCAAAACTCTATCTGTCCCATAGGGAAAACATATCTAGAGACTGATATTATACTCGGAAAAAATAAAAATACCCCAACCCATAGAATCCAAAACCAACGATAGGGATGAATATAGGCAGTAAATATAAGAGGAACAAAGAATGATAGCCAAATAAGAACGGCGGTTTGAGAGGTCAAATTTGAGTTAATTAATATGTTTTCTGAAAAGGCTAATGTAAATGTGATAGTCTTTATTGCTAAGGACACCAGAACAATCAATAAAATATGTAACCAAATCCAATAAAATGTTTTCATTCCGCTAATTTTAAGTATTTAAAAAAATACAATCTTTCCTTTTAGGCTAATAAAATTTTCTGAAAGGTACACTAAAATAACTCTATATCCTAAATACCCAAAATGCGATTAGTAACTTTGTTTCATATGTAAAAGCTTGTAATTATTTTTTGGTTGTTATGATTGGATGTTTGTTTTTGACGCTCAGCTAAATAATCATTTCCATCCATACAAAGAAGGAGCTTAGCCCTTTTCGGGCTGAGGGACATGGCGTAGCGCCAGCGAAGACCGGCGCGTTGCGCCGCACAGTGCGGTTACTGGTAGGCAACTGAAGCACAACTAAAATATAGGCTCATGAGCTTCAGCTCATGAAATAGCCGTGAGAGAAAATAAGCCTCACAAAAATACTTAAAATTTTAATCAAAACTCCCCTCCCAAATTGAGAGAAAGAAAAGAGCCTTGTGTTAAGGTCTTGTAAATTAGCAAAGTCAGTTGCCTCTTTTGGAATGCGAAATATCCAAAAGCAAAGCTACTGTCTTTCAAGGCCATAACAATTTAGTAAGGTGTATCTTGACTAACAATAGTAAACCGTCATCTCAAATTTCAGACAATCTAACAATTTCAGAGCATGAAGTTGCAGAAATGGCCACAGTTTTAGTTGGAAAATATGGCGCGCAAGCCATTAATATAGCTGCGTTTTTCTTAGACGAGCATTTAGAACTTCGCGACCATGAACGAGCCGAAAGCTGGTTAAAGGTGATGACGTACCTCGATGTTCAGCATGACCAAACCATAGTTGAAAGCCAACTTAACTAAGGTAAACCTAGAGTTAAAAGTCCAAGCCTACCGATTTGGCAACCCAATCAACTTTGAAAATAATAAATTAATAGAGTACTTGTGCATTTCGTGAGTAGTCAGGGGCGTTGTTTTGCAATAGATAGGTAAACTATCAAAAGATGGCTTAGAGTTCTTAGGAACGATGAAGAAATGATTGCTAAGGTAAATACGATCCTAAATCGATTGCGTGGCGACTCTGATGGCTCCGTAAGTGGCAGAAATGCCATTTTGGCGTTCATCATTCGGGTCGGCAGCGCTGGGCTTGCTTACCTTAGCCAAATCTTACTTGCCCGCTGGATGGGAAGTTATGAATATGGAATTTATGCCTATGTATGGGTGTGGCTGCTGCTTTTGGGCGGCCTCTCAACAATTGGGCTAAACACGGCTGTCATTCGCTTCATTCCTGAATATACAGAGAAAAATCAGCTCGACAAACTACGCGGCATCATCTTTCAAAGCCGGGTGATAACTTTAATAGTCTCAACAGCGCTGATGTGCATCAGCTTGGCATTATTGTTTTTGTTAAAAGACTATGTCGAGAGTTATGTCTTTTTGCCAGCTATTTTGGTGCTGTTATGTTTGCCAGCTTACGCCATCACAGATTTACATGATTCAATGGCACGCGGTTATAGCTGGATGAATATGGCGCTTATCCCACCATTTCTCTTGCGCCCCATGTTGATTTTATTCGGTATGGCAGCTGCATATATGGCAGGTTTGCCTTTAACGGCGTTAACAGCCATCTCGGTAGCCGTTGCGGCAACTTGGCTAACTTCCATCGTTCAAATCATTTTCCTACATCCTCGTATTCAAAAGGAAGTGCCACAAGGCGCCAAACAAAAAGAAACAAAATTTTGGCTCATCACTGCTTTCCCAATTCTCTTGGTAGAAAGTTTTGTGCTGTTTTTGCAAAACACAGATGTCTTAGTGCTCTCACAATTTCACCCTCCAGAAGACATCGCCCAATATTACGCTGCCCTGAAGACTATCAATCTCATCACCTTTGTTCATTTTGCTGTCGCCAATGCCGTGGCCAATCGCTTTTCTGCCTATGAAGCAAGGGGGGATAAAGAACGCTTGGCTGCATTCATTCGCCAATCCGTGAAATGGACCTTCTGGCCTTCTCTTGGTGCTGCAATATTGTTGCTAGCAATGGGCAAGCCCTTGCTTTGGCTGTTCGGCCCAGAGTTTACAAATGCCTATCCGGTGATGTTCATCTTGGCGGCTGGCTTGGTTATCAAATCAATGTTTGGTCCTGCAGAATATGTGCTGAACATGCTGGGCGAGCAAAAAATATGTGCCGTGCTTTTGTTTCTAACGGCGATGGTCAATCTTGGTTTAAACTTCTTGCTAATCCCATATTTCGGCCTGATCGGCGCAGCCAGCGCTACAGCACTTTCACTCACTCTAGCCGCCATATTGTTTTTCATCGCCATTAAAGTTCGCTTGAAAATCAATATTTTTGCTTTGGGCAGCAAGAATGCGAATTAGTAATTGGCCATAAAGTCTCTATGGATTTAAGTGGAGGTATTTCAATGAATTTTTTGAAAAAACTATGCCTGTTACTTTGTTTGCTATGCGCAGGTTGTTCTGGCCCTGATGCTGAGCAATTTAAAAAAGATAAGCCACAAGTTTTAAGATACATCGAAAGCTATTTCAAAAAAGGTCAGCATGATAGTGCTCGTGAACTCATCAATAAATACAGGCGGTTAAAAGATCCGGATTTGTTGAAATGGCAGGTTAAGAATAATAAGGCGCATGTGGTGAAACTAAAGTCTGAGCTTAACAAATAAAAAAAGCACGATTACGAACGCCGCCATGAAATTTTAGGGCGCCTGATGAGATTGGACGACAATAACAACCAACACTATGTAGCCCAAATACAAAACAAAGAAAAATGGAACGCCCACTTAGCCAAACAAGGTGCAAGGTAAGGCGCGGTTGCTAGTGGGCAACCTGAAGCGCAGATAAAAAGCGCGGTTGCTAGTGGGCAACCTAACCATAAATGTAAAGAGGCCGTCAGCGCTGTAGACCAGCCCGAACGGAGCGGAGCGAGTACGGATAAGCTGATCGTAAAAAAAGCGCTGCACCTCGTAGGGCGGCAGCTTTGCTGCCATCGCCCGTCAAAGAAAAAGAAGCCTGATATACGAAGAAGGAGCTCAGCCTACTTCAGGCTGAGGGACATGGCGAAACACAAGTGTAGCCCGGTGCTTAGCGCCGCGCCCTCGCAGGCCCACCGCTGAAGCGGTGGAATAGCCGTGAGAGAGAAGAAACGTGATATACGAAGAAGGAGTGACGCCACTTCGGCGTCAGGACATGACGCCAAGGGCGTCCGGCGCTTAGCGCCGCCCCCGCGGAGGTATTTGCGCTTTGGCGCAAATTTACCGTGAGCGAAAAAAAAACGCTATATTTTGGCCCCCAAAATTAGCGTCCAAAATGTTTTATATTCAGATTTCGGGTCATAGACGAGAGCAATGCCAATGTGCTTTGCATCGGGAAGAAGAAGGTTTTTATTGTGCCCAGGGCTATCTTTCCACCCTTGCATCACTTCCTTGATTGAAAGTTGACCGGTGCCAACATTCTCAGCTGCCAACTGAGGGTTATAGCCTGAGCGTTCAACCCGATCCCACGGGTTAGAGCCATCTGATCCATAATGAGAAATACGATCATGTTTGGCCAAGTCAGACGAATGTTGTTTCGCTGTAGCGGTCAATTTTGGATCAATGGTAACAGAGCCAAGCCCTTTTGATTTGCGATATTGATTAATCAGCTTAACGGCATCATTTGGATTAAGCTTTACCTTGCTATAGTTGCGATGTTGAAAAGCACCAACTGGCGCTTTGTCATAAGTGCCTTCAGGCAACTTACCGGCAGCAAGCTCTTTTTTCGAAAGGTTCTCAATACCATCAGACTTAGGGGCATATAGCTCAGAATTAGCTTCTTTAGCGCTAAAAATACCCTCGTTTAGCGGAATAGTAGAACAACCAGAAAGAAATAATACAAATAACATTTGTAAGGATATAAGAACAGTTTTCATTGCACTAATCCTCCTTACTACAAATTGAATAAAACTTTATCATTTCTGTATATTACAACTTTATTCTTAACAACAAGTTCACGTGTTACATGGGCAAACCTCAGACATCTACCCAATTCGGGACGAACCCTCTCAAACAAAGCAATTAACTCGCCAAAACGCTATGGCTCAAGACACCTTTTGGTGAATATAGTTAATGAAATATGAAAGGGAAAAAGCTCAACCCTTCAAGATTTAACGCGAAAACGCAGTACTAACTCTTGTTTCTCTCACACTTTCATAAAAAAAGGGACGGAAATATGACTTTCAATCGCTAGAAATGCCTGAAAGGCGTTTATGACGCGCCGGTTCTTGGAGAATTGAAATCATCAGGGGAGGAAACAAACTTTAGGCTTAAAAGGTTTTTGCAAAGCAGTAAAATAATTAATGATTCGTAAATTCCCTAGTTGCGTAAGTGGGCAATTGAAGGGGGGTAAGAATCACGTGGATGATGCAACGGTGTTTTGTGCCAGTTGCTAGTGATAGCCTAAAGGCACAATAT
This sequence comes from Hyphomicrobiales bacterium, assembly GCA_965230545.1. Lineage (GTDB taxonomy): Bacteria > Pseudomonadota > Alphaproteobacteria > Rhizobiales > HXMU1428-3 > HXMU1428-3. The sequence continues at coordinate 472,884 of CBDDLE010000003.1, read as the reverse complement.
AAAACGGGTCAACCGAAGAAGCGCTAAAAAAACAGGGCATCTGAAGCGCAACAAAAAAGCGCGGTAGCTTTGTGCCGGTTGCTAGTGGGCAACCTGAAGGCACACTAAAAAGCCAACCTAAAGCGCAACTAAATAGCGCGGTTGCTTGTGGGCAACCTAAAGCGCAACCTAAAGAGAGTACGATCATGCAGCAAAGAGCGGTTATGCTACAAGATGCTCAAACATTAGAAGCTCGTCTTAACACGCACACGATTGAAAATATTGTGCTTTTAAGGCTGGCGTTTGGTGCTGAAGAAGGGGAAACAGAGGTTCAATTGCGCAAGGATTTGCATCCCATTGTGATGCATCAAGTCAGCGCAAAGGAATGGCGTTCCGTTTTAGGGCAAATCATTGTTCGTCTTGTTGATTGCGGGCTTGTACGTCCTGTTCGCGCAAATGCTTATATGTGCACTGATAATAGCGCGGCAAGAATTCTTCAGTTTTTAGAGGTAACACGATTACCTAAACTTGCATGGCATGAGGTGAGAGATGGGTATTTAACGGCGCTGGCCCTAAATTTAGCCCCTAATGGAAAATTAGCCCAAAGGTTACTTTCGGCTGAAGGCCTGAGAAGTGCCATAATTATTGATCATTTTGCACTGCCGTTAGACATTGCAACGGCAAATCTTGAGCAAATTCGTGTCGGTCTGGCAACAGTTGCTGAACGCCGCGGCCTCACAGCCGGAATACGAACCACACCAATCCACGAAAAAAATCTTTCCCATAAAGAGGCCGTGATGATGGGGGCGAAATTATTAAAATCTCGCCATGTTGTTGAAAGTGATGGGGAATTAATGGCGTGCTTAGCAGCTGAGGTTGTTGGTGCCATGAATGAAAGTGCCGGAGAGCTTCGCCAAATGTTATTTCGGCAATTGATTAACAATAAAGAATCAAGTGAACTACCCAAAAGGATGACTCCAATTCTTGAAGCCCCGCCAGAATTACCTGAATTTACACGTGAGGTAAAAGACATTGCTGCGAAAAGTGCCGTTGGATGGCCAGGAAATAGACGTGCGTTTATTTCCCATGTTTGGCGTGATTTAAAAGCCAAATTTCCGCAGTGGAGTTTAAACGAGGAAGAATATAAAGACATGATTTTAAACGCACAGCGCGCTGGGTTACTAAGGCTAACCATCGCAGACCTGCGTGATAAATCCAATGTTGAAGACGTTGCTGAAAGTCGCATCGCCTACAAAAATTCCGAATGGCATTTTATTAGGGTGGAAGATGAGAATGAGTAAAGGACACACCATGACAGTTGCAAGTATGGCTGAAAACGCGACATGGAAGCCAAACGCCCAAACTTTCGAACATTCGATTACTTGGGAAGATGATGTCTGGCGTTTAGACCCATTTGACGTGGAAGAAGTGCATAAAACCGCGCGGGTGAAATTCAATGAAATTCTCGATAGTGTCACCTTAGCTCCGCATCGCGTTCAATCACGCATTATGCTATTTCACGGGCAATCAGGTGCTGGTAAAACTCACCTCATTCGCGCTCTTCGAACATCATCTCATTTAACGCGCCGCGCCTATTTTGGCTATGCACAAATGACACCTGATGTCACCAATTATGCGGACTATTATCTAAGGCGTCTCATTAATGCACTTGAAAAGCCCTATGACCCGGCTGAATTTGGTGAAAGCGGCTTGGTGCGTATGTCCAATCGTTTGGTAAAAGAAGCTGAACTGATTGAAGACGAACAAGTTGAAGAGTTAAGGGAAGGTGAGTTTAGCACCGAAGAACTTGGCGAACTCATCACAGATATGGCAGATGATATCGTCTCCTCTCATCCTTTCATTGAAGAAGATTTAGACGCCAATCTTGTACGTGCTCTTTTGTATCTACAAAGAAATGATCCACGCATAGATCAACGCGTGCGTCAGTTCTTATATGGAACAGCGCTTACAAAACGCAGCCATCAAATGGTCCCGGCGTTAGAGATTAAAACATCGCAAGATCGCCCATTTGAACTCATTGAATCAATTGGTAAAATTACATATGCAACAGAAGGCTCACCGCTGGTTTTCTGCATAGACCAAGTCGAAGACCTTCGTTTTTTTGATGATCCTGAAGAGCGCTTTCAAAAAGCTATTCGTGATTTGATCCAAATAGCCAATCGGGTGTCATCATCGATTATCTTGATTTCTTGCCTAGATGATTTCTATTTCCAAATGCGTCAATTTTTGCCGCAAAGCTTCATTGACCGCATAGAAAAAACAGAGCCTGTCCTTTAGGCGAAATGTGTAGCGCTGATGAAGCGCGGATGATTTTAAATCGCCGCATCAGTCAAGCCTTTCACAAGGCCAAAGGAACATCTACAGATGAAACACCGCCAAGGGCAGAAGATATTTTTGGTGAAAGCTTCTTTCATGAAGTTGCTGGCCTTCCAACCAGACGTTTGCTGGAAGCTTCGCAAACAAGATGGTTAGAACTTTCTGGTGAAAAACCATGCTCAATGGATGAGAAAGAAGCTTCTCAGTTCACACCAGCAAGTCAAACACCACCTTCGGTCCAAACCGGTTCGAACTTAACGAATAAACTCACACCTGCAACGGTGTCTCCATTAGTAGAGGCCAGAAAAGTTGCAGCTGAAGATCTCAATCAGCTTTGGGAACAATTCACCTTCGATCATCAGCCAGAAATTCCGGCTGAAGAAGGTGATCTAATGAGCGTGCTCGCAAGCGCTCTGGTTTTGGCCAAAGATGAATGTGATCAAGGCACAGAAATTGAAATAGAACCTATTGGTTGGATTGAAGAAGTCTCTGCTGTTGATGTGATTGTCTCTCACGGTTCTGGCCAAAAAGAAAATTCACGCCTCTTTATGTGTAACCGCTCTAGCCAGGGTGGTGGCTTGCGCCGCCAAATGGAGCGGGTTATGGCATCCACTCAAGGGCGCAAACCAGTTGTCTTGCGCGCAAGTGATTTCCCACCAAACGCCAAAAGTTCAACAGCAGTCGCTGTTCGTCAATATCTGCAAAGTGGCGGCAATCGGTTGGTTATTCCCATTTATGAATGGGAGCGGATGATCATGGTGAAAGACTTCCGTGAGAAATACCATAAAGACCCAAATATCAAAACCTGGACAAAATCTGTTCGGCCACTCAGAGACTTACCGTCCGTTCGCATGTTGCTGGGCCTCTCACACGGTGATGATGGTAGTGCAACCTCAATGCACAACCAATTAACCGGCGGTGCTGCGGCCGCGCCAAACTTAGAGCTAATTGATACTGTTACTGAAACAGGGCCTATTGCTGAAGCGCAAGAAGCACCAATGACCCCATCAGCAATAGAAACACAGCTTAATGCGCAGTTAGAGCAAATTGAAAATGCTGAAGGTTCTGATTTACCAGCCGGTGTCACCAATGGTGTATTGCGTCTTGGCCATGCCATGCGAAACCCGGCAGATTTAGCAAACCTTGAGACCAGTTTGCTAAGGCGCCACGCAGCAGTACTTGGCGGTTCAGGTTCAGGTAAAACAACACTTGCTTTGTCTCTCATTGAACAACTGTTGATGCAAGATATCCCAGCCGTTCTTATCGATAGAAAAGGTGACCTTTGCTCTTACGCAAATTCTGATGTATGGGAAGATGACCCGAACGACACAGAAGAACGCCGTGCTCAAAAAGCTTATTTAAGAGAACACACAGATATCGCCGTTTACACACCAGGCCGCACATCAGGCCGGCCTATTTCAATTACGCTCTTGCCTCAAGGCATGGCAGATTTGCACGATCATGAGCAATTAGAACTAGCGAATATGTCAGCGGCCGCTTTGGGGGAAATGTTGCACCTTGGTGTCTCTCCAACTCACCAGCGTTATAGCGGTATCCTCTCTGTGGCTTTGAAACTGTTAGGTGAGTTTGCCAGAAAAGAAGTGACACTAACAGACCTCATCACCTTCATGGATGAGGAAGAATCCGAGCTCACAGAAGTGATTTCACGGATGGACCCGAACGGCCGTCTGCGAAAAGATCTGGTCGCTCAGTTAGATAGTCTAAGCCACCGAAATTATGCCCTCTTCGATGGGGCGGGCGAATCCATGTCTATGGAAGCATTCTTAGGCCGTGAAAAACATAAAAAACCAGGAAAAACAAAGCTTTCCATTATTTACACTGGCTTCTTGGGTGATAATGAAAACATCTTGTTCTGGGTAGCTCAGTTCCTTGGTGAAGCTCTGCGCTTCTGTCAGCGCAACCCATCAGATGTGTTGCAAGCGATGGTGATGTTTGACGAAGCAGATTTATACATCCCGGCAAACTCAAAACCAGCAACGAAAGAACCGCTTGAGAGCTTACTCAAACGCGCTCGCTCTGCCGGCATGGGGCTAATGCTCGCCACGCAAAGTCCAGGCGATCTTGACTATAAATCAAGAGACCAAATCACCTCCTGGTTTATCGGTAAGGTGAGAGAAGATACTGCGCTTAGAAAATTGCGCGCAGCCTTTTCTAGTGACAGCGGCATAGACCCTGCCCTTGTATTGCCGAACCAAACAGTTGGTGAGTTCCATCTCATTCAAGAAGGGGCGGTGAAAGCGATTAAATCACAGCGCTCCCTCATTCAGGCAGATCAGGTGCCGTTCGACAGGATCGAAGAATTAGGCCGCGAAACCCTTGGTAAAGACCCAAGCAGCCAAATCGGCTTTGAATTTGAATAAAGACGGGTTTAAAGAATAAAAGAGGCGGCTAATGATTTAGCGGCCTTTTTTTAGGATAATTTCGAACTTAAATTTATCAGGCACTCCTTGGCAGAGTTTAGCTGCGGGAGAAAAAAAGCCTTCAATTAGCACAAAGCGGAAAACGTAGGCCGAACGGCCGTCAGCGCTTTGCGCTGCACTTCGTAGGGCGGCAGCTTTTTTACGGTTGCTAGTGGGCAATCTGAAGTATAGAGAATGCCACTGCCCGTGAGACAAAAAAGACCAAAACATTGAATTCAGTGAAAAAGCTTGTTAAATCAAACTATGGCTGAATGTCCGGGAATATATAAATTATCTGAAATGAAAGATGGCCTCTTGGCACGCATTCGCGTACCAGGTGGTATCTTGTCATCCAAACAAGCTAGAGTGTTAAGCAAAGCAGCAGAAACGTTCGGCAACGGCACAATTGACCTCACCAATCGGGCAAATATTCAACTGCGAGGCATCAAGCCAGATGCTACTCAAGAGCTTGTGCAAACGCTATTAAGTGAAAAACTAATCTCCCAATCCATTGAGCATGATCGCTTAAGAAACATCACAATGGACCCGTTAGCAGGGCTTTGTGATGAGCTGATTGATTGCACAGAGATGGTGAAAAGTTTGGATGAAGCTCTTTCGAAATTAGATCAGCCAGAACTTTATTCACCAAAAATGGCTTTCGTGTTTGATGGCGGCGGAGAAACAAACATTGGCGCAACACCTCATGATTTCGCTTTTTTAGCAGTAAAGAATGAAGCAACAAATCATGAGCCTAAATTTCAACTCAGCTTAGCCGGGCACTTAACAACGCTATATTTGAACCCTTCAAATATCATTGATGAAATTTTAAAAATTCTCGATCGCTTAAAACCATATAATGGTTTTTCCAATCAATGCGATATTGCCGAAGACCAATCAAAAAACATTCGCATTAAAAATTTGCTTTCCCAATTGGGCGAGAAACAATTGTTGGAAATCATCGCACCAAATAAAACTGTTGAGCTTCTTGAGCAAAACAAAAACAAAAAATTGCTACACCCGAAAAACCTAACGGAGCAAAAAGGGCAAAGTAAAACGGCCATAAATCTCGTTTCGCCAACAGGGCGATTGAAATATTTCCAACTTGAAGGCCTGGCTGAATTGGTCGATCGCTATGGATGCAGTGAGCTGCGTTTAACCACATGGCAAGGGGTACTCTTACCCTCAATAGAAGAAGACCACATAGCAGACATATGGGAAAAGGCTGAAGCCATGGCTCTCCTCACCCAGCAAAGCGAACAGAATTTACAAATCATCTCATGCTCTGGCAGTGAAGGCTGCATCTATGGCGGCTTCGAGACAAAATTAACGGCCCTTAATTTGCGCGATGAACTCTCTGAATATGCAATGCCAAATCCCGTTTCAATTCATTTATCCGCTTGTGAAAAAGGGTGCGCCACACGCAATTCAACCCACTATCTTATTATGCAGAAACGAAACTCTGAAAATATCTCTCTTTATACAAACACCAGCCCAAGCACCAAAAAACCTGGCAAGCCTGTAACAAAAGATGATTTAATCTCGGAAATTAAGAAATTGATTTAGGTTTGGCTCATTTCTAGTCCCTTTTAAAGAAAGCAAAACTTACACTTGCGCTTTCTGCCCTAGAACTGCATAAGGTGTTTTTTATAATTTGTTACAGAATGAAAATTGAATGGACTACATAAAAGACGGCGCGGAGATCTATAAGCTCTCATTTGCCACTATTAGAGCTGAATCTGACCTATCGAACATTCCAGCCGATCTTGAGAAGGTCGTTGTGCGGATGATCCATGCTGTTGGAACAACAGATTTACCCAAAGATGTCGGCTTTTCAAAAGATGTGCTGCAAAAGGGAAGAGCTGCGCTAGAAGCAGGCGCACCTATTTTTTGCGATGCAATGATGGTCGCCAATGGCATTACAAGAGCCCGCTTGCCAGCAAATAATGAAGTGATATGTACATTGCACGAAGAGCAAGTACCGGCTCTTGCAAAAGAAATAGGGAATACAAGAACTGCCGCCGCTCTAGATTTATGGAAAGATAAAATCGAAGGCTCTGTGGTGGTTATTGGTAATGCGCCAACAGCTCTGTTTCGTTTACTAGAACTCCTGGATGAAGGCTGGCCAAAACCGGCTGCTATCTTAGGGTTGCCTGTGGGCTTTATCGGGGCGGCTGAATCAAAAGAAGAATTAAGCGTAAACCCAAGGGGTGTTCCCTTCCTCACTGTTCATGGCAGAAGAGGCGGCTCAGCTATGGCCGTTGCTGCACTAAACGCAATCGCGAAGGAAAAAGAATAAATGAGCGATGCTGCTATAGAGGGAAACAATAAGGAAAAACCAAAGGGCCAACTTTTTGGCCTTGGCGTTGGGCCAGGTGACCCTGAACTTGTGACTATGAAAGCCGTAAAGCTCTTGGCCCAGTCAGATGTTGTGGCCTTTCCTTCAGCCAAAGCAAGTGGCGGCAATGCCCGAAAAACAGTAGAGCCTTATTTAACTGAAAATCATATGCTCTTGCCCTTAATCTACCCGGTAACAGCTGGGCCCGTAGCTGACACGAGCTCTTACTTGCCATTGATGAATAAGTTCTATGATGAAACAGCTGAAGAAATTGCTAGAATTTTGGACAAAGGCAAAAATGTTTCAATCATCTGCGCTGGTGATCCTTTTGTTTTCGGCTCCTACATGTATTGGCATGCGCGCCTTTCAGATCGTTATGATATAACAGTCGTGCCGGGCATCTCTTCCATTCTTGCAGCACCTGTGCAATTAGGCATGCCGCTTTGTCACCGTGAAGATACGGTATCTATTCTCCCTGCGACATTAAGTGAAGATGAATTGGTCGAGCGTTTAAACCAATGTGGTAGCGCAGTGATAATGAAATTAGGTCGTACTTTTCCAAAAGTTGTCCGTGCATTAGAAAAAGCAAATGTCATTGATAATGCGTATTATGTAGAGCGGGCCACAATGGAAAAACAGCGCATTTTCCCAGTGAAAGATGTGCATCCTAATGATGTCGCTTATTTCTCAGTGATCGTTATCCCGTGCGAGAAACCAGTTTAAAAAGTTGAGCTCTGAATTTTCCATGCAAAGAATAGCAATTGTCCTTCTCAATAACAAAGGGATCGAGACAGCCAAACTCATTCAACAACAACTCAAAGACGAAGTCGTTATATGGGGGCTTGAAGGCCGTGTGGAAGATGCTGATAAAAGTTTCAAAGAAACAGGCACTCATTTAAAAGAGCTTTTTGAAAATGGAATAACCATCATTGGCTTGTGCGCTTCTGGCATTTTAATTCGCAGCCTCGCTCCCATTTTAAACAATAAGCGCAAAGAACCACCGCTTTTATCTGTCTCTGATGATGGCGCACTTGTAGTGCCCCTCCTTGGCGGCTTAACCGGCGCAAATGAATTGGCAAAAGAAATTAGCCGGATCACAAGTGGCATCCCCGCAATCACGGCAAGTGGCGCCCGCCATTTCGCCCTGCAATTGGAGGCCCCACCTGAAAACTATGTTTTAGCGAACCCGGAAGACGCCAAACGTATCTCATCAGATATTTTAAATGGCAAAAGTTTGCAATTAGACGGCCATGCAAATTGGTTAGAAGATAGCACTCTCCCTTTCACTCTGGATGGAGAGATCACGCTTCGCGTCAGCGTGTTCGATGAAACACCGCCAACAAATGGCCTTCTCTATCATCCAAAGTCTATTTTGATTGAAATAGAAAATGAGGAAACAACGCTCGATGATATCGATAATGCCTGCAAAGAATTAGGAATTTCAAAACAAGCAATTGCTGCGATAGTCACCAATAAAACAGGACCTATGTTTTGCGCAAAAAAATTAGCGTCTCTTTTAAAGGTGCCGGTTCGAATTGTTGAAAATTATTCTGAACTAGAAATTGTTCGCCGTGCCAAAGTAGCAGAAGCAAAAGACCTCTCACTTATTGAACTAAAATCACCTCCAGAAATAAATTATCTCGGTAAAGCGGTAGGCAAAGTCACCGTCATAGGTTTAGGGCCAGGTAAAGAAAGCTGGCTAACACCAGAAGTAAAAGAAGCTTTAGAGCAGGCCGAAATTCTGGTTGGCTATAAAACATATGTCGACATGGTGCCGGTTCGTGTTGGTCAACAGCGCTTGGCATCAGATAATCGCGTTGAGTTAGATCGTGCCAAAGACGCATTAGATCTTGCCAATCAAGGGCACAATGTTGTGGTCGTCTCTTCTGGAGATCCCGGTATTTTCGCAATGGCCAGCGCGGTTCTTGAAGCGATTGATAAAAACCCCGTCCGTTGGCAAAATATCGATTTTAAAGTATGCCCAGGCCTTTCTGCCATGCAAGGGGCCGCCTCTCTAACAGGCGCACCATTAGGGCATGATTTTGCGGTCATTTCCTTGTCAGATATTCGCAAACCTTTTGACATCATTGAAAAGCGCCTCATTGCTGCCGCCAAATCAGACATGGTCATCGCCATTTATAACCCAGCTTCTAAAACCCGCCGCGAGCAAGTCGTGCGTATGAAAGAGTTGTTATTAGAGCACAAAGCAGCAGAGACGAATGTTTTGCTGGCTAAAAATGTTGGCAGAGAAGGTGAGCAAACCCATTTTACCAGCCTTGGTGAATTAGATACCGATCTGATCGATATGCGGACCATGATAATCATTGGCTCTTCAAAAACCAAAATCATCAAAGGGCCAAATGAAACTGAATTGCTATATACGCCAAGAGATTATGACTAGTCTTTAAGAATGTGGAAACACATGAAAGCCTAGGGTTTGACTTGACACTTTAATCCATCTGCGCACCATGGAATAGATACAGATCGCGACGGTTGTTAGCAGATGCTTCGGGGGGATCTGAAGCACATCTTGCGGTTGCTAGTGCGCAACTGAAGCACTCTTGCGGTTGCTAGTGGGCAACTGAAGCACAGAGATGGCAATCTGAAGGAGCATTCGCGACGGTTGCTTGTGGGCAATCTGAAGGAGCAAAAAAAAGAGTGGTTGATAAAAACAGCACAGAAGAAAAGCTAAAATACGGCTGGACAACAGGGGCCTGCGCCACTGCTGCAACCAAAGCTGCGTTTAAAGCTTTGATCACTGGTGTGTTTCCAAAAGCTGTTACGATCACGTTGCCAAAAGGGCAAACCCCAACCTTTGCAGTCACTGATACAAAATTAAATGCAGAAAATGCAAGTGCTGGAATTATCAAAGACGCTGGCGATGACCCAGACGTCACCCACGGTGCCACCATCATTTCAACTGTCTGTTGGCAGAAGGATCAATCAGGTATTTTGTTTAAGGCCGGCCCAGGAGTTGGCTCTGTGACCAAACCAGGTCTCCCCATTCCTCCAGGTGAACCAGCGATAAATCCTGTGCCACGAGTCCTCATGACAAAGGTCATCGAGGAGTTAGCGAATGAGCACAATGTTAGCCCAGATGTCATCATTGAAATTTCAGTGCCCAATGGAGAGAAGATCGCCAAGAGCACCTGGAATGGACGTTTAGGCATTGTCGGTGGGTTGTCCATTTTAGGGACTACAGGCGTCGTCGTTCCTTATTCTTGCTCAGCCTGGATCCACTCAATTCATCGCGGAATTGATGTGGCAAGAGCAACCAACACAAATCATATTGGTGCAGCGGTTGGTAATATGTCTGAAAAGCTGATTTTGAAAACTCATCCACTAACCGAGACAGATCTTATTGACATGGGTGACTTTGTTGGCGGCATGCTGAAATATTTAAAAAAGAACCCAGTGCCAAAAGTTACGATTGCTGGTGGTTTCGCCAAAATGAGCAAATTGGCGATGGGTGAAATGGACCTTCATTCAAAACGTTCACAAGTCGATAAAACCTGGCTTGCCTCTTTGCTAAATACATTAGGAGCAACAGACGAAATTGTAGAAAAAGCAAAATCAGCAAATACAGCATTGGAAATTTTAAATGACGCCAAAGCCAATGAGTTAGACATTGGAAATTTAGTCGCAAAGAAAGCTAAGCAAGTTGTAGATGAAAAACTAACTGATGAAACAATTCAAATAGAGATTCTAATTTGCGATAGATCAGGCCATTTGGTCGGCAGAGCCGCTAATGAGGGGTTTTAAAGATGATCAGCTATGATGAATTTAACGAATATTGCGGCTCACTCCCTCAAACCTCATATGTCGTTCAATGGGGCGGCGCTCATGTTTGGAAAGTGGGAGAGAAGGTCTTTGCCATTGGCCGCTGGAATAAGGGGAATAACTCAGGCATAACATTTAAATGTACAGAAATTTCCTATGAAATGCTAAAAGAGCAACCAGGCCTACGCCCAGCCCCCTATTTGGCCTCAAGGGGTATGAAATGGATCCAAATGTATGATGAACCTGGGTTGAGTAAAGATGAATTATTCTCATATATTGAAGAGAGCTACCATCAGGTCATTCAAAAACTAACGAAGAAAAAAAGAAAAGAATTAGGCTTAGAAGAATAGATATTTTATTTAGATTTTTAAAAAATCTGGACCTAACAGCTTTTTGGCCCTAGAAGAGCTTAAAAAAGACAATTGAGAAGACGTGCAATTTAGAAGAAGGAGCTCAGCCCTTTTCGGGCTGAGGGACATGGCAAGCTAGCTTGCCCGGTACAGTGCGGTTGCTAATGGGCAACCTGAAGCAAAGAAAATCCCGCCCCTCGTAGGCATTTGTGCCGATTTAGATATAATTTACAAGCAACTGAAGGATAATAGGCCCGGTTGCGTAGTAGGCAACTGGAGGGCCAGAAAAATGGCCCGGTTGCTTAGAGGGCGGTTTCTGGTGGGAAAACTGAAGGCCCATTAAAAAAGGCAACTGAAGGGCTAATTAAGAATGACTAAGAAAATTTTTATTAAAAGCTATGGCTGCCAAATGAATGTGTATGATTCAGAGCGCATGGCCGAATTGATGGATGGCGAAGGTTATGAGCAAACGGACGATATGTCAGATGCTGATATGGTCGTTCTGAACACTTGCCATATCAGAGAAAAAGCGGCTGAGAAAGTTTACTCTGAATTAGGTCGTGTTCGTAAGAATAAAGAAGAGCGCAGCGAACAAGGTAAAGATACCATCATTGCCGTGGCCGGCTGTGTGGCACAAGCTGAAGGCGAAGAAATCATTCGCCGTGCGCCAGTTGTTGATATGGTGGTTGGGCCGCAGTCTTATCAGAATTTACCAGAACTATTAGATGAATTTAAAACTGGCAAAAAGCCTGTGATTGAAACTGAGTTCCCTGAAGAAGATAAATTCGGGAAACTACCAGGCATCACAGCGACCTCGCCTTGTTCGTTTGTAACCGTGCAAGAAGGGTGTGATAAGTTCTGCACCTTCTGTGTCGTGCCATATACAAGAGGCGGTGAATTTTCACGCTCAGCCAAGCAAATCATCGATGACGCAAATCGTCTTGTAGACCAAGGTGTGCATGAGCTGACACTGCTTGGGCAAAATGTAAATGGCTATCATGGTGAAGGTTTGGACGGTAAAGATTGGTCGCTAGCTAGATTGCTCGATGAGCTGAGTAAAATTGAGGGCATTGAGCGCCTTCGCTATACAACAAGTCATCCAAGAGATATGGAAGATGATTTAATTCATGCTCACAGAGATAACCCATTGGTCATGCCTTATCTGCATCTTCCGTTTCAATCTGGCTCAGATAGAATTTTAAAAGAGATGAACCGTCGCCACACACGCGAATTTTACATTGAGCTAGTTGAACGCATTCGTGAAGGGCAACCAGATTTAGCTCTCTCAACTGATATCATCGTTGGTTTCCCAGGTGAAACAGATAAAGATTTCCAAGACACCATGGACATGGTGGAAACCATTGGCTATGCGAGTGCCTATTCGTTTAAATATAGCCCACGCCCAGGTACTCCCGCAGCTGAAATTGAAGAGCAGATTGACGAAGAGGTAAAGAAAGAGCGCCTTGCGATATTGCAAAAACGGCTCACAGAGCAACAAAAATCTTTCAATGAAAGCAAAGTCGGTAGTCAAATGACTGTTTTGCTTGAAAAAAATGGCAGAAATGAAGGCCAGCTCATCGGCCGCTCACCTTACCTTCAATCCGTGCATCTTGAAGCTGAACATGCTAAAATCGGCGATATGGTTGATGTAACGATTAAGTCTGCAACCTTAAATAGCTTGCAAGCCGTCATAAATCCATCATCATAGGTGTGGAATAGTACTAAGAAAATGGAGCGCTTACTATTTGAAGAAGGAGTTCAGCCTTTTAGGGCTGAGCTAATGTATAGCGGTTTTTTTAGCACCGAATTCTGTAGGTAACGGCGACGGTTGCTTTGCGCCGGTTGCTAGTGGGCAACCTAAAGGCGCACTAAAAGAGGCATCTGAAGCGCAACTAAAAGAGCGTGGATGCATAGTGGGCATCTGAAGCGCCACTAAAGAAAGGACACAAGCTTGGGGGCATATACAAAGTCCGGATCGGAAAAAAAGGCAAAAAATACAAATAGCCATTCCCTATCGATTAGCTTTGAAGATAACCGTTTACTTGCAATTTTGCTTGGCGAATTTGATGGCAACCTCGCCATCATCGAAGATCGTCTAAACATCGATGCCTATATTCATGGCAACATACTCACCCTTGAAGGTTCAAAAGAACAATGCGATATGGCCCAAGAAATTCTTGAGCATTTATATAGTCGCATCACAACAGGGGCTGACCTCACACCAGGCGATATCGACGGCGCGATCAGACATGCAGAAAGCGCAGAATTAAGCGAGGGAGTTGAAATGGCGTCCGATCAAAAATCAGAGAACGTGACCAAATCAAACTATGAACCCTTAGATGATGCTCCTAAAAAAGAACGTAAAAAGTCCAAAAAAACTGAGAGCAAGGGAAAACAAAAATCTTCCGAAAATGGCCAACCCCAAAATGGGCAAGCTCATATCCGCACGCGTAAAAAACACATCACCGCCAGAACCCCGCGCCAAAGCCAATATATCAGAGGCATGGAGCAAAGCGATCTGGTCTTTGCTTTTGGCCCAGCTGGCACGGGTAAAACTTATATCGCTGTAGCCGCCGCGGCCGCTGCCTTAGAACAAGGCAAAGTTGAGCGAATTATTCTCTCAAGACCAGCTGTTGAAGCGGGCGAGCGCTTAGGTTTTTTACCGGGCGACATGCGAGAGAAAGTCGACCCGTATTTGCGCCCTCTTTATGATGCGCTCTATGATTGTTTGCCAGCCGAACGAGTTGAAAAAGAGATTGAAAATAACGTTATTGAAATCGCGCCACTTGCGTTCATGCGGGGTCGAACTTTATCAAACAGTTTTGTTATTTTGGATGAAGCGCAAAATTGCACAACAATGCAAATGAAAATGTTCCTCACCCGTTTGGGGGAAGGATCAAAAATGGTCATTACGGGAGATCCTAGCCAGGTTGATCTCCCAAAAGGTGAGAAGTCTGGTTTAATGGATGCGTCTTATCTGTTGCGCAAAGTAGATGAAATTAAGCAAATCACTTTCCAAGGTGAAGATGTTGTACGCCGAGATTTGGTTGCAAAGATAGTCAAGGCTTACGATGAAAATGAATAAGGTTAAAGCTCGTGGAACAAGATGACGTCCAAGCCAGCGAAGCTCACATGATTGAGTGGAGTGAGCAGAGAGAGGGGCAAGATCTAGAAATTGAACTCATCTTGGAAGACCAAAGGTGGAGTGAAATAGACACGGATTTTACCTTTTTGAAAGAAGTATCTTTATTAGCTCTCAGCCAAGAACCAACAAAATCTGCCTCCTTAGCCATGAAATCACCACATCGTCTTGCTGTCTTGGTGATGAGTGATGATGCGTCCATCAAAGATTTAAACAAAACTTTCCGGGGCAAAGATAAAGCAACTAATGTACTCTCATTTCCATCAACTGAAAGCTTGTTGCCAGGTGAAGAGTTAGAGCCTGTCCATATAGGTGATGCGATTTTGGCATACGAATATGTGGTAAACGAAGCTGAAAAAGAGAAAAAAGACATAAAATCACACATTTCTCACCTTGTTATTCACGGAGTGTTACATCTTTTAGGGTATGATCATGAGACAAGCGAAGAAGCTGAAACAATGGAAACACTTGAAATTAGGCTCATGAAACAGCTAGGATTAGATAATCCATATGAAGGTGAGCCTGTTGTTTGAGTATTGTACGCGGATACATTGTGGGTATCTGGAGCGCAAAAATGCGGATGCTTGTGGGCATCTCGAGCACAGAAATATTAACAGCTGAAAAGCACTAAATATTCGAAACGATTAGAAGCAGATTTTTTAAAAGATAATGACCGACGACACTGTACCAAGTTCAGAACCTAATAAAGACAGTCATGTAGAGTCTGAAACCTCTGAACCAGGTAAAATTAAACAATTTTTCAAGAAAACGATAAAAACGGTTTTCTCTGACAGTATGTCGGATGATCTAAGAAACCAGTTAGAGCAAGCTGTTGATTTAGAATCTGGCGAGAGTGATAGTTTCTCCAATCAAGAACGGGTGATGATTGCGAACATTTTGCGCTTCGGTAGCCTGCGCGTTGAAGACGTTATGGTGCCAAGAGCTGATATTGAAGCCATTGAAGAAACGGCGAGCTTGAAAGAATTATTAAATCACTTTGAAACAATTGGTCATTCCCGCATTCCTGTTTATCGTGAAACTTTAGATGACCCAACCGGCATGGTTCATGTGAAAGATTTATTATGTTGGATCGCGGAAAATGGAGAAAATCCTAATCCAAAAAAACAAGCAACCGTTGGCTTAAAAGTGATCTCAGGTGGCAGAGAAACAAATGAAGAAATCAAAGCACCAACCTTAGTCAAAGGACATAGATCAGTTCAGGCTCACTGCAAAAGATTTTATGCTGCAAGTGAAAGACGCTAATATCTTGCGTGACGTACTTTATGTTCCGCCTTCCATGCCAGTTGTGAACTTACTTCTTCGAATGCAGTCAACTAGAGTGCACCTTGCTTTAGTCGTCGATGAATATGGCGGAACAGATGGCTTGGTCTCCATTGAAGATCTGGTTGAAGAGGTTGTAGGTGAAATCGAAGATGAGCACGATGATAATAATGACCGCCTCATGAGCGGTAACCTTGAGACGGGGCTAACTGCTTCAGCCAGAACACCCATTGAAGATTTAGAGGAAAAGATTAATTTAAATCTATTCCCTGAAGAAGAACGCGATGATGATATAGATACTCTGGGCGGCCTTGTCTTCTCTCTTGTTGGTCGTGTGCCTGTGCGAGGTGAAATTATAACTCATCCAGTAGGGTTAGAAATAGAAGTCCTAAGTGCTGACCCAAGACGCATTAAAACTCTAAAAATTTCTATTAAAAAATAACTTGAAATGCAGTTTATAATGAGCGGAGCCAAAGCTTCATGTTGCATAAATATGCTCATAAATTTATGAGCCTAAAAAAAATCATGAGCAAACTCTCCAAAAAACAAAAGTACTTACTGGCTTTCTTTCTAGGTATTTTTTCAACATTGGCCATGCCACCAGTTTCCTTTTGGCCAATTCTCTTTATTACGTTTCCCATTCTCATTTGGTTGATCGATGACGTTGTATTTGCTGAAAATAAATCATCAACGACGAGGATTAGAAAATTAGATAAATCCCAATTAAAACAAATAACATTCATCGGCTGGTCATTTGGCTTTGGCTATTTCCTGGTTTCACTCTATTGGTTAGGGTCTTCATTCCTAGTTGAGCCAGAAAAATTTGGTTGGCTCTTACCCTTTGCAGTAACACTACTACCAGCCTGCCTAGCCCTCTTTTACGCAATACCAATAATGATAGGCAGCCTGTTTTGGACCACAGGTCCTGAGCGTTTAATCATTTTCAGCTTAGGTATTTTCACCGCTGATTGGTTGAGAGGCCACATTCTAACAGGCTTTCCATGGAACCTCATTGGCCATAGCTTAACGGGTCAGCTGGAACTCATGCAGAGCGTATCTTTGTTTGGTCTATATGGTTTAAGTGCTATAGCCGCTTTAATATTCTCAACACCTGCATTGTTGCTGCCTTCCAAAAATGAAAAGCCAGAAGACAGTGAAAAGAACTTTTCCTTAAAGGCCTCTACAATAGCACCGCTAGCCTTTTCCGCCCTTGTTCTTCTTGGGCTTTATGGTTTTGGGTTTCATCGCATTCAAAAAGAAGGAGCAAGCAAATTTCTAAAAGATATTGAGCTGGTCTTGGTTCAACCGAATATTTCTCAAAGAGACAAAGTGGATTTAAAAAAACGTCCATCTGCCCTTTTAAAAACAATTGAGCTAACAGAAACTTTGCCAGAGTTAGACAAGAATAAGTTTACACAAAGATTAATCATCTGGCCTGAAACGGCCATCCCTTTTGCATTAAATAGAAGTCCCACAATTTTAAAAAGATTGGATGAAATGTTAGCAGAGGGAAGCACCCTTATATCTGGTGCCTTTCATGTTGAAAATAGAGAACAGTTAAAGAATAAGAATAACTATCAAGTCTACAATAGCTTGTTTGTTGTAAACCATCGAGGTGAGGTTGAAACAATTTATGACAAACATCATCTCGTTCCTTTTGGTGAATATCTTCCCTTTCCCCAACTTTTCAGATGGCTAGGTTTAAAAGCAATTGCAGATGAAAGGGGCGGTTTCAAAATCGGTCCCGAGCCTGCTCCTTTAAAGTTAAAAAATGCACCTTCTTTTCTCCCCTCAATTTGCTACGAAGCCATTTTTCCATTGCCAGCTGACACGGCCCAAAAGGGAGCTAAATGGTTGTTAAATATTTCAAATGACGGTTGGTTCGGTCAAACAGTTGGCCCTTATCAACACCTTCACCAAGTTCGATTAAGAGCCCTGGAAACAGGCTTGCCTATGATCAGATCTGTAAATGGTGGAGTATCTGCGGTTTTTGATGGTATAGGAAGAGTAGTAAAGAAGACCAATTTAAATAAAGCAGAAATAGTAACTTCAAAACTACCTACAACATCTAAAGTTATTAGCCTTCCTGTTCCAAAAGTGTTGTTGAGTTTTTTCATCTTACTCGCTTTTGGGGTACTAATCAGTACAGAGAAAATTTTGACAAATCGCTCAAAATTCACTAGCTAACACTAACCAAGATTTAAAAAATTGATAGGTTTTCAGCTCAATTTGGGCTAGAAGTCGATTTCAGATATAATATATCAGCATGCAAATTATTTGGTGCTAGGCTTACTCAATAATCATAACTAAAAGCCCTTAAAGGGAGAAATATTATGGATACGATGACGGGTTCAACCAATCAACCAAGAAAACCAAATCCTATAGATATCCATGTTGGGGGGCGCATTCGTTTGCGCAGAATGATGAGTGGTCTTAGCCAGGAACGCTTAGGCGAGCAAATGGGCCTAACCTTTCAACAAATTCAAAAATATGAAAAAGGTGCCAATCGCGTTGGTGCAAGCCGCCTTTTTCAACTGGCAAAAGTACTAGAAGTTCCAATTTCTTACTTTTTTGATGATCTTGAAACAGAAAATTCTGGTGATAGGCAAGTTGGTTTTGCTGAGGAAAAGTCTCAAGATTTTGTTCTCGAATTTCTGAATTCACGGGAAGGACTGGAATTAAACCGTGCGTTTGTAAAAATTCAAGACCCACAAGTTCGCCGTCGTGTCATAGACCTCATTAGAAGTTTATCCGAAGAACCAAATAATACAGCAGATGAGTAGTTTCGGCTAATTCACTAGAAATCACTTGACCGACCCACCTCCTTTCTGCAAAAAGTCCCCACTAAGTTTAAAAGTTCAATCAAAGTTAATCTTTTACCATTTTGGGGAGTGAAAACGTGACGCGTCAAAGCTATTTATTCACAAGCGAATCTGTATCTGAAGGCCATCCAGATAAAGTATGTGATCGCATTTCAGATGCCATCGTAGATACCTATCTAGCTGTTGATCCTGATAGCCGCGTAGCTGTTGAAACTCTAACAACTACAAATAAAGTCGTGCTTGCAGGTGAAGTGCGCTGTGCTGGCAGTGTAACAAAAGACCAATTAATCGAAGTGGCGCGTAGAGCCATTAAAGACATTGGTTATGAACAAGACGGTTTCCATCACGCAACAGCAGACATCGATTGCGTTGTACATGAGCAATCAGTAGATATCGCGCAAGGTGTAGATGCTGATGGCAATAAAGATGAAGGCGCGGGCGACCAGGGCATCATGTTTGGTTATGCATGTCGTGAAACAGATGTTCTCATGCCAGCACCAATCCACTTCTCTCATCAAATCTTGAAAAATATGGCCAAAGCACGCCATGACGGATCATGCCCAGAATTTGGCCCAGATGCGAAAAGTCAGGTGACTTTAGCTTATGAAAACGGTGTGCCAGTAAAAGCTACATCAGTGGTGGTTTCAACGCAGCATAGCGAAGGAACAGATCAAGCTGAACTGCGTGAAAAAGTGCGCGGGTTCATCGAAGATGTCCTGCCTGAAGGTTGGATGTGCCCTGATGAAGAGCTATATGTCAACCCAACTGGCCGTTTCGTAATCGGTGGACCAGATGGTGACGCTGGTCTTACGGGCCGTAAAATCATCGTTGATACATATGGCGGTGCGGCACCACATGGTGGTGGTGCGTTTTCAGGAAAAGATTCAACTAAAGTTGATCGCTCAGCAGCTTATGCCTCACGATACCTTGCGAAAAACGTTGTTGCTGCTGAACTTGCTGACAAATGCACTCTTCAACTTTCATATGCCATCGGCGTTTCAAAGCCATTATCAATCTATGTAGATTTGCACGGCACCGGCAATGTAGATGAAAGCAAACTTGAAGCCGCTTTGATGGAAGTTATGGACTTAAGCCCTCGCGGTATTCGCGAGCATCTAGGTCTACAAAAGCCAATTTTTGAGCGCACAGCAGCTTATGGCCATTTTGGACGCACACCAGATGCAGATGGCGGCTTCTCATGGGAACGCACAGATCTTGTCGATCAATTGAAAAGTACAGTTAGTTAAAACAAAAACGTCATCCCACCACTTTGTGAAAACACAAGGTGGTGGGAAAGATTAAGAAAACAAACCTCCGGCAAATAACATGGCTGAAGATCCCACTAAAAAGAGTTACATTTTCGGTCGCCAGAAATGCAAAAAACTAAGTGCCAGACAACAAGGCTTAGTTGAAACACTTCTGCCGAAGTTAAAAATTGATCCAGAAAAACCTTTTGAAAGTGATGACCTTAGCCAATGTAAAAAAGAGCTTTGGCTCGAAATAGGGTTTGGTGGTGGTGAACATTTAAGTGCAACAGCCAAAGCCAATCCAAATATTCAGTTCATTGGTTGCGAGCCTTTTCTCAATGGAATTGCAAAACTACTGGTCGCGATTGAAAGTGAAAATTTAGAAAATATCCGTATTTTCGATCATGATGCGCGCAAAATCATTAATTGGTTGCCAGACGAAGCTTTAAGTCGAATTTATTTGCTTTATCCAGATCCATGGCCCAAAAAACGCCATCGTAAACGTCGTTTTGTCACAGCTGAAACTCTTGAGATGCTCGCGCGTGTCTTAAAACCTGGGGGAGATTTTATTATTGCCTCAGATATTGGAGATTACATAAGAACCTCCCTCAGCGCCATCGAGCAAAGCACAGATTTTGTCTGGTCTCCTCAATCAAGAAAAGATTGGCGAACACCACCAGAGGGTTGGCCAAGCACAAGATATGAGCAAAAAGCACTTCGTGAAGGCCGCTATCCAACCTATTTGAAAGTGAAACGTGCGGGTTAATGAGCTTAAATCCAATATTTTAAGATAATTTGCTTTATAGGCTCGAAAATAACCTATTGAATTTATCTGATAAACTATAGTTTTGAGCGTTAAAAGTGCCACGAAATCTCCTAAAATTATAAAAAACTTGCGATTTTCCCAATAAAGCACTATATATCTATCAACTCATGATCATGCCTTATTTGATCATCTCTCGTCAGAGTGGGTCCTCGGGTCCGCTCTTTTTGTTTTGATGAATTGAAAGTTATTGTCATGGGAAAAATAGTTTAAAGCCAACGAGGCGAAGAAGGAGCGCCGCTCTTTCAGCGGCAGGACATGACGCCAGGGGCGTCCGGTGCCAAGCACCGCCCCTCGGAGGGCAATAGTGCGGATGCTTTGTGGGCATCTGAAACACAAGAATGCCGTGAGAGAGAAAATTGCAAACCGAAGATCTGAACAAAAGATTTGTTACTGAAACAGGCCTCGCGGGCGATATCGCCTCGCTTGTAGAGCCTGTGATCACAGATCTCGGCTATTTGCTGGTAAGGGTCATTGTCTCTGGTCGTGATGGAATGACAGTTCAGATCATGGCAGACAAAGAAAACGGTGGTTTTGGCGTTAAAGATTGTGAAAAAATCTCAAAAGAGCTTTCACCTTTTTTAGATAGTCATGACCCAATTCCAGGCAATTACCATCTGGAGGTTTCATCAACCGGAATTGATCGCCCATTAGTTCGAATGAGAGATTTTCAAAGCTGGTTGGGGTTTGAAGCGAAAATAGAAACAAAGCAAGCAATTGAAGGTCGTAAAAGATTTAAAGGCACAATTGAAGGTTTTGAAGATGAAGAATTGTTATTAAATGTTCGTTTAAATGACGGCGATGAGCCTGTAACACTCGGGTTTAATAAAGCAATGATTGCAAGTGCGAAGCTTGTAATGACAGATGAATTACTAAAAAGTGCGCAAAAGCGCACCCAAACTGAGCAAGATGGTTAGTTTTATGAATTAATCAAACTGCCACATATGTTAAGCGGAGAATGAAATGGCTGTAAGCGCCAATCGGTTAGAACTGTTGCAAATCGCAGAAGCAGTAGCCCGTGAGAAGTCGATCAATCGTGAAGTCGTGATTGAAGCTATGGAAGATGCCATCCAAAAGGCAGCGAAGTCCCGTTATGGCAGTGAAAATGAAATTCAGGCCAAAATTGACCCGGTAACAGGTGAAATCAAACTCTCGCGGTTGCTAGAAGTTGTTGAAACCGTTGTAAATGAAGCAACTGAAATCACCTTAAAAGCAGCAAAGCGCGCTCAAAAAGACATCGAAATTGGTCAAGTTCTAGCAGAAGATTTACCGCCGTTAGATTTCGGCCGTGTCGCTGCCCAAAATGCGAAACAAGTGATTGTTCAAAAAGTGCGTGATGCAGAGCGTGAGCGTCAATATGAAGAATATAGAGATCGCATTGGTGAAGTGGCCAACGGTACAGTTAAGCGTGTTGAATACGGCAATGTGGTTGTCGATCTAGGCCGCGCTGAAGCCATTGTCCGCCGGGATGAAAGCTTACCACGTGAAAACTTCCGCTATGGTGATCGTGTCCGTGCCTACATTTATGATGTACGCCGCGAGCAAAGAGGCCCGCAAATTTTCCTTAGCCGCACACGTCCAGAATTTATGGCAAAATTGTTTGCTCAGGAAGTTCCTGAAATTTACGACAATATCGTCAATATTAAATCAGTAGCTCGTGATCCTGGCAGCCGCGCGAAAATCGCAGTGCTTAGCCAAGATAGCTCAATTGACCCTGTTGGAGCCTGTGTTGGTATGCGCGGTGCCCGTGTACAAGCGGTTGTAAACGAGCTTCAAGGCGAGAAAATCGACATCATCCCATGGTCACATGACGCAGCCACATTCATTGTAAACGCGTTAGCACCAGCTGAAGTTGTTAAAGTGGTCTTGGATGAAGATCTAGAGCGCATTGAAGTTGTTGTGCCTGATGATCAACTGAGTTTAGCGATTGGCCGCCGTGGTCAAAATGTTCGTTTGGCCTCTCAATTAACCGGCTGGGAAATTGACATCCTAACGGAGCAACAAGAATCAGAACAACGCCAAAAAGAATTTGCTGAAAGAACAGAGAAGTTCATGAAAGCATTGGATGTTGATGAATTTATCGCTCAATTGCTAGCCTCTGAAGGCTTTACGTCAGTTAACGAAGTAGCCTTTGTTGATCCATCTGAAATTTCTTCAATCGAAGGGTTTGATGAAGACACAGCAGACGAAATTCAAACCCGCGCTCGTGAACATCTCGAGCAAAGAGAAGCTGAGCTTGAAAAGCGCTGCAAAGAACTTGAAATTCAAGATGACATTCGCGAAGTCGAAGGCCTTTCTATCGAAATGCTTGTAGCCCTTGGTGAAAACGACGTGAAATGCGTTGAAGATTTAGCCGAATGCGCAACAGACGACCTTATTGGTTGGAGTGAGCGCAAAGACGGCGAAGTTACGAAATATGAAGGCTTCTTGGATGGATTTAATCTACGTAAATTCCAAGCTGAAGAAATGATCATGCAAGCCCGCGTAAAAGCCGGCTGGATCAGCGAAGAAGATTTGAAAAAAGATGAGCCTGAAGAAGAAGCTGTAGAAGACGAAGCTGAAACTGAAGAAACAGCTTCCGAAGAAACTGAAAGCTCAACACCTCTTGAAGATGCTGAAGCCATCTTTAGTGAAAAGGATGATAAGGAAGAATAATAGCGCGGTTGCTAGTGGGCAATCTGAAGCGCGACTAAGAAATTTTCGGTTGCTAGTGGGCAACCTAAAGCGCAACTAAGAATTTTGCGGATGCTTTGTGGGCATCTGAAGCGCAAAAAAGAAATCTGCGGTTGCTCGCGGCGGTTTCTAGTGGGAAACCTAAAGCCGTATCAAAAAAGTACGGTTTCTGGTGGGAAACCGAAGCCGCATTAAAAAAGTGGGCAACTGAAGGCACACTAAAAAGAGCAACCTAAAGGCGCCTAAAAAAAGTGAGCATAAAAATAGAAAAGGAGAGTAAAGGACCAGAACGGCGATGTGCACTAACAGGCGAAGTAATGGAGAAAAACAACTTACTTCGGTTTGTACTATCGCCAGACAATGTCGTAACACCTGATTTAAAAGGCAAATTGCCTGGTCGCGGTGTTTGGGTAACAGCAAAACGCAGTTCAATTAAAGAAGCTGTCAAACGAAAAGCATTCCACCGAAGTTTTGCTAAAGACGTTAAAATTGGTCCTGAAATCGAAAAACAGGTAGAAGATTTGTTAGAAAAAGCCGCAATGGGGCGGTTGAAGCTGGCAAATAAATCGGGTCTTGCCATTTATGGGTTCACAAAACTCATGGCAGCCATCGAAAAAGAGAGTATAATAGCCCTATTCCATGCAAGGGAAGCAAGCATGGATACAGCAGAGAAATTGGATTATAAGTTCCGAACAAAGTTGGAACAAAGTGGCATTTTGGAACAAGGTGGCCTCAAAAATCCATGTTATTGCTTTAAAACTGAAGAATTGAGTTTGGCTTTTGGTCAATCAAATGTCATACATGCAGGATTAAAACGAGGCGGGGCTTCAATAGCAATGATTGAAGCCACCCAAAAATTAATCACTTACGATGATAGCTAAGGTCTCTGTTTTAAAGTTTTGATATAATGCTTCGGGCGAATGAATATTTTAGATTGAGATAAAGATAAAAGAGAGATTTCTTTCAATTAAGTTATCTCCTTAATGGGTTAAGAATAAAGCCATTGATACATATGAATAGATATGAAAACAGATGTTAAAATGGTAGTGGGTCGAAAAGAAAAGAAACGGAATCTGTAAGTACAGGTTCAGGAAATTTGGAATCTATGAGCGAAACAAAAGAAACTGGCAATAAATCTACAGAGCAATCTGGGCGCGGTACATTAAAGTTAAAGCGAACAGTTGATGCCGGTCACGTTCGACAAAATGTAAGTGGTGGTCGGTCGAAATCTGTCGTCGTTGAAAAAAAGAAAAAACGCACGCTAACAAAACCTGGAACCGCTGCAGAAAAACCTGCCGGGAAAAAAGCAGAGCCTTCTTCAAAAGAAGCTAAAAAGCCTGAGCAAACAACGGCGAAAAGCCCAGCTCGACAAGGAGCAAATACAGGCGGTCGCTCAGCTGGTAAAAAGACAGGTTCACAAAACAAATCAGCCCAAGGTGGTTTGTCTAATCAAGAGCAAGCCGCTCGCTTAAGAGTGCTTGAAGAAGCAAGAGAGCGCCGTGAAGAAGAAGAGCGCATTGAAAAAGAACAAGCTGAACGCCGCGAACAAGAATCGATAAAAGCGAAAAAAGAGCTTGAAGCAAAACGCAAAGCTGAAGAAGAAGCAATAAAAGCTAAAGAAGCGAAAAAAGAAGCTGATAAAAAAGCCGCCGAAAAACCAAAAGTGGCTGCTAAAAAAACGTCTAAAGGGCATTCAGCAAAAGCAAATACATCAAAAGCTGACCCTAAAATTATTAATCCGTTAGATTTAGAAGCTGCAAACGCAAAGGCTGAAGCATCAGGCGCGAAACGCGTGATCAAACCTCGTGAAATCACACCAGCATCCGTCTCTGATGAAGCTAAGAAAAAACAAAATAAAACAGAGCGTAATCGTCGCGGTGAAGGTCGTGTAAAAGGGCGCTTAACCATCTCTAACGCATTGGATGAAAACCAGCGTGAACGTTCACTTGCCTCATTGAAACGTAAGCGCGAACGTGAGAAAAACAAAGCAGCACCACAAACACCGCGTGAGAAAATTGTACGTGAAGTGACCATTCCTGAAACTGTAACCATTCAGGAATTAGCAAACCGTATGACTGAGCGCGGCGTTGATGTGATTAAATTCATGATGCAACAAGGCCAAATGCACAAAATCAACGATTTGATTGACGGCGATACAGCCGAATTGATCGTGCAAGAATTTGGTCATATACCGCGCAGAGTGTCAGAAGCTGATGTTGAAGAAGGTCTCTACACAACTGAAGTAGATGATGATGAAAATCAAGAACCAAGAGCCCCTGTTGTCACAATCATGGGCCATGTTGATCATGGTAAAACATCTCTTCTTGATGCATTGCGTAAAGCCAATGTTGTCTCTGGTGAAGCAGGCGGTATCACACAGCACATCGGTGCTTATCAAGTTGAAACGGAAGATCACAAGAAAGTCACCTTCATTGACACTCCTGGTCACGAAGCATTTACAGCTATGCGTGAACGTGGTGCCAAAGTAACAGACCTGGTGATCCTTGTTGTCGCAGCTGATGATGGCGTGAAACAACAAACCATTGAAGCGATCAACCATGCGAAAGCAGCTGAAGTTCCGCTAATTGTTGCCATTAATAAAATGGATAAACCAGAGGCAAACCCACAAAGGGTTAGGACAGATCTTCTGCAACATGAAGTGATTGTTGAGAGCATGAGTGGTGAAACTCTTGAAGTTGAAGTTTCAGCTAAAACAGGTGATGGCCTGAATAACTTGCTTGAAGCCATTCAAATGCAAGCTGAAATACTTGAGTTAAAAGCAAACCCGGATCGCAGAGCTGAAGGCATTGTGATTGAAGCTCAACTAGAACGTGGCCGTGGTCCTGTGGGCACCATGCTTGTTCAAAAAGGCACAATTAAAATTGGCCAAATCATTGTAGCGGGCCGAGCATGGGGTAAAGTCCGTGCGCTCATTAATGACCATGGTGAAAATGTTGTTGAAGCAGGCCCATCTGTGCCAGTTGAAGTGCTTGGTTTTAACACAGCCCCAGAAGCTGGTGATCAGTTCGGCATTGTTGAAAATGAAGCAAGAGCTCGTGAAATCACTGAATATCGCATTAAGAAACGCCGTGATATTAGAGCAGCTGGTGCCGGTTCCGTTCGCACCCTCGAGCAAAATGATGAACCAATTGCATGAAGCAGATGTAAAAGAAATTCCGGTTCTTATCAAAGGTGACGTACAAGGCTCTGTTGAAGCCATTGTTGCAGCCCTTGAAAAATTAGGAACAGATGAAGTGGTAGCTCGTGTCATACACAGCGGTGTTGGCGGGATTACCGAATCAGATATTTCACTAGCAAACGCCAGTAACGCGATCATCTTTGGCTTTAATGTACGCGCCAATATGCAAGCCAGAGCCACAGCTCAACAACATGGTTTAGAGATCAGATATTACTCTGTTATCTATGACTTGGTTGATGAAGTGAAAGACGCAATGTCTGGCCTTCTTGATCCAACCATTAAAGAACACTTTATTGGTAATGCAGAAATTCTGGATGTCTTCCACATTTCAAAAGTTGGTAAGGTTGCTGGTTGTCGTGTGACAGAAGGTAAAATGGAACGCGGCGCTGGTGTGCGTCTCATTCGTGAAAATGTTGTTATTCACGAAGGTAAGCTGAGCACGTTGAAACGCTTCAAAGATGAAGTCAATGAAGTACCAACAGGCCAAGAATGTGGTACAGCATTTGAGAATTATCAAGATCTGAAAAAAGGCGATATTATCGAAGCATTCCGCATCGAGAAAATCGAGCGCACGCTTTAGAGCTTGTTACCTAAAAGTGGATACCGGTTTTAGGATAGTGCGGATGCTTTGTGGGCATCTGAAGCACAACTAAAAAAACAAGCTTAAACGAAGTGAAATGCTTTAAGGCGGCAAGAAAATGGGATCATCTAAGTCTTCAGGCAATAGTGATAGACGCGCAAAAAAAGGACCAAGCCAACGTCAGTTGCGCGTGTCTGAAAACTTGCGCCATGAGCTTTCACAAATTTTCACACGAATAGACATTCGTGATGACGATTTGCTGGATGTTATCATCACGGTTTCTGAAATTCGCACCAGTCCAGATATGCGCCAGGCAACGGTTTATGTCATGCCCTTAGGAGGCAAGAATAAAGAGGTTGTGGTTGAAGCTTTGACTAGACACCGCAAATTTCTGCGCGGTGAATTATCTAGAAGGGTCACTCTCAAATACATGCCAGAGTTGCACTTCCGCCTTGATGAAACATTCGATGAATCAGGCCGGATTTCAGATGTATTAAATTCAGAAAAAGTTTCCCAAGATCTTGGCGATAAACCAGATGATTTACCAGAGGCGAGTACATCACTTGATGAGTGAAAAGCGAACTAGTGCAGTTGATGACAATAGGTAGGTTTGGCTTATCACTACAATCTTAGAACAGTTTCCAGAGACTTTATGATAGTAATAGCAATTCCGAAAGAGGAGCTCAGACTATTTTCGAGCAACAAAGCTGAAAGCTATATAATCTATAAATTCAAAAACAGCCGAAAACGAAAAACGTAGGCCTCTGCGCGGTTGCTAAATGGGCAAGCTAAAGCGCAAATTAAAAGAGGCCGTCAGCGCATAAGATCAGCCCGAACGGAGCGAAGCGAGTACGGAAAAGCTGATCGGAAAAAAGCGCTGCACCTCGTAGGGAACTAGCGCGGATGCTTTGTGGGCATCTGAAGCGCAACCAAAAATGCCGTGAGAGAGAACAGGTAAATAATATGGCACGCAAGCGTGGGGAGCGCATACATGGTTGGTTGGTTCTGGATAAACCTCTTGAGCTAACCTCAACAAAAGCCGTTGGAATTGTAAGGCGTATTTTTAACGCCCAAAAAGCAGGACATGCCGGCACATTAGACCCGCTCGCCTCAGGCATTTTACCAATCGCATTAGGAGAAGCCACCAAAACGGTTTCCAATGTGATGGAGGGGGGGAAGATTTATGAATTCACTGTTAAATGGGGCGCCGAAACAACAACCGATGATCTTGAAGGGGAAATAACTTCAACCAGTCTGAAGCGCCCAACTGAAGACGAAGTAACAGATGTTCTTCCTATTTTCATAGGAACGATCTTGCAAACACCTCCTGCATTTTCAGCAATTAAAATTGATGGAAAACGCGCTTATGACTTGGCAAGAAGCGGCGAAAAGGTTGAAATAAAGTCAAGAGAAGTCACCATCTATGATCTTTCTATAAAGTCTTCTATCGAAGATGAAGAAATGACATTTATCGCGGAATGCGGAAAAGGCACCTATATTCGCTCATTAGCTCGCGATATTGGCCGTGAATTAGGCTGTTTAGGCCATGTATCAAGGTTAAGACGCATAAAGAGTGGCCCTTTTACGGAAAATATGTCGATTTCACTGGAAAAACTCGAAGAGTTAAGTCATAGTGCAGCCGCTCGAGACGTATTGTTAGAACAATTATGTCCCATTGAGACCGCGCTGGACGACATCCCGGCGGTGGCCATAAATGAGGATGATGCGGCAAGAGTACGATTAGGGCAAGCCGTCTTGTTAAAGGGACGAGATGCTCCAATCATCAAGGGGCCAGCATATGCAATGTCCGGATCAAATATTGTAGCGTTGGGAGTTGTCTCACAAGGTGAGTTCAAACCAGCGCGTGTTATGAATCTTGGTCAATAGCCCAATAAATTTTTAATATTTTTTAAGGAGAACACGATGTCGATTAGTCCTGCTCGTAAGCAAGAATTGATCAAAGAATACGCAGTAAAACCTGATGATACAGGGTCACCAGAAGTGCAAGTTGCAATTCTAACAGAGCGTATCACGAACTTAACAGAACATTTCCAAGATCATAAAAAAGACAACCACTCACGTCGTGGCCTACTAAAAATGGTAAGCCAACGTCGTCGTCTTCTAGATTATGTAAAAGGAAAAAATGAAGAACGGTATCAGGATTTAATTAAGCGCCTCGGTATTCGTCGTTAAGAATTCACCGCGAATGTTTTCAACATCGTGGATATGAATTGAGAGAGGGCATGCTTAAACTTAAGCTTGCCCCTTTCTTTTTAGAAAACAGAAAAATTTGAAAAGAGCAAAAGAGCACTTTTCAAGAAATTGAAGAATTCGTATTTCGGATGCTTAGGGCCGGTTTCAAGTGGGAAACCTGAAGGCCCGTCAAATAATTCATCTGAAGCAAATTTTGGGATGCCTAGTGGGTATCTGAAGCACATTTTGCGGTTGCCTTGTGGGCAACCGAAGCACAGAAAAGTCCTCAGAGTGAGGCAGCGCTAAATGGATGGGCCATTTAGTAACTGAGCAAGGCGTTAAGGTTCCAATGAGGGAACTAATATGGCTGTTCAGAAACGTATGAAGAGAAAATATATGTTTGATATACACAGAGAAGAAATTGAATGGGGTGGTCGCACCCTAAAACTAGAAACAGGCAGAATTGCGCGTCAAGCTCACGGTTCCGTCCTGGCTCAATATGGAGAAACATCAGTTCTAGCAACTGTTGTTGCAGCCAAATCAGCCAAACCTGGCATTGATTTCTTCCCATTGACCGTAAATTATCAAGAAAAAGCTTATGCGGCTGGTAAAATTCCTGGCGGTTATTTCAAGCGCGAAGCACGCCCAAGTGAAAAAGAAACACTTGTCTCAAGATTGATCGACCGTCCAATCCGTCCATTATTCGTTGATGGATTTAAAAACGAAACACAAGTGATCATCACAGTCCTATCTCACGATATGGAAAATGACCCAGATGTCCTTGCCATGGTAGCAGCCTCTGCTGCACTCACACTTTCAGGTGTGCCATTTATGGGGCCAATTGGTGGCTCACGCGTTGGTTATATCGACGGTGAATATGTCCTCAACCCAACACTAGATCAAATGGAAGAAACATCTCTTGATCTCGTTGTTGCAGGCACATCAGACGCCGTTCTTATGGTAGAATCAGAAGCACAAGAATTATCTGAAGATATTATGCTAAAAGCTGTTAACTTTGGCCATGAAGCATGTGCTCCGGTAATTGACGCCATCATCAACCTGGCAGAAAAAGCTGCTAAAGATCCTTGGGATTTGGTAGAAGTTGATAAATCAAAATATCAAGCTGATGTTGAGCGCATCGCAAAAGATGCTCTAATCGCAGCTTATAAATTGGCTGATAAAGCCGAGCGCCAAAATGCCATTGCTGAAGTTAAATCACAAGTGATGACAGAACTGATGCCTGAAGAAGATGACGGCTCTGAAGCTGTACTTCTTGGCGGTATTTTCAAATCACTAGAAGGGTCAATTGTTCGTGGCTCTATTTTAGAGACAGGTATACGTATTGATGGCCGTGATACAAAAACAGTTCGCCCAATCTTAAGTGAAGTTGGCGTACTACCAAGAACACACGGTTCTGCCTTGTTTACACGTGGTGAAACTCAGGCCATCGTCGTGGCAACATTGGGCACCGGTGAAGATGAGCAATTTGTTGATCGCTTAGAAGGCACTTATAAAGAGCGCTTCTTGCTTCATTATAACTTCCCTCCATATTCTGTTGGTGAAGTTGGCCGCACAGGCTTTACAGGTCGCCGCGAAATCGGTCACGGTAAACTAGCCTGGCGTGCAATCCACCCAATGCTGCCAACAAAAGAAGAGTTTCCTTATACCCTTCGCGTTGTATCAGAAATCACAGAATCAAACGGTTCATCTTCAATGGCAACCGTTTGCGGCACATCACTGTCTCTAATGGATGCTGGTGTTCCATTGAAAAAACCTGTAGCCGGCATCGCAATGGGCTTGATTAAAGAAGGTGAAGACTTTGCAGTTCTTTCTGACATTCTAGGTGATGAAGATCACTTAGGTGACATGGACTTTAAAGTGGCTGGTACCAAAGACGGTATCACAAGCTTGCAAATGGACATCAAGATCACAGGCATCACTAAAGAGATCATGGAAATCGCTTTGAACCAGGCTCAAGGTGGTCGCTTGCATATCCTTGGTGAAATGAACAAAGCGCTTGATAGCTCACGTGATGAAGTTGGTGAACATGCACCACGCATTGAAACCATTACAATCCCAACGGATAAAATCCGCGAAGTGATTGGTCAAGGTGGTAGCGTGATCCGCTCAATCGTTGAAGAATCTGGCGCCAAAGTTGACATCAATGATGAAGGCATCATCAAGGTGGCAGCTGCTAATTCTGAAAGCATCAACAAAGCTCTAACCATGATCAAGAGCATCACAGATGAGCCTGAAGAAGGCGCGATCTACAAAGGTAAAGTTGTTAAAATCGTTGACTTCGGTGCCTTCGTGAACTTCTTTGGCGCAAAAGACGGCCTAGTACACATCTCACAACTCACCAATGAATTCCGCCCGAAAACAGTGGGTGACGTTGTGAAAGAAGGTCAAGAGATCTTTGTGAAGCTCGTTGGCTTTGATGATCGCGGTAAAGTCCGTCTTTCAATGAAAGTGGTTGACCAGGAAACTGGTGAAGAAATCGTCCAAAATAAAGATGATTAAGATTTAAATAATCACATCTAAGAATTTTAGAAACGGGCCCTACATTCTAGGGCCCGTTTTTTTATGAGAAATCTTTATATCGAAATAATTAAACGTTG
Source organism: Hyphomicrobiales bacterium (assembly GCA_965230545.1). GTDB lineage: Bacteria > Pseudomonadota > Alphaproteobacteria > Rhizobiales > HXMU1428-3 > HXMU1428-3. The sequence continues at coordinate 441,105 of CBDDLE010000003.1, read as the reverse complement.
ATTATTATTTGTTCGCAAAGTAGTTTATTATAAATAATAATAGTTTTAAATAGATATGATGAGTATATAATGAGCAATAAACATAACTATTTAAATAAAAGTGAAATTATAATTGATAGTTTTAAAGTTGTAATAATATTAATATTGCCGTTTATAATGGCCTCTTTGAGGATTTTTATATATAAATTTTATTCATCAGAATTAAAACTAGATTTGTCTGATATAGTATGGCTTCAATATATCTCTTCGTTATTGATCATTGAATTGCTACCAAGTACGATAATTTTTTTATCGTTGAAAAGAATGTCTTGGTCTTCAAAAATAATATTATTAATCATAGCATATCCGGCCTATTATTTTACATTGCTGTTTATGTACATAATTATAGTTTGCGATGTAATGAATGATTGTGATATTTAGGCTTACAAAGCCCTAAACTCAGGTCTATCCGGCCAGGCAAACACCAAGCTTTCCTCAATTTGTAAAACATCACCTGTAGTTAAAAGAGTAAGCTTCTCACTAGAACAATCAGAACCGAGATAATGACTATGCCGCTTGAGATAATGATCAAGTGCCTGCGCCACAATGCGTGGCTGAGAGAGCACCCGGCAAGATGCGGGAAGGTGCTTGACGAACAAAGGTTCAACAAGCGGGTAATGCGTGCAACCAAGCACAGCAAAGTGCGGTATTTTACCCTCTGATTGCTCCAACATTGATGAAACATAAGTGGCTACTATTTCGTCTAAAATGTCTGTTGGCTCACCTGCCTCTATTGCACCAGCGAGTGTTGTACAAGCTTGATTAATCACCTCAACCTGCGGGCAGCGTTTGCGGATCTCTTCATCATAAACCGCGCTGTCAATCGTGCGCTGGGTCGCAAAAATCGCGATCACATCTTCTTTGTACATTTGCGGGTATTGTGGCTCGGTTACACCCCAGGGTGTTTGTGTCGCCACTTCAACAGTCGGCGCGATTATGCCAAGAACATTGCGTCCTTGCCATTGTGAAGTTGGTAGCCAGTTTTGTTGTAAAGTTCGGCACGCAATCGAGGTTGCTGTGTTGCAACCAAGCACAACCAGCTTGCAGCCTTGTTGAAAGAGGGTTTCAACACCAATGCGCGTAAGCTCAACCACCTCTTCAGAGCTGCGATTGCCATAAGGCGCATTGGCATGATCACCAAGGTAAATGAAAGAAGTTTGAGGGAACTTGTCCCTCAATGCTTTAAGAACTGTCAGCCCACCGTGACCGGAATCAAAAACACCAATCATTTATTAATCTCCGGCTCATTCAGATGGGCAGCTATAATAAAGGCTCTCATTCTGGAGCTCAAAATTATCAATAATCACAACCAGAGATTTAGATCAATAACCGGTTGATTTAAGTGATTCAAGATCAGGCATAAACACAGTGTTATACCCGCAATCAACATAATGCACTTCACCGGTTACACCGCCTGATAGATCAGAGAGAAGGTAAAGACCAGCACCGCCAACATCATCTAAAGTTGGTGTGCGTTTAAGCGGTGAATGTTGTTGTTGGAAATTAAACATTGAACGGGCATCAGAAATACCAGCGCCAGCTAATGTTCTCATTGGTCCAGCAGACATAGCGTTTACGCGAATATTATCAGGCCCAAGGTCAGACGCTAAATATTTAACGCTTGTCTCTAAAGCTGCTTTGGCAACACCCATGACATTATAACAAGGTACAACCTTTTGAGCACCAGCATAAGAAAGAGTAAGCAAGCTACCACCATTTTTCATCAACGGCGCAGCGCGCTTAGCAATTTCAGTAAATGAGAAGCAAGAGATCACCATGGTATTGATGAAATTCTCTCGGCTTGTATCTGAATAACGGTCTTTCAATTCATTCCGGTCTGAAAAGGCAAGAGCGTGAACCACAAAATCAAGCTCGCCCCATTTGTCACCAATAACATTAAAAACATTATCAACCGTTGAAATGTCAGTTACATCGCAACTCTCAATAATTTCAGAACCAACTGATTCAGCAAGTGGCACAGCGCGCCGTCCAAATGCATCCCCCTGATAGGTAAAGGCAAGTTTTGCGCCTTGTCCGGCAAGAACACGGGCAATACCCCATGCAATAGAGCGATCATTGGCAACGCCCATAATCAAACCTTTTTTACCCGCCATCATTGGGCCAGGTGTTGCAATATCTGTTGAATTTACAGGATCAGTCATCTGCTTACAGCCTAAATTATTTAATGTTTTCAATTGATTAATGGATAAAATTCAGTGATTAACTTAACCATCAAATTTTTTCATAACTAATGTTGCATTTGTTCCACCAAAACCAAAGCTATTTGACATGATAGCGTTAAGAGGTACATCTTGGCGGGATTGAACAATTGGATCATTCGCAAAGGCTTCATCAAGCTCATCAATATGGGCTGATTCGCAAATAAAGTTATTTTGCAGCATAAGAAGAGAATAAATCGCTTCTTGCACACCAGCAGCACCAAGAGAGTGGCCGGTTAAAGACTTTGTGCTTGAAATTGGTGGCATATCATCACCAAACACCTCACGTATGGCTTCAATCTCTTTAACGTCACCAATTGGTGTTGAGGTACCGTGAGGGTTAATATAGTCGATTTTGTCATTCACGCCTTCAAGAGCTATTTTCATGCAGCGCACCGCGCCTTCACCTGAAGGAGCCACCATATCAAAACCATCAGAGTTAGCGCCATAGCCAATCACTTCAGCGATAATATTAGCGCCGCGTGCCTGGGCATATTCAAGAGCTTCAAGCACCAAAACACCAGCGCCACCAGCAATCACAAAGCCATCACGGTTCGCATCATAAGCCCGGCTAGCGCGTTCAGGTGTGTCGTTAAAGTTGCCAGACATAGCGTTCATCGCATCAAAAAGAACGGATAAAGTCCAATCAAGTTCTTCACCACCACCAGCAAACATCACATCTTGCTTGCCCCATTGAATTTGTTCCACTGCATTGCCAATACAATGGCTAGAAGTTGAACAAGCTGACGAAATGGAATAGTTGATACCCTTAATTTTAAAAGGTGTTGCCAAAGTCGCTGAGTTCGTGCTCGACATAGATTTAGGCACTTCAAACGGACCAACTTTTTTAGGTCCCCGTTCCAAGGTCGTATTGGCAGCTTTCACAATTGCTTTAGCAGATGGACCACCAGAGCCCATAATCAGACCAGTGCGTTCATGGCTTATTTCTTTTTCCTCTAAACCAGCTTGTGCAATGGCTTCTTCCATCGCAACATAGTTCCATGCGGCGCCCATGCCCATAAAACGTTTTGCTTTTCTATCAACCAAAGATAAAGCGTCTAGCGTCGGTGCTCCTTCAACTTGGCTTCTAAAACCAAGCTCGGCATATTTTTCAGCACGGCTAATACCAGATTTACAATTCTGAAGACTATCTAAAACTTCGTCTCTATTGTTACCAATGCTGGAGACAATCCCCATACCTGTAATGACAACGCGTCTCATGACTATTCCTTATCTATTGGCTTGTCTCTTTGCAAAGAGAAGCTATGGCCAAACTCATTCAATTCTCAGTAGGTTCTACATAATTTTAGAAGAACCCGCCATTGTTAATTTTTAACCTTACTAAGGCAAGATGCTCAGAGTAAATAACATAAATCAAAAAGCGGATGCTAGTGGGCATCTAGAGCTAAAAAAAGCGGATGCTGGTGGGCATCTGAAGCTTAAAAGAAGATGCTAGTGGGCATCTGAAGCTCAAAAACAGATGCTAGTAAGCACCAGGAGGGCTTTTTAAAAAGTCCACTTGTTAAAAAATCCGCTCGTTTCTTGGGCTAGAATAAAGAGCCCAAAAAACAAGCTAATTTCTTTTAATTTTCTTCACCACCAAACAAACCAACACGTAAGTCTTTCGCGTGGAAAATAGGCTCGCCATCAGCTTTCACAACGCCTTCAGCAACGGCGAGTTTTAACTTGCGTAAAATGAGGCGTTGTATGTTGATTTCATAGGTTACTAATTTAGTAGTTGGTAACACCATGCCGGTAAATTTAACTTCACCAGTTGAGATAGCACGGCCACGACCAGGCTCACCAAGCCAACCAAGGAAAAAGCCTGTTAATTGCCACAAAGCATCCAAACCAAGGCAACCAGGCATCACAGGGTCACCCTCAAAATGACAAGGGAAAAACCATAGGTCAGGTTTAATATCAAATTCGGCAACAATCTGGCCTTTGCCAAATTCACCACCATTGTCGTTAATTTCGGTAATGCGATCAAACATCAGCATAGGAGGAAGAGGAAGTTGAGCATTTCCAGGTCCAAATAACTCACCCCGGCCACATTTTAAAAGTTCTTCATAGCTATAATTGGATTGGCGATCCGCCATTGATGCACCCCGTCATTTTTGTTATATACAGTGTAGTTTCAGCGTTTGTAACATAATTTGAGTTACAAATACGGCATTTCAGACTATAATTATGCAATTCATTGTTGCTCGTAACATAATTGCAAACCCTCCAAAAGAGGAATGGCTTTATAGTCGTGATGTTTTTAACGTTTTTGTAACATATTACAAATTCAACATAAAACAAAGCAACGCAACATTGCTAGTTTTTTTAATATTTTTTTGCCATGATTGTACTTTACTAAACAAAGAGACTATAATTTGAGGCAAAAGATTTTTGCAAAGACGACTAAAAGAGTTTTAGTCCACTCTGTTAATGAACACGCAAGAAATTGACACGGACCACAGATAAAATGACAAATATTCCTGAAAAAGAAATATCGCAGAATATGGCTGTAAATATGTCTGAGAAGTTGCGTTTGGCGGGCATGCGGCCAACACGACAACGTGTGGCTCTGGGAGATCTATTGTTCAAAAATGGTGATCGTCACGTTTGCGCTGAAATTTTACATGAAGAAGCTGTCGAGCATAATATACCAGTCTCACTTGCCACTGTTTACAACACTTTAAACCAGTTCCGTGATGCAGGTCTTCTGCGCGAAGTGGCTTTAGTTGGCACCAGAGTATATTTTGACACCAACATGTCTGATCACCAGCATTTTTATCTTGAAGAGAATGCTGAGTTACTAGACATCCCAAATTCAGCTTTGTCTGTATCAGGAATACCAGAGGCACCAGAGGGAATGGAAGTCGCTGGAGTAGATATCGTTGTACGCCTCAGAGCAAAAAAATAAACAAAATTTCACTAGAATTTAAAATCAGAAAGCAACCTAGCTGCTTTTCACTTTAACGCGCTTTAAGCCATCAAGAGCCGGTTTATAATTCGGGTTTATTGAGAGCGCACGTTGATAGGCCCGCTCTGCCTCTTCAGGTGCGTCTTGTTTTTCAGCAGCTAAACCTCGATAGGTCCAAGCCTGATAAAACCCTTTTTTGCGCCGTGCGGCGACATAAAAATCATCATATGCCTCTTTATAATTACCAGTCGCAATCCGGCTCAGCCCTCTTCCATAATAAGGAGCTGAAGAATTGGGCTCCAAGTCGATGGCGCTATTAAAGTCAGCAAGGGCCAATTGATTCTCACCACGAGCAAGATAAATCTCCCCCCTGTTAAAATAGGCACCGGCATGATCAGGGGCAAATTTAAGGGTTTTATTAAAATCAGCTAAGGCCAAAGCTTGTTTGTTTTGAATGCGGTAAAGCATGCCTCGCCCAAAATATGCGATTGGGTATTCAGTCGAAAGTGTGAGCGCGTGATCAAAATCAGCAAGCGCTTTATCAAATTGCTTTAAACGAACATAAATCAAAGCTCTATTGGCAAAAGCTTGAAAATAGCTTGGGTCAATTTCAACGGCTTTTGTAAAATCCGCTATGGCCTTAGCGTAGTTACGAGCGTCTCCATGAGCAGTCCCGCGCATATTATAGGCGCTGGGGTCTTCAGGGTTTTTCTCGATGACGCTAGAAAGAGAAAGAAGGTTATTTTCATGTTGTTCAGATGAGAGAGGGCGCAAAGTTGTATAATTTTGCTCACCACTAATAACGGGAGCTTGACAGCCAGGTAATAGCGAAACTGCAAGACCAAGAAGAAAAAAACGAAAAACTACACGCATAAACCACACCACATAACCCAAAGCATTACATTTATTAAGTAACATAGCGAAGGAATACGACGCAAATTTGATTTTTAACTGAATGAGAAACTTATTAATGCATCTCAGTTTGAGGATAACACAGCGGAAAATCAGCTGCGCTAAAATAAAGTCGCTAAAAACAAAATAAGCCCACTTTAAAGTGAGCTTAAAAATGCTTTCCGATTGCCTGCTTATTTTACTGTATGCTGAAATTTTCACACAATAAAAAGCCGCAATGCCACCAAAGGCATAATCGGATAATCTAATTTGTTTGAAACGTCTCTAGTGCGATATTATCTAGCGCGACCAGGAACCAAACCTTCACGTTGTGCTCTTTTGCGCGCCAATTTGCGAGCACGGCGAATAGCTTCAGCTTTCACACGAGCGCGTTTTTCAGATGGCTTTTCGTAAAAATTACGAAGTTTCATTTCACGGAAAATGCCTTCACGTTGCATTTTCTTCTTAAGCGCTTTTAACGCTTGATCAACATTGTTATCGCGAACGAGTACTTGCACGCGTCTACCTCTCAAATATTAAGGTCCCAAAATTCGAAATTTTAAAGGAATTCATTAAGGTGCTCATAAGCCCTCATAGGCCGAGCAAATCTACAGCCTAACCCTTTATCAAAAAACTCCTGAAATGTCCATAGAAATGTCCAAGAAAAAGGAATTATTTAAGCAAAAAAGAGAAGTTAAAGCTGTTCTGCCTAATAATAATAGCACAAAGTTTAAAATCAACCTACAGATGAAAATCATATGGCTACATGAGGTTGCTAGTGGGCAATCTGGAGCAGGAAAAAGTGCGGTTGCGAGTGGGCAGCTATAGCACAACTAAAAATATAGCCCCAAACGAAGCGAAGAATGGCTGTGAGAGAAAAAAACTAATCAAATTCAAAGCATAACATACGAAGAAGGAGTACTGCCCTACTTCAGGGCAGTAGGACATGGCGTAGCCCGGCGCTTAGCGCCGCACCTCGTAGGCCCGAGCAAAGCGAGGAATAGCCGTGAGAGAGATAAGGCGGATGCTTTGTGGGCATCTGAAGCCAAAATAACTTTTAATCAATATCATAAAGATAATTGATATGTCCCATCTTGCGCCCTTCGCGGGTTTCATCCTTGCCATATATATGAAGAATAGCCCCTTCACTAGAGGCAACCTCACCCCAACGGTCCATCTCAGACCCCACAATATTCACCATCATCGAATTTGAATGACGCTTCGTTGTCCCAAGCTTCCAGCCAGCAACAGCACGAATATGGTTCTCAAATTGGTCACAAACACAAGCATCCATCGTCCAGTGACCCGAATTATGAACCCTTGGAGCTATTTCATTGACGATTAAAGGCGTGTCGGTCACACCGCCAATAGCAAAAAACTCCACCGCTAAAACACCAACATAATTTAGTTTTTCAGCGATTTTAGCTGAATAAGCCCTGGCTAGTTTTTCTAAATCTTCTGGTATGCTAGCCGGCACATGAGACTCAGCTAAAATTTGATTACGATGAACATTCCGAGGGCAATCATAATAAGCAATATTGCCTTGAAAATCTCTCGCCACCAGACAAGAAATCTCCATATTAAAATTGACCAATTGCTCGAATACTGCCGGCTCTCCATTATAGGCTTTGATAGCAACATCAGGCTCAATGGTTGCACCTAGCCGAATTTGCCCCTTGCCATCATAACCCATCCGTCTGGTTTTCAAGATGCCATCAGGACCAAGTTTATAAATAGCAGACACAATGTCAGCCTCCCGGCTCACTTCAAAATAAGGAGCAACAGGAATGTCATGAGAAGAGAGAAACTTTTTCTCAGCCAGTCGATCTTGTGAAATAGCAAGAGCTGTTTGCCCAGGCGCAATCGTCGTAAATTTGGCTGCATGCTCATATGTATCAAGAGGAATATTTTCAAACTCAACTGTCGCAACGTCAACTTCAGAAGCAAACTCTTTAACGGCATTTAAATCCGCATAAGGTGCAACCGTTTGTTTTGAAGAAACTTCAAATGCAGGCGCTCCATGTTGAGGTGAGAAAATATGTGTATGAAGACCAAGTCTTGCCGCTGCAATTGAAAGCATGCGGCCCAGCTGACCACCACCAAAAATACCAATTGTTGATCCAGGAGCTAAAGGTTTGTTTGTCATCATTTCTTCAAGCTATCTTCACGAAAATTAATCGACAGGGTGCTGTGCGATCTTTTCTGTTTGGGCTTGCCGCCATTTGACAATCCGCTCTAGTAAGTCTTCATCATTGCCACTTAAAATTTGTGCAGCAAGAAGTCCTGCATTTGTAGCACCTGCCGCCCCAATAGCCAACGTGCCAACGGCAACTCCAGCTGGCATTTGCACAATTGAAAGCAGGCTATCTTTGCCAGAAAGCACTTTGCTTTGAATAGGAACACCAAGAACAGGAAGAGGTGTTAAAGCGGCAACCATTCCAGGAAGGTGAGCAGCTCCTCCCGCACCAGCAATAATCACTTTAATGCCACGTTCCCGCGCCGTTTTTGCAAAATCATAAAGTCGATCAGGTGTGCGATGCGCAGATACAATTTTAGATTCAAAGGGAACATCCAGACTTTCAAGTAAATCGGCTGCCAGTTTCATTGTCGGCCAATCTGATTGACTACCCATGATGATGCTAATAAGTGGTGACTGTGATGCCATCTAAATCAATTAGGGTCTTTCCCTAATTCTCCCCGAAATCATTTATAACTAGCCCAAATATCGGGCACATTGTGTGAAGGCCAAATAGCCTCAAAACCAAGCACCAAAACATAGATTTAAAAAATAAAAATCTTTAACCAAAAAAGAAGCATAAAAGCGCCTCTTTCGTGGTTGGTGCGATGATAAATAATCGAATGATCTACTGAAAAGCAGTGCATTATAGGCAGAAACACTAATTTTGCAAGTTCAGACAAATAGATTGTAAAAAACAGGAAATATTCAAGCGATAATATCAGGGAAAAATTGCTCTTCTAAAGCTTTGATTTCATCTTTAAGTGAAAGTTTTTTCTTCTTAAGCCGGCGTAATTGCAATTGGTCTATATGAGAGGCCGAAATTAAAGTCTCTATGGCGCGATCAAGGTCTTTGTGTTCTTTGCGCTTTTTTGCCAAAAGAGCACGAAAATTCGTATCTATGTGCTTAGAATGATCCAAAAAACAATACCATAGCTTGAGTTGTTGTCTTTAAAAATACTAGAAATCAGGCAAAAAATCTAAAAAAACACCAAAACATGCACAATATCCTATTAATTTGAGATGTCTTAAGTTTGCTTATAACGGAGGACAAGGCAAATGAGCTATCTTGAAAACAAAGAAATAGAAATTTTCAGTTAAGTTTTAAGATAAGGAAAACTATACAAGCGAATGAAAAATAATGAAAAAAATAGATTCTTTACATTGTTCTTTTGAAGTGCAAAAAATCTGCGATTGAAACATTTAAAATCATAAGAAGAACTTTAATTTCTTTTCAATATTGTAACTAAAGGGCATTAGACATAGATAAAGTTATATGAGACTATTTGAGTCTTAAAACATAAACTAACTTACGGAGGGTTGCATGGCAGTTGAAAACCATATTTCTGAACTGAGCCAAAGACACAGAGTACTTGATCAAAAAATTGAGAAAGAACAATCCCGACCGTTAATCGATGATGTCAAAATAGCAGAATTGAAACGCAAGAAACTTCAATTAAAAGACGAAATAAACCGTCTCAAACTAACAATTAACTAAAATCCACTCTCTTTAAAAAACTGGCTTTAAAAGGTCAGAAATTGGTAATTATCCAAATTTGAAGAAAAGATAGATTATTAAGGCGCGGAAAAACCGCGCCTTTTGTATGTAATTCTAGCTATTATTTTCAAGCAAAGTACCAACACCATGCGCCGTGAACAGCTCAAGTAGACAAGCATGGCGAACACGCCCATCAACAATCACAACACCTTCCACGCCGTTTTCAACCACCCCCATTGAACTTTCAATCTTAGGGATCATTCCGCCGCTAATTGTACCATCGGCAATAAGGCCGCGCGCTTCATCTAGGGTCAGCTTGTCAATCAGCTCACCATCTTTATCAAGCACACCAGTTACATCGGTGAGTAATAACAAGCGCTTAGCTTTTATCGCTTGAGCTAGGTGACCGGCAAATGTATCAGCGTTAATGTTAAAGGTCTCCCCATCACGTCCAGCTGCAATCGGCGCAATAACAGGGATCAAATCACTTTGAACCATCACTTCAACAATATGCGGGTTCATATCAACAGGTTCGCCAACAAAGCCAAGATCAACCATTTTTGTGGTGTTTGATTTCGGGTCATGAGACAGTTTTTCTAGTTTTTTAGCCGTCATCAAATGGGCATCTTTGCCAGAAATCCCGCACGCTTTCCCACCTTGATGGTTAATCGCTGTAACGATCTCTTTATTGATCGAGCCAGCTAGAACCATTTGCACAATTTCAACAGTTGCCCGGTCAGTAACGCGAAGCCCATCTTTAAATTCGCTTTTAATTTGAAGGCGTTCCAGCATCGCCCCAATTTGAGGGCCACCACCATGCACCACAATTGGGTTCACTCCAGATTGCTTTAACAAAACGATATCTCTGGCAAAGCTGGCTGCTAAAGTTTCATCACCCATGGCATTGCCGCCATATTTGATAACAACTGTTTGGTTATCATAGCGCTGCATAAAGGGAAGAGCTTCAGATAAGATCTGAGCTTGACTTAAAGGCGAAGTACCAGGAGCTGAGCCATCAGCAGATGTATTTGTCATAATTCATTCATCCAAAAAACTGTCTTAGGGCTTTTTAGAGCCAATTGCCTTTAACCACAATCAATAAAAGTTGGTAAAGCTAACGCAAATCTGAGGCACAATCTGAATTAAGGATATCCAAATGGCCAAATAATTGATAAATCTTAAAGGAGACTAGAACCAGATAAGGCTAAAGTGCTCTAAAGTAAAATAATACTGACGATCATATTTAAAAAAAGCTAAAGACATCAAAGACAAACGACCAGATTAGAAACATATAAAAAATAAGTCCGTATTCGGCCACAAATAATGCCTAATATTTCGTCATGTTTTTTTAATTTTCTAAAAAGATGCGATCAAAAACACAAAATCTAAAGAGTATGATTTATCATATAGCTTAACCTCGGAGGCAGCTTGAGTAGAGTAGAGATGGCTGAACAACTAGATCAACAACTTCCTGCAACACGTAATTTGCACGAAAGCCTCACACGCGCTGAAGAGCTGGCGACAAGGCGTAAACACTCTGTTGTTGGGTTAGATCATCTTTTGCTTGCTCTTGGTCAGGACCCAGATGCTGTCTCAGTGCTATTGGTATGCAAAGTTGATGTTGAAAGCCTTTGTATGGATCTTTTACGCAAATTAGGTCCAGAGGCCCGTATGCGTAGCCCCAATACAGTCCCCCCTTCATTTGATGTCACAGTGCAAAATCTCATTGCTCATGCCTCAGCAGCAGCCCTACAAGCAGGTCAAACAGAAATAGACGGAGCTAACGTTCTCTCCGCCATCATCAGCGGTGAGGGTGGTATGATCACCCATAAAATTTTGCAAAAACATGGACTGACCTTCAATGAAACGGTTCTTAATCTAGAAAAGAAAGCACCCGTTAATAGTGAGGAAAGCGCAGCTTTAAAACCAGTTAGTGACGGTGCAAAAGAGGGTAACGAAGGACCAGCCGCTCCAAAAGAAGAGCCTGGCGAAGCTTATAAATTAGTGCCTGAAGTTAAGCCTGAAACCACCAAAGAAGGTTATCAACCCCAGAACACACCAGAAGAAAAAGCTACAGGTCAAAGAGAACAAAAGGTTGAAGGCGAGAACCTATCTGAGGACCTATCTATTGTTCAAGCTGAAGCACGACCTGAAGATTATGGCATGACCCCAGAGGGGAGTGAGTATCATCCTGTCCCTCCTAAAGGTGACCAAGCTCTGAAACATAATCAGGGGAATGGACAAAAAGCGGCTCAAATGAACCAACACCCAGAGCCCCCAAAAGATGGAGCTTTGCAAAAGAGAGAAGGTGGAGCAAGAGGCCAAGCTCAACAAATGCAAATGCGCATAGGGCCAAATGGAGAGCAGATTGCTGTGCCGATTGCTGTACCGATGGCACCGCCTATGTCGCCCGAGGCTCAGCAACGCAATGTTAGGCAATCGCAAAACTTGCCACCTCAAAATTTACAAGGGCAAAATTTTAAGGGGCAAATGCCGCCTGCAGGACAACCAAATCTTGCCAGCCATAATCAAGGGTTAAAAGAGCAAAACCCAAATGAGCAAGGCCTCGCTGAAAAAGACCCGCTGCCAACAATTTTAAACAAACAAAAAGACCAACAAAACCCAGCTGAGCCCAATCAAAAAACACGCAAAGTTAGTTTTGATCCAGCTGAATTGAATGAGCAGTCTCAATCAAAAACTCAAGCGCAACAAGTCGACCAAGGTGCAAATCTTCAAAATGCATCGCCAGACAATAAATTTATTCAAGAAGATAAATATGGGACAAAACCACCATCTCCTCCCATGCCACCTCATCCAGGTCATGTAGACTTGGCACAAAACCCAGAATTAAAGCCGCAAAATGATGGGGTTAAAAAAGAAAACGCACCTTTAAATTTGCCTCCTCTGGCAGGTGAAGCAATGCACCCCTTAGCCGAGCATCCTGATGCGGCTAATCAAATCCAGGCAAATAATAATCAGCTAAATAAAATGCCGGGCAATCAGTTCCCAGCTAATCAGCCGCCAAGTAATAAGAAAGCAACTCAACAGTTAGCAGGCCAACCAATTCCTGGGCAGAATAATCCACCTCCCCAAGCGGGGCAGCATCCAGGCCAGCTCCTCGGTCAGCTCTCAGGACAGTTCCCAAATCAGCTTTCAAGTCAGCACCCGGGTCAACAACCTTTGCCACCCAAAACACTTGCCCAGTCTCAAGGTCAAATTCAAGGAAAAGCTCAAACCCAAGAGGTAATGAATGACATTGCCAGTTCAATGGCACAAAGCCAAAAGAATAGGGAGCTTTTAGGAGATCAGGATCAAGTCGTTGAAAACATCCCCAAGGTGATGCGGGTTGGCAAGGTTCATTATTTAGAAGTGCGCGTGGCGAAATTCGCTAACACAGAAATTGAACTAGCGCCTGAAGATTATGGCTTAAGATCAAAGCAAAATAATGCTCCCTTAACAAAAGCAATAACTGTCCGATTAACCGGCTCAGATGGCGCCTTTCTAATTGATTGTGCAACCGCTTCCACCCAATGGACTGAAATGCAAGGCGGCATAACCAACGACGCAGATTTTGCTGTTTGGCGTTGGCGCGTATTGCCACGCAAAAGCGGCATTTCTAAACTAAGGTTAGATATAACCGCCCGCACGAGTAATGAAGATGGGCTAACAGCTGAAATTCCAATTCAGCCGTCAAAATCAATTGATGTCAAAGTAACGCGCAATTACGCATCCATTTTCAAAAAAATCTTGATTGTAGCAGGGGTATTTGCAGTTGGCTTTGCAGCCGCCGAATATGGCCTTCAAGCATATGAAATGCTTGAAGATAATATCAAAGAGTTTAGCCGCAAAGATTAAGGCAAACGCCCGTCTCACGTCTCAATATTCAAGCAACTCTCTTAAGAATTCAGCGCTAAAATAATAGCACCCTTTAGCTCATCAATCCCGTGACCTTTGTTGGATGAAGTTGCTATTAACAAAGGAAAAGCTGCTGGGTGTTTTTTGATTATGGCCTCAGTTTCAGCAATTCGTTTTTGTAATTCACCAGCTTTAATTTTATCAGTTTTTGTAAGCACGATTTGATAAAGCACTGCAGAGCTGTCTAACTTTTCCATAATCTCAAGATCTTTCTTCTTGATCCCATGGCGGCTATCAATCAACACAAAGGTCCTTTTAAGATTGAGCCGGCCCCGCAAATATTTCTCAATCAGTTTGGTCCAGCCAGCAACCATTTCTTTTGGCACTTTAGCAAAACCATAGCCAGGCATATCAACAAGAAACGCCTCTTCACCAATGGTGAAGTAATTGATCTCTCGTGTCCGGCCAGGTGTGTTGGAAGTACGTGCTAGATTTTTGCGATTACAAAGCGCATTAATCAAACTGGATTTACCCACATTCGAGCGCCCAGCAAACGCAATCTCAGGGCGGTCAGCCGGCGGTAACCCGCTTTCCGCCACAACCCCTTTGACAAAATCAATCGGCTGACGAAAAAGAGAAACACCTTCTTCGATGAGGTCATCAGTAATTTTAATTTCGTCTAAATCACTCACAGTAGACTCTCATATGTTGATTAGTTTTGTGTAAGTTGAAATGCTAACCCTGGTAAGGGTAGTCCAATCCATTCTTAGTTGAGGTTAAAAGAGCTATAAACTCTTTCCATCAAACACGAAGAAGGAGTGACGACTTTTCGGCGTCAGGACATGACACCGAAGGTGTCCGGTGCTTAGCACCGCCTCTCGGAGGCCCAAGCGCCATAGTGCGGAGCGCTTGGAATAGCCGTGAGAGAAAACTAAGTACTCTTCTTCTTCAATCCCATATTCTCAAGTAAGTTCACTTCAACACCGTGCCGGCGCATAATGTAATATTGCTGGATCACGGAAAGCGTGTTGTTCCAAGCCCAGTAAATCACAAGACCAGAAGAGAAACCTGCAAGAATAAAGGTAAATACAATCGGCATATAAGTGAAGATTTTTTCCTGAACCGGATCAGTTGGCGCTGGGTTCAGCTTCATTTGTATATACATGGTAAGTCCCATGATCAAAGGCCAAATGCCGATCATTAAGAATTGCGGTAAGTCTATTGGGATCAAACCAAACAAATTGAAAAGCGATGTCGGGTCTGGCGCGGAAAGGTCTTGAATCCAACCAACAAATGGCGCGTGCCGCATTTCAATAGTGACATAAAGCACCTTGTAAAGCGCAAAGAAAATCGGAATTTGAATGAGCACCGGCCAACAACCGGATAAGGGATTGATCTTGTGTTTTTTATAAAGATCCATCAATTCCTGCTGTTGTTTCATCCGGTCATCTTTATACCGGTTTCTAATTTTCTCCATCTCTGGCTGCATTTTTTTCATGTAAGCCATAGATTTGTAAGATTTATTCGCAAGCGGGAATAAGAGCAGTTTGATAATCACTGTCACAATCAAGATCGCAACACCAAAATTGCCAACAAGATGGTTAAAGTAGACTAAGCTTTTAAACAGCGGCTTGGTGATGAAATGAAACCAGCCCCAATCAATCAAATATGTAAATTCTTTAATTTTCAGATTATCAGCATAAGCCTCAATCACTTCACCTTGCTTGGCCCCAGCAAAAAGACGGTTGGTCACTTCAACTGTTTTACCAGGCTCAATAATCTGTCCATTTTGAAGATAATTCACTGTGTAATTATCGGCGCTGCTTTCTGGAGCGTTGCCAATAAATGTCGCCGAGAATTTGTGGCGTGTATCAGGAATAAGAGCAGCTGCCCAATATTTATCTGTAAGAGCTACCCACCCGGTTTTACCTGAGTGTTTTTCAGTTTTATCATCAGCCAGGTCACTGTAAGTCGTTTCAATTAATTCATCATTGAAAATACCAACCACACCTTCATGAGAAATAAAGATAGATTCGCTAATCGGTTTGTTACGGCGAAAAATCAATCCATAAGGTGAAAGGTCTAGCGCTTTAGAGCCATTATTTGTAACGCGCTGGGTAATGGTGAACATGAAACGATCATCAACAGAGATTTCACGTTCAAATAAAAGGCCCTTGCCATTGTCATATTGAAGTTTAATTGGCGAGCCAACGCCTAAGCGATCTCCTGATACCTTTGTCCAAAGCGTATCATTTTTAGGAGCAACAATAGAGCTATCACTGCTCACCCAACCAAAGTCAGCAAAATAAGGATGTTTTGAACCCTCAGGTGAGAAAAATTCTACAGGAGGGCTCTTTTTATCGACAGTTTGGCGAAAGTTTTTGAGCAAAACATCATCAATCCGTCCGCCAACAAGATTAATTGATCCTGAAAGTGCAGGAGTATCAAGTGCAACACGTTTTGAAGCATCGGCTAAAACATCTTTGCGCTCTTTAAGTTTAACCGGAGCTTTCACAACACCAGGAGTAACCGGAGCATCAGCGCGAATAGAGCCATTGACTTGTGGAGGGTTAGCACCTTCAGCTTTTTTCTTTAAAAGAGCTTCCGCTTGTTGGCGCTCTTTTAGTTTTTCTTGCTTGGGAACAATGTAAAAATAATTCCAGACAAGAAAGACCAAAACAGAAAGAATAAGGGCTACTATAAAATTTTTATTATTTTCATCCATGGAAAATGCTCTATCGCTAAAATGTTAATGGCGTACTTTTCTTTAATCAGTGCCAGATGATATAATCCGTCTATGAACTTTTTTAAAGCTTTTCTCTAAATCTTTTAATAGGTCCGCATAGTCAATTGAAAGACAGGCTTGGCGTCCAATAATCACATAATCAATCCCAGGGCGCGCTAATTCAGAGGCTATTTGCCGTAAAGCCTCTTTTAACCGTCGTCTCATTTTGTTGCGAAGAACCGAAACAGGGCCCCGTTTTTCATTCACTGTTTTGAGTTTCGTCTTGCTTTTATTGTTTCTAAGAGGCGCAGAAATCATTTTGCGAATGGTGTTATTGGTAACAGTAACGCCAAACCGTGCTTCTGATCTCTCGTGCAAATGAAGATCTTTTTGGTCTTCACGCACATAAGCTTGCAATAAAAAACCAGCCGTTCCCCACGAACTGCCAAATGAGCTGCCAGAAGAGCTACCAGACTTCACAGCAAGAAATTCATGTCTCTTCTTTATTATGGCTAATTTAGTCAAAGAAAAGCTCATTAAACGTTTAATCCCGCCCATCAAAAAAAATTAAGGGCAAAGTTGAATTTCAACATTGCCCTAAAATCTCATCATTAAGTGATTGTTTTTGTTAAAGGATTAAAAATTAAACCTTTATAAATTAAGCACTTAATTTCTTGCGGCCACGTGAACGTCTGTTAGCTAAAACTTGGCGTCCGCCAACAGTTGCTTTACGAGCTCTAAATCCATGGCGCCGTTTACGTACCAAGCGGCTTGGTTGATATGTACGTTTCACTTGAGGTCTCCACTTAATCGACTGTTTTAATTAAATAAACGTCGATCGGTAAATCGTTAATCTGACCTAAAATGAAAATGGATAAATGCAAAAGCGCCCGCTTCCAAAACAAATTCTGCTTTAGAACCAGTCTGCTTAGTGCTTCAGAGCCAGTCTACTTATCATTAAGATCAGTAAATTTCTATAAAAAGGGCATATAGCCTGCACAATCGTTAAATGTCAATGAAAAGCTCTTCAAAAAGTCCAATTTCATGAAACATCTAAGCAATCAGGTGATCAAATGCTGTTCACAAACCTCTCACAAGGGTTTGAAGATGTATGATCAGGTATTTTCCCAATTTTATGCTACCTCTTAAATCAGAAGCAAGCACCACGTGTTCTTGGCTCTAATCAAGAAGAAAGTTTATGAAAATCGATAAGACTAGAAGTGAGTGAATAATAATCAATAAGTAATCACAGAGTTAATTTGTCGAATAGAGAAACTATTAAATTAAAAACGGCGTAGGATGTAGAAATGAAACTGATAAATCGCAATAAAATATCTCATTTATTTATGAGTATGTCATTATTATTAGCTGTAGGCACTGTTTCTAGCGGTGTTTTAGAGCTAACCCTGACAAGTGAAGCAAAAGCAGCATCAGTCACAGAGCAATTCTCTAAAATTTCACCAAATAGTCAAACATCAATTGATCACAGTGCATTCTCTCAATTGCTGAAAGGCTATGTAAAAAGGGATGCAAGTGGGTTGAATAGAGTTGATTATAAAGGGTTTAAAACAAAACAATCAGCTTTAAAGTCATATATTAAAAATCTTGAGGCTGTAAAAGTAACCTCTCTTTCAAAAGCTGAGCAATTCGCTTACTGGGCCAATTTATATAACGCAGTCACAATAAATGTGGTTCTTGATGCTTACCCGGTAAAAACCATTAAAGATATTGATATCTCACCCGGCCTTTTCTCAAATGGCCCATGGGGCAAAAAGCTTGTGACCATTGAAGGCACAAAAATCAGCCTGGATGACATTGAGCATCAGATCTTAAGAAAAGTACACAAAGACCCAAGGGTGCATTACGCAGTGAACTGTGCATCAGTTGGCTGTCCGAACCTGCAAAACCAAGCCTTTGATGGCAAAAACCTTGAAGCACAACTAAACCAGGCCGCAAGAGATTATGTCAATTCAAACCGCGGCGTTGTTGTGAAAGGCAATCGCATAAGCATTTCAAAAATCTATGTTTGGTTTAAAAAAGATTTTGGTGGAAACGACAGAGGCGTTCTAGCTCATTTGAAAAAACATGCTGACCAAGACCTGAAAGAAAAAATCACAAAAATCGGATCTATTAACAGCTCATTTTATGATTGGACATTAAATGACCAATCAAAATAATATGACGATGACACCTAAGGAGTCCACTTTGATGGAAGACCAAGTACAACAAACAGCTGAAGCCGAGAATAAGCCGGTTTGGAAAAAATATCTTCCATTAATGGCCATCGTGGCCTTCATGGGAATAGGCTTTTCTCAAGGATGGCACCACTATCTCTCATTTAAAGAGTTGGCATTAAATCTGGATAATCTGAGAAGCTTTATCACAGCAAATTATATACCGGCTATTTTGCTATACATATTACTCTATGCCGTTTTAACAGCGCTGTCTTTCCCAAGTGGTATCGTGATCACTGTTGCTGGCGGTTTGTTGTTTGGTTGGTTCGTCGGCACCTTCGCCACAGTTACAGGCGCAACAATTGGCGCCACCATTTTGTTCCTTGCGGCCAAAACATCTTTAGGTGAACACCTAAAATCAAAGGCGGGGCCATTTTTGGAAAAACTGCAAAAAGGCTTTGAAGAAAATGCATTGAGTTATATGTTCTTCTTGCGTCTCGTGCCCGCATTCCCTTTCTGGTTGGTTAATTTAGCACCCGCACTTTTAGGCGTGAAGTTAAGCACATATTTTATTGCAACTTTCTTCGGCATCATCCCAGGAACCCTAGCCTTTTCATATGTTGGTCAAGGTCTGGAAAGTGTCATCGTTGCTCAAAAGGAATCATATGAAGCTTGTTTAGCAGGAGCAAATGCTGCCACTTGTAAATTCGAGTTAGATACATCGTCACTGGTGACAACGGATTTGCTCATTGCCTTTGCATTGTTGGCAGCCGTATCACTTCTGCCAGTAGCAATAAAAAAATTCCGCAAGCAGTAAAAGGTAAAAAATCGAGTGGTGTTACGGTCAAAAAAGTAAATTGACCGTAACACCAAGAACAAAAAGTAGGCTGCAGTGCGGTTGCGAGTGGGCAACTGAAGCGCAGATAAAAAGGCCGTCGGGGTAGTGCGGTTGCTTAGTGGGCAACAAAAGCACAAATAAAAATACCCCGCCCTGTCGGAGGGAAGACCGCAAAGCGGTAATCTCCCGTGAGACAAAAAAGAGGAAATAAGAAATGTCAAACGTACTAACACCAGATTTATGTGTCATCGGAGCCGGCTCGGGTGGGCTTTCTGTTGCAGCAGCGGCAGCCCAGCTTGGTGTGGAAGTTGTGCTGATAGAAAAACATAAAATGGGCGGAGATTGCCTAAACACGGGCTGTGTTCCATCAAAGGCCTTGTTGGCTGCTGGTAAAAGAGCTCATCAAATGCGCTCGCAAAATAAATTTGGTATCACACCACATGAGCCAACAATCGATTTTGCAGCTGTGAACAAACATGTCCATGAAGTCATCGCTGCAATTGAACCAAATGACTCAGTTGAGCGTTTCGAAGGTTTGGGTGTAAATGTCATTCAAGCAGCAGCCTCTTTTAAAGATAGCAATACAGTTGTGGCTGGTGACTATGAAGTCAAGGCACGGCGTACAATCATTGCAACAGGCTCACAACCGGCCGTTCCTCCAATCGAAGGCTTAGAGCATGTTAATTTCTTCACGAATGAAACCATTTTTGAAAATGACCAGGCCATTCCTCATCTCGTCATTATTGGCGGTGGCCCCATCGGCATGGAAATGGCACAAGCTCACCATCGTCTCGGCTCTAAAGTAACCGTGATCGAAGCGATGAAAGCACTTGGCAAAGATGACCCAGAGCTAACATCAGTTGTCCTCGAACGCTTAAGAGATGAAGGCATCGAAATTTTAGAAGAAACAGGCGTAGAAAGCGTAAGTCAGGATATCCAAGGCATCACTCTTAAAGTTGCTAGAGGAGCCGAACAAGGTGAGATCAAAGGAACGCATCTCCTCATTGCCACAGGAAGGCGCCCCAATGTTGATGGGCTGAACTTGGAAAACGCCGGCATCCTCTTTGATCGGCGCGGTATTAAAGTTAATAAAGGTTTGGTGACCACAAATAAAAAAGTGTTTGCAATTGGAGACATCACCGGCGGTCTGCAATTTACCCACATGGCAAATTATCACGCAGGTATCGTCATCCGCAGAGCTTTATTCCGCATGTCAGCAAAAGTGGATACGACCAAAATCCCATGGGTCACATATACAGATCCAGAACTCGCTCACATCGGCCTTACAGAAGAAGAAGCCACAAAAAAACATGGCAAAGTTCATGTGCTGCGTTGGCCATATGCTGAAAATGACCGTGCCCAAGCAGAGCGAAAAACAGACGGCTTGGTGAAACTCGTCACCACTCGTAAAGGTAAAATACTCGGCGTTTCTATCGTTGGTGAAAATGCCGGTGAACTCATTCAAATGTGGTCATTGGCCATGTCTTCAAATTTGAATATCAAAGCCTTTACAGGTTTTGTCTCACCTTACCCAACTTTGAGTGAAATTAATAAGCGCGTGGCGTACACTTACTTCCAGCCAAAGCTAATGAGCCCAATGTTGAGACGGGTAATAAAATTCTTAGCTAAATTTGGTTGATAGAATACCGTGTTATAAACTCAAAAAAAATACCAGCACGGGCGGGAACGTGCTGGTATTTAAACCTCATTTTATTAACCAACGAGATGTTAAGTAAAAAATGAGAAAAAAGTTGAATGATCAGTGCTATTGAATTCAATTTTTATATGATTAAATATGATCTTAACCTAATGAGCCCGTGAGGGGCGGGAAGATGAAACGTGAGGGTTTTAAAAACAAATCAAAGAGTGGCCACTGGCTTTAGTCTTTCAGCAAAATTGCTGCTATTAACTGTGCTCTTTGTGATGTTGGCTGAGATTTTAATCTTTTTGCCATCCATTGGTAATTACCGTAAAAATTGGATCGACGAACGCATGAGTGCCGCTCAAATTGCAGCCCTTGCCGTTGAAGCCGCGCCAGATAATAAAGTCCCCGAAAAACTCCGCTGGGAGCTTTTAAACAACGCGCAAGTTTATGCGGTAGCGCTTAAAAAAGGCAATCGCCGCCAGCTCATCCTACAATCCCCCATGCCACGTGCCATCATGGCGCATTTCGATTTGCGTAACCAAAATTTCTTATCTCTTATTCGTGATGCTATTGCCGTTTATTTCCAGCCAGACAATTTACTCATCCGCGTTGTTGATAAACCGGAAATGTCTGAAGTTCAGTTCTTGGAAGTGCTTATGGAGCAAGGGCCTCTCAAGAAAGACATGATTAGTTTCGCACTAAATATTTTAGGTCTTTCAATTATCATTTCTATTTTCACAGCCGCCCTTGTTTACTTGGCGCTAAACCGCTTGCTCGTTGCGCCCATTGGTCAGCTAACTGAGAACATGATGCATTTTAGCGAAAACCCGGAAGACCCCGACAGGCGGGTCGTCCCCACAGGGCGAACAGATGAAATCGGCACAGTAGAAAGAGAGTTGCTAGCTCTCCAAACGGACCTTGCCGCAAACTTAAAACAAAAAACACGCCTTGCTAATCTTGGTGGTGCGGTCAGTAAAATCAATCATGACTTGCGCAACATGCTTGGCACCGCTCAGTTGGTGTCAGACCGTTTAACAGGCGTGGATGACCCAACAGTACAAAGGGTAACCCCGCGTCTTATTCGCTCTATCGACCGCGCGATTAAACTTTGCTCTGAAACATTGCAATATGGCAAAATAGAAGACGAAAAAAACCTCAGCAGGTCAAATTTCAAAATAAGAGATTTATTTGATGAAGTTTTTGAAGAGCTTGGGTTACCAAAGGCCCGAGTTAATATAAAAATCGATGTTGATGAAACCATGGAAGTTTATGGCGATTACGAACAGCTATATCGAGTTTTCAGTAATCTCATTAGAAATAGCGTCCAAGTTTTAGATGCAAAAGAAGATGATGAAACACCTGATACCGTCAGCATTGAACTGAAAAAAAATGAGAATTTGAATATCATAGATATCAAAGATACAGGGCCAGGCGTTCCTGAGAAGGCACAAGAATTCATGTTCCAGCCCTTTAAAGGCAGCATGAGAAAGGGCGGCACAGGGCTAGGTCTTGCCATATCAGCCGAAATTATCCGCGCACATAATGGTTCCATCACCTATAAAAACAGTGGTGCTGGCGCCCATTTCCAAATCCACCTACCAGAAAATGGCAACGGCGGAAATGGCAACCCAATGGTATAAGTTTTGAGTTTTTGTAGCTTTAAATGCTATTTTTTGTCTATTCGAAGAAGGAGCTCTGCCCATTTTAGGGCTGAGGGACATGACGCCAGAGGCGTCCAGCGCTTAGCGCTGCCCCCTCGGAGGCCTTCGCTTCAGCGAAAGAATAGCCGTGAGAGAAAACAATTTAAAAAAACGTAGTTTTTCTTCAAGAAGCCTCTTGCAATTGCTCAATGAAGCGGTTAGTAATACCGCCTGACCTGAAGGAAATTCAAAATAAAATCTTGATAAATTTGCTTTTTATAAAGATTTTATCGTTACACCCTTCAAAGATAAATCAATGCCAAACACATGGCATATCGATTAGGCGCCGGTAGCTCAGCTGGATAGAGTACCTGACTACGAATCAGGGGGTCGGGAGTTCGAATCTTCCCCGGCGCGCCATTCCTTCAAAACACTCGGTTTAACCTATTGGATTACAAGCATATTGTTTTTCCAATTGAAAATTTATGTAACGAAGCCCCTATTGAGAAAAGCCAAAAAAACTATCTCAAGAAAAACTTTCGCAAATATTTAAAGGCAATGTCACGGTTTTTAAGAACAAACCTGTTTTTTGGTATCCATGACTTAGAATGAAGAACCGTTTTCGCCTTAGAGAAAGTTAAAAACCCTTCATGCCCATGATAGTGCCCCATGCCTGAATGACCAATGCCTCCAAAGGGAGCATCATCTGCCGCAACATGCATAAGCGTGTCATTAATAGAGACACCACCGCTATGAGTGTTTTTCAAAACCCGATCAATCAAGTGGCCATCATTTGATAAAATATATAAAGCCAAAGGGTGAGGCCGCGCATTGATATAATCAATCACATCATCAATTTGTTTATAAGTCATAACCGGTAAAATCGAACCGAAAATTTCTTCATTCATCACTTTCATATCTTGACTAAGATTGGTGATGATATGCGGATAAATGCGATGGCCATCATTGTCACGATAGTCTTTAACGGGATGAATTTGACCGCCCTTCTCTTCGGCATCTTCTAAAAACGCTTTCAAGCGCGCAAATTGACGATCATTTACTATATTCGTTTGAGTGTTTTTATTCCTCTTAGAGAGGTAATAGTCCCGATAGCGTTTTCTAAATGTCGCTATAAAGTCTTGTTCTCTCGTCTCTGGGATAAAAACATAATCAGGCGCAACACAGATCTGCCCCGAATTTACAGACTTGCCAAGGATGATGGCATCAACAGCACTGTTCATGTCAACATCTTGCCCAACAATCGTTGGTGATTTGCCTCCCATCTCCAATGTGATAGGTGTGAGATTTTCCGCAGCAGATTTCGCGACCAATTTTCCAACTGTGGTCGAGCCGGTAAAGATGAGATGATCAAACGGTAACCGAGAAAATGCAGCACCAACTTCAGCTTCGCCCTCAATAATCAGGACATGATCTGAAATCGGTTCAAATATCTTCTTTAGCACCTGATTTGCATTGGGAGTAAATTCGCTCATTTTAAGCATCACACGATTACCAGCAGCCAAAGCTTGCACAGTTGGCCCAAGTGCTAGAAAAATCGGAAAGTTCCATGGTGTGATAACACCAACAACGCCAAGAGGTTGGTAATGAACGGTCACAGTTGAAGGTGAGAGCATCAATCCAGCATGACGTTTCGAAGGTTTCATCCATTTTTTCAGCTGTTTTAGCGCATAGTTGATCCCAGCTACACTGGGCAAAACATCGGCAATCAATGTATCAAACTCACTGCGATACCCATAATCCGCTTTCATGGCATCATAGATTTCTTGTTCATGTGAAATCAAAGATTTCTTTAGTTTTAAAAGGACATCTTTGCGATCCTGATAGCTGGGATAAGGAGCAAGGTCATAAGCAGCTTTCAGTGTTTCAAATTCGGCCTCAAGCTGGTTTTTAAAAGAGCCACGACCAGTGATATGTTCTTGAATTGCTGACAAGGTGACACTCCTTTAAGTCTATCGATCAAAATAAATTCCTTGACCAATTTCATATCATAAAAACCAAAAAATCAATTATATGATCATAAAAAATGAGAAAGAGAGTGAGGGAATAAAACCGTAAAGAGGAGAATAAACTTAAGTGAGTTGAAAAATAATCACTCAGTTACGCTGGCCAAAACCAAGCCTTTTTCAATCCAGAGGCGTACGCGCAAGCCTTGTAATGAATGCTCCAAAGGTTTCTCGCCCTTGTCCACATCAGGAAGGAACGAAAATTTCTTAGGGTGATAAGACGTCTCATAGAGAGTGGAAGATTTACCATTGCCGGTGTCATAACGAAGTTGCACAGCAAGCGCCCGTTTGATGCTGCAATAACGACCACCCAATAAACGTCCATTAATCTGATTGAAAACTTTAGAAACGATTGGGTTGAATTTCAATTCGCTTAAATGTTTCTTGATGGTCACCATATCAGATGATTTGACTTCAAGAGGTTTCAGCAAAATATGATTTGAGACAACTTCATGTGAAATGTCTTCTGCTAAATCCGTTGGTTGGGTGAAAAGAATGAACGAGAGAAAAAAGACAATACAAGCAACCATACCATTTAAATAAAATGAAGAAGCCGATGGAAATTGAAATTTACGTGTCTCCACTTTTTCCGGGAGATCCTCTTGCATTTGAGTGTTAGCTTGCAAAGCTTTCAAGGTCGCAAGTTGGTCATTAGACAAAGAAGTGCCTTCAAGATCATCGCGGAGATGTTGATGTATTGATTTTTTTTCCATGGCGAAATCACTTTCTATCAAACAACCTTTTTTTCTTCATGTGAAAGCTCGAATTGCGATCTAAGGTGTGCTTTCAAACGATGAATTTTAGAGAGCAAGGTTCCCTTCTTCATGCCTAGGTCATCTGCAATTTCCTGAACAGTGTATCCCTCAATAGCAAAAAGATAAAGAAGCTCTTTTTCTTCAACATCCATCAAGGCCCAGTAAGATTGAAATTCTTGTTTCGTAATGAGGATCTCTTCAAGGGAATGGTCCTCAGTAATTAAAATTGGTTCTAACTCACAATCTTCATAGTCAAGATGATGAAATTTTTGCTCATGCCGCAAGCGGTCAATGAACAAATTTTTTATCGATCGCCTTATATAGGCTCCGGGGTTAAGGATGGTTGTCTCTGTCTTAACCGATGAGTTTTGAGCGCGAATGAAATTCTCTATCGATTGTTGCAACAACTCAAACGCATCATCTTCATTACCCGTTAAAGCGACACTATATTTAAATAAATTTTGATAATCAGCATCACTTAGCATTTAGTTTGGGCTCGCAATCATACGCTCATCTAATCCTAAAATTTACAAGACAAATTCACTTATAATCCCTTTAGAAATATATTCTCCAAAAGGTGGGGGGTGCATTTCCCCATCTATGTCCTGAGCAAAATTTTCACAAAGATCAATGAAACAACTCTCGTCTTGAATAGCGCTTAGAACAGAAAAGTTATACTCATCGATCTGGTCAATAAATAATTCAAAATTCTCCTTTGAAGAGCCGCGATGGATTACATAATAATAATCACCTTTTGTCACATCAAAGGAGCGCTCATTGACTATATTCTCTTCGTCCCGGTGAAAGGTGTAAATTTCCTTCACATTATAGTGAGAGCGCAACAGCCGAACATCTGGCCCCAGTTTTAAAATAACAGCGCTTTGTTGCTCTTCTGAAAGCGTGCCAAACTTCTGAACATCAAAAACAAGTTTCTTCTTTGCAAAGAAGGCTTCGTTCAAAGCCCATTCTAAGGCACTTAAATCGCATAAAAATTTAAAAGGAAATAATTCTTCTCTGGTTTCAACCAGTTCAATCATAAACTTGGGAAAGTCAGAACCATAAGCATTAAGATCATTGTGAAACAATGGATAGAGCTGGCAAAACGAGGTCGCACATTGGTCAAAATAATCTTCACCCAATATATGCTGGCAGGTTTCAAATGTTTCTTTGATCGCATTAATCAAAGCTGTCATAGACGTTTGCCGATAAACATTAACACCAATAGATTGCCCAATTGGCGTTGTCTTTACAATCTTCGTTAAATCAGAAACTTCACCAAGCATTAATGCGTCAAAAGCATCTTCTGCTGCGTTAAGTGAAATCTGGTCACTTAGTTCTTCACCCATATTTCATCTCGCTAACAGGAGGCTCGGTTGCTTGAAAAGAATTAAGAATGCTCTGTGCTTTTTGTTGTTCCCCAAGCAAAACATCAAATGAAGGGATATCATTATCCCACTCTATGAGAGAGGCCACAGGGCCTGTTTTGGAAATTGTCTCTTGGTAAATTTCCCAAACTTCAGGGCAAACTTTATTATTATGAGCATCAATCAAATAATCTTCAGCATCTTCATGCCCACCAAGGTGAACTTCTTGCACAGCGTGAAGTGGTAAGTGTTCAAGAGCGCCCTTCGCATCCCGGCCAAGGTTCACTTGATTAACATACATATTGTTCACATCAAGTAAGAGGCCGCATCCTGTCCGTTTCACAAGGTCAGAAATAAACTCTTCTTCACTAAAGTCATGATTTGGAAAATCAATATAAGCCGAAACATTTTCAATTAACATTTGTCGGTTTAAAAACGACTGAACAAAATCAATTTTATTCGAAATATGATCAAGTGTTTTGCTTGTAAAAGGAAACGGCAATAGATCGGGAATAAATTGAGATGAGGTTCTAGAAAAACTCAAATGTTCCGAATAGACAAGTGCATCAGATTTATCGAGTAGTAACTTAACACGCTGCAAGTAGTCTTCATCGATCGGGGAGGAGGAAGCAATAGACAGCCCAACCCCATGAAACGTAACAGGAAATACCTTGATAAGTTGCTCCAAACGGTCGGCAACAATACCACCTTCACAGAGCCAATTATCAAGAAGGAGTTCAACCCACGGAACCTCATCTCTTCGCTTCATAATATCCGCGAAATGTGGCATACGGAAACCAAGTCCCGCAGTTTTGATAGCGCTAAGAGATGATGGATCCATGAGCTTGAACTCCTTCTATTTAAGAGAGCTTACGATTTAGCTGGTTTTTCACCAACAACAGCACCACCAGTAATTTTCTCGCAAGTGCCTTTCGGTAGATAAACCC
This sequence comes from Hyphomicrobiales bacterium, assembly GCA_965230545.1. Taxonomy (GTDB): domain Bacteria; phylum Pseudomonadota; class Alphaproteobacteria; order Rhizobiales; family HXMU1428-3; genus HXMU1428-3. Next base: position 413,344 of record CBDDLE010000003.1, on the reverse strand, counting down.
ATTCAGTTTTCAAATTGTCAGCTTTCGCTTGACCAGCACAAGTGTGGCTGCCGTCTTTAGCGCCACAGTCATTTTTACCAGCCTTTGAAACACCAGCACATTTTTCCCATGCTGTTGGGTTATCTGGCACAGCAAAAGCCGTTGTCGCGCCAAGGCCAGCTGTAGCCATGATACCAGCAGCTGCGAGTGTAGATAGTTTCGTTGTTTTTTTCATAACGCTCTCCATAAGCTTAAGGATAATTTAAAAAAACTGACGAATTCACCCAAGCAAATAGCAGCAACAAAAGTTGCCAAAGCATGCTCAAATGTCCCCGTCATACCAATAACGATCCAAAGAGCGATTTGATTGCATGAAAAAAACAAAAAATAAGAAAAATATTTGTTTTGATAAGAAAGAGCTGAAAATAAAAAAGCCAATCGAGTAAAAACAAACAAGCCCGCTATAAATTTTTCTTAAAGTTAACGAATGAGAATTTAAAGCGGGCTGAAGAAAAGAGGTTAATAAAAATGGTTTATTTAAACATCCGCCAACCTGAGATCATTGTTGAAATCATAGATTGACGAGAAACAAGCTCTTCACGAAATGCTGCGTATAAATGCACGATGATAAAACAAATGATCACCCACATGCCAAGGTGATGGTAAGTGTGGATAGCCATGGTGCCATCAAAAAACAAAAGCATAAAGTCGGTTACATTATAAAGCCAATGCCCCATGCCCAATCCTTCAGCATAAAGAGCCAGCCCAGAAACAATCATAAAAATAGCTGGCAGCACAAACCCAAAAAACATAATACATTGAGCAACAGGGTTATGACCAACAAATTGCGGCGCCTGATTGTTAGCGAACAAATACCATTTCATTTGTTCAAGAAAGCCATGCCGCCATTCAGAGGAATGAACAGGCAGGAGAAATAATTCTTTTGCATATTTATTACCACTAAACGCAAAAAATATCCGGCCCAAAAATAAGTAAACCATAATCTGTCCTGCTGCAAAATGCGCAAAGCGTGTGTAGCCCATAAGGTAATGATCACTTGCTTCACCTGAAAGAGTTGGCGGCGGGCTGCCAATAAAATAACCACTGATACAAAGCACAATAATGCAAAACATATTGAGCCAATGCCAGGCCCGAATAGGGCTTTGATAAACATAAACAGCAATTTGAGATTGCTGTTCTTCTTTAGTTGAACTCGAAAAAACATCAAGTGATTTTGTTGTGGAAGGTGATGAAGGTGTTTGTGTTGTATCGGTCATAGCAGCTCTCTTGTAAAGAAACATTACAACGCAAGTACAAGGTGCAAAGTAAGGTTCCAAAATTGAGGGTTTTCTAAATTTTGGAACGAAATAAATTCAATAAAAACAATAAATTAAATAGAATGTTTACCATAGCTTTACAGTTTTTTGGCCTATAGTACAAGTAAGAATTCTACACGGATTATTTGCCGTCAGATGAATTATTGATGGCCCTTTTTGACTGGAAGGATATTAAAATGGATTTAAATATATTGCGAAGACGGTTCGTCTTATTCCTCACCGTGATGATGTGGGTGCCATTGATGTTAGCCTCACTTGCTTTCATATCATCAGATCTAATGACGAGTGTCTTTCCCTTAACATGGGCTGGCTTTAACACCTCGGCTTTTCCCTTACTGTTTGCCATTGGTATGACCATTTATTCGACCTATCTTCTAAGGTCAAAGCCAATGGAAGTGAAAACCAGATATATAACAAGTGCAACTCTTGCCATTAATATGATCGCCCTGATCGTAATGTTAAGAGGTAACGCTCTACAAATTGAAGCGCAGTTTGGTTTAATAGCGGTCATCGCTATTCTCTCTGGCTGGTGCGATAAGAAAGCAACGACAATTGCTGCCGTCATAGCTATGGGCTTTACAGTAAGTGCCGCCATCATAGACCCAGCAGCAGCCTTTCCCGGTGAAGTCGGCATTGTGCTTACAATGATCCACCTTGTTACTATTTTCATCACGCAAGAAGGTGTAAACTGGATTGTCGGAAATATGGAAACAGCAGCAAGCCGTGTTGGTGAAGCACTAGATGAAGCAAACAAAGCAACCGCAAAAGCTGAAGGCATGGCAGAAGAGCAGAAAAATTCAGCTGTTCGACATGAAGAAGAGCGCCGTGAGCGGCTAAAAGAAATAGCAGAAAGTTTCCGCTCTCGCATGGATGGATTTATCAAAGCTGTTGGCGAAGGCGCTGGCCAAATGACAGGCTCAGCCATTGAACTAACAGATATCGCCAAACAAACAGCAGAACTGGCAGGCACAGCAAGCTCAGCCTCGCAATCTGCTGACAATAATGTAAGATCACTCGCAGGAGCTGCAGAGCAATTAGCAAGCTCTGTTTCAGAAATTTCAAATCAGGTCGTTGATACCTCTTCAGCTGTTAGAAAAGCAACCGATCAAGCTCGCCAAAGCTCAACCAGAGTAAGAGCATTAACAGAAGCAGCTGATAGCATTGGAACAGTCGTTAATTTAATTGAAGAAATTGCAGAGCAAACAAATTTGCTGGCGTTAAACGCAACAATTGAATCAGCAAGAGCCGGCGAGTCTGGCAAAGGTTTCGCAGTGGTCGCAGCAGAGGTGAAATCACTCGCAGAGCAAACAAGCCAGGCTACTAGCGAAATCGCTAAGCATATTCAAGATATTCAAGCCGCCTCAAAAGACACCGCTTCAGAAATTAATGACATTGCCCAAACCATGACACAAGTAGATGCGCTTTCAAGCTCAATCTCAGATGCTATGAATGAGCAAGGTACTGTGACAAACGAGATTACCTCCAATGTTCAAGACACAGCTTCTCATTCGGCAGAATTAGCTAGTGCGGTCTCCGGAGTTGATCATTCAGCAGATAAAACCAGCCTTTCAGCTGAATCAGTTCATCAAGCATCAACAAAATTAGAACAAGACGCAGATAGACTAAAGCAAGAAATCAATAATTTCTTAAATGAGATCGCCGCTTAAAGGGTGATTAAAAAACAAAAAAAAAGAAACAAAAGCCTTCCAGAATTCTGGAAGGCTTTTTCATTCAAGGTGAATATGCCCAGCTTCAAGCCGATAGGTTTTTTCAGTTAAAGCAGATAAAAACTCCCGATCATGAGAAATAATCACTTTGGAAATATCAAGACCTTCTAGGGACTTGATTAGCCGTTCACAAGCCAATTCATCCAGATTGTTTGTCGGCTCATCAAGCAGCAAAACTTTAGGGTTCATGGCAAGAACGCTCGCAAGGGCGACAAGTTTCTTCTCACCACCTGAAAGATGATGCGTGATCCGCTTTTCAAAACCAGAGAGGCCAAGATCATTTAAAACCTTACCAGTTATTTCCTTTGCCTCTTGATGTGTCATGCCAAGGTTTAAAGGGCCAAAGCTCACATCTTCCTCAACAGTTGGGCAAAATAACTGGTCATCAGAATTTTGAAAGAGATACCCTGCTTGCGAACGTACAGGCACAAAATCCTCCTCGCTCGAACAAATCTCGCCAAATGCAAACACCTCTCCATCTTGTGGGAAGAGAAGCCCCATCATCAAATGAAAGAGGCTGGTTTTACCACTGCCATTGCCTCCAACGAGACCAACCTTGTCGCCTGGCAGCACTTCAAAATTAAGCTCATGAAATAAAAGAGAGTAGCCTGAGCGTGAAAGAGTAATATTCTGTAGGGAAAAATAAGCCTCAGCCATATTATTGAACGCCCTTCATGAAAGAGCCGTCAATTAAATAGCCAGTGCTTAAAGCAACAAACAACAATGTTATAAAAGTGAAAATAAGAGCGGTATCTTTCTGGCCATAATGAAAGTGATGAAGCAAAGGAAAGGTGCCGTTAAAACCTCGGCATTTCATCGCAATTAAAATTTGCTCCCCCCGTTCAATCGAGCGAACAAATAACATCCCGATTAAATGCCCAATGCTCTTCCAACAATGCCAACTTGTTGAATAGCGAAATCCCCTGCATTTCATAGCGGTGCGCATGCGTTGAAGTTCCACCTTTAAAACGTCGACATAGCGCACCATAAAAAGAAGGATCTGCACAAATGAAGGCGGCACTTTTAAATGAGCAAGAGCATGCGCAAATTCGGCACTTCCCATTCGCCCCATCAGAGCTGTAAAACATAAAAATATGCTGTTCGCTTTTAAAAGAATGGCCAGCGCAAGCCATAAGCCATCTATGTAAAAAGTAAAACCGAAGAAAAGAAAAAAAGGTCCGTTTGCAAAAGTGAAAGGCAAGAACAAAAGGGCAAGAACCATAAATCCATCAATAAGAAGCATCTTCTTCAATGTAGAAATAAGGGGTGCTTTAAACAAAAAAGCCAAACAAACAGAAAAGATAAACAAACAAAATAAAAACTGAAGTGATGAAAAACTGATGACCAAAACCGCAAAACAAAGCGAGAGCAAAATTAAAGTTCGAGGGTCAAAAGACGTTCCTGAAAAAGAGCGAAACATCAAACCTCTCCATTCTTTTTAGCGGCTTGTTTTGAAAGAACAAACATCCAAATGCCAAAACCGCCAAACAAAAGTCCGAGACCAGCTAAAATTTCAAGCAACCATATTTTATGATGCAATTTAGAAATTTGCTCTTTTAATGGAGTAAGTTCAGAAGAAAGAATATGTCGTAACTCTTCAGCTTTCAGGAACGAACTAGCCCCAGTCTCTCTTTCCGTCTTATCAACATTTCGAACTTCTTTAGACTTGAGCAGAACTTCTTTTTGATCAGACAATTTCGGTGTAATCAGGCGCTCAATCAAATGACCATCAATAGATTGGCACTGAACCTTAAAGGGCTGAACGTTTTTTAATGCCCATTGAAAACGTCCCTCTTGATCTGTCCGGGTAACACCAATTTCTCTTCCCTGTAGCGAAAGAATTTTAATCTCGGCATCTGCAAGTGGCACAGTAGAAGAAAAATACACCTGTCCTTTAATCTGATAACCAGTTGATTTAGATGGCAGTTTCTTAGAGTGAGGTGAAAGCGCTTCAAGTGTAACAAACATCTTTAACTTATGGGCGTTCGCAGGCAAAGTGGTGAAAAAAAAGAAAACACTCAAAGCAAAGCAACAAGTGATGAATGCCCCTAAAGCTCTCATGAGGATAGTTCCGAAGACGCAGGAAAAGAATTGGCTTGATGTAAGGGACGAGTTGTAAAGATTTCCCCCTTTAGGCTTGCTAAAAATTGTACAATAACCCCAACCACGAGCCCTTCAATGAAGAGAAGAGGAAGATTTGCTAGAACCATAAATTTCGCCACAGCAATAAAAGCTTGTCCAGAAAGCGCAAGGCTCAATGCCACCATGAATAAAGAGCCAAAAATAGCAAAACTGCCTGCGCAAAAACCGATTAAAAAAATGCGAGTTTTAGAATTGAAAGCGAATAAATTGGAATGCGATGGCTCTTGAAAATAATTTCTATCTTTACCGAGTTCATTTCGCAAAAGAGGCGCGAAGATTAAATAAGCGATAAAGCCAGGCAAAGCCATGTTCAAAAGGTTCATCCCAAGAACAGTAATCCCGCCAAAGCCAAAAATAAAAGTCTGCATCATTAGCCCAGCCAGAAGCGCCGGAAATATCGCAGGCCCCAAGACCAAACCGAGTAACCCGGTGAGCATTAGGTGGGCCGAAGTTGGGCCAATAGGCACACGAATAACACTTGCCACAAAAAAAGCAGCTGCAAGCAAGGCAACCTTAGGGATATCTTCAGGAGCCACACGCTTTAAACCAAAGCTAACAGCCCCAACCGCTATAATCGTCGCTCCTGCTACAAGAGGAGATGAAACAACGCCATCCATAATATGCATAAAATCAGTCTCCTCTTTTTTTCAAAACCATATCTCTAGCAAACACCCAAATTAAACCAGCTTCTTCAACGGATATATGCTCACCTTTAGGGCTTGGTAGCTTATAAGCTGCGTCTGTAAGGGCAGCAAACCCCCACCAGCCAGACCGAAGAAGTGAAAAAGAAAAGACCCCTTGTGCATCTGTTTTAATGATCTGGGTGGAGTAGGGAGAAAAAGGAATTTGGAGAGCCCCGTCGTTATTACGATATTCAACTTCTACATCCGCAAAAGGAACCGGTTTTCCATTTCTTAAAACACGCCCCCTAAATAGAGAGTTGGTCCACAATCCATAGGGCCGAGAGAGCGGCTCAATTTCAACAGGCAATCCAACTAATTTGTCCCAGCCTTCCCCTCCGTGAAATCCATCAACAACCACCTTAGTGTGATGCACAATCATCTTTTTCTCACTGGCTTCCCAATAAGGGGTTGGGCTCACGTAAAAAATATGATCCCCAGGTTCTTTAAGTTCATATGGCGCACGCCAGGTTGTTTTCCCATTTTGCTTATGAGAGATAAGGCTTTCTAAAAGGTTATGTTTCTTGCCATTGATCAAAACCCCAAACCGTTTGGGCTTTACCATTTCCATCAATGGGCCATTGTCCATGGGGTGCGTAAATCGCAAAGCAAGCGCAAAGTTCTTGCCTTGAGAAGTGTTGACACTCTCTTGTGTGACAATGTCATTTGTTGGGATGAGCTCTTGAAAATGCGCTTTAACAGCCTCAATAGACTGAAAAAACAAAAAGCCAGTCACCATTATGCTGGCCATAAGCGCAAAAATGTAAGAACCAATTGGCTTCATGGATTGAGCCTCAAACAAAAAGTATGACAAAAATAAAAAACATCATATATGATGATTGGTAAAAACATCATACGGCTGCTTTGCATGAGAAGTCAATTGATTTTAACAATAGGAAAATTCAATCTAGGCTGGTTTGAAACGGGAAACCTAATTAAACTTCATATAATCTGAAGTGATATCACTAAATCTGATGAAAGAGACTTTGATAAAATGCAGCGTGTAACAATCACCATAGATTCTGATTTGCTCAACCAATTAGATCGTTTCATGCATGAGAAAAATTATGCCAATCGGTCTGAAGCAATCAGAGACATAACACGCGACCGTCTAGAGCAAGAAAGTTTAGAAGAAAATGTGATCAGCAAAAGCTGTATTGCAACATTGTCTTATCTCTATGATTTTGAAGAACGTGAATTATCAAAAAGATTAGCGAAAATTCATCATAATGCTCACAGCCTGCACCAAAGCACCATGCAAGTGCATATTGATGAGAAAACTTGTTATGAAACGGTGATCTTAAAAGGCAGTGTTCAGCAAGTAAAAGATATTGCAAATTCAATCATCGCAGAGCGCGGCATTCGTCATGGAACATTGGAAATAACACCAGTTGAATTTCCAGATAATTCCAAAGGCACACAACAAAGTCATGAGTCTGAAGAAGAAATTCATAGTCACGAACACACCCACGAACACAAGCATGTTCACAGCCATGAACACACTCACAGTCATGAGCACTGGCACACTCATAAAGATGGAACATACCATTGCCATCCTCACAAACACAAACATAGTCACCCGCATGAGCATGTCCATGAACATGGTCACACCCACACCCATTCTCATGCTCATAAAGATCATCACTCCCATGATCACGATGGTGACCACATCCATGATTTCAGAGCGCATGATCATGATCATATAGGTGAAGATCACGGTCCCCACACTCATGATCACCCGGGCCATGAAGCTGAGTTACATGATGACCATAATCACTAAAAAAAGAGTCACTAAAAATAGACCACTCAAACAGTGACATTAATAAAAGAAAATTTGGGATGAGAAGGAAGGGAGAAAATCCCCCTATAAAGTGATGAATACATTTATAGGGGGGTGAGAAAAACTACTTAGAAATATGAGCTAAATATTTAAGAATAAAATCTTGCTCAGTTTTATCTGTCACACCAATGTGGCGCATCCGAGTGCCAGGCATCACAGATTTATTATCTTTAATCCATTCACGTAAATTTTCTTTTGTCCAAATAATACCTGAATTTTTCAAAGCATCTGAATAATTAAACCCAACCACTGAGCCAGCCTTGCGGCCAATAATTTTTTTCAAAGGTGGGCCATATGAAGGATGTTTCATATCATTAGAGTGACAAACTCTACAACGATGTTGAAACATAACTTCACCAGCCTTAACAACAGCTTCTTGACCCGCTTTGGTCATTTCAGCATGCCCAACTGTTGGTGAGCATAATAACCCGAACATACCAACAGCTAAAATTTGAAACAGCTTAATATTTTTTTTCATTAGTTTTACCTCTGGGGAGTTTAAGTTAGCCTCCGAATTATCTGCTAAGACATTGTAAAACATGCCAATTTTCTTGTGAAAAAATGTAAATTGAAAATGCAGAATGAGACAGATAAGTAAAGGAGACTAGAAAAGCTTATGCTAAATACAAAGAGGTAGACTTTAATATAAATCAAAAAATGCAAAAGTTTTGACGAAAGGCAAAACAATAAAAATGGATAATATTTACTGAATAAAATTTAGGCAAAAACGAATTAAAGCAACGCTGTAGACTTCAAATTTTCAGCATCAAGAAACTCAACCAAATTCGTCGTCTCATGATGAATATAGTCAGGTAAATCATCCCAATTAAGGCGCTCTTTTTGCGCTGGGTGGTCTTCATAAGATGAATGAACCAGAACAGTGGCCATGCCAAGCTCATGGGGAACTCTTAAATTGGGGTGTAAGTCTTCAAACATAATTGAGTTTTGAGGCAACACATTATGATGCTTTAAAAATTGTTCATAAGCTGGTTTGTTTGGTTTGGGAGTGAAGTCAGCGGCAGCAATATCAAAAATACCATCAAAAGCATCTAGAATGCCAAGGGCAGCAGCAACATTTTCACCATGTGCGGCAGAACCATTTGTAAAAATAAATTTGCGCCCAGGCAAAGCATCTAAAGCCGAGCTTAATTCAGGCAAGTCTGGTAAAACAGAATGGTCAATATCATGCACATAATCCAGGTAAATATGAGGGTCAAGCTTATGCTCTCTCATCAATCCATTTAAAGTTGTGCCATAGCGATAATAATAATCTTTTTGAACTTTGCGCGCTTGAGTGCGGTCAACATCGAGAAGTTTAGCAATAAAGCTTCCCATGCGCTCATCAATTTGCGCAAAGAGATTACACTCCGCCGGATAGAGCGTATTATCTAGATCAAATATCCAATTCTGAATGGCAGTCGCTTTTGAATGGTTCATTGAGAAATAAATCGCTTTCCTTCAAAACAGGCCCCCAATTCGAAGAAAAGATACTCCGAATATTATTGACATCAGTAATACCAATTCTTTGGCTCAATTGAAGTTCAACCTGAGTGACCACATTAGATAGGTCATTGATAAGCTGCCATCCAGCATCTGTAAAGGTAATCTGTTTTTGACTATCTTTCAAAGGATCTCGAACAATTCGTACAAATCCAAGCGTTTCAAGATGGTTCGCCTTGTCAAGTGTAAACGCAATATCCCAAGATAAACGAGTAGCCAAATCTTCAATGGTAATATGACCATTATCCAGTACAGTAACCAGAGCAAAGTCTTGCGGCTCAAGCATATGATAGCCAAGGCCAGACATCATATTCGAGCATGATTGAGCCATCCAGCGTGAAGCACTAAAGATCTGGGCTTTAAGGTTATGCGGCTTTGAAGGCGACCCACCACCAAGTATTTGACTCATATAATTCATTTAACAAACCTAATTAGAAAATCATCACTCAACTAACTTAGTGTCTAAATTCATTAATTTAGAGCAATTCTAAGACTACGCTAATCGTCTTAATTGCTCTAAAAGAGTTTGTACAGAATTTTCAGCAATCTCCGACAATACTAGTCAAGTATGGAAATAATTAAAATCAATAGGTTAGGTGGATTGATGCTCAGCTATACGGTCAAGCAAAGCTAGGCATTTAAGAAGCTCAGAGAGCTCAATAAATTCATTCGGTTTGTGAGCCTGTTCAATATTGCCTGGCCCGCAAATAACACTATGCGCGCCCTGGTTTTCAAATAAACCAGCTTCGGTACCATAAGAAACAACAAAACTTTCATTCTGCTTAGCCAACTTCATCCCTAAACTTACACTTGCAGCAGAAGAAGCCAGACCAGGCACAGATGTAATTTGTTCTGTGATGATATCGGTGTCACTAGAAAGAGCTTTCATCCCGGGGAGTAATTTCTCCCGAGCATAAGACATCATATCATGAGCGATTTGCGGCCCATCAAAGTCTGGTAGAGCGCGAACCTCCCATAAGAACTCACATGTTTTTGCAACAATATTTCGTGCAGTCCCTCCTTCAATCCGTCCAACATGAACGGTCGAAAAAGGTGGGTCGAAGCGCGCATCATTCTGCGTGTGTTGGAGGCTTTGTTGGGTTTCATTTAAGTGAGTGATTAGTTTTGTCGCAATTTCAATAGCACTAACCCCTTGATGTAAAAGGCTAGAATGAGCTTCGTGTCCAATAATTTTTGTAACATAGCTTGTGATGCTTTTATGTGCTTCAACCACTTGGCAGTTTGAAGGCTCCCCCACGACCACCAAAGATGGCATAGGCAGCTCATTGCCGAGACGTTTTACCAGTGGGCGCACCCCCGTGCAGCCAACCTCTTCATCGTATGAAAAAACAAGATAAATTGGTTGTTTAAGGTTTGCAGCTTGAAACAAAGGTATTGCCGCTAACATACAGGCCAAAAACCCCTTCATGTCCGTGGTGCCACGGCCAAAGAGTTTGTCTCCCTTTTTTGTAAGAGTAAATGGGTCAGTATCCCAGTTTTGCGCCTCAACAGGCACAACATCCGTATGCCCAGAAAGCGCAATACCACCTGTCCCCTCAGGCCCTATAGTTGCAAATAAAGAGGTTTTATCTCCCTCTTCATTTGGCACAAGCCTGTAAGGGACAGAAGCACGGTTTAAAATCTCTTCAATATACAAAATTAAAGGAAGGTTGGTTTTGTGCGAGGTGGTATCAAAATGAATGAGCTGCGCTAAAATCTCTTCTGTCGATGAGAGATAATCATTTACATTTACCATTAAACTCATTTCCTAATGCTTTGTGCGGCATGAACTTACCAATTAACCAATCACACATGTTTGATAGAATTAATCTAAAAACAGTCGTCTTTTACCGCTCATCATGGTTAAGATAAGATTTATAACAATGAATGAATAAGAAAAAAGAAAAAAAATTCCCAAATTTAGACGGAGTTTACCTCTATCTTTCGTAATATATTGAGGAATAATCGGCATACTCTTTGCTTATATATAGGCAGTAAATCAAAATTGAAGAGAAAAAACCGCTGTCATGAATGGTGCAAATGAAAAGAACAATGCCATTCCATAGAAACGAGATAAAGTCACGAGTTTGAATAAAGTAAATGAATCAAGAAAGTCAAACTAGTCAAAACACAAATGAGATTGAAAGTGATAAGAACACTTTTGCCTCAAACGAACAAGGGGTTCAGAATCTTGCCTTTAAAGAGGCAAAGAACTCTCCCTTTCTTATGCTCGTGAAAACCTTGGTTCCACTCCTTATTCTCTTTTTAGCTTTCTCGGGATACAACTTTTTAAAGTCAACGAAACCAAAACCAAAAAAACCTCAAATTGTTGAAAAAGCCTGGCCGGTAGAGAGTGTCGTAGCAATTACGAAAAACCACACACCTAAGCTAAAACTATACGGTACAACGGTTGCGAACCGCCGTGTCGATTTAAGAGCATTGGTCTCAGGAAAAGTAATCGAAGTTGGCGCCGGGTTAAAAGAAGGTGGCTTGATAAAAAAAGGTGAGCTTCTTTTAAAAATTGATGACTTTGATTACAAAGGCGCTCTGCAAGAAGCAAAAGCGAATTTAGCAGAAGCCATCGCCCGCCAAAGTGAAATTAAAGCAAGCCTAACGTTAGAGGAAGAAAATTTAAAATATGCAAAAGTTCAGCTCGCATTAGCCGAGAAGGATTTTAAACGCGCAAAGTCCCTTTCAAAACGCGGCACAGTCACAAAAAAATTAGCCGATGATAGAAATGTAATTTTAGCACAGCGTCGCCAGGCCGTTGCCACAAGCAAAGTGAATTTAGATCTTCTAAGCGCTCGTCAAGAACAACAAGTGGCGGTTGTTGATAGATTGAACTGGAGAGTGGCCCAAGCCAAACGCCGACTGGAAGAAACAAAACTAATTGCACCGTTTGACGCTTATGTAAATTCGGTTAATGCAGAGATCGGCCGCACCATGAGTGTGAATGACCGTGTCGCGACGTTAATAGATCAAAACAAAGTTGATGTCCGCTTCACTTTAACAAATGCTCAATATGGACGAATTCTAGCTCAAGAAAAAACTCTAAATGGCAGAGATGTTTCAGTGAGCTGGAGAGTGGGCGAAACACCAATTACGTATAAAGCCAAAATCGTGAGAACCGGTGCCACTATCACCTCGCAAAATGGTGGTGTAGAAGTTTATGCAGTTGTAAAAAATCCAGCCTCTCCCGTTGCGCTTCGCTCTGGCGCCTTTGTTCAAATAACCGTAAACGACAAAGAATACAAACAAGTTATCCGCCTTCCCCAAACGGCAATTTACAATGGGAACAAAATTTACGTCATTGAAAATAACAGATTGAGAGAAAGAGAAGTTGAAGTCGTGGGCGCTTCAGAAAGTGATATTCTAATCAAAGTTGAACTGCCTAAAGAAACAGAAATTCTCACAACAAAACTAACCCTTGCCGGCGAAGGCGTGAAAGTAAAAGTGAGAACCAAGGAAAACAGCCAAACTCTCAGCACCAACAAAGCTTTGAGCCAGAATGACGTTAAAAAAGCAGCCTCTTCAAAAGGTTTATAAGAATGAATAGGATTATAAACCATGCCAAATGAAAAGAGAATGAAAGAGGACACCACAAGTGAACAAGATAAGTCTCTTCCGAGTAAATCAAATTTGGTAAGTGTTTTTATTCGCCATTCCACAGCAGCTAATCTGTTGATGGTCATCATGATTATGATGGGGCTTTATGCAATATCGAAAATCAATGTCCAGTTCTTCCCCAGTGTCGAAATTCCTGAAATAAACGTAAGAGTGAACTGGCCAGGCGCAAGTGCTGAAGATGTTGAGAAAAACATACTTGATAGCCTCGAACCAGAATTAAGATTTTTAGATGATGTAGAAGAAGTTACGTCTTTTGCCCATGAGGGCTTAGGTGTCGTATCAATAGATTTTTATGCAAATGCAGATATGCAAAAAGCATTATCTGATATTGAACAAGCTGTCACTAGTGTAACAACGTTGCCAGAAGGCAGCGAAGAGCCAACCATAAAACAAGCTGTGTTTTTTGAAAGGGTCGCAAAATTAGCCATTTCAGGTCCCTTTTCTGAAAAAACCATTAAAGCCTATGCAAAAGAATTAAGAGATGGTTTTTTGAACAATGGCATTGATCGAGTAACCATGAGCGGTGTTCGTGATGAAGAAATTTGGATCGAAATAAAAGAAGAAGAATTACGGCGCTTGAACTTAAGCCTTAGTGCTATTGCTGAACGCATCCGACTTGAAACAAGAGATCTTCCATCAGGCACCATCGAAGGCGGTTTAGAAATACAACTCCGTGCCTTAGCTGAGCGTCGCACCCCGGAAGAATTAGCAAAAATCGAAATTGTCTCTCTTGCAAGCGGAGAGAAAATCTATCTAACCGATATCGCCACGATCAATACCAAATTCGATAAAGATGGAAAAACCGGCATTGTTAATGGCAACAAAGCCATCCAGCTATCTATCAAACGGTCTCTCTCATCTAACACATTAAAAACGATGCAGAGTTTTTATGATTATGTCGAGAAGGTCAAACCAACACTTCCCCCAAGCTTAAAATTAGCCGTTTATGATGTGCGAGATGAGAATGTAAAACAAAGACTAGGCATCTTGATAGAAAACGGTCTGCAAGGTTTGGTTTTGGTTTTAATCGTCCTGTTTATTTTTCTAAATTGGCGCATAGCATTTTGGGTTGCTGCTGGCATTCCTGTGGCGCTCTTGGCAACGGTTCTGGTGATGTGGCTATCGGGTCAAACAATCAATATGATCTCAATGTTCGCCCTTATCATGATGATTGGTATCATTGTTGACGATGCAATCGTGGTGGCTGAAGACACAGCCACCAGACAAGCAATGGGTATAGGCTCAGTTAAAGCTGCCGAGCAAGGGGCTTTACGCATGCTCAAGCCTGTAACAGCCGCCACATTAACAACCATGGCTGCCTTCTTTCCAATCTTCCTCATTCAAGGGCGCTTGGGAGATTTCATGTCAGCAATTCCGCTCGTTGTATTGGCAGTTCTAGTCGCAAGTATTGTTGAGTGTTTCTTAATCTTGCCAGGCCATTTAAGGCATGCCGCTAATTCAGGAAATATAGATGATCGCGGACGCTTTCGAAAAAGATTTGATGAAGGCCTCGAAACTTTCAGAGATGGGCCATATAGAAGGTTTGTCGAAATTTGCTATGATTGGCGTTATAGTTTTCTGGCCATAACAACCTTTGCCCTGATCATCTCCATGGGGTTTATCACCGGTGGTCGTATTGGGTTTCAATTTTTTCCGTCTCCCGAATCTGAGAAGGTGAGCGCCAAACTCATTTTCGTGCCGGGCACTCCTAATAATGAGCAACTCAAAGCTCTTACATTAGTCGAAGAAAATCTGAAAAAAATAGCGAAGGAACTGACAAAAGAAAAAGATGAAAACCTAATAGTAGCTATCTACGGAATTCAAGGAGTAGCCGGAAGAGCGCAAGGCGATAATCTGGCTGAAATAACAGTTAACTTAACCCCAAGTGAAGCTCGAACAATTCGTACACGTGCCTTTATAAAAGCATGGCGAAAAGGAGCCCCTAAATTGCCCAATGTTGAGCGATTTACAATTGGTGGAAGTCGGATTGGCCCTCCAGGAGCAGACATTGACTTTCGGCTAAAAGGTGCTGATGTCACCACTCTTAAAAAAGCAGCAGAAGATATTAAATTGGCTTTAGCAGGTGTTAGCGGAGTTTCAAACGTTGATGATGACCTCCCTTACGGTAAACCGGAGTGGATCATTGAAGTCACCCCAAGAGGAACAGCCCTTGGCTTCACGGCTCAGTCAGTCGGCACGCAAATAAGAAATAGTTTTGAAGGCGCAATAGCAACCAGGTTCGCAAGAGGCGATGAAGAAATTACAGTGCGCGTTAAGAGGAAGCATGATCTAAGCGGCATTGAGGCTCTGCGGTCTATCTACCTTCTTACGCCAGACAACCAGCGCGTGCCTTTACCAGAAGTCGTCACTTTGAGAGAAAAGCCAGGTTTTTCTCTCATTCAAAGAAGAGATGGAGTTCGTACTGTTTCCGTAACAGGTGATATTGATCCAAAGATCACTGAAGTTGCAACGGTAATTGAGCAATTACAAATAGAAGCATTGCCAAAAGTTGAAGAGAAATATGGCATCTCATACACCCTAGCAGGGCGTGCCGAAGATAGAGCAAAAAGTTTCGCCGATCTAAAGTTGGGCGCACTTCTCGCGCTTGTCATCATTTACATCATCTTGGCATGGGTGTTTGAAAGTTACACAAAACCATTAGCCGTCATGGCCATCATTCCCTTTGGAGCGGTCGGCGCCATCTTAGGGCACATGGTCATGGGAACAGCACTGACCATTTTGTCTTTCATTGGTCTGCTTGGTTTATCTGGTATTTTGGTGAATGATTCCATTATTCTGGTGACAGAAGTGAAAAACAGGTTGGATCGAGGTGAGGTTCTTCATGAAGCAGCAATCGGCGCCAGTCAAGATCGCCTGCGCGCTGTATTGCTCACCTCTCTTACTACCATTGGTGGCTTGTTGCCGCTGTTGTTTGAAACAAGCCGCCAAGCTCAGTTCCTCATGCCAATGGCCATCACCATGGTTTTCGGCTTGGCAACAGCAACGATTCTCGTTCTTGTACTTGTCCCTGTTATTGTAGGCATAGGTGGTGACATCGGTAACATTGCCAAATGGTACATGCGTCTAGGCACAAAGCCCACCCCACCAGAACCAGCTGAATAAGAACTTACTTCGCCGGACGGTAGGATAAAAAACTATCAATACGAAGAAGGAGTGACGTCATTTCGACTTCAGGACATGGCAGCTTTGCTGGCCGGCGCGAGCGCTGCATAGTGCGGTTGTTGGTAGGCAACCTGAAGCAAATTAAAATCTAGGCTCAAACGCGATAGCGTTTGAAATAGCCGTGAGAGAGAGAAAACTAGTGCGGATGCTGGTGGGCATCTGAAGCACAAAAAAATTAGCTTCGCCAAAAAGTAGGAATAAAAAGCACAAGAACAGTAAAAAGCTCAAGTCGACCAAGTAACATGCCAGCTGCGAGCAACCACTTAGCCCCATCAGGAAGGCTTTGAAAATTTCCAGAAGGCCCAACAATATCTCCAAGACCAGGGCCAACATTCGTCAATGAACTGGCTGCAGCTGAGATCGATGTTTTTAAATCAAGGTCATACAGGGTTAGTAGGAATGTTAAAACTGCAAAGCAAAATAAAAACAAAAAGATAAAGCTTAAAACCGCCGTTGAAACCCGCTCCTCAATAGGTCTCCCTGAATAACGAGGAATATAAATGCCGTTCGGTTGAATAAGCGAAAAGGTGCGTTGCTTGATCGTTTGAAAAAGGACTTGAAGACGAAAAATTTTAATCCCGCATGAAGCCGAGCCCGCACAACCACCAACAAACATCATGATAAAAAACAACACTTCAGCAAAGCTGCTCCATTGACCATAGTCACCCGTGGCATAACCAGTTCCTGTCATAATGGAAACAGAATGAAAAGCAGCATCCCTTAACTGGTCTGCACCAAGCCCACTACCAAATTGAGAAATCCAAGTAAGGAAAATAAAAACAGATAACGTAATAAAAAACCAGTGAACTTGACTATCTTTAAACAAGCGATCAATTCGCCCGTTTACAGCAAAAAGATAAAGTCCAAATGGTAAACTACCAAGGATCATAAAAACAATGGCCACATACTGCACTGCATCGCTTTTAAAATAGCCAAGTGAGGCATCATGCGTAGAAAGTCCCCCTGTAGCAATGGTCGTCATCGAATGAGCAATTGCATCAAACAAACTCATACCAGCCAGCAAATACCCAACAACGCAAAGAAGAGAGAGTGTTACATAAAGGCTGGTAATCGAACTGGCAAGTTGCGCAGCACGTGGCACGATCTTTTCTGAATTATCCGAACTTTCGGTGCGAAAAAGCTGCATACCGCCAATTTGCAACATGGGCATCACGGCAAGGGCCATCACAATAATGCCAATGCCGCCAAGCCACTGCAGCAAACTGCGCCAAAGTAAAATGCCTGGTGATTTCTCATCAAGCCCAGAAATAACGGTCGCCCCAGTTGTGGTTAAACCCGACATCGCTTCAAAAAAAGCATCAGAATAACTCATGCTCATGTCAGACCACACAAAGGGAAGAGCTGAAAAAGCGGTCAAGGCAAACCAGGCAAGCGTGGTGAGCAAAAAGGCCTGCTTAATGGAAAGTTCAGGATTGGGAGTATATTGAGAAAAGCCAAGCCCTACCCCAAAAAAGAGGGTAACCAAACTCGCAGCGGCAAATCCAAGCCAATTTGAATTACCAGCACCAAGGTCAATCAAAGTGGGGATGATAAGGGCAATGCCAAGTGTCGCGAGCAATATGCCAATCACAAAGGATATGGGGCGAAAGTCAATCATTTGAATATGCAGCCCCTAATCCAGGCTCGAAATAATTCATTGCAATAATCAATTTTTGCCACGAATGCCTTAACTTTTGAATAACAACAATCATGCAGTTGCGCTAATTGACAGTTAGCAACCTTAAGGAGTAATTCAATACCTTTAATTCACCGCATGAATATCATAAGGGCTATCAAGAGAGAACGCGGGAATGTCGATCATAAAATCTTCCCCCTCTGGGCTTTCCATTTTATATTCACCGCCCATAAAGCCAGTTGGGGTGCCAAGCGGCGCCCCAGAGGTGTAGCTATAAGTCTCACCGGGCTGAATCACGGGCTGTTCCCCAACTACACCTTCCCCAATCACTTCCTGAGTGTCCCCATGGCCATTTGTAATCCGCCAATGGCGACCAAGCAATTGCACAGGTTCAGTACCTTGGTTTTCAATCTCAACATAATAGGCCCAGAAATATTGATGATCTTCTGGGCTGGATTGTTCATCCAGAAATTGAGGTTCAACCCGCACTTGAATGGCATTTGTTGTGGCCTGAAACATTTAACTAACCCGTATTCTTTTACACGTTCTTAGATACAGTAGATTTGAACGTTAATTCTGCCCAAAATCAACTGAAAAATTGATAAAAATGACTTAAATTTACTTCAAAGCTTCAGAAATATCGTTCAAAAGATCATCACTATCTTCAATTCCAACCGACAACCGAACAAGTGATGGCGTGATCGAAAGTTCAAGCCGTTCTTCTTCTTCTAACCGCTGATGGGTTGTTGTAGTTGGGTGAGTGACAAGGCTTTTAGTGTCTCCTAAATTATTGGAAATACTGATAATTTCAAGCTTGTTCATAAATTTAAAAGCATCTTCTTTCACCCCATCAATCTCAAAGGCAACCATGGTTCCAAAGCCTTTCATTTGGCGTTTAGCAAGCTCATGCTGCGGGTGATCCTCCCTACCAGGGTAAATGGCGCGCTTCACTTTTGGGTGTTCGCTCAGAAAATCAGCGATTTTACGAGCATTTGACGCCGCTTTTTCAACCCGAAGAGACAGTGTCTCTAAGCCTTTGAGCATGACCCAGGCATTAAATGGGCTAATAGAAGGGCCAGTTTGGCGCATAAAATCATGAAGGTAGTCGTCGATATAGTCTTGTTTGCCAAGCACAATGCCCCCAAGACACCTTCCCTGTCCATCAATATGCTTTGTCGCTGAATAACAGACAACATCAGCACCAAACTCCATAGGTTTTTGGAAATATGGCGTGGCAAAAACATTGTCAACAATCACCAGAGCACCTGCCTCATGAGCAATGTCAGCCACAGCTTGCATATCAACCAATTCAAGCGTTGGGTTAGTCGGTGTTTCAAAGAAAACAGCCTTTGTATTCGGCTTCATAGCTGCTTTCCATTGGTCTAAGTCGGCGCCATCAACCAATGTAACCTCAACGCCATAACGAGGTAGTAAGGTCTCTACCACATAACGGCATGAGCCAAATAAAGCTTTGGCTGAGACGATGTGATCACCTGCATTTAAGTAAGAAAGAACAGAAGCAGAAACGGCAGCCATACCGGTGGCCGTTGCCCGGGCATCATCAGCTCCTTCAAGGTCAATCATGCGCTGTTCAAACATTTTAATGGTCGGGTTCATAAAACGGCTGTAAATATAGCCCTCTTCATCTCCCTTAAAGCGCGCTTCCGCGCTTTCAGCGCTATCATAAATATAACCAGAGGTTAAAAACAAACTTTCAGAGGTTTCACCAAATTCTGAGCGAATGGTCCCACCATGAACAAGCTTCGTAGCATCATTTAAAGTTGCAAAACGATCTTTAGAAATTTTTGTATTAGACATTGAAAATCCTTATGAATTGCTCTGTAACTGAGTGTCTGAGCAACAAAACTCAGCACACCAAGCACCACCAATACCGATGACACAGGTCCAACCAATTCAATTAGAGGAAAACCGGGGCAATCGGCCTTTTAGCAAATTATTTCACGTGGCTGCAAGCCGACCGGCCAAATCACCACAAGGGTCTAGACCCTAATTAGATGGCCCATCTAAATACAAAAGCGGGGAAAGGGTCAAGAGTTTTTGGTAAAAAACGTCATTCTCGCTTGTATAGAGAGTAAGCTTCAGCGATTATGGGGCCAATTATCGCCTCAGTTGATGCGACGGTTGCTAGCGGGCAACCGAAGGAGCACTAATGAGTTGTTGCGACGGTTGCGTTGCGGATGCTTTGTGGGCATCTGAAGCAAAACAACTGCAACCGAAGGAGCACTAAAAAGGCAACTGAAGCACAATTTTGCGGTTGCTGGTAGGCAACTGAAGCCCAAAAATGGATACTTAAACACATGGCTGAAGAAGCAAAAAACCTTTGGAACAATGATCAGGAAAATGACGGGGGACTACCTAAAGCCCATCTTCCCACAAAGGGCGGTATTTTCCCAAGCCAGGCGATCAAAGACCTCATCCATCGCGGCTTTTTAAAAACAGCCAATGGTGTGGATATTTTAGATAACCAAATTCAACCAGCCAGTCTTGATCTGCGTTTGGGAAAAAAAGCTTATAGAGTGCGCGCAAGTTTTTTACCAGGCGGTGGCAGAACGGTAGAGTCTCAGTTAGAAGACCTATCGCTACATGAATTTTCACTCGAAGATGGCGCCGTTCTGGAGCGCGAATGTTTCTATGTGGTTGAAGTTGAAGAATGCTTGAAGCTACCAGAAAGTGTTTCTTGCTTTGCCAACCCGAAAAGTTCAACCGGACGCCTCGATGTTTTCACAAGGCTGATTTCTGATGGTGCGGAAATTTTTGATTATGTTGAGCCTGGTTATAAAGGCAAACTCTATGTTGAAATTTCACCGCGCACATTTTCCATCAAAGTGCGCCCAGGCAGCCGCCTAAATCAATTACGTTTTAGAAGACGCATTGGTCAGCAAGACCGGTTCGAACGGCCAAAGCTTAATGATAAAGAGCTGCGGATTTTGCATGAAAAAGAGCAATTGGTGAATTGCGAGCCAACCATACGAGATGGCCTAAACACAAGGGTGGATTTGCGCGGCATCGATGGCAGTAACTTAATTGGCTATCGCGCACAAAAACACACAGACATCATCGATGTTGACAAACCAAACAGCTATAAAATGGATGAGTTCTGGGAGCCTCTTTATGGGCGAGCGGATGGACGCCTCATCCTTGACCCTGGCGAGTTTTACATTCTCGTCTCGAAAGAAGCTCTGCATATCCCCATTGAATATGCTGCTGAAATGGTGCCGATTGACCCGATGATGGGCGAGTTCCGCGCACACTATGCTGGCTTTTTTGACCCTGGCTTTGGTGCCGAATCTGCCGGCGGCAAAGGCAGCCGCGCCGTGCTAGAGGTGCGCAGTCACGATATTCCCTTTGTGCTGGAAGATGGCCAAATCATAGCGCGGTTGATCTATGAACCCCTCACAGAAATTCCAGAAACAATCTACGGCGCAGACCTAAAATCCAACTACCAAGCCCAAGGACTTAAATTGTCTAAACATTTTGTCTAGACCGGTTGCTGGTTGGGCAACTGAAGGTCTAATAAAAAAAAGGCCGGTTGCTAGTGGGCAACCTAAAGGCCTAATAAAAAAGACCGGTTGCAGGTGGGCAACTGAATGTCTTTTAAAAAAAGACCGGTTGCTAGTGCGCATTATGAGATGAAACCAGATAAATTTCAGCTTTTGACCAATTGCGGCCATATAAAACAAACTAATTAGGTACAAGTGGTAATTTTACGGTTTCATTCATTTAGTTTTTTATAGCTAAGAATGGTTTTGTAATTTCTCTAACTCGAATACAAAACACTTTAAAAATTTCCTTAGTTCATCTTCATTTGGATAAACATAATCGTGAATTTCTGAAACATTTTGAGTTGGCTGATTAAGCTCACTGCCTATATGTTCTTTAAGAATTTCCAAGTCAAAGTCTTTACTTTCATAAAATGATATCGCTACTGATTTTGCTTTAGTAGCGGGATTTTTTTCAAAAATTACACTATATAAAGGCAATGTTATAGGCATTAACCACCTATCGTGCAGCCTTTGACCTCGTTTAAGCGTGTATCTAGAACCACAAGAATAGCAAGTGTAAAATTTGATACTTAGAGAATAAAAAGGAGATTCTCTTTTAAGCTTAGAATCACATCTTAAGCAAATGCACATAGAGTTATTTTATTCCTACCCTGACAGATATTGATATAATAAACTCTTTTTAGCAGTAAAACGACCTTTGATTATTAAAATGTTAGTTAAGAAATGGAGCACGTCCCCTAATAGCACAAAGCAGAATAAAGGAAGTGTCAGTTGAGATCTAAAACAAAGTCTCATGCGAGAAAATCAGCAAACTAAACCTACGAAAAAAGAGCTCAGCCTTTTTCGGGTTGAATGACATTGCGAAGCGCCAGCGCGGTTGCAAGTGGGCAACCTGAAGCGTAGTAAAAAGTAGCTCGGAGCTTAGCGCCGCACAGTGGGGTTGCAGGTAGGCAATCTAAAAATACATTTAAACCATTTGCACGAAGAAGGAGTGACGCCACTTCGGCGTCAGGACATGGCGTAGAGCCAGCGCCGAACCTCGGAGGCCCAAGCGCGTTCAGCGCTTGGAATAGCCGTGAGAGAAATAGTGCGGATGCTTTGTGGGCACCAAAAATTTATACGAAGAAGGAACTCAGTCCTTTTCGGACTGAGTGACATGGCGTAGCGCCAGCGCAGCCCGGCGCTTAGCGCCGCACCTCGTAGGCTCAAACGCGATAGCGTTTGAAATAGCCGTGAGAGAAAACTAAGCCGCAACTTCCATCGGCCCAGCAATTGGCAAGCGAACCGTGAATGTTGTGCCAACGCCAACTTCACTTGCAATTGAAATTTCACCACCATGGTGGTCAATAATTTGCTTCACGATATTTAGGCCAATGCCCGTTCCCGCAATACCAGTTGATGTTTTAGCACGGAAAAATTGCTCAAACATATTGGGCAAATCTTCTTCGTCAATACCAAGCCCATCATCTTGTACAGTAATGAAAATATCTGAGCCCTCTTGATATGCTTTAACAGTGATGAAGGGAGCATCAGGCGCATATTTAACTGCATTGGTAAGAAGGTTTGTGAGCACCTGATCAATTTTAACTTTATCAGCCTGAATCGATTTCGGAAGATTAATTTCATCAAAATTAATGATGTGATGATGAGAGATTTCTTGTTGTCGTAAACAGACACTTTCAATCAGACCGCAAATATCACAATCGGAAACTTGTATTGAAAGCTTGCTGGCATTTAACTTGGCGGCAGATAATGTGCTCTCCATTAAGGATTGCATGCGCTTCACCGCTTCCATAATTATATCAATGCGTTTTGATAAAAGCTCATCAGTAAGGTCACCTTTTTTACGCAAGAGCCGTTGCGCAGAGCTATCAATGATAGCAAGCGGTGTTCTAAATTCGTGAGAAGCCATCGAAACAAATTGGCGCTGCATTTCATTTAGATGTTGTTGGGCTGCGAGCGCTTCTTCAAGTTGCTTTGTCTGCTCAGCAATAACAGCTGTACGTTCCACTACGATTTCTTCAAGGTTTTCCTTGTGCTTGCGTAACTCTTCTTCCTTGCGGCGCATTTCAGTTACATCAATACGAATGCCAACAATCTGTCCTGTTTCATCACGGTGCTCACGGCGAAGCATGATGCGACCATCAGCTAAACAGCCTTCTGTTTCAAAATCAAAGGTCTCGTCCGAGCGGTTTTTAAGTTGGCCCTGCACCCAGTCCTCAGGGTCCCAATCACCTATATCCCACATGCCATTTGCAAGTGAAGATCTAACCAGATGTTCGTAGGTCACACCTGGTTTAATTTCATCATGAATACAATCATAAAAATCTAAAAACGCTTGGTTGACCATCACAAGGCGGTCATTTTTATCATAAACAACAAAACCGTCACGCATGGAATTAATAGCAAAAGCCAGTCTAGAATATGATTCTTGAACTTCCTCTTCCATGGCCTTCTTTTCACAAAGTGTATCAAGATAAGACCTGGACGCTTTAGCCAATTCACCAATTTCATCATTAGAATTGACATCTAAGTCAACATAGAGATTCCCTTCTTGCACATGTCTCCAAAACTTAAGAATCTTTTTTATAGGCCGCGAAATAAGTGAATTCGCTAAGTACAAGGCAATGATTACGCTGATGAGAAACGTGCCAATAGAAAACCAAAAAATAAAAGCAAGGGCTGCTTCTTTATGTTGTTTCACATGTTGAGCAGATTGTAAGGTAAGCTGTATGAGTTGATGCTCAAATCTATAAAGACGATCTGAAATAAATTGCTGTTGATCGATTAAAGAAGAGATATTCGTTACAACAGTCTTTGAAATATAACCTTGAGGGTTAGCAAAGACCGCATCAGCATTCTTGCTAAATTGCAAAAGAACATCTTCAAGATAATTCATTTCATAATTAATGCTTGCAATAAATGCATCAGTTAAATGAGTGCTATTTTCATGTGTCGCTAATTTTTGAGCTTGAGAAAGATTGATTTTGATTTTGTTTGAAATCGCGGACATATCTTCTCTAGCTTTGAGGAAATATCCTTTAGTAAAGGCATATTCATTGCCAACTGAGCGAGAGACGTTGGTCAGAATTTTGTTCTGGTCATGCTGCAAGAGAATGATTTGGCTAACAATTCGATTTAAAGGCAAATATTCTTGGGCAATGGCATGAGTTTCATCATTGATTGCAGACATTTGATGTAAGCTAACAATGGAAACAGCAATTGTTGAAAGAAAGCCAATCCCGACAATAGCAAGAACTTTTGCAGTCAAGCCAATACGCATAACTAAAACCCTACCCAAAACAAAAAACGATCTTGTTTTAGCTAGATTTAAGTTTTATTTTTTCTTAATAGAAGTCAGCAAAACAAGTAGTAATACATTAATAAATAACAATTAAAAAACACTTTTGATAATGTTAAAATTTCAATAAACCTTGTATTGCACGAATACATTTACTGGAAATTTTCAGCCCTGCCTCAAAAAAATGAACTCAAGCAGTACAACTTCCGCCGCCAAGAACACAAAATTTAGAGCAGTGAATATGACAAAGTTTAACAGCACCTTTGTCAAACATCCCCCCATCTATTTTAAGTGATTTGGCAAGTGTATCACCCATTTCAAAATCTGCTCTGTAAGGCAAAAGAGTGCAGGGGAGAACTTTAATTGTATCTTCCCCTTTGCGCTTCACAACCATTCGACTGGTTGAGCACATTAAGTCCTTCGGGCTCAGGCCAAGAATATCCCAGCACTTCTCTGTGATTTCTGGCTTATCTGCTTGTTCATCCATTTCAGGGAAAATCATTAAATGATTGGGGTCAGATGCGCTAAGAGACCAGCCCTGCTCATCGAATAGGGCCTGGAACTTATTCGTGACATCTACAGAACTCTCATCCCATAAACTACGACCGGCAATAGAAAATTGAAAATTATGTTCATTCAACCAGTCCAGCCCGATTAAACTCTTGGCAAAACTGCCCGCTCCACGTTCTTTA
Source organism: Hyphomicrobiales bacterium (assembly GCA_965230545.1). Lineage (GTDB taxonomy): Bacteria > Pseudomonadota > Alphaproteobacteria > Rhizobiales > HXMU1428-3 > HXMU1428-3. The sequence goes on along the minus strand of CBDDLE010000003.1, from coordinate 388,176 downwards.
TCATGGAATTCTTCAGTATAATGATCGAGGCTAATGCGCAAATTTAACTGATTGCCAAAACGTTCTTGCAAGTCAAGCAAGCCGGTTCTTACCTTTTTTCGCATCATTGGGGCCATTGCATTTGTCAAAATGAGAACAGAAAAACCTCTCTCTAAAGAGGCATCAGCCAAAGAAATCATTTCAGGGTTCATAAAAGGCTCACCACCTGTAAAGGCAATTTCTTTAGTGCCAAGCTTCAATTGCTCAATCTCATCAAGTAAAGGAAGCACTTCTTCAAGGCGGATATAAACAAGGTCATCATTTTTGGGGCTAGAAAAAATATAGCAATGCTCACACTGGATATTACAAAGAGACCCAGTGTTAATCCACAAAGTCTCTAATTTTTCAAAAGGAACACGAGCACGTGTCTCCCCGTCAAGAGTAACATCAGGGTTAGAAAATTTACCCTCAATTGGTCGCCCTGTTAATTTGACCGTTAATTCATTCATGAATATTGTCCCTGTGAAGTTTCCAAAAAGCAATATAACAGAAGAACTTGGGTGCTGACTTCACAAAAATACAGAAAAATGTGATGAGTGGGATTAAAATTAGGTCTTTACAAGCGCAAATTAAAAACAAAGTCGCTAACAAAGCTTCTTCTAAGACATTAAAAAAGGATCTGTAGGCGGGGTTTTCTGTGCCATTTGCGGATAGCGAATACTAGTGGATGAAATCCTGCGCCAAGTTCTCATTTTTCCAGCCGGCATAGACTCTTTCAAATTATTCATACTATCAATGCGCTTGGAGCTTCGTGACGGCCCAACATAAGCTTCTGTTACAACAAAGGGACGTGGCCGCGTCAGCATTGCAAAGATGCGATAATAAAGCGCACTAGGCGCAATCGGCTTGGCTAATAATTCATTTACACCAGATTCAAGCGCTTTTAAAACTTTTTCATGATTGGGTGAGGCCGTAATAAGCAAAATAGGAATTTTGCGATTGATGCATGCTTCATCTCCGCGAATGTGCCGAGTGAAGTCTCCACCATCTAAATCTCCTAAAAAGAAATCAGTGATAACAAGGTCAAACTTTTGATTGTATATGTGTTGAATAGCATCTGTAACATTGTCAGTTTCAACAAGGTTCACCAGTTTGATACCAAAACTTAACAACATTTCACGTACCAATCGACGCATCATTTTATTATTTTCAATTAATAAAATCTGTTTGGTACCAAAATCAAACTTCTTCTTAGACATCTAAACCCCGAATCACCCGTCACTAAAACTTAATTATGAGGTTGAGAGGGTTAATAAATTTCAAATTATCAAGATTTTGGATTTTGTCCTTTGTGCTCAGTTTTTTCCCAATAAAAAGGAGCATGGATAAGCTGAAACAAGGCTCTATATGTCGCCAAAGAAATCATGAGCCAATAGAAAGGCAATGTGAGAATGGTTATGAAAAAACCTGATAATTTACGAAACTTTAATGCTTGAGCCCCCAGCCACATAGTTGCAAAATAACCAAAGCCAAGATTGAAGAGAGAAAGCCCCCAAAGTGGCCAGGCTTCATAAATTTGCTCACTGTCAGAAAACAAAATTGTCCAACATAAAAGACCTAAAAACAAAGGGTGCACGAGCGCAGAAACAATAGGTGCGCCAATCACCAATTGAAAGCCGAGAAATTTCCAAGTCCCAAGGTCACGCCATAATTTAAGCGGACGGCGCATATGCACATAATATGTTTGCATCCACCCCTTCAGCCACCTCGTCCTTTGAAACAGCCAACTTGAAAATTGAGAACATGCCTCTTCATAAGTTGTCGAGCCAAGCAGTGTGGCGCAATAACCTTGTGCATAAAACCGCATGCCAAGATCAGCGTCTTCTGTAACATTATAAGGATCCCAGGCACCAACAGAAAGCAACATGCTTTTCTTAAAATGATTAGAAGTGCCACCAAGGGGCAATGGAATGGAGAATTTAAAATAAGCTGGCAATAATCCATCAAATAAAGAGCTATATTCCATTGTAAATTGTTTGGTGAGCCAATTTTGTTTCTGATTATAAAAATTTAGTTTTGCCTGAATAACAGCGCAGTGAGAAGGGCTATTCTCAAACGCTGCCAGTGCGCGCCTTAATTGGTCTGGTGCAGGAATATCTTCTGCATCATAAATAACAACATAGTCTCCCTGGGCCAGTTGTAGTCCATAATTTAAGGCTTTTGGTTTTGTACGAGGCTGACCATCTGGCACAATGACTATATGAAAATAAGGGGGTAAATTCAGCGCTTGAACGGCTTTTATGGTCTCTGTGTCAATTTCTTCTAAGAGTAACTTTATATCAAGTTTCGCTTTAGGGTAATCAAGCTCTTCAAGGGCAGCAATTAATTGAGGTAAAACCGATGCCTCTCGAAACAGGGGAACTAGAAGCGTATAAACAGGAAGGAACGGGTGGTTGCGTTTTAAAGGCTCAAGAGGAGGCGAAAAAATTTTAGAGACTGAGCGAAATTTTAAAGCCGTGATCAAGCGAAAAAAAATCAAACAAAAAAAGAAAATAGAAAAACAGCCTGATAACACTAAAATTGCAAATTCTGGTGAAGCCCAAACCCCATAAAAACTAGCCCCAATCAGACCCCACAAGCCAATAGACTGTAAATTTGAAATGCCACCTTTAGCGCTATTGTCAGGAGAGCTTTTTGCAAGGCTTTCAGAAGCATAAAATAATAAAGTTTCAGAAAACCGAGACTGAAAAGTGTTACGAACTGTTGTAGGGCTGACTATATAAAATTTAGGATCCCTGACATGGGGATGCGAAGCGGCGTTTTCCTTAATGAATTTATTTATCGAGCTCAAAACTTTTTGAGGGCCCATACAATGAGGATCCAGGGGAATTATAGCAAAACCATCATCTGTGTAAAAAGCCGTCCAACTAAATCGCTGATTTATTTTTTTAAGATCTGCCAGTTCTAGCTCTATTTTTGAAGCATTTTGAGGGGCAAGATAACTCATGCCGATGGCACCAGAAAGAATTTGAAAATATCTTTCTTCATCCATAAGGCCTTCTTGTAATAAAAGCCCATCAAGAGAAACACCGGTTTGAACAGATTTGGTAAGAGCTAAATCAAAAAGCGTTTCAGAAACAAGCCGCCCAACTATAAGTTGTTTTAGATCATCAATATCCTTTGCAAGCATGTTAACAGGTGCATAGGAATAGTCTTGAGAGGCGAAATTATAAAATGGGTCAAAATTTGATTTCATAAAAGACCCTTAACACCTAGCTAGAACGCTTTAATGAAGCAGAGCCTTCCAAAGAGCTCTGATATCCATCATTAATTTCTGAACACGTCTCTTCACTCATATTTAATTTATTCTCTGGTGGCGCCACCAGAGAATTTAACTCGCCCAAATCTTTAACAGTTTGAGAACTTTGATACCCTTCCACAAGCTCAGTTAAGCTATCTAACAACGCCTTCGTATCATATGTATCAACACACTTACGTAATGAAGCAAGCTTTGGCGTTAAGTCAGCATTAGAGAAATAGTCCTCATTATTACGAGTGATACTCTGATGCTCAGTGGGAGTGCAGTTTTCATTAATCAGTAACTCTTCGTATAGTTTCTCACCCTCTCGCAATCCCATAAATTCAATAGAGATATCGCCCTCAGGGTTAGCTTCATCAGCCACTTCAAGTCCTGAAAGGTTGATCATAGATTTCGCCAAATCAACAATCTTTACAGGCTGCCCCATATCCAAAACAAAAACATCTCCCCCCTTGGCCAAACCACCAGCTTGAATAACAAGTTGCGCTGCTTCTGGAATGGTCATGAAATAACGTATGATTTCAGGGTGAGTAACGGTAACAGGCCCTCCCTTTTGAATTTGCTCGCGAAAACGAGAGACAACACTCCCAGAAGAGCCAAGAACATTACCAAACCGAACCATGGTGAAAAGTGTTTTGTTACGTGCCTCATCAGCAAGCGCTTGTAAAACAAGCTCGGCAACACGTTTACTAGCTCCCATAACATTTGTCGGGCGAACGGCTTTATCCGTCGAAATAAGAACAAATAATTCAACCCCAAGGTCTCTGGCGGCCAGTGCTGTAAGTTCTGTTCCAAAAACATTATTTTCTATACCAGCAAATGGATTATCTTCAACAATGGGCACATGTTTATAGGCCGCCGCATGATAAAGCGTATGCACCTTGTATTTTGAAATTGTTTGTCTAAGAAGCTTGTCATCTAAAACAGAGCCAAGTACACGAACAATCTTGATATCTCTATTCGATGATGAGGAACCATCAAGAGAGTCCGCTAAATCTTTCAGCTTCTGTTGAAGTTCAATTTCTATTTGATAAAGCGCAAATTCAGAACGCTCAAACAGAATGAGTGTTTCGGGGTTGAGTGTAAGGGCTTGTCGAGCGATCTCTGAGCCAATAGAGCCGCCAGCACCAGTAATCATAACCGTTTTGTCACGAATGGTTTTCTCAAGTAAATCTTGTTGAGCCGGCACAGGTTCGCGCCCCAAAAGATCTTCAAGGCCAATAGAGCGTAAGTCAGAAATCATCACTTTACCCGAAGCAATTTCATGCAAAGCAGGCAAAGCTTTCACTTTCACTGAAAAAGGAGTGAGCTTCTTTAGCAAATCTCTTTTAAAACGGCGAGTTAAATTGGGGTCAGCTAAGAAAATTTCCTTAACACCATGATTACGTATGAGCGGCACAATATCATCAGGCTGATGGACCCTGAGACCAAATAGCATCTGCCGCCACAAAGATCGGTCATCATCTATAAATCCGATAAGCCGATACTCTGATGAGCGATCCAAATCATGATAAAGCTGTGTGCCCTCTTCACCAACACCATAGATTAAAACTGGTGCCGCTAAGTCTAAATCTTTCTTGAAAGAATTCGGGATATAATCACTGAGCAAATATGTAATGAAGCTACGGCTGGTCCAAATATAAATGATGGAAAATAGTCCATACATTACGATGACCGAACGAGGGACATTCGTAAGTGTGAACTTCGTCATATAAATTAATAATAGCCAACCTAATATTGAAACGGCAATGGAAAGACAAATTTTCATGGCGCCGCGTCGGCCCACAAAACGTGTAATTAGTTTATATAAACCATAGTAATGGAAGCAAAAAATCCCTAATGCCGGTGCGAAAAGTTGAACAGCTAGCAACAGCCAACTATCAGGCATATATAAAATTCCAAGACGAAGTGAATAAGAGCACCAAAGAGCAAAGCACAATAGGCTAAAGTCCAGAGACATTAAAATGGCTCGTTTGGTATAGCGCGGTAAAGAAATAAGCCGCCCGATTAAGTGAGATCCTAACGCCATATGAAAACTATTTATAATATCCCTGCATAATGAGCCAGTGAAAGGAGATGCTTTACTGGCTTAATATTAATAAAAACGGTGGTTTTTAAGTCGACTTATTAGATATGAAAATTTAAAGGTCGTAAAAAGAATAATTCGGAAAGACTAAAAAATATACATTTTACACTTATAAAGTGTAAAATGTATATAGCAGACAAATAAAAAGAAAGGAGAATTAATCCCAAATTTTCACAGACTTTCCAGTTTGTTTAAGCCCTTCAATGCGCTTATTCAGGTAGTCTTGTAAGCTATCTTTCTTATAAGCCCCACTTTTTACAAAACGTAACACAGTTTCAAAGTGAAAAACTTTCCAAAACCCTGTCAGTCGAAACGCTTCAGCTTCTTTCCCTGTTTTATTTAAAACAAGCGCTGGATCAGCGGGGAAAAAACTCAAAGTTGGTGTAAAATGAATTTGCCATATACGGGAAAATTCTTTTTCAGACATAGTTTTCCCTGAAAAATCAGTAACTTCGCGAGATCCGCGAATATCAAGCTGAATAACGCGATAATTCTCTTGCATAAATTTTTTAATGCCAGGGTTTTTCAAATTCACTTTGTGAAGTTCTTTGCAATAAGGGCAGCCTTCTTGCTCATAAATAATAACGAGTTGTTTTCCCTCTTCTTTAGCAAGTTGAACTTCTTCACTAAGGTCTAAAAACCCATCTTCAAACCACGGTTGGCTATAAAGCCCATTCCCACTTCGAAAAAGGTCATCATCATCCTTAGCCCGAGCAAAAGAGAGGTTTGAAACCTGCCCAGCCATATAAGCGCTAAAAAACACACCAGCTTTAAGAAAAGTTCGCCGAGGGTGAAACATCGTTAAGCTCCTGAAAAGAAGATAAAAAAAGCGCAACAAAACAAAGATCTTATTGCGCAGATGCCCCATTCTAGCATATTATTTAGATCTATTCAGCTTTGGTTCATTCAGAATAGGTTAGTGTGGATTAATCAGTGAATGCGCGGGTTGAAATTTTTCATTCATCTGAGGCTTTTGAATTATATTAAGAGGGTGATAATTGTGCGAAAAAAAATGATGATCATTTTAGGTGTCTTGGCATTTGTCGGATCAGTACTGGCAACGCAATCATTCCCTATGCCTGAAGCGCAAGCGAACAGTAAAGTAAAAGCTTTACAAGCTTGTATGGCATCATGTCGTGCTAGAACCAAAGCTTGTTTTAAATCGGGCCAAACAGGAAGCTGTAAAAAGAAAAGAAATGCGTGTTTTGCTTCATGCCAAAGCAGCTTTAGCCGATAAGCTTTTTAATAAAACCCCACTTTTTCTAATCAAATGATTCATGAAGGTTTTACCTCTCACTGCTAGGCTAAGCTTAGCTATAGGAGGCATTTCATCATGAAATTTGTTCCCTGTCAGTCTCTGGCATTTCTAATCGTAAGCATGTCCTTGGTCATATTCGGGCTGAGTGGTGGTCCGATTTCACCTGCTGCTGCATGTGTCAAACCATCCCTAGCCAAAGTTTGGGTCAATTCAGATGCAAAAGAAAAAGATCTAGTCCGTTTGAAAATTGATTATAATTGCGGTGAAAAACCCATTAAATCATATGACCCTCTCTCGGCTTCTTTATGGATTGTACGAGGGTTTATGAAATGCGGTAGAGCAGAGTGCATTTGGGGGCGAGCAAAAGGGACAATGTTAAGCTCTAGTGAAATGCATGTTACTTTCAGTTCTTTCTCAGTCGTAAGAGAACTAAAAATATTTATTGAGTCTGGGTTGCTGCGTGCTGAAGTTTTAAATAAGTACCGTGACACAAGACGAAAACCCACCAAGGAATCTTTCTATCTTCACCCCGAGTTATAATTAATCCCGCGGATGAGCCGCATCATAAATACGCAGCAATTGGTCCCGATCAACCTCAGTATAGATTTGGGTTGTAGATAAGCTGGCATGTCCAAGGAGCTCTTGAATTTGTCGCAAATCAGCGCCTGTACCAAGAAGGTGTGTCGCAAAAGAGTGCCTCAAAGCATGCGGTGTTGCTGTCTCTGGTAGCTGTAGTGCGTGTCGTAAACGGGCCATAAGAAGTTGAATAATCCTTGGTGACAATTTCTTCCCCTTCTCCCCTCGAAATAAAGGTTCATTTGCCTGAAGTTCAAAAGGACAACTGGCAATATAAGTTGAAATAGCATCAGAAATTATGGGAAGAATAGGAACACGCCTTTCCCGTTTGCCCTTGCCAATAATCTCTAAAATCTCAACACCCTCTGTAGGGGCTTCACTTCTTAATAAATTCAAAGCTTCAGAGATCCGCAAGCCAGCCCCATATAACAGCAGTAAAACAGCGACATCTCTGTCATTAATCCATTGCGGAACATCCCTTACCAAATCTGTTGCATCCAAACTTTCAAGCGCTTTGTCGACAGGAAGGGGCTTGGGAATGGAATGAGCTAATTTAGGTGAAGAAATCAATTGTAGTTCTGAATTAGAAAAATCATAGTGTCGTTCTAAATATTTGAAAAACATACGAAGCGCTGAAAGACCACGGGCAACCGAGCGATCTGATGCGCCCTTTTCTCGGCGAAAGGCAAGAAATTGTCTAAAGTTCCTAGCTTGTAAACCAGCAAGAGCTGAAAGGTTTACCTGGTTTTCAAGCTCGCGATGAACAAACCCTAGAAATTGACGAATGTCTCGCAAATAACTCTCAAGAGTTTTTTCAGCAAGATCTCGCTCATCTTGCAAATAATGCATCCAGGAGCTAAGAGCATCTTTCAAATCTTGCTCAACTGGCCAATTTTCAAATTTAGTATCCATAAGCCCGCGCGTCTCAAAAATCTTAATTTTTAAACAAACCAACTATAACTCAATAAACATTAACAAGCTCTATTACATATGTTTGTGAGGAACCAGAGCTATGATAAAGTCATTGGCTTAGATAACATTTTCAAAAAGCAGCACATGTCAAAAACTCAAACAAATACCCCTAAAAAAGAGCGGTTAGACCTTCTCATGGTTGAGAAAAAATTAGTGCCAACTCGCTCTAAAGCAAGAGATCTCATTAAATCCGGACATGTCAGGGTTGACGGTGAAATAATAAAAAAAGCCGGGCAAACTTGGCTCGAAACTGCAGAAATCACAATAGCCGAGGAAGCGCCAGATTTTGTATCTAGAGCGGGCACAAAGCTCAAACATGCTCTGAAGGAATTTGAAATAGATTGTTCCGGCAAAGCCATTTTAGATTTAGGAGCCTCAACAGGAGGGTTCACACAAGTTTTGTTACAGCATGAAGCAGCCCATATTTATGCTGTAGATGTTGGCCACGATCAACTTCATCCAGACTTGAAAAACAATGAGCGCGTCACTTCCATGGAAGGACAAGACGCCCGTGAGATTACTAAAGACAAACTCAATCATCCAATAAATGCAATAACAGTTGATGTGAGCTTTATTTCTTTGATGAAACTTCTAGAGCATCCGCTGACATTGGTTGAACCAGGTGGCTGGGTGATTGCACTCATCAAACCTCAATTTGAAGTGGGCAAAAAAGCTTTGGGTAAAAAAGGCATTGTAAAAGACCAAGCCGCCATAAAAGAGGTAATTGATACCATAACAAAATGGTTTGAAACTCAGCCCTCATGGCATGTCATAGGTTTAATCCCGTCCCCTATAACCGGACAAACTGGCAATCAAGAATTTTTAATTTGTGTCGGTAAAGAAGATTAGCAAGGTATAAAATATAATTTAATCTAACCTAACCTTCTTTCTAATCGTTAGTTCCAGAAAAAAACAATCGAATTGAGCGGTTCATTCTATGCGCTCTATGTTCAATTAAATAAACCCCTTGCCATGTACCAAGATCCATTCTTCCTTCAATAACAGGAATGGATAAAGTGCTGTTTGTGAGCATGGTTTTAATATGAGCTGGCATGTCATCCGGCCCTTCCATATTGTGCCGGTAATCCCGATCTTCAGGGGCAAGTTCATTTAAAATAGTAAGCAAGTCATCCCGCACAGTCGGGTCGGCATTTTCCTGAATGGTAAGGGAAGCAGAGGTGTGCTTAACCAAAAGAGTTAAAAGGCCTTCTGAAGCCCCAATCTGTTTCAACCAATTGTCAAGCTCAGCTGTAATCATATGAAATGAGTAAGGAGATGTTGTCATCTGAAATAATTCTGTTTTTTGAAAAAAGCTAGGTTGCATGGCTTTGCACTTTCTATTGGCTTTGAAATTAAAAACAGAAATCTAGCGAAACAAAAAAACTATAATCTAAGGCTAAAATAAATTGCCAAATTTCAAAAGAACGAACACTATAAAATTTCCAGCAATGCTTCGGCTGGAATTATAATAATTAAAAACAAATGGTTTTGGGGACTATATCGAATTGAACATCATATGTATACAAAGCGGTTGGTAGTGGGCAATCTAAGCGCAAACATGCGGTTGCACAGCGACGGTTGCTGGTGGGCAACTAAAGTCGCGTTAAGTAAGCAGCAGTTTCTAGATTGGGAAACTGAAGCCGTGTTAAGTATGCGGCGGTTTCTGGTGGGAAACCTGAAGCCGCATTAAGAAAGCGGGCAACTGAAGGGGCTATGCGACGGTTGCTAGTGGGCAACTGAAGGAGCAAAAAAAGAAAAGAGAAATCTGTGTCATGACGGAAAATATTTTTGTAAAAAATTTAGATAAAAATCCAGCTAACCATCAGCCTCTAACACCTTTATCTTTCTTTGAGAGAACAGCTGCAATTTTTCCAAATCATGTAGCTATTATTCATGGTGAAGGCCAAACCACCTATGAAAGTTTTTATAAACGCAGTGTCAAGCTAGCCAGCGCTATCAGCAATGAAGGAGTAAAGAAAGGGGATACCGTTTCGGTGATGCTATCTAACACGCCTTCTATGCTAGAGGCACATATGGCCGTGCCCATGGCCGGTGCGGTGCTGCACACAATGAACACAAGATTAGATGCAGAAATCATTGCGTTTCAAATGGATCACGCTGAAACCAAATTACTGATCACAGATCTAGAATTTTCACCAGTTATAAAAGCGGCATTAGAAATTTGTAATACGAAACCAATTGTAATTGATTATGTCGACCCGGAATTTGATGTTGAAGGCGAGCGCTTATCTTCTATCGAGTATGAAGAGTTTTTAAATCAGGGCGATGAGACTTATCAATGGAAAATGCCTGATGATGAATGGGATGCCATCTCACTGAGTTATACCTCTGGCACTACGGGCAACCCAAAAGGTGTTGTCTATCATCACCGTGGCGCAGCTCTAATGTGTTATAGCAACAATTTAGCCGCAGGCCTTGGCACCCATCCTGTTTACCTATGGACCTTGCCGATGTTTCATTGCAATGGCTGGTGTTTCCCCTGGACAATCTCTACGGCTGCAGGCACTCATGTTTGCTTGCGCTGGGTACGGGCCAAAGCGATATACAATGCTCTGGCTGACCATAAAGTCACACACATGTGCGGTGCACCCATTGTTATGTCAACAATGATGAGCGCAGCTGAAGAAGAAAAAAGAAAATTAGAGCAACAAGTAACTTTTGTAGCCGCCGCAGCTCCCCCACCAGAATCTGTTTTGCGCGCCATGACTGAAGCCGGGTTTAAAGTCGTTCACGTTTATGGGCTAACAGAAACATATGGCCCTGCCACCATGAATGCCTGGAAAACAGAATGGGATGACTTACCCCTGCAAGAACGTGCTGGAAAAATGGCACGTCAGGGAGTTAGCTATCCGGCCCTGGAAGGGCTAACGGTTATGGACCCAGCAACAATGGAAAAAGTGCCCAATGATGGCGAGACCATGGGTGAAGTTATGTTTCGCGGGAACATTGTCATGAAAGGTTATTTAAAAAACGCTGAAGCGACGAATGAGGCCTTTGCCGGAGGTTGGTTTCATTCAGGGGATCTAGGAGTTCTTTATGAGGATGGTTATATCCAACTGAAAGATCGCTCTAAAGATGTCATCATTTCAGGTGGTGAGAATATTTCTTCAATAGAAGTGGAGAACATTCTCTTCAAGCATGATCGTGTCACAGCGGCAGCAGTTGTTGGAATGCCAGATGAGAAATGGGGCGAAACCCCTTGCGCTTTTGTAGAGATAAGTGAAGGCCCAGAGTTAAATGAAAGTGATCTCATTGAATTCTGCAGAGAAAACATGGCCCGCTTTAAGTGCCCAAAGAAAATTGTCTTTGGTGAGTTACCAAAAACCTCAACGGGAAAAATACAAAAATTTAAATTAAGAGAAAAGTTTAAATCTTAAATCTAGCTTTATCAAAAAAGGAGCCCTTTTTTAGAGGGCTTCTTTTTTATAAAAAGCGATAAAAAATCGAATCATTACTTCTCTTTCATTCATCTTCAAATCCAAAAAATACGGCCTGATTTTCTATCAATTTCACATTGCTGCTTATGTTTGAAATTTTCGGCAACCAAACCCAGTCATTCTTGTAAGAAACGAAATGGACTAAAATAGTACACGACAATTAACCCTGTTTAAGGTAAATTGATGAGTATATTTAAGAGGTTACAGACCTGCTTAAGTCTTTCAAATTCGTAGTGCCATGCCCTTTTATTGGCAATGGGATAAATAACGAATTGAAAATGAGATAAATCAAAACATCCCTCCCCAGTTTACTCTATGGGTTTTTTGAATGATTTATCACCAAATCAAATCAAAATTTAAAGTCGGAAGTTGAATGTCATGACATCAAAATCAAGAAAAAATTTGGATAATCAAACTGCAGAGCAAGCACGTGATTTTGCTCGGCAAAAAATATCCGAAGTACAAGGTGCACAAGAAAATATCTTAGACGCCATTACAAAAGCTCAAGAAGCTATGATTGAAGCAACAGCATTAAAAACAAATGAAGGTGTTGTTGAACTAAATAAAAAAGCTTTAGATTTCACCAAATCAAATATCGCATCAAGCTTTGAATTGGCAACCAAGTTGGTTGACGTTAAAGATATGACAGAATTGGTTGAGCTACAAAAAGAGTTCGTAAGCAAGCAACTCGATGATTATACCAATCAAGCAAAAGAGCTAACTACTTTAGCAACCAAAACCATCAAAAAATAAGACAAATAACTAACAATCAAAAAGTCATGACAACACGAAAAAAAGCCGCGCTAAGTTTCAGCTTAGCGCGGCTTTTTTTATTTCAAATAATAAAATGAATTATTTATGTTGTAGCCTGCAAGCCAATGCGGCGTTTTGCACTGAGTTTTGAAGGTTCATGTGATTGAATAAACTTATGAATTTCTGGGAAAATAAATTTCCTAAAGCGAGAGCCATTGAACACACCATAATGGCCAACACCTGGTTGCACAAATTCAACTTTCTTTTTCTTAGGAATGCTAGAACAAAGGTCAAGCGCTGCAGAACATTGACCAACACCTGTGATGTCATCAAGCTCGCCTTCAACGGTCATTAAGGCGACATTCTTAATTTTAGATGGATCAACTTTTTTGTTCTTATACTTCATTAATCCGCGCGGCAGCTGTTGTTCAAGAAATACCTTTTGAACAGTCTCAAGATAAAATTCAGCGGTTAAATCCATCACAGCAAGATATTCATCATAAAAAGCCTGGTGCTTTTCAGCTGATTCATCATCACCCTTAATCAAATCGAAAAAGTGATCAGAATGAGATTGCGCATGACTATCATAATTCATCGCCATGAAACTACCAAGTTGCATAAAGCCAGGATAAACCAACCGGCCCCCACCAGGAAATGTCCACGGAACTGTTGAAAGCGCATGGCTCTCAAACCAACTAATATCTTTCCCCTCAGGGAATTTATTTACAGCTGTTGGATTAATGCGTGTGTCAATTGGCCCACCCATCAACGTCATACTGTTAGGAGCATAATCAAGCCCCTCAGCTTCCATATGGGAAACAGCTGCCAAAAGCGGAACAGAAGGCTGGCAAACCGCAACGGCATGCACATCTCCGCCAAATAGCTTCATAATGTCGATAAGGTAAGTAATGTAATCATCAAGCCCAAAAGAGCCTGCGCACGTTGGCACCATACGAGCATCAACCCAGTCAGTAATATAAACTTCAGCGTGCGGTAAGAATGTTTCAACAGTACCGCGAAGTAACGTGGCATAGTGCCCAGACATAGGCGCGACTAAAAGAACACGAGGTGAAGCTTTTGAAACAGAAAGAGGTACATCGCGTTCAAAATGGCGCAAACGGCAAAAGTCGTTTCTCCAAACGGTCTTTTCGTTAACATCAACCTCTTTGCCATTAACAATAGTCGTTTCTAATTCAAACTGTGGCTTACCATAATGGCGCGTAGCACGTTCAAACACTTCACACATGGCAGCAACACTGCGACCAAATGGAGTTTGGGAAACAGGGTTAAGAGGAGAATTAAAGAGGAGGCTACCAGATTTCGCTGCTATTCGGGCGGGGTGAAATAACCCTCGATTCATTTCATATAAATGATAGAGCATATGGTTCGCTACCTCTCGGGTTAAGTTAAAATAAAAAGCCTATTAAAAAAGATTGTTAACTTAAACATACACTTAGAGTACATTAATCATCTTGCTTAACAGAGCTAATAAACTAACTAAAATACTAAACTACGATTCTTAACAGAGCACTTTACTCATAAATTTTTAAATTACAATAATTCAAAAGAAGTATTTTCTGCGTCGCAGCATTTTGTCAAGTACGTACTACTACTTAGATTTTGATGAGAATGAAACATTACAAAAGGTGTGTCTAAAGCGCGCCCTGCGCATAAACTATTGTAATATATAGAAAAAACAAAAAAAATATTGCAAGCCGCGGTAGGTTTTGGCATAATTTTTTATGTTATAATTTTGTATTATGAAAATGCGAATTTACCATAATTCAACATATTTATCAGCGAACACTCTTTGAGCTGAAATCCGTAATATTATAACAATATGCTGATAGAATAATCACAAAACCTCATAATTATCAGATAATTTCGTAACTCAGCAAAACGATATAAAAATCATATATTATAATGAGTTAAACATAAAATTAAGAGGTTATTAAGGAATCAAGAGCAAAAAAATAAGTATATATATTTAGAGCAAGCCAATCATGACTGCGAAAGAAAACCCAATGAACAAGCTTTTTACGCCCCCAGACTTCAAGTCTGAGGATGCCGCTACAAGAATGGCTGCAGTCATGGATCATAGCCAAAGAATGGTTAATGATTTTTGGGCCAAACAAACAAAACAGGCTTCAGGCACAGATTTCCAATTTTTCGACCCCTTTGCTGCTGGGCGCGCCTTCATGCAATTAGGCGCACAAATGATGGCCAATCCAGCAAAATATGAAGCCATTATGCAAGACGTAGCGCGTCAAAACTACCAATTGATGCAAACCATGCTAGAGCGTTTAAACGGTGAAGAAGTTGAGCCCGTTATTAAGCCTGAATATGGAGATAGACGATTTGCAGATCCGTCTTGGTCAGAAAACCTAGTATCTGACTTTATTAAGCAGTCTTATCTCATCACCTCAAAATTTATGAATGACATTGTCCATGACTTAGAAGGAATGGATCCAGAAAGTCATGCCAAAGCAAAGTTCTATACACGCCAGTTCGTCAATTCCATCTCACCAAGCAATTTCGCCTCAACAAATCCTCTTGTTCTAAAGAAGGTTCAAGAAACAGGTGGCGACTGTTTGATAAGCGGTATGGAAAATCTGCTTAGAGATTTAGAACGAGGTCAAGGCAAATTAAAAATCAGCACATCTGATGACAATGCCTTCAAGGTTGGAGAAAATATCGCAGCCACCAAAGGCAAGGTCGTTTTCCAAAATGATCTTATCCAGCTAATCCAATATGCACCAACAACCAAAACGGTTCACCGACGACCAATACTCTTTGTGCCGCCATGGATAAATAAATTCTATGTGCTAGATCTTCAGGAAAAAAATAGCTTGATTAAATGGACAGTAGACCAAGGTCATACTGTCTTTGTCATTTCCTGGGTAAATCCGCGCAAAGACTTGGCGCATAAATCTTTCGAGCATTATATGCTTGAAGGACCACTTGCCGCCATGGACGCCATTCAAGAAGCGACCGGTGAAAAAGAAGTGAACCTATTAGGCTTTTGTATAGGCGGAATTTTGAGTGTAGCAACACTTGCCTACATGGCAGCTAAAAATGATAAACGCGTGAAAGCTGCGACCTTCCTCACAACTATGGTTGACCTAACAGACATTGGTGAAGCGTCAATCTTCATTGATGATGATCAGCTCAACGCCATGGAAGAATATATGGATCAAAAGGGTTATCTAGAAGGCCATCATATGTCTGGCATGTTCTCGCTATTGCGTGAGAACGATCTTATTTGGTCTTTTGTCGTCAACAATTACTTGTTGGGTAAAGAGCCTCTACCATTTGACCTTTTATATTGGAATTCAGATTCAACCCGTCTACCAGCATCTATGTTGATTTACTATTTACGTAATTTCTACAAGAAAAATGGATTGATGAAAAAAGACCTGCTTGAATTAAATGGTGTTCCCATTGATATCGAAAAGGTGAAAACACCGAGTTATTTTCTTTCAACCAAAGATGATCACATCGCCCCGTGGCGCTCATGCTACCCAGCGGTACATAAATTAAAAGGGCCCGTAAAATTTGTTCTTGGCGGCTCTGGTCATATTGGCGGTGTCGTAAATCCACCGAAAGCGAAAAAATACGGCTATCACACAAATAGTAAGAAATGTGAAACCGCACAAGAATGGTTTGAAACATCAAAAGAACATAAAGGGTCTTGGTGGACAGATTGGGGCAAATGGGCCAAACGGCGTGGTGGCAAAAAAGTTCCGGCGCGTATTCCTGGGGAGGGAAAATTAAAAGCCATTGAAGATGCACCAGGTACCTATGTGAAAATTCGTATTAGTGAATAACTTTAAAAATAAACCTAAAATAAAAAAGCCCCATCAATGTGATGGGGCTTTTTTTAAATGGGGGGGTAAGCAGTGAGTGGCTTTACTCACAATTGATATTAAATTTACGAACCATAATATTATCAGTTTCATCAATTTCTTGAATTTTATTATAAGGATCAACAACGGCGTAAACGGTCACAGGGTTGTCTTTCACTTCAGTTTTGAAAATACCAGCATCAATCAACCCTTGAGATGCACGGCGCACCAATGTGTAAGTTTCCTCGCGGCTTAAAGTCCCAGTTGCTTTATTACCAAGATCTTTTTGGAATTTCTTAATCGCACCGCGCGTAATCGGGCCTTTAACACCATCGAAATCTCTTGGCCCATAGCCAAGAACATAAAGTGCCTTTTGTTGAAACTTAATGGATTTTGCATCAAAGTTTTTAATACGAGTAATTTGTGGTGTGAAATTTCGGCCGCGCTTTACTGTCCCCTTACCTGCAGAAAAATCCTTGGTTTGAATTTCACCAGGTGCAAATGAATTGAGCCATCTCACTTCATCTTTAATATCAAGTGCAGTCGGCACATAAACAGCCAAGAGCGGCGTTACAACCAGGCGCTTTGCACGGCCACCACCGTCATTTTTCACAGCAATAATGCCTTTAAATAAAGGCTCCTTCTTATTGCAGCCAACAAACTGGATGCTGGATTCTTCTTCAATAATAAAAAGGTTCGGTAAATCCTTCGCATGTGCAGCGCCAGCAGTAAAGCAGGCAATGCCAGCCGCAACGGCAAGTGATTTAATTGATAAATTAAGTTTCATAATATTGCTCCCTGATGTGCAACTTAAAAATAACTTCGGTTTACAAGATAGCTTTGATGCTTAGGTCTGGTTTCCGTGAGGAACTGAAGGTCCATAAAAAAACTACAGGTTGATTTCAAATAAGTTACCGCGCTCAATCTGAATGTAAGATGACCAAACCAGCCAGAAAAACTTCATATTTCTGAATATCGTTCAATTTATGTTGATAGCAGAATAAATTGATTCAGATAGGGGGTAGAAATATTTCTATAGTAGATCGCAAGTAATATGAAGTATAGAAATTTTTATAAAATAAAAAGTAATTATTGAAATCATATTTAGAACATAAATTAAACAAAAATTATTTAGAATAAATAAGTGTCAAGTATTGAAGTGAAAATATGGAGTAAAATGTGATAAATGTTTTTAGATTAGTGTTTGTTGTATGTATGGTTATTGTTTCAACATCTACAACTGCCTTAGGATGTATATCGGGATCAAAGCAGTTACGTAATCAACCAATCGTAGCTCAGTCCGGTTTCTTCTACGCTTATGATATTCAAGCAGTTGGTACTCAGCTTGTTCCTTCAACCCATCCTCAATGGGCCATTTTTAATGCTATAGCAGAGGGCCAGGATACAAAAGGCGAATATTCAGAATATTTGTTTTGGGAAATGTCAGCTTTTAGTGGTTGCCGCATAGCAAGTGGACCTAAATATTCGGGCAATAAAGGAGTTGATTATTTAATTGATTCTAGAGACTACGATCAAACTGCCGTTGTTTATGAAGTTAAGCAATGGACAGATAGTTGGTGGAATGGTTGGGATGGAGTGCAGTTTAGCAATACATCAAATGGATATCAGCTATCTGATAACTGGCTTTGGAATGTCGTAAATCAATCCTCTGAAGAATCAAAAAGCCTTTTAGCAGATAGATTGCGTTTAAACTATTTACGTAAGGCGGGAGCTGCAGTTGAAAGAAACTGTGGTTACTTTACCTGTTCTGTTCCCAAATTTTGGGTTTTTCCAGTTATTGTCAATTAGGGTAATAAATCATGTTTAAGTATTATGTATTATTTTTTAGTTTGCTAATTTTGACCACAAATGCGCAAGCAGAATTTACAACGGTAGAAGACTGCAAATTGACAGCGATGCAAAGTTGGAATGCTGCAGTTAAGAAAAAAATGCCATTTGACGCTGAAATCGGTAGCCGAGTAACAAGGCTTATGAGTAGGACCATGCGCCGGTGTACGAAAAAAAGGTTTAACAAGGCAGAAACATCTCTAAAAAAATTAAGTAATTTGGTTGAAAAATATGACGAACCTAACGCTGAGATTCTATTAAAAAAACGCAAAGTAGTCGCTGCTAAAAAACGGAAAAGAGTTGAAAGAGCTAAAAAACGGCGAGCTCGTTTTAAAAAAGCAATTGCGTTGGTTGAGTTAGCAACAGGATCAAAATCATCTGCCACTACAGAAGAGTGTGAAACGAGATTTCAAAGTTTAATTGAACATGCTCACTCTAAAAGTATAGATGAGGAGGTTGGTGAAGCAATAGAACCTCTTGGTGAAAAAATAGAACAAGCTTGCGAAAATGGGAGATTTAAAAAAGCAGATCGATTAATGGCCAAAGTGGCAAAGGTTGTCCAAAATTATACTCCTTCCAAACCAACTCTGCCAAAAGAAGAAATTGATGTTATTATTAAGAGTATTGATAAAAAACGACAAAAGGTTCAATAATGAAATTTGATTAAGTCAACTTTCCCCCATCGGTAAATTCAATATTGTTAACTGATGGGGGAGGTTCAATGGCAGAAAAGCGATGAAAATAGGCTGTTAGAAGGTTTTCTATGACCAAACAAAACACACCAAATGCAACAGGTCTTGAAGCGCTTCAAGAGATTATGTTGAAAGCAAATGACTTAAGGATAGTTGCGGATGCAAGAGTTGCCGATGATTTCTCTTCTTTAGTTAATGACTGCCAGCGGGCACTAAGTGCTGGAAAGCAAGAGAAATTCAAAGAGCTTTTAGAAGGACTAGAAAAATTCATTTCAGATTATACTCCCCCAGATCAGCCTTTAAATGATATGGTAAAATCTCACCATGAAAGCCGCCATCAACGTCATCAGCACGTCAAAAATTGGAAAAAAGGTGAGGAAACAGCATTGGAAGAACTGGCCAATGCCAAATTTGATTTAACTGATTGTGAAAGTGGCCAACACCATCTCTTTAGCCTGATGGCTCATGCTCGAAAAAAGGTGATCCCTAGACAATTCGCTTCTAAATTAGAATTAAAAGGAAAGAATATCGAAGAAGCATGTCTCGATGAGAATTTTGAATTAGCAAAGAGTGAAGTTATTGCCGTTGCTAAAATTTTAGAAACTTGCCAGGACCCTATAACCAATCCAGAAGAAGCGCGACAGGAACTGCAAAACATAATCGCAAAAGCAAAACAACAAGATCGTAGCTAAAATAAAGTGATGCTCTTTTTTGTATCACCTGTCATGAAGGCAAAGCCCTATTCAGGTTGGTAAGGCAGAGATGAGTGGTGCAGCTCAATCTGAATGTAAGATGACCAAGTTAGCCAGAAATTCTTCAGATTTCTGAATATCGTTCAATTTTATAAAATATCAAAACTGATCGCTTTCATTTTGATCCAAAAAACATGGCATTTATAGGTAAGGGATGAGGTTTTTTAGTGAAATAAAATTAAGCAATGAGCTGAGATAGACCTCACGACATTTCACATATTGTTTATGTGTAGTTGAAAAAGACATAAAATATAGTGACTGCAAATGAGCTCAAACAAAAAGGCACTAATATGAAAAAGAGCATTTTTACAGCACTCTTCAGCTTCATTCTTTTCTTAAACACACCTTTAATGGCAGGCCCTCAATTTATTGATGAAAGCGGCTATGCAGCAAGTGGATATGATGTTGTGGCCTATTGGAGTTTAAAGCCAAATGAAGTTGGCGCCGCTCAACCAGCCGCCATTCCAGGGGAAAAATCAATAACAGCAGAATTCAATGGCGCAAAATGGGCGTTTTCATCGAAAGCCAACAAAGACGAATTCCTAAAAAACCCGTCTAAATATGTACCCGCTTACGATGGCCACTGTGCATATGGTGTCGCACAAGGTGCAAAAGTGCCGGCAAATCCAAACTTCTGGCGCATTGTTGATGGTAAGTTATATTTAAATATCACCAAGGCTGTCTCGGGTTATTGGGAAAAAGACATTCCAGGCTTTATTCAATCAGCAGATAAAACTTGGCAAGGCCTTCAAGCTAACAATTCTCCCAAACAAAACGCTCCGGGGTTTAACTCAAACTTGGCCCCCAAATAAGCTTTAAAAGGCAAGACATGAAATGAATATGCAAATAGATTTTTCAAAAAAAACTGAGCAAGAATTACTCATTCTGTCCAAAGCCGCTGATGATGTTCTTGAAACCTTAAGGCTGTTGGGCAAAGCCGAGACCAACACCGTTGAACGAGTTATCGAACACCACGGTACATTTTATGAAATGGACCACTACCCGCCAGGCGATGTTTATGATGAAGAAACGGCCTCTCAATATTATTACCATGCTCACAGACCAGAAAGTGGCGAGCATGGTCACTTTCACACCTTTATAAGAGCAGGTGCCATCCCAGATGATATGTCCCCTTATCCTTATGAAGGAGAAGAAGAGCTCCCCTTAGGAGAGGATGCAATTTGTCACTTGATAGCAATTTCTATGGATGCACAAGGCCTGCCAACTGAGCTCTTTACAACAAACAGATGGGTGACAGGTGAAACATTTTACAGTGCAAAAGACACCATAAAGCTTCTAGATAAATTTAATATAGATCATGTCTATCCTTGTCTTGGTACCAATCAATGGCTAACAGCAATGCTCAGATTGTTTCGCCCTCAAATTGAACAGCTCTTAATCGAAAGAGATGAAAAAATAAAACAGTTTCAAAAAGAAAACCCAAAAACAGATGTATTTGAAGATGAAGATTTAGAAGTCACATCCATCACAAAGATTGATATTGATGAGCAAATTTCTGCCATTGATGAAGAGCTGGAAAAGAGAAAAATTAGAGTGGCAAGTTAAAAGGTTTAGCACTTGGGAAATCCAAATTTCCATACACAAAATCGTTATTGTTTTGTGAGCAAACGTAAGTTGTCTTTCATAATTATAAACTGAATACTCTCATTAGTTATTCATCGCTGAACAGGCTAAGATATTGAATATATTGCGGCTTTTTGAGTGAGTATGACGTTTTTTAATCCTTCCCATTTTATGGGGACAAATTAGTTAGGAATAATTTATGAGAAAATCAGCAAAATCACTTTTATCTGCAGCAGCAGCTTTACCACTCGCAGTTGGCATGACTGCAACAGCTGCTCAAGCCGGTAAATTTGACCCAGTTGAGAAGCCAAAAAGCGCAATCATCAAAGTAAAATGTAACCCATGCGCGGCCAAAAAAGGTGCATGTAATCCATGTGCAGCTAAAAAGGCGAAGTGCAACCCATGTGCTGCGAAAAAAGCAAAATGCAATCCATGTGCTGCAAAAAAAGCAAAGTGTAGCCCGCGCGGTTCTGAATAATCTGCTGTGAAGCAATAACTATTTCTAAACGATCTGGTTAATCGCAGCGGAGACGTTGCGATTAACATTCAAAATGTCTCTTAAAGTTCCCTACTCAAATAGCAAAATCTCTTCATTCTCCCAAACGGACCAAACTTTATCCAAAAGCCAGCGCGGTTGTGAGGCAAGCGGTGTCTGTGTTTTTAAAAGTTCGTAGCGATGGAGTTGTTTAAGCCCACGACCATCTCGTTCCGTTAAAATAGAGCAAGTTAAATCATCAACCATTTTAATTTCAGTGATTGTTTCAAGATCAGGACAATGACTAGGTTCGCTTGCGAAAGATCCCAACATGGAATTGCGCCCAGGCGTCATCCAAGCCAGGCAAAACTCTCGCCAAGCTTTGTCGTTGCTCTGCCTGGAAATACGATATTTCTCATAATAAACTTCCGATTGACTGCGAAACTCAGAGATCTCTTGAGAGAGTTCATAAGCAGTTTTCTCAAGCTCTCTATAGGCCGTTAATGCCGCTCTCCAAATCTCTTGAGGAGTGTCACCAACTGAATTGCGGCTATGAGAGCTCATCTCCAATTTTGAGCGAATTTTATCTTTCTCTGCTTCACTTGCAATCTCCATAAATCGATCCGAATTTCGAATATAGGCCCCATAAAGATTTGAGAGCTGTGCTTCATCGGAGTTAACTGAGCGAGATAACCCAAGCATACGAACAGTATTATCAAAGGTACGAATTGTGCGGCCAGCATTTTCAAAAGCTGTGACGGCCTCTTCTCTCTGCCCCAAAGCCAGAAGAGCAGAGCCTTCACATAAATATAGCCAGCCGGCCGGTTCCATATCATTAAGTGATGGGCCCAAACGCTCTTTAAGAGACGTAATAATTTTTAAGACGCTAGAAAAATCTTCAGTTTTATGCGCTTGAAAAGCCTCTTCAAGGCTCGTTTCAACAGAGACCAACTCTTGATCATCTGGCTGCAGGTCAGCAATTTGCTTATCGATAACTTCTTGCAAAAACTCAAAAGGACTAGGCGTGCTAGCTTTAAAAATACGCTCTGTAATTGTTTTGCCCGAACCTTTTTCAATGCCACTTAAAGTCATTAAAATAAGTGTTCTACCACTCGAGCCAGCAAAACAACATTGCGCCTCTAACTCCTGAGCCGCTAACGAAAGCAACGCTAGACTATCACGCACACTGGTTTGAAACTTAGGTCTTGAGGCAAGGTCATAACCTTTGTCTCGAAGTTTTTGTCGGAGCTGTTTAGCATCCTGAACCAGATGCTCGGCCAAAGAAGGGTTTTCATCGCCCCATAAAAAAGTACGACCATCAAAAGAACCGATGATCTGATAATTGGCATGAAGCTCTTTGTCACCCTCAAGGCTCAACTGAATTCTGCTATCAGATTGTGAGGCCTCCCATTGGTGACAATGGTCATTAGAAAGTTGAGTTTTGTGACGCGATAAATAAGCTTGGCTTAATGCCTGATAGAAGTTGCCAGACGTTTCAATTGAAGGGTCGGAATAAAAAAATAACCGCCACGGAGCCGGCAAGGGTAAAGCAGAAGTTTCAGCGGGTTCAGCCATTTATTCAATCCCATCAAACCAAAAATTTCATAATTATGAAGTGGTTATGATGCCAGTGAGGCAGAAATGGGGCGTAAAGCTGAGAGTTTTCTTTGAAACGGCACATTATGAAAATCTATGAAACTCACCCCCTTTCAGGAAAGAAGACCTCTTCGATTTGCAAGCCAAAAACATCAGCTATTTTAAAAGCAAGAGTAAGAGAGGGAACATGCTTTTCTGTTTCAATCGCATTAATAGCCTGACGCGATACTCCTACTTTCAGACCCAAATCAGCTTGGCTTAATTTGTGGTCTGATCGAAGATCTTTGATTTTATTTTTCATGAGTAATATCTATAAATAACAAACCATTGAACCACCCCATAAACAGCAATCATAGCCGGAAAAACAAAAATTAAAGGGTTGCCAGGAAGCGGGATTACATCATGTAAAAATCCAAGCATAAATGTGGCCACACCCACAATGCCAGCTGAGATAATGGTCGTCTCATTCATAATTCTTTGCATCAATTCATCTTGGGCTCGAAAAAAAGATAGAAAAACCCAAAGCATTACAAGAGCTGGCAATACTGGCAAAATCGCTAAAGCTATCCGCACCGGTTGGCTAAAATCATAAGACTGGTCCAAATATTTCACAGTAAAAAGTGTGACCATATAGCAAGTCATAATCAACGCCATACGTATAAGATAATTTTTCATTGCAGAAGTACGCATTCAGATTTTCTCCCAAATCACAAAATTTCGAATTCATATTAAGTGTAAGGTATACCTTACATAGATTAATGTCAAGTTTACCTTACATAAAAGAGGAATAATTTCGTGAAGAGCAGTTGATAGTTTGAATTTTTAATTTATTTTTAATCATCAAGTACTGAGGTGCGCAGAAAATAGGAATAGGTTTTGAAAAAATTAATCGCATTCTGTTTAGAAGCATTATGGTACCTTTTTTATCTCCCCTTGATAGGTGGGTTTTTATTGGCCTTCATACTCATATTAAAATCAATGATATATCAAGATAGTTATCCATCTTACCCTGTCGTACCATTAGAATTATCTGACTTTGTAATAACCGCATTTTTGCTTCTGTCTTTAGATTTCCTTGTTAGAAAAGTAATAAATAAATAAAATTAATTTATTTCGTTTTTTGAAAACCAATTTTCTAAAAAGCAAAAAAGAGTTAAGCACTCCCAATCAATATCCCGGCCGCAAACACAATTAGCCCCCCTACCACAACTTCAAACGCAGCGCGCAAAAATTTCGTGTCCATATATTTCGCTCGTATCCAGGCAATCACCCAAAGTTCAATAAGCACAACAAGAATGGCAATCGTAGTCGCCCAGTAAAAATCAGGGATAAGATAAGGAAGCGTGTGTCCAAGCCCGCCAACGGCTGTCATAATGCCCGTAACCCAGCCTCGAATAACCGGGCTTCCCCGCCCAGAAATAATCCCATCATCAGACAACGCCTCGGTAAAGCCCATTGAGATGCCCGCACCAACAGAAGCAGCAGCGCCAACCAAAAAAGTCTCCCACGTGCTCTGCGTTGCAAATGCTGCTGCAAAAACAGGGGCTAGAGTAGAAACCGAGCCATCCATCAAGCCAGCCAGGCCAGGTTGCACATATTGCAAAACAAAGAACCGCCGCGCCTTTTCCTCTTCACTAATCTGCGTTTCTTCATCGAGATAAGTTTTACCCAAACGTTCAGCTAAGCTTTGATGCTCACGTTCAACAACAGCTAAATCTCCAAGCAGTTTTCGAATAGCCGTGTCACTTGTGCGCTCTAAAGCATTTTCATAAAATTTGCGCGTTTCAAATTCGATCTGCTCTGCTTGCTCTCGAACAGCCTCTAACCGAAGCGGCGTTGCCAGCCAAATGGGTTTGTGTTTGATAAAGCCTTTCACATCTGTCGAGCGAATAAGGGGAATGGTCGTGCCAAATTTTTCTTCAAATAAATCAAGAAGCATCCGCCTGTGTTCATTTTCTTCTGCTGCTAATTCCTCAAAAATCTTGGCAGATCCCGGAAAGTCTTCACTCAATCCATCAGCATAGGTCAGATATATGCGCCCATGTTCCTCTTCCATAGAAATCGCAAGAGCTAAAATCTCTTTTTCGCTTAAATCTTTAAATTGTTTCATGGAAGCCTCCGATGAATTCTGGGTAAACTCTTAGTCTGCAGACCAGTTTGCCTATCCTAATTCATAATTTAGTTAACATCTGCATTATTTAGAATTATTCTAAACAATATAGAAATAAACTAGAAATGATCAAGGTTCATATGACAAACAATGATTTTTCAATAATTCTATCCTACATATAAAAAGAGGCTCTATAGTTGAAAAACAAAAGCTTTTCTTTGAACAATAATAGAACGTGTACAGGAACACATTAATGGCAATTGTGAATAGATTTTTGGACCCGTTAAGTGATTGGATTGCAGCCCGATTAGAGACCACTTCAAGTGGCTACGAACCCTTTACCCCATCTGATCCAGATACCCTTGCAAGAATTTTACAACCAGGAGATATTTTACTCGTTGAGGGAAATCAAAAAATCTCATCCGCGATTAAATATCTCACCCAATCAACCTGGTCACATGCAGCCATATATGTAGGAGAAGCACTTTATAATGGAAATGGCTATAAAAAAGAAGAACCAGTTACAACAGCAATCGACCCCAAATTCAAAGAAGGGCAACTTTGCTTAATTGAAGTCGAATTAGGCCTTGGCTGCATCGCCGTGCCTCTCTCGAAATATGAAAGCTATAACACCCGCATTTGTCGCCCCGTTAACCTAACGCCAGAAGACCGCGCCACTGTCATTAATTTCATGATAGATAAATTAGGCATCAAATATGACACGAGAAATATTCTCGACTTAGCCAGATACCTCTTACCAACCCCGCCAATCCCGGTGAGATGGCGCCGGCGAATGCTACAATTAGGGTCAGGCGAGCCAACAAGAGCCATTTGCTCAACTCTCATCGCCCAAGCCTTTCAAAAGGTGCAATACCCAATTCTCCCGCGTATTGAACGCGTGAAAGGAGAAAAAAGGTCAACAAGTGTTTATAGTATCAGGGAAATCCTTCATATTCGTCATCACAGCCTGTTTGCCCCGCGAGATTTTGACATTTCCCCCTACTTTGCCGTTGTCAAACCCACCATTGAGTATGGCTTTGACTATAAACGCGTTAATTGGGCTCCATCACAAGAAGACAAAGAAGAAATTGAAACCAAAACAATTGATGAACCAGGCAAAGCAACAAGCTAGCCAGAGGTGATAAAATTAGATTTCTAGCGCTTTTCTTGAAAATAATTCAATAAACCGACAAAAAACGCCCCCTTCTCGCATCAAACTCTTGGCGATAACAAAAAAGGGTGATATTTCTCGCGGCATGACAGAGAAAAAATCACCAACACCTTTAAAAAACATCCGCAACTTTTCAATCGTTGCCCATATTGATCATGGCAAATCAACTTTAGCCGATCGCCTCATCCAGGTATGTGGCGGCTTGTCCGAGCGCGAAATGCAAGAACAAGTCCTTGATAACATGGAGATTGAGAAAGAGCGCGGCATTACCATTAAAGCGCAAACTGTGCGCCTGGATTATAAAGCCAATGATGGTGAAACCTATCAGCTTAACCTCATAGACACCCCAGGCCATGTTGATTTCGCCTATGAAGTCTCCCGCTCTTTGTCAGCGGTCGAAGGCTCACTTTTGGTGGTTGATGCCTCTCAAGGTGTTGAGGCTCAAACTCTGGCCAATGTTTATAAAGCCATTGAAAATGATCACGAGATCGTACCGGTCTTGAATAAAATTGACTTACCCGCTGCTGAGCCAGAGCGCGTTAAAACTCAAATCGAAGATGTTATCGGACTAGATGCGTCTGAAGCCGTTGAGATTTCGGCCAAATCAGGTTTGGGAACTGAAGATGTGCTCGAAGCCATCGTTGAAAAACTCCCGTGCCCCGAAGGCGAGCTTGACGCTCCTTTAAAAGCCATGCTGGTCGACAGTTGGTATGACGCTTACCTTGGCGTTGTCGTGCTTGTTCGCGTCATAGATGGCACTTTGAAAAAAGGGCAGAAAATTAAACTCATCGCAACAGACGCGAGCTACCTTGTGGACCGTGTCGGTGTGTTCCGCCCAAAACAAGATCTAACAGACGAACTTGGTCCCGGCGAAATGGGCTTTTTCACCGCTGCTATCAAGCAAGTGGCTGACACCCGCGTTGGTGACACGGTGACAGACGAGAAGAAACCTTGCGTTGAAGCCTTGCCTGGTTACCAACCAGCACAACCGGTTGTGTTTTGCGGCCTCTTCCCTGTTGATAGTTCTGAATTTGAAAATTTGCGCGATGCCATGGGCAAACTACGTCTTAACGATGCGAGCTTTGAATTTGAAATGGAAACATCAGCAGCGCTGGGCTTTGGTTTCCGCTGCGGTTTCTTAGGCCTGTTGCACTTAGAGATCATCCGCGAGCGCTTGGAGCGTGAGTTTAATATTGATCTTATCACAACAGCACCGTCGGTGATTTATCACATCCATCAAACTGATGGCGAGTTGATAAAAATGCATAACCCCGCTGACATGCCAGACGTCATGAAAATTGATCATATTGAAGAACCATGGATCACAGCAACGATCTTAGTGCCAGATGAATATCTAGGCGCCGTATTAAAACTCTGTGAAGACAGACGCGGCCGCCAAACTGAGCTGACTTACGCTGGCACAAGAGCCATGGTGGTTTATGAACTACCAATGTCAGAAGTCGTGTTTGACTTCTACGACCGCTTGAAATCAGTTTCCAAAGGCTATGCCTCATTTGACTATCAAGTGCTTGGCTATGAAGAAGGCAATCTGGTGAAAATGTCTGTGCTTGTAAACGCTGAACCTGTGGACGCGCTTTCCATGATGGTGCACCGCGACAGAGCGGAAGCAAGAGGCCGCGGCATGTGCGAGAAGCTCAAAGAACTCATTCCGCGCCATCTCTTCAAGGTGCCAATTCAAGCAGCCATCGGCGGCAAGGTGATCGCGCGCGAAACAATTGCAGCAATGCGCAAAGATGTAACAGCGAAATGTTACGGCGGTGATATCTCTCGGAAGCGTAAATTGCTCGACAAGCAAAAGGCGGGTAAGAAGAAAATGCGCCAATTCGGCAAAGTAGAAATCCCCCAAGACGCCTTCATCCAAGCCTTGAAGATGGATGATAATTAAATTCTTTTATAAAAGCTGGTGTCAAAAACATCAGCTTTTTTTACGACTGAATTTATTCATGCGGAAATGGTTGTTTCCGCTTCTGCATACCAAGAAACAGATTAGCAGCACTCTCTTAAGTAGCAGATGACACGAAAAAGCATAAATCCATTCATACGAAGAAAGAGCTTAGCCCTCTATATAATTTAGACATCTCGACTACTCTTCGATATGTTTCGCATTAAATAAATCTATTGTGACAAGCTTACTTTTAACATCTATAGCAAGCCACTCTGTCATTTCTTCAGAGGGGAGAAGCTGGCTCCAGTTGATATCTTTTATTGTTGAAACATTTCTTGGCAAGCTCATTGTGAATCGCATCTCGGTCTGTCCATCCCTGCCTATCCATATGGTTCCTTCGATATTGTTTGTACTATTTAGTGTTTGAATGAAGTCCCTGCTTAAGCCATCACACCACATGTTGCTAAGTACTTCATCTTCCATACCTCTTAATTCTCGGCAAATCTGAAATTCCAGATCGCTCCAAAAGTCATCTTCTGTCATTAGATCAGTTTACCTTCAGTGGTTAGGTTCTTTAAGCAAACATTAGTGTAAATACTATGTAGCATTGAAAACTATAAGCTTGATTAAGCCATACTATTACTAACTTCGTAAATCCGATCATAAAAAAGCCGTATAGCCTCAGCCAGATGTATTTGAGTATCTGATTAGATCTGGCTGAGGCAAATAGCGACGGTTGATTTGCGGATGTCTTGTGGGCATCTGAAGCAAAGAAAAGTGGGCAACCTGAAGGAGCACTTGCGACGGTTGCTAGTGGACAACCTGAAGGAGCACTAAAATGACCAATTTATACAGTCCCATCAATGAACTAAAACCTATCGGCGAAGATATCTGGATTGTTGATGGAGAAGTTATAAGTTTTTACGGTGCGCCTTTCACCACGCGAATGACAATCATCAGGTTAGAAAATGGGGACTTATTCTGCCACTCTCCTATTGCCTTGACCCAGGGGTTAAAAGAACAGATTGAAAAATTAGGAACAGTGAAACACCTGGTTTCCCCAAACTGGATCCACTATGCCTATATTCCTGAATGGGTAGAAGCATTTGAAGGCACAGTGGCCTGGGCGTCTCCTAAAGTGAGAGAGCGAGCCAAACAATATAAAGTGGACATTTCATTTGATCGAGATTTGCAAGAAGATGCCGACCCTCTTTGGGAAAATGAAATAGATCAGCTGATTGCGAGGGGAAGCAAAGCCCATCAAGAAGTTGTGTTTTTTCATAAAAAAAGCAAAACACTCATACTTACCGACTTAATCGAAAATTTTGAGCGGCATAAAATCCCATTGTGGTTTTACATTTTAGGAAAGTTCGCCGGTATCATCGACCCAGATGGCAAAGCACCAATTGACATGCGTTTCACATTTTTGGGCAATCATAAAAAGCTAAGAAAAGCGGTCGAGCAAATGATCAATTGGCAGCCAGAAAAAATCATCATTGCCCATGGCAGGTGGTTTGAAAAAAACGCGGTGCAAGAATTAAAACGAGCCTTTCGCTGGTGCATGTAGCACCAGCGAAATCATCCGTTAATTCTTAATCACAATACGTGTGCGACTACGGTTGCGGTTAACCAAACGATAAAGTTCTCGCGCTGCAGCTGGGTGTAGGCGTATGCAACCATGCGACGCTGGCCGGCCAAGGCGCTTGATATAATTGGTGCCATGAATGGCATACCCACCCTTGAAAAAGATAGACCAAGGCATCGGCGAATTATTATATTTGCTGGAATAATGCATCCGCTTCATAAAAGTCGGACGGTAAGATCCACGCGGCGTATGATACCCGCGGCGACCGGTTGAAACACGCCATGTGTAATAACGCTTCCCGTTCACATAAACCCGCATCACCTGTTGAGAAACATCAACTTTAGCAACAATGTTCGCAGCATGGGCTAGTGGAGAAAAAACAGTGCTATGAATGCTAAAAAGCAATGCAAAAATAAACATAAAACTAAAGAACTTAAACTTCACAACTCACATCCTAGGTTAATTAAAAACAACCAAGCCAATCTTGGTTTTTCTGAAGCTAACTAATCATGGAGCAACATAAAAACCAACCGTCAGCAAGGAAAGATCTGTTGATAATCGGGCCATGATTTTAAAGGCATATCCAAGAAGCCAATTTAATGATTTTCAAGGTTACAATTCATAAGATTGAAGAGGGCGAAATTTATAAAGTGGGTTAGACTCTAGCTTTGTTTATAAAACGCCTTGGCTTTACGACTAAGCGTTTTCGCCCCTTCAGTTTTCAACCGCTGAAGTTCATTGCGTAACCGGTCTTGTTGGTCAAGCAACCGGCTTTCCTCAGCCTCTAACCGCTCCTGTTCAGCAGCTTTTATATTTTTAGACCGCAATAGTGTGCGAACATCACTGATTTGGCTTTCCGTATTTGCCAAATCATTCTGTACCTTTAAAACTTGTAAACCAGATTGATTGGCTTCAATGAGAATGGGCACAATGGCACCCTTGCAAACCGGGTTATATTTTATGCCCTGCAGTCCGAGATTAATTTGATGCTGAATTTTGCAATAAGATTTAAGCCCCTCAGTACGGCCTTTGTTGTAAAGAGCAGTATTGGCTTTGATCTTATGTTCTTTGCAGGCAGATTTGTGTTTTTCAAAATAGTCTAAAGAGCGACCATATTCTCCATCGGTCTTGCCAATGGCGCGCCAGTCACCTACCGTACATTGATCTTTGCTAAGTGTTGCACAGCCACTTAATTGGCCAAATAAAACCATATAAAAACAAGAAATAAAAACTAATTTATACATGAAAACACCAAAGCAATGATTGAACATGTGTAGTAATATTGTTGGTTTATTATGAACATGTAAAAAATAAAATCTAGTATTATTTAGATGGTTTTAAATAATAACAACGAAGAGAAGGTTTTTAAGAATGGAAAAAAACACAAAAACAAAACGAAGCCCCCGTTCAAGAAAACCGGCTACAGTGAAAAAATCCAATGTGAAACCATCAGAGAGTAAAAATACAATCGCCCTCATTTATGATTTTGATGGCACCCTAAGTCCAAAGAACATGCAGGAATATGCCTTCTTGCCTAAAATAGGTATGCCGGCTTCAAAATTCTGGAAAGAAGTTGCAAAACTCTCCATCGAGCGCGAAGCCGAGCCTCTCATCACCTACATGCATTTGATGTATAAAAAGGCGAAAGAAAAAGGCGTTCATATTTTAAGAGATGATTTAGTGAGCCAGGGGAAGGATGTTGAGTTTTGCCCTGGCGTTGAAAAGTGGTTTGATCTGATTGAAGGTTACGTCAAAAAACAATCTGGCGGTGCTGTGAATGTGCGCCACTATCTTATTTCTTCTGGGTTAAAAGAAATCATCGAAGGCACAAAAATATACAAACGCTTTCATAATGTCTTTGCCTCTGAATATTTCTTTGATGCCTATGAGCTGCCATATCCAAAACGCGTGATCTCAGATACATCAAAAACCCAATATCTTTTTCGGATTAACAAGGGTGTAGAAGACGTCAATAAATCCATCAATTCTCATATGCCAGAACAAGATCGTCCCATTCCTTTTTCTCAAATGATTTATTTCGGAGATGGCGAAACAGATGTCCCCTCAATGGCGGTGACCAGACAAAATAAAGGTTTTGCCATGGCGGTTTATCCAAAAGCGAAATCAGCCAAAATTTGTAAAGAATTATTCTCTGTTGGCCGCGTCGATTTCTATGCTGAAGCTGATTACACAAAAGGCTCAGACCTTCACAAACGAACATGCCTTCTCATTGACAAAATCCTAAGCGATATAAAGGTGAGAGAAGAGAAAGAGAAACTCTAAAAGCTAGATCTATTCATAGTGATGTTAATGAAGCGGTTGCAATCGATACGAAAAGGGAGTGACCCCCTATTCCGGTTGCTTGTGCCGGATGCGTAGTGGGCATCTGAAGGTACACTAAAAGAGTGGGCAACTTGAAGCGCAACTAAAAATTAATAGCCGAGAGAGAAAGAAGACCTTTCGATACGAAAAAGGAGTGACGCTATATTCCGGTTGCTGGTGGGCAACTGAAGGACAAAAAAGCGTCAGGACATGGCGAAGCGCCAGCGTAGCCCGGCGTAAGCGCCGCACCTCGTAGGCCTGCTGCTTCAGCAGCAGAATAGCCGTGAGAGAGAGAGAAAAAGCATAAAAAAGAAAGGTGGGCGCCTACTGTTCAATGCTTAAAAATAATGATGTGCGAAACGAGGCGCCCCACCGATTAAGAGTTAAAACTATAGCACGGTTTTTCAAAATTTGCTAGATCTAACAGTCTAAGTCTCGAGACCCAGTTGATAATAAACCAAGAGACGAACAGGCTGCATGTTTTTCAAAGGGGAGTGAAACCAATGACAATCCGCATGATTGGTATGATTTTCATAAGCTTAGCTATGACCTCTTTTGCGTGGGCAGAGCCCGCTAAAAAAACGCCAGCACCCAAAAAAACTATAGAAAAAAAAGAAGAAGAAAAAGCAAAACCAATCCCTGCCAAAAAATTATTTGGCTTTGTTTTAAAAGGAGCGGATTTAAAAGCAAAAGCGATTGGGTATTATACAAGAGGGTGTTTGTCAGGCGGTCAACCGCTGGCAGTAAATGGTGATGCATGGCAAGCTATGCGCTTGTCCAGAAATAGAAATTGGGGGCATCCTGTCCTTATTAAATTTATCGAAGACTTTGCCAAAAAAGTAAAAGAAGAAGATGGCTGGAAAGGCATCTTGGTGGGTGATCTGTCTCAACCCCGTGGTGGCCCCATGCTCTCTGGTCACAGAAGTCATCAAATGGGATTGGACGCAGACATCTGGCTTAATGAAATGCCAGATAAAAGATTGACCTACAAAGAGCGTGAAGAAATTTCAGCTGTTTCTATGTTAGATAGAACCGGCCTTAAAGTGAACCCGGCTGTCTGGACTGAAAATCATGTAAAGGTGATTAAAAGAGCAACAGAGTTCAAGGCTGTTCAAAGAGTGTTGGTGCACCCGGCGATTAAAAAAGCATTGTGTGAAGCAGCTGGTGATGATCGCGGTTGGCTTAGAAAAGTGCGCCCGTGGTGGGGGCACCATTATCACATGCACATTCGCCTGAAATGCACAGAACCCTCTTGTAAAGCTCAAGGAGGAACCCCAGCAGGAGACGGCTGTGGCAAACCTCTTGATTATTGGTTCAAACTTTTAACGCGACCCGTTAAGCCCAAGAAGAAACCAAAAGGCCCACCTAAAAAACCAAGAGTGAAAGACCTCAATTGGATGCCAAAAGCCTGCCGCGCCGTTTTAAAGGCAGACAACCCACCGCTCTTAAAAGCGCGTGAGCTTAATGAAGGCATTGAACTGCCAGTAAGAAAAGCTGTGGCCAAGGCAGAAGAAACAGACGATAAACTCGGTGAACTGATAGAGAGCACAAAGGATGACCCAACTGCAAAGCCTTAATCTTCTATTTAAGCGGAACAGCTGGCAGCTTTTTCGGAAATAGATAGAAAGCAATTAGAGTAATTATCGCAAAGCCAGCTAAAATCCGAAAGAGGGTGTCAAAACCAGAAGTTTCATACACCGCTGATATAAAAGGAAGAGTAGCTGCAAGAGCTGTAAATCCAATCACAAACCGTACTCCATAAAAGCTGGCACGATATTTAGCGGTAACAATCTTACTCAGGATAAAATCATTAATCGGGATTTGCCCAAACGCTCCTAGCATAAATCCAAGTGCAACAAGCAATGCCCATTCATCATGAAGGCCAGGCATAAGAGCAAAACAGATAAGCTGAAGTGCAGCTAAAAAACATATAGACGGCACGCGGTCCATAGCTATCAAGAAAATAACCAACAATCAGTTGACCAAAAGAAGCGATGGTAAAAACGATAAAGGCAAGCACGCCAATCATTGTAGCAACATCGACTTGACCGATTAGCTGATTAAGTTGAAACCAATTGAGAGAGTTTTGAGCAAGAGTTTGCATGCGTTCATCAAAAATCTTAGGAAGCGCAAAAGATGTTGATTGAAACAAGATGCTGGTAACGATTGTGGTTACAAAAACAATTGTAATTATGCGCACCAGCAAGGGTTGTTTTATCAACTCACTTATGGATGTTTTGCTATTTTCTGATCCATCTGATTTATTATCTTTGATAGAGAGTGAAGAAGAGATCGACTGGCGTCTAAGAAAAAAATAAACAATCCCACAAAAAACAGAAAAACAACCAGGAATAAAAAAGGCCATGCGCCAACCGGTCGTGTCAATCAAATAGCCAGTTAAAAGTGCAGCGCACCCAACTCCCATATTCCCCCATACTCCATTCGCCGCTAAACGCATTCCTGTGTTTTTCCAATGAATAGAAACAAGGGCAAGTCCAATAGGGTGATAAATAGCAGCAAAGGTCCCAATGATAAAAAGCCCAAGCCCGACTTCAAAAGGAGAGGCGGCATATGATGTTGCAACCGAGGCAAGACCAATACTAATGAAAAAAACAACCATCATTCCATCACGGCACCACTTGTCTCCAAGCCAACCTGCAGGCAGCGAAAAAATGCCAAAAGCAATAAAACCAGGTGTTGCAAAATGTAAGAGATCGCCATAGCTAACGCCCCACTCTTTATGAAGCGCTAGGGCGGCTACAGTCGCAAAAATTAACATGAACAAATGATCGAGAAAATGTCCAAGATTTAACAAAAGAAAAAACAAGCGCTTCTTTGTCATATCGTCTCATCGAATTTTATTAATTTGAGTTGACCATAACAGACATAAAAGCGTTGAGGTATAAGAAAGGCCTTAATGAATCAATTCACCCCAAAGATCATATTCATCTGAGTTCGTAATTTTCACTTTCACCCGGTCACCAGGGGCAAGCTCTGTTTCACCATTTAAGAAGACACATCCATCAATCTCAGGCGCGTCCCATTGCGAGCGGCCAATCGCCCCTTCTTCGTCAACTTCATCAACAACAACATCAATCTCACGGCCAACACGGCGAGCAAGCACACGCGTGCTTACCTCTTGCGCTTTTGCCATAAAGCGATGCCAGCGCTCTTCTTTGACTTCCTCTGGCACATGATTATCAAGAGAGTTTGAACGCGCGCCTTCAACATTTTCATATTTAAAGCAACCAACGCGGTTAAGCTCAGCCCGATCAAGCCAATCAAGCAAGATCTCAAAATCTTCTTCAGTTTCGCCAGGAAAGCCAACGATAAAAGTTGAGCGCACAGCAATATCCGGGCAGATATCGCGCCAAGTAGCTAATCGATCAAGTGTCTTTTCCTGAAAAGCCGGGCGTCTCATATTTTTCAAAACGGAAGGGCTGGCATGTTGAAGAGGAATGTCCAGATAAGGCAAGATTTTACCCTCGGCCATAAAAGGGATCACTTCATCAACATGCGGATAAGGGTAGACATAATGAAGGCGGTTCCACACACCAAGGTCACCAAGCCCTTTGCAAAGCTCAAAGAAGCGCGTGGAAATTGCCTCGCCCTTCCAAGTCTCTTCTTTATATTTAAGGTCTAGCCCATAGGCACTTGTATCTTGCGCGATAACAAGAAGTTCCTGGCAACCCGCTTCAACCAAACGCTCCGCTTCGCGCAGAACTTTATGAATAGGCCGACTAGCAAGTGGCCCGCGAATAGAGGGGATAATGCAAAACTGGCACTTATGATTGCACCCTTCAGAAATTTTCAAATAAGAATAATGCCGAGGGGTGAGTTTGATGCCCTCTTCAGGCACCAAATCTAAATGCGGGTTCGCCTGAATAGGCACAGCATTTTGAACTTCACTAACCACATTTTCATATTGCTGTGGCCCGGTGATGGCAAGAATGTTGGGGTGAAGGTCTTTAATGGTGTCGGCCTCACCAGCCAAACAACCGGTCACAATCACCTTGCCATTTTCATTCATCGCCTCGGTGATGGCCCCAAAGCTTTCATCACGCGCGCTGTCAATAAAGCCGCAAGTGTTCACAACCACCACATCAGCCCCATCATAAGAAGGAGAAACTTCATAACCGTTAGAGCGAAGCTTGGTCAAAATCCGCTCAGAATCAACCAAAGCCTTCGGACACCCCAAACTAACAAACCCAACCTTAGGCGCACGTGCAGCCATAAAAACAGTCCTTTAATGCGTTTCAGACGAAAGTAGTTACCAGTTTTGGAAAATGAAACGCTCAAATGAGTAAAAGCTGTGCTTTATCAAATTTAGAATGGTTTTACCATTAAATAATGATTTGGAGTTCCCTCCAAATGTTAATTGCACGTAACCATCTCAATCTAAAAACACGATGAAGGAGCTCAGTCCACTTCGGGCTGAGGGATATGGCGTAGCCCGGTGTCTAGCACCGCACCTCGTAGGCCCGAACGAAGTGAGGAATAGCCGTGAGAGAAACCAAAACAAGCTCAGTCCACTTCGGGCTGAGGGACATGGCGTAGCCCGGTGCCTAGCACCGCCCCATTGGAGTGCCGACCGCCTTAGCGGTCGAATAGCGCGTGAAATAAATTACTGCAAAATCCCGTCAAGCAACTTGCCGCTGTCTTGGTTGCCGTCGATTAAGCCATTAAGAAGACCTTTCATTTCCTCGCTGGAAATTTTCTTCTTCTTCAAATTTTTCACCGCTTTCTTAACAGACTTAACAGTGTTGTTAATGGCCTCGCCATTATTTTCAAGCAAACCTTTCGCATCAGGAATAAACTTAGGGTTTGCCATCGGCCCTTTAACACGAATAGGAATGTTAATGCCCGCAAGAGCAGCGTTACCACCTTGGCCAGCAAGAGAGTTCACAAGTTTTGGCTGTAAGCCATAATCAATTTGCTCAGCAGGCAAGTTTAAAATGCCCTTGCCTGTCATGCGCAAGAGAGGCCCCTTTAAAAGGAGGTCTTTATTTTCAACAACACCGCGATTGATCACAAAGCTGGCTTGCAAGTCACTAAAATCAGTTTTTTCTTTCGGTTTAGAAAATGGCTCAAGTAACTTACCAGACTGGACATTGCGGATCATGCCTGGAATGTTAACACCCTCAATGGCACCATCGGCAAGAGCAATCTTGCCTGTTCCATTTAGTGCAGAAATAAGTTGTTGCTCAGTATTGCCAGAGCTAACGATATTAAGGTCAACATCACCAACCCCTGAAAGCCAAGGTAAGTCAGCTGTGTTTTTCAAAAGTGGCTGGATCTGAATTTTCTTCAAGCCAATGCGGCCTTTAAGAGTTGGGCGCGCCTTAGCTCCATTAAGGCTAAGAGCTAAAGAACCCGTCCCCCCATATAGAGAAAATTTTGGCAGTTGGGCTGTCATCAAACCGGCATTTACTTTCAAACCAATTTGAGCTTTTTCAAGTCTGTGTTTTTGAAAAATAAGCCGGCTAGCAGAAAGCTGCATAAGCGCGTCAAATTTGTTCAAAAAGCTCACATCTATTTTGTCAGATTTCCAAGCCGCAACAGATGTTTTGCGCGGGCCAGCAACACCATCAATCATTTTGTGCTCTATAGAAGCATGTTGTTGCATGTAAGGAGAAAGGTCTAATAAATCTGTGCGAAGTTGCGCTTCGATCTTTGGTCGAGCACCGTTAGGGCGCAAACGCAGCGCACCAATAAGCACATTATTATCGACTTTTATCGTCGTGTTACCAAGTTGGAAAACTTCCGGTGTGCCAGATAATTTACCGCGAATGTAAGCACCGCCATACCCTTGTTTTGGTACGTCAACACCAAGCCAGCTAAGTAGATTTTGCAAAGAATATGTTTGAACATCTGTCTCGCCTTGGAACTCAATTGTCGAGCCAAAACGAACCTTGCCATTAAATTTACCCTCAAACCGGTCAGAATTCATCGTAAGGTCAGTGTCAACAGCTTCCCCATTAAGCAAAGGCCCAAGGGTTGATAAATTAGCAGATAAATTAATCCGGTCTTCTAAATAACGAAGCGTGCCCTTGGCTGTAACGTCTTGTGCAAGGTCCGGTGCTTGTACAGCAAGATTAATGGCATTGATCAGCGTTTCAGAATTTTCTTTTTGATCAATGAGTTTAACAGCGCCGTTAACGACCTCAATTTTACCAATGATGATATCAGTATTAAGGCCAGCTTTTTTAACATCAGCTAGCTCACCCTCATTTACAGTTGGGCCCTTAGCATCGTCCGCATCAGAAGTGTCTTGGCTGTCTGGTGTTTGGTCTTTCGCTTCAGCTTCTTCTTGTTCAAGCTTTTCAAGCGTGCGCGCAATAATATCGCTTGTATCAAGTGTTTCTATTTCTGCCTGGGCAACTTTGAACCCTTTTGTTTGCTTCTTAGAAGAAGAACCAAAATGTTTCACACCCAATGCGTTTAAAAAAGCAGCTTTGAAATTTTCAGCTGAAACACCAGCAGTTTTAAACTCATAATTCACACGGCCAGAACTGTCCTTAATCAAAGCCACTTCGGGGCGATGCATCACAATACGCCCAATTTCAACACGTTTGCTTAAAAGCGGTAGAATTTTCAAATCGGCTTGCAAACGACCAAGCTGTAAAAAGTTAGGGCCCTTAATTTCAGCAGGGTTGTGTATGATGATATTGTTTAAATCAATACCAAAGCTTGGGAAAAAGCGATAAGCAATTTTTCCTTTAAATGTCACATCACGCCCGGTCTTCTCTTTCAAGGCGGTGGAAATTTGTCTTTTAATAGTCTCTGGTGGAACAATATATGGAAGGGCAAATGTGCCGATGATGGCAATGATAAAGAGAGCCGCAACACCAATTCCAATCCCAAGTGGCCATGAAAAACCAGATTTATCCTTCTTAGTTTTTGTAGCCTGCATGTTAGGTGCCTGGTCAGCACTGAGGTGAGTTTGGCCAGGATGCTGAGAAGTGAGTTGAGAGTTAGCTTGAAATTGAGACGACAAATCTCTTGTCGACATACCAAAAGATTGTCCCTCAGGCTGAGTATTTATAGAAGCGGAGTTATCCACCTCAAAGCTCGTTTTGGCTGAAGCACCTCCAAGAGCATTTTGCTGAAAGTCATTTTGGTGAATAGCTTGTTGATCTGCAGTATTATCAAAAGAAGTCTGAGACGCCTTTTGAAAGCCTTCATCTTCCTCTTCAATGAGGTCTTGAACATCTTGTTGTTGTTCAAATTGATTGGTTTCACTTTCGTGCAAAGCAGGATATTGGTTAGCTGCATTAGATAAGGATTTATTCGTCAAATCAGTTTCAGTCGAAATTTGAGAAATTGATCTCTCTATATTTTCATTCTGTTGCGTGACAGAACCTTGTGCGTCTTGGCCATTTTTCTGCTGGTCATTAAAGCCAGCACTATCTAATCCAGCACTCTCTAATGAAGAAGTATGAGACTGCGTGAAAGCTGCATTATCATCTTGTTGCTCATTGAGCTGAACAGGTTGAAAACTTTGCGGTTGAGGTGCTTGAGAAGGATTTAATTTCTGTTCTAAATCCCGCACTTCAGGAACTTGAGCAACAGGCAACCAATTGTCAAACCCTTGCCGCCACAAAAAATCACCATCAAGCAACTCTCGTTTTTGCACAAGTTGCGTGAGATCAGCATCTGTGACGGGGCCATATTGCTTGCCATCTCTGGCAATGTACCATTGGTTTTGCATTTCAAAAGTCCAGAGTTATAAATCACACATTAAAGTTTTCAGCATGAACATGCTATTGTTCATTATAAACAATAGCCCAAACGCTATAAATAAAAAAAGCAGGTTGAAATCCCCAAAAAGAAAGATCAATCAGATAAATTTTATCAAAGCTGATGAATGATGCTACCCCTAGAGATCCGCTATAATCATGATTTGGGCCTTCACTCACAAAATATCAACAGATTAAGAGCAAAACGGGGCAAAAAATTAAATAAAAACAGAATAAATGGCCATTTTGAGAGAATTTTTACTGAAAATATAAATTGTAAGAAAATCTTAAATAATAAATTTGAATGAAATCTGGCGCTTAAAAATTCTTTTTTCTCAGGACTTTCACAATATAACTGGTCTCTATAGAAAATGAATGTATGAGAAAACTATATGAAAACATTAAGAGAATTGATGGCAGATTTGAAAAAAATCTAAAAATGTTAAAGAGTTGATGCAGGCGAAATTAAGTTCAGGCAAGCATAAAATTAAGAATGATGAGTGTTAGTTTTAAAATGGGCAAGATGGTTAGGCTATAATCAAAAACTTTAAAAAATTAACCAAATTGAACAATGATTAAGATGTTTGAAACAGCATAAAATTATCACTGTTTTGCCAGTTTAAATGTTTAAGGACGTCAGCCGCGCTCGCGACGAAATATGGAATATGACCCAAGCAGAATTTCCCTCAACCATTAGGTATAGCCTTTATACAGGTCTTTTTCTTATCATTGCCATTCTAGGTCTTTCAGTTGCGTCTTCAATATGGGGGCTTCAACGCTCAGCCCACTATTTGGAGCGGGCCAACCATTCTTATGGTCAGTTGGCCAAAGTATCGGAAATTGAATCTAAAATTAATCAATATCTTTTGTTAGAGATTGCGAATTCGGTCAACTTTCAAAATCGCGATAAATTGATAGAAGCAACCCCGCAAATCATCACACAGCAATTGGGTGATTTGCAGGAATCTATTGAAAATGAAAGGGAATTTGTAGAAACAACAAACGCGGAAGATGACATCGAAGCTGAAGTTGATACAGCCATTGAAATTGCTTCAGTTTTCATTCGAATGCATTTGGCATCAACCCATGAAGCCAGAAAACGCAATAGTCTAGAAAGCGCAGACGCAGTCCGTTCCTTTTTTACAAATGTGGTTGAAGGCAATGATAAAAAATTAAGCCAGGTGGTAAGAGATATTGTTAAAGACGAGCAAGGAGAAGTTGAAGAGGTGAAAGCTGAGATCGTAAGTCTTACGAAAGCGATTACCTATACAACAGGTGGCTTGGCATTGCTCACAACCATTGGCGTCATTGGATTAGGTTTATTTTTATCAAGATCAATTGTAGGGCCTGTACAGATTCTGGCAAATGGCGCTGAAAAAGTTGGCGCTGGTGAATTGTCATATAGAATAGAGTTGCCAAGGGAAGATGAGTTTGGCTTGGTCGCTAATCGGTTTAACAAAATGGCCGGGCAATTGGAAAATCAGCAAAATCTATTGCGGTCAGCAAATGAAAGACTAGAAAGCGCTGTTATAGAACGCACCAAAGAATTAGAAGATAGCAATAGCCGTCTTCGCCAAATTGATGAAACAAGACGAAGGTTTTTTTCTAATGTTAGCCACGAACTAAGAACGCCTGTCACTGTGCTCTTGGGAGAAGCAGAAGTGACCTTGCGTTCAACCAAAGCGACATTAGCAGACATGAAAAAGGCGATGGGGCGCATCGTTGCTAATGGTGGTTTTTTAAGGCGCCGTTTAAATGATTTGCTCAATCTTGCCAGGTCAGATGATGGAGAAATTAAGCTCGATTTAAAAGAATGTGTTTTGAATGAAATCGTCGAAGATGCAGTTTCAACAGCCAATGCCTATGCATTAGCCAATGATGTCAGTTTAAAATATCTCGCACCGAAAGATGATTTGATTGCAAATCTTGATGAGAGTTGGTTCCGCCAAGGCATTCTTGTTTTGATTGATAATGCCGTAAAATTTTCGAAACCAAATGATACTATTATCATTCAAATCGAAGACAAGGCGGAAAAGGCTTTAATCCAGGTTATTGATGAAGGGCCAGGGATTGAAGAAGAAGCATTAGATCATTTGTTTGAGCGATATTATCAGGCCAAAGAAGGCCAAAAAAGAGAAGGAACAGGCCTTGGTCTTGCAATTGCCCATTGGATTATAACGGGGCATAACGGGGCAATATGGGCTGAAAACGTTAGTAACAAATTCGCACGAAATGAAACGGATGAAAAAGATGGCCTGAACACAGGCGCCATCATGAACATAGAGGTAGAGCTAATAGAATGAATGTATTATTAGTTGAAGATGATGTAGGTATCGCTCGGTTCGTTGAGCGCGGTCTCACACTGGAAGGTATGAGAGTGCAATGGACAGCAACAGGAGAAGAGGCCTTGGCATATCTGCGTTCTTATCAATATGACGCAATTATCCTTGATCTGATGCTACCTGATATGGATGGACGTAACGTTTGTAAAACTTTGCGCGGGCAAGGTGTCTCAACCCCAATTTGTATGCTTACTGCTAAAGATAGCATTGATGAGAAACTGTCTGGTTTTGAGGTTGGAGCAGATGATTATCTGACCAAACCATTTGCGTTTGAAGAATTGCTGGCACGCATAAAAGTTATGCAAAGAAGAAATAACGCCAATATTGATGGCGAAGAAATGAATATTGGTCCCATCGCATTAAATCTCGCGGCACATGAAGCGCGTGTGAGTGACAAACTATTAGAGCTTACTCAAAGAGAATTTGCTCTTCTTGAATATTTGATGCGTTATGCAGGCAAAACAGTGAGCCGTGAACGGATCATCGAAAACGCATGGGGACCTTCATCAGATATTACCTCAAATGCAGTTGATGTCTATGTTGGGTATTTACGCAAGAAGATTGATGAAGTCTCAAACGAAGTTGAAATTCGAACAGTCCGAGGTATTGGTTTCAAGCTAATGATTAACGATTAATCATTAGCTTAAAAAGCAACTTTGTAAGAAGTAAATATCCATAATACGCCTCAAACCGTGGTTGAAATCTAGACTTAATCCTTTTCATAAATTTATCACGGTTCATTTTCTCTTCTCTTGCAGTCCCCCCTAAAATAAGAATGTCCTCTTTTTCTTTAAGCAAGTCATAGAACTAAAATTATCACAAACAATCGGTTACAAGATCGCTTGTCTGCCACAAAGAAAACTTGCGTGATAGAACGGGAAAGAAATTATTAGAGAACTCTAAATTTAAATTGATAGAAAAATGATAACATCATGAGTGTATCATGATGTTATCATAAATACATTGGAAAAATACGACTAATAGATTCCAATACTTATTGTCTTCTTAAAAAAAAGTCAGTATTTTCTCAGAGGCTAAAGCCTATCTTTCCCTTTCTACTTAACTGAGTGGGAGGAAAAGAATGTATAATCACTCGAAGAATAAATCGTTTGGCAAAAGCTTTACGAAAACTCTTCTAGCTGCTGGTGCAGTTGCAATGTTAAGTGCAACTCCTTCATTAGCAGATGGAAAAAAAGTGTCATGGGATGACATCCTAAACGATGACAAAACAACTGGTGACGTACTACAATACGGCTTAGGGTTAAAAGCTCAACGTTACAGCACACTAAGTCAAATCAATGCAGACAATGTTGGCAAATTGACACCGAAATGGTCTTTCTCATTCGGTGATGAAAAGCAACGTGGCCAAGAAAGCCAAGCACTTGTTCATGATGGTGTTATCTATGTAACAGCATCTTATTCACGCATGTTCGCATTAGACATGAAAACAGGCAAAAAACTTTGGCAATATTCAGCACGTCTACCAGAAGGCATCCGTCCTTGCTGTGACGTGGTAAACCGTGGCGCAGCTATTTATGGTGACATGGTTTACATGGGTCTACTTGATGCGTCAGTAGTTGCGCTAAACAAGAAGACAGGTAAAGTTGTTTGGAAATCTAAATTTGGTGACCACGAAGCTGGTTACACCATGACAGGTGCGCCATTCATCATTAAAGACCAAAAAACTGGCAAAGTTATGCTAATCCACGGTTCATCAGGTGATGAATTTGGTGTTGTTGGCCGCTTGTTCGCAAGAGATCCAATGACAGGTAAAGAGCTTTGGATGCGTGCATTCGTTGAAGGTCATCAAGGTCGTCTAAACGGCAAGCCATCAACTTACACAGGCGATAAAAAAGCTCCATCTTGGCCTGATGGTGATTACAAAAACACAGGTAAAGTTGAAGCTTGGAGCCACGGTGGTGGTGCTCCATGGCAAACACCAACATTTGACCTAAAAACAAATACAATTGTTGTAGGTACTGGTAACCCAGCTCCTTGGAACACATGGAAGCGGACAAAAGAAGGTGACGATCCAAGAAATTGGGAAAGTCTCTATA
This sequence comes from Hyphomicrobiales bacterium, assembly GCA_965230545.1. Lineage (GTDB taxonomy): Bacteria > Pseudomonadota > Alphaproteobacteria > Rhizobiales > HXMU1428-3 > HXMU1428-3. Next base: position 343,751 of record CBDDLE010000003.1, on the reverse strand, counting down.
CTTCAGGTCAGGCTTATGTTGACCCAACAACAGGTGACATGGTTGGTTTCTATCAGCACACACCTAACGATGCATGGGACTTCTCAGGCAACAACGAAATCGTGTTGTTTGAGCACAAAGGCAGAAGATTAGGCGCTCACGCTGACCGTAACGGTTTCTTCTTCGTGACAGACCTAGACAAGCTTACTAAGCGTGGTGGCAAGATCAATCGTCCACTTTCACTTGTAGCAGCTCACCCATTTGTTCCAGATATCTCATGGGCAAAAGGCTTTGATCTGAAAACAGGTAAGCCGATTGAAGTTGAAGGTCAACGTCCTCCAAAACCTGAGCCAGGTAAAAAACAAGGCAAGAAAATCCAAGTTACACCAAACTTCTTGGGCGGTAAAAACTGGAACCCAATGTCTTACAACCCTGAAACAGGCCTCTTCTACATTGGTGCAAACCACTGGACAGAAGATTACTGGACAGAAAACGTAACCTACAAAAAAGGTGCTGCTTATCTTGGTCAAGGTTTCCGTATTAAGAAACAATTTGACACACACATTGGTGCCCTAACAGCGATCGAACCCATGTCAGGTAAAATCGTATGGACAGCAAAAGAGAAGCTTCCACTTTGGTCAGGTACGCTAACAACAAAAGGTAACCTTGTATTCACAGGTACAAGTGATGGTTACTTAAAAGCGTTCAACGCCAAAACAGGTAAAGAACTATTTAAGTTCCAAACTGGTTCAGGCATCGTTTCTGTTCCAATCACTTGGGAAGCTGATGGCAAGCAATACATCGGTATTGGTTCAGGTTATGGTGGCGCGGTTCCACTATGGGGTGGCGACATCGCTGACCTAACAAAGCCTGTATCACAAGGTGGCTCATTCTGGGTCTTCGAACTACCAAAAGAGCTTGCAGCGAAATAAGTCTCCTTTATTTCAAACTGCAAATTCAAGAAATTTCAGAAATGAATTTAGACCTCCATCAAAGTTAGTAGCTTTGATGGAGAGCTAAAGCCTCCCTTCCCAATAAAGGCTTTTCTTGAAAATCGAGTTGGCGAGATAAGCTCTCGCCAGCTCTCATATTTCCCCAATACTATATTGTATAGAAATGGAGCCTTTCATGGCGCGTATTTTAAAAACATTTGATAAGCGAAACAAAGGTCGCTCGAGAGTTATCCTGTCATCACTCTTCATGAGTTTGATCGCAGGCGCTTTATTCACAGCATCTCCATCCAGCGCCTATAAAAAAAATTGTAAATGAAAAAGAACCCCGTCCAAATCCATGGATTATTAATGGGTGTGAAATAAAACCAAACACAGTTTGCCACAACGCAGATTTTAGACACGCAGATTTAGCTCAAGCAGATCTTTCTGGCGCAGACCTAAGAGGCGCGAAATTCACAAGAGCTGACATGCGCGGTGTTAACCTAACCGGCGCAAATTTATCTGGCGCAGACCTTGAAGCCGCAGATCTTCGCGTAAGTAAATTAATCAACGCCAAATTGGTAGGCGCCAGTTTACGTAGCGCAGATTTAGAATTTGCCCGCACCAAAAAAGCAGATATGAGCTATGCAGATTTAACGGCAGCAAATTTCGAAGCCACAAAAGCATACAAAGCCATTTTTGTTGGCGCAAAAATTATCAACGCCAATTTCAGTGAAGCAAAGTTTTATAACGCCAATTTTGCAAATGCCCGAATGGAAGGCACTAAAATAACCTTTGCTATTTTCCAAGGCGCCTTCATGGAGGGATGCGTTGGTTGTCCGCATAATTGGTAAGTTTTTTTTAGCTGTAATTTTATCCGCATTCGTATCGTCCATCCCTGTTTTCATGACCAAAGCAGAAGCAGAAACGAGTGAGCAAACTAAAACCAAGAAACACATCAACCCAAGCAAAGCACTGCCAACAGTGCCGGTTTATAAAAGATGATAAAGAGCGTCTCTCTTGTTTTGATGAGTTAGCCCGGCGGTTTGCCCCGCCAACCTACAAAGGGCGTCTTGGAACGGTAACAGATAATTTCACACTAAAAGAACCGCATTTACTTCGCTATCGCAGCCAAGGCGTGATTTTCGTTCTTTACCTAAGGGATAAAGAAGGAAACGTATTGCAAAACTTCCACATCGGTGGCGGTGGCGAGCAAGACTATTTGATTAAAGAACCGGGAATTTATTCCCTAAAAATACACGGAAGCGCAAGTTGGGAAATCTGGCTTGATCCGATAAAAAATTAGAATAATTGGGAGGTTATTAAGATGTCAATTTTGAAAAATTCGAAAGGTCTCGCCATGATAACGGCCGCAGTCCTTTCAGTTGCTGTGAGCCAAAAAGTGATGGCTCATGGTGATGGAGCACCTCAACCAGTAGATACAACTGGGCTTAAAGAGTTAGGTGAAGAATGGCTGAAAAAAAATCCTTATAAAGGTAATAAAAAAGCCATTGAAATAGGCGCAAGAGGTTACAATTCTAACTGTGCACGTTGTCATGGGCTTGAGGCAAAGTCAGGCGGCGCGTCTCCAGATTTACGCTACCTGGAAGATGATGCTGAAGGCGATGAATGGTACATCAACCGGGTGAGAAAAGGCTATCACCAAAATGGCGTAACAAAAATGCCAAAATTTGAAGGCCTGATTTCACAAGAAGCTATGTGGGCAATCCGCACTTACATTGACGTACAGCCTGAGTAAAAATGAAAAGCAGTTTGTTTTAAGATGAAAAAAATTCATACCCCAATCATTCAAGGCAGTCTGCTTATTTTTTTTCTTGGCTATGTATTTCTGCCTTCCGCCGCGAAGGCAGAAATAAAAGACTATATGATCCGCCGGATGATCATTCTCAAAACTGAGTGTAAACTGGACGAATTAAAAAGATCAGAGCCTAGCGAGGGCGGTTTTAAATATCTCGCCATTTGCGAAAACGTCTCATTTTACCCAGATGGCGTCACCATCAACTGCTCTGATAAAGACGTCGAGACCTCGTGTAAAATCAAAACAAAAGCCAAAAAATTCGACAAACTGAACCTCCTCAAAAACTCCGTCAACAATAAGCATGATGAGGGAGAGGAGAAATAACTCAATACGTTCTAACCGATGAAGGAGTACTGCCCTTTTTTCAGGGCAGTAGGACATGACGCCAGAGGCGTCCGTCGGGTTGTGTTGCGCAGCATAGTGCGGTTGTTAGTGGGCAAACTAAAGCACATTAAAAATGTAGGCCTATGAGCTTCAGCTCATAGAATCGCCGTGAGAGAGAAAAAACTGTCATCCCGGGCCCGACCCGGGATCCACCCCTCCATACGACGGATGGTGCAAACTCTTCTCAATACCATCGTCTCGTTGTCATCAGAGCAAGCCGAACCCTAACCACCCAGCCACTAGATCCCGGATCAAGTCCGGGATGACGAAGGTTGAAAGATATTAAAAAATAAAGGTCCAGTACAATGCTGAGTTAAAAGAATCGTGTATTACTAGTTCTAAATAATCGATTATTTTTAAAGGGCTTAAAAGGTGCTAAATATAAAAGGGTTCGATTCTATAAAAACATGGCTCAGTACAAGGCCAAATAATTGGGGGCAGGTATTAGCACATCGTTGTGCTCTTAGGTCACTGCCAATTCTAAATAATGAGACTCGAAAACAAAATTTAAATTCACCTTTAACTGATCCTATATTGATTTATTGCGCTTCAGCTAATCTTATTTCAGGTGCAGCTATAGGGTTGCCAAAATCTAGCATAAATCTTAAAGGAACCCAGTTTGAAATACAATCTTCCGCTAAAATAAGGGCAAATAAAGAAGTAATTGATGATGCTATTTATTCGGTGTTATTTGCAGCCATTTTCTCTTTAAGCGCTTCAATAACGAATACAAATACGGTTATTGAAGCATATGCATCTATTTCCAATGCTTTAGATTCTTTAAAGAAGAAAGATTACCAAAACACAGCTTTTGAGGCTTTGAAGCATGATGCGAACTGGTTAGATGAAAACATTGAAGGTGAGGGTAATCCATTAGTATTATTATCTTTACCTTTATGGAAAACCGCAAATAAAGAAATAAACACTGATTGGTTAAACCTTGCAAAATACGCATTAAAGTTAGACCCAAACTGGCAATTCTGGATAGACTGGTATCAAGCTAAATTAGATGGCACTCTTCATCCGGGGCTATCCAAAGTTGAACAAGATGATTTTTATTATCAAATCGCGACCTTACCAAACGAAATTTGGCAGCAAGGTGCTGATGTAATTAATCAGCTTATAGCCGAAATGCTTGTAGAATTTAAAAAAGAGCATGAAGGTAATGTATTTGATGATAGAAAGAAAACTGAATCTCTCAACCTAGAAATACCAGACCAAAACAAAAACGCACTCCAGTTTAAAACCAATGAAGACGGTATCATTGAACTCGATCAAGAGGCGATTGAGAATGAACTATTAAACGATCAAGATGCCATCGACCGTCATAACGAAGTTGATTATCTCGCAAATGAACTGATTTCATCTTATGATCCAAACTCATCAAGTGCTAATGCAGCAAGACCAATCGTAACAAAAGTGCAGCGATATTTAGAAGCACTCGGTGACACGCCTGCAGAGACGAATATCAATTTTATTATTCCACGAGGCGAAGTTTTAAGACAAGAATTAAAAAGAGAAGAAAATCGTGATGAGTTCACAAGCTCACCGCCCTTGCCAGACAATTTCAAATCTTCACTGACCAGTTTAGTGAGGGCCCATAATATATATGTGCTTTTAGATCCTGTTTTAGATAAAAGAGACCAAGCTCGTCTCGGCCCAGATGCAAAAGAAAACCTAGTATCGAAAGAAGAAGGTCTCAAGTTTGTCGAGGATGCTTTCAATGAAGGTCTCATAGAAGAAGAGATAGCCGAGACATTCCACGAAGAAGCTGAAACAGTACATGAAACTCCTGATCCCGATCGACGGCAAGATCGCCGCTTCTCAGAGAGCATCAAAAATCTCTCGCGGCTCTTGTTATCAAACACTCAAAAGATCGCCAAGAAAATAAAAGAAAACCAAGTAGATATAATTGAAGTCGCAACAGCTAGCGGAATTGGCGCAGGGAGTGTCTTATTAGTAACTAACGCAACTTGGACAATCATTGGTGGTGCCCTAGGGGTAGGTGTTACTTGTTTTAAAGGTCTTCAATGGGTTGTGAAAAATGAAGAATGGATTATTCAGCGTTTTGATAACAAAGAAGAAGTAAAAGCATTCATCGAAGCTCTGAAGAAATGGCCAATTAAATAATCAAATGCCACTAACATTCTTACAAACTAAATCCCCCCAACCCCAATTCAATCACAATTCCCCACTAAGCATATTGTAAAATACGCATGCAGTGTTTTAATAGACCTTCAGGTTGCCGCGAGTAACCGGCTATTAAATGCATTAAAAAAATAACAAGAGGCGAAACGTGACAGAAGAAAACCAAAACAAAAAGTCACCTATTTTAGAAACCAATGCTGACGCTATTGGTCAAGCGCGAAATCTCATGCGTTTGGCCCGCCACGGGGCTGTGTCTGTGTTAGAGCCTGAAACAGGCTATCCATTTGTTTCCCGCACCAATTGTGTGCTGACCATGCAAGGTGAGCCGGTGTTTCTCATGTCAGATTTATCCGCCCACACAAAAGCCATTAAAAAAGACGCCCGCACCGCTTTGCTCCTCGGCGAGCCCGGCAAAGGCGACCCACTAGCTCATCCGCGCATAACCATCATCGGCCAAACGGAAAGAATTGATAAAGAGCAAAACTCAGAAATCGAAACTCATTTGCGCACCAGATATATAAACCGCCACCCAAAGGCGGAGCTTTATAACAGCCTGCCAGATTTCTTCATTTACAAAATGACAGTCGAGCGTGCCTCTATGAATGCCGGTTTTGGCAAAGCCTATGAACTCACCAGAGAAGAGTTACTCTTGGATGAAACCGCAGCCAATGAATTATCAACTGTCGAAAATCGCATCGTTGGTCATATGAACGAAGATCACGCGGATGCCATCGAGCATTATGCAGTGAACTTATGCGGTAAAGAACCCGGAAAATGGACAATCTCGGCCTGCGACCCTGAAGGAGTAGACATGATCGCCGGTGATCAAACAGCAAGACTGCTCTTTGACACGCTTTGCGCCTCCGCTACAGATGTTCGTCACGAATTAGTAAGACTAGCTCAAACCTAAGACTAAGCTTCCCAATCATCAGCTACACTTGCAAAGGCAGCTACCCATGAGCAAATATGATGACCGGTCACCCATTCCAGTATTGTTCCCCCTCAAAGGCGAATGGCTAGCCCCCAACACACCCGGCAAAACCATCCCCTCTCATGGAACGGATGAATTCGGCCAACGCTTTGCATATGATTTTGTCAAACGTGAAGATATGGAATTTGCTGCAAAATTTTGGACGGGCGTTCGTTATTGGCTCGACGGTGGTATCAGCCTTAAAGAAACCAAAGGCTTAGGCGCCGAAATCCTGGCGCCGATAGCTGGCAAAGTAATAGAAGCCAAAGATGGCTGGATCGAGAGAACCAAAGCCACACCAAAAGATCTATGGAGAGCCATGACATTCCCCATGCATGTCTCAGACGAAGAGTTGAAAAAAGATTTCAGACACGTCGCCGGCAATTATATTGTCATTGAAGGCAAAGAGGCGTTTTGTTTTCTCGCGCACTTAACACCTAACAGCGTGATGGTGAAAGAAGGGGACGAGGTCGAAGAAGGGCAAGTGGTGGGCCGCCTTGGGCACACCGGCAATTCAACATTGCCTCACTTGCACATGCACCTAATGGATGGTCCAGACTTCTGGCAAGCAGACGGCCTGCCCACCTCTTTTAAACATTATGAAAAGTTAGAAGAAGACGGCCGATGGCACCCCCAACAAAACGCCATCCCTGGCCCCAAAGATATTATTCGATCAACAATCCCAGTTGCATAGTGGGCAGCCTGAACTGCTATTCAAAAAAGCAATAGCCGTGAAAGAAAATTACAACCCAACAATCAGTTGAAGACGAAGAACGTAGGCCTTAGCGCGGTTGCTTGTGGGCAACCTAAAGCGTAATTAATTAGCGCGGTTGCTTGTGGGCAACCTAAAGCGCAATTAAGAAGAGGCCGTCGGCGCTTAGCGCAGCACCGTCGCTAGTGAGGTACAAGATTTATCTGTACGATGAAGGAGTGACGCCACTTCGGCGTCAGGACATGGCGCAGCGCCAGCGTAGCCCGGTGCTTAGCACCGCCCGTCGGAGGCCCATGAGCTTTAGCTCATGGAATAGCCGTGAGACAAAACTAATGCTTCACGCTATTATATTTCTCAAGTTGTTCGGCTGTAGCTTCTTTCTGATGCTTAGCCTTCCACTCATCATAAGGCATGCCATAGACAATCTCGCGTGCTTCTTCTTTAGAGAGCTCAATGCCTTTTTCGTTTGCTGCATCTTTATACCAGTTTGATAAACAGTTCCGGCAAAAATTAGCCAGGTTCATCATGTCAATATTTTGCACCTCTGGCCGCTCTCTTAAATGAGAAACCAAACGACGAAATGCTGCAGCTTCTAATTCTGTTTGAGTTGGCTCATCAATCTTGCTCATTAAAACCACGCTCCCTGTTTAAATCTATGTTTTGTTTATATCTTTGTGTCTATCTGCATAAGAGCCAAAAAATTGGGGCGCTCTGCAGGGTGCAACAATCTCTTCATTTGAAAGGAGTGAGGTAAGGTGACTAGCCATTCTCTCAATCCATTCATTTTGCCCTTCTCTAGATGTAATCAAATCCTGGCGAATTTCAAGCAAAGCATGAGCAAGGCCGCGGCTTGTCCCATGACGATACATACAATCCCCTTTGAGCATACCAGTATAGGGTTCATTATCTCCAATATGCAAACTCGTTTCAGATTGAAGAGCAGAAAGAAGCGGGCGCACAAAACGAGGGTCCTGGTCCCATAAAATTCCACCATGCCAGGGGCGTGGTGTACCGCGCCAATTATCAGTAAAACTATGCAGAGATAAAATGATAGGACAAATATCAGCAGCTAAAAATTCATCAATCTGGTCTGTTATCGCCTGATGATAAGGGCGATAATAATTGGCTTTGCGATGTTCAATCTCCGCATCATCTATTTTTGCATTGCCTTCTATAAGCGCCCCGTCAGAGATCCGCATGACCAAAGTTGGGTCATCTTCTCCTCGGTTCGGATCAATCAACAGGCGAGAAAATTGTGACATCACAACAGGCACATTCAAAGCTTCATTGAGCCCCGTTGCCACAGCTTCAATCCCAATGTCATAAGCAATATGGCGCGAAAGTTCTGCTTTCTCTAATCCAAGAGAGCCATAGTCACTTGGCAAATGAGCTGAAGCATGATCAGCTATAATGAGTAAGCCTTGTCTTTTCTCACCTTTAAGATGTTTAAAAGGAGGGAATTCTGATGAACAATCAGCACTAATGAGAGGTGTTGAGCTTGAAAGAGAGGAAGAAACGGGCAAATTTTTCATTCTGCAAATCTCTATTATTTTCTACAAACGCTGACCATAATTCAAAAATAACAAAATTACGACAAGTTTGACGGCCAAAAGTTTGATATTTCGTCTTGTGCGAAGCAATAAATATAAAAATATCTAGGCACTTAGCTCAATGTCGTGTTAATTAGGTGAAAACTGGCATATTTTCATTTAGAAAAATGAAACTTCACTATAAAATTGTCGAAATGGTGCCATATAACCAGACAAAAGTGGGGTTGCTGGCAAAAAATAGAATTGAAAGTCACCAGACTAGATATTCGAAAACGAAAAATTTTAATTACAGAGCAGAATTAAAAACAAATGATCGATCAAATGCACGTAAGTAATCATTATCAAAAATGCATAAGATTATTTGCAAAAAACCGCCCGCTTTTCCTTTCACTCATTGTCGCAACTGTGCTTGTAAGCGCGCAAGTTTTAGCGATAGCTCCCGCAAAAGCTGAATTAAAGCTCTGTAATACAACATCAAGCCGTGTTGGTGTTGCCATAGGTTATAGAGATAAAAACCGCTGGGCCACGGAAGGCTGGTGGAATGTGGCCTCTAACACCTGCGAAGTGCTCCTCAAGGGCAAGCTCATTGCCCGATATTATTACATTCACGCCGTTGACTATGACCGCGGTGGTGAATGGTCTGGCAAAGACACAATGTGCACAGTTGATAAAGCCTTTACTGTTTTTGGCGTGAAAGATTGTGTAAAGCGCGGCTATAAGCGCACTGGATTTTTTGAAATAGATACAAAGAATGAACATGACTGGACAGTCCGGTTAAAATATCCAGAAGAAAATGGAAAAAAATAATGAGACGAAACCGTAAGGTTAAAATTTTAGCAACCCTCGGTCCTAGTTCAGATTCCCCAGAAATGATAGAGCGCCTCTTTAAAGCAGGCGCAGATGTTTTCCGCATTAATATGAGCCATGCCTCTCATGAAAAGATGAAAGAGCTGCATAGCGCCATTCGCAAAGTGGAGGCTGAAAACGGCCGCCCAATTGGCATTCTGGTTGATCTACAAGGACCAAAACTGCGCCTAGGCCCTATCAAAGAAGAAAAAGTCGCCCTTTCAATAGGAGATGAAATCATCTTTGATATGAAAGAGGAAGAGGGCAATGAAAAACGCATTCCTTTGCCCCACCCAGAAATTTTTAAAGGCGTTGAAGAAGGCCATCGGTTATTAATCGACGATGGCAAAATGACCTTGGTTGTCACCAAAAACACACCAGAAGAAATTACAGCGGTTGCCAAAACAAATGGAAAATTATCAAGCCGAAAAGGCGTGAGCTTGCCTGATAGCCTATTGCCTATGGGCGCAATGACGGAAAAAGACTTCGCTGATTTGGATTTTGCCGTGAACCAGGGTGTTGATTGGATCGCGCTTTCATTCGTGCAGCGCGTTGAAGATGTGGCACAAGCGAGAAAACTCGCAAGAGGCCGCGCCTCTATTCTGGCAAAGCTTGAAAAACCCTCAGCCATCAAGTGGCTCGATGACATCATCGAGGTATCTGATGGTGTGATGGTAGCCCGTGGTGACCTTGGCGTTGAAATGCCAGTTGAACAAGTGCCTGGCATTCAAAAACGTATCACTATGGCGGCTAGAAAAGCAGGTAAGCCTGTTGTGATCGCCACGCAAATGCTCGAATCGATGATAACAACACCGGTCCCGACACGTGCGGAAGTCTCTGACGTTGCAAGTGCTGTTTATGACGGGGCTGACGCTGTGATGTTATCTGCTGAGTCGGCCGCTGGTGACTATCCTGTCGAGGCGATTGAGACCATGGATCGCATCGCTCAAGAAGTTGAGCAAGATGAGCTATATGCCGATGCGATCAATAATTATCTAACACCACCAGAGCCAACCGGATCAGACGCGATCGCTGCGGCTGCCAAAACGGTTTCTGAGACGGTCAATCTATCAGCGATTGTTTGTTACACCTCATCAGGCTCAACCGGTGTGCGTGTCGCAAGAGAGCGGCCCATGCAACCGATTTTGGCGTTTACACCCATCGTTGCCACAGCAAGACGTTTGGCTCTCACCTGGGGGCTTTATTGCGTCCTCACCAGTGACCCAGAAGACTTGGATGACATGGTGGATAAAGCCTGTCGTATCGCCTTTAGAGAAGGCTTCGCCAGACCAGGCCAACGTGTCATCATCACAGCCGGTATCCCCTTAGGCACCCCAGGTGCCACCAACATGCTCCGCATCGCCTTCGTTGGCGACAATGGCACAATGGGAAGTTAATACTAGATCGTTGCAGTATAAACAATTAATTAACTATCGCTTTTGAATTTAATACAATATTTCTAGAAATAATAGTAATGAAAAAGCGGTAGTTGATTGATTTTACTGTGAGGACCTATGAATTTCTTTAGGGATAAAGAACTGGCTGAGAGATTTGCTGCGGATAATGTGTCTGAGAAAGAGAAATTATATTATCTTCTTTTCTATGTTTTGATATTTGCCATATTTACCAGTTCTTTTTTTTGCACGCCTGAAAACTATAAACGCAATATATGGGACCATATCTGTGATACATTGGCAGTTATAATCCCTTTAGGTGGCTGTATATGGCTCTACAACATAAATGCTAGTGGAGATAATAAAAATTTCATAGAGCGTTATATTTCCCTCTCTTTTCCAGTATCGATTAAATGCACAGTAGTTTCAATATTGCTGCTCGTACCTATTTATATAATTATAGGTATCTGGCTAGAAGAAACTTATAAAATCACTCTCATATCCGAAAATGAAAGCACATACTTTTTACCCTTTATGATTCTGCCGGTGTTTATTTATTACTACCTTCGCCTTGCCTACGCCATGAAAATAGCATCCAAACCAGTAAATCACTGGCGTTCTTAAAAATCTAAATTCTCACTTAAATAAAAAGCAGCACCCCTCGCACAAAAGGGCGCTGCTTTCTTCATGAGAGACAATATCTAGACCTGAAATGTGGAAACTAGAGTTTTGTCGCTCTGAAAACACGGTTGCTTAGTGGGCAACTGAAGTGTAACTAAAAAGCGGATGCTTGTGGGCATCTGAAGCATAGCTAAAAAACGGTTGCTTAGTGGGCAACTGAAGTGTGACTAAAATGCGGTTGCTAGTAGGCAACTGAAGCACAGAAAACTTCATCTGAAGCGCATGTGCGGATGCTTAGTGGGCATCTGAAGCGCAAAAAAGCAACCTCACTCAGCAGCGATGATTTTTTTCACATCCGGCAAGCCAAGTGCATTGCCCCCAACACCCCAATGACCATCTTTCACTTCTTCAATAACTACCCAAGTCACATCTCTTAATTTTTCGCTCGTAACAGAAGTCACAGCATCAGTAAGTTTTGCAATCAGCTCTTCAGATTGCTGTTGAGTGAGTTCGTCTTTAAATGTTTTAACTTGAATGAAAGGCACAGTTTTCCTCCAGAAGGGATGTTAAGTTTTAATGTTAAGTGTGAGGTTTAAGAAGCAAGCTCTTTAGATTGAGCTTTGTATTTTTCCAAATCAGCAACCGGATCTGGTGTGACATTAGAGGGTTGAAAGCGGATGTTCGAAATGTCAGTTACGCCGATCATGTTCAACCACCACTCCATATAAGTAGAGTGAAAATCGAGACCAAACTTAGTATCGACCCCAGGCGCAAACACACCAGCGGTGTAAAAAATCGTGGCTTTTTTGCCTGTTAAATTACCGCTATATCCAGTTTCAGGGCTGAAATCAAAAAGCAATCCTGATTGAGTGATGATGTCGATATATTGTTTGAGTTTATAAGGAATGCCCCCATTCCACATGGGGATTGCAAAAACATACTCATCAGCATCCATAAAAGCGTGCGTGTATTTAGTAACCTCTTGCCATAAAGTTTTTTGAGTGTCGTTCATTTCGCCAGGGCAAAACAATGTCATTTTAGCCGCGACTTTATCTCCATCAAATTCAGGCAAATTCTCTTGCCAAAGGTCGAGTGTTTGAATTTCTAGAGAAGGCAGATTGGCTTTTCTTTGCTCAATATAGGAAAGAGCAACAGCATTTGATTGAGACAGCTCAGCACGAGGAGATGCGATAATATGTAAAAGTTTTGTCATTTACTTAACTTTCTTAAGTAACCAATTAACAATGACATAGACAGTTACTTAAGCGAGAGGAATTATCAAATCACAAAAAAGTGGTAGGATGTGAAGAGCTTTGATTTCAATGAGAGAAAATTAAAAAAAGCACTAAATAATTGAAGAATGGAATGATTGATAGTTCAAAAAAAATAGGTAAATTACTGATGTGTTCAAAATCAATTCATGCATAACGAAGCGATAAAAAAGAAAGCATAAAAATGGATAAGACCTTGTTGAGCGCCCATGTAAGAACTTTGGCAAGAGGCCCAGGGAGATCGCGCAACCTCACATTTGAAGAAGCGAAAGACGCAATGTCAATTATCCTAGACGGAAAAGCACAGCCAGAGGCCATTGGCGCTTTACTAATGCTCATGCGTTTCAGAAGTGAAAACGCAGATGAGATTGCAGGCTTTATCGAAGCAAACCATGAAACACTGCCTGCTTCCCTTAAAAATCTAAAGCCAGATTTGGATTGGCCGTCCTACGCAGCAGGGCGAACCAGAGGCTTGCCATTCTTTCTTCTCTCGGCTCTGTTGCTCAGTCAAAACAATATCAAAATCTTTATGCATGGGTTTAACAGTGCCCACTCAGCGTCAGGCAGCACAGAAGAAGCCATAAACCTATTGGGGTTAGATGTTGCAGAAACCGAAAAAGCTGTAGAGGAAGGGCTCAATAAAAATAACTTTGCTTATATGCCATTGCGCGCTCTAAGCCCACAAAACTATGAACTCATTAATCTGCGCGATGTCTTAGGTTTGCGATCTCCAATTAATACCGTTCTTCGAAGTCTCAATCCCGTTTGTGCAAAAGCGTCAATGATCGGCGTTTTCCACCCGCCTTATATTGCACTGCAAGCCGGAGCAACTTTAAAAATGGAAAATGGCGATGCCATTATCTTCAAAGGCGGCAGCGGTGAAGCTGAGCGCACACCATTAAAGCCTGTAAAAATGGTCTATACCCGAAATGGTCAGGAAAATGAAATTATCGCACCGGCATTATTAAAACGAGCTGAGCTTGAAGAGCCGGAAGAAGAACTCCGATTAGAGGATTTAAAAGACATATGGAACGGCGATATAAAAGATGAAAAAGCCTATTGCACAATCATCGGGACAGCAGCTGCAGCTTTATTTATTTTAGAAAAAGCAAATACAATAGAAGAAGCTGAACAAGTGGCAAAAGCTTTATGGGAGAAACGGCGCACCTTAAACGAAATCAAGGCAAGCTAATGCCTGCTTGCCTTGTAAATTAAAATGCTCTTTTAAAAGAGAGTTATCCTGTTTTTTTCAACTCTTGTAAAAAGTCACACATTTCATCGCGCAATTCCTGCAATGATGTTTCATGCTCAGAAAGCTCATGTGAAGTTTGTAAAATCTTCTCACTTGATTGCTGTGTTTCATCTGTCGCGTCACGAACAACAGAAATGCTGCTGCTTACATCTTCTGTACCGGTTGCAGATTGATTGACGTTTTCAGCAATTTCTTGAGTGGCAATTCCTTGCTCTTTAATCGCCGCAGCAATCGCATGAGAAATATCACTCACTTGCTCAATTGTATTGCGTATATCTTTACCAGCCTTAACAGCATCATCTGTCGCTTGTTGTATACTAACAATTTGCTCTTCAGTTGCTTCAGTTGCCTTTGCGGTTTGATTAGCAAGTGCTTTCACTTCTTGCGCCACAACCGCAAAACCTTTGCCTGCATCACCAGCGCGCGCAGCTTCAATAGTAGCATTAAGTGCGAGCAAATTCGTTTGTTCCGCAATCTCAGTAATTAGTTTCATAACATTGCTAATCTCAACAGAAGCATCCGCTAAACCAGAGATCTGACCACTCATATTGTCAGATTTGGTCACAGCTTCAGTCGTAATTTCAGATGCTTGAACAACTTGCCGATTAATTTCATCAACAGAGCTTGTAAGCTCTTCTGTTGCAGAAGCGACCCCTTGCATGTTGTTAGATGTCTGCTCAGCAGCGCAAGCAACAGAACTGGCTTGTTCTTTAGCTAAGTTAGAAGTGCTACTAACTGAATTGGCCACTTCATTTAATTCATGAACAGAGGCAGAAACTGAAGAGACAATATTTTTTAAATAAAGCTCAAATTTATTACCAATATTTTCAAAATTATCATTGCGTTCTTGTATTTTATAAGTAGCCCGGTTTATCGTTTCAGAGCATTCCTGAAAAGAACCCGTCATACCTTTTTCTGAGATCAGTCGGAAATATTGATTGCGACTAACATATTCAAGGCACGCTTTAGATTCGCGCATATAAGCGTCAGTCCTATCAATCATTAAATTAATAGCATGCATCAAATCACCAAGTTCTCCCGTCTCGTGAATATCTAGGATGCGCGCTTCAAAATCGCCGTTTGCAACGGCTTCAACAACAGCTTTCGCTTTTGAAATAGATTGGTTTGAATTTGAAAAAATCATTTTGGCCCTCAAGATTTATAAAAACGATTTTAAAATTACCGATACCCACGGCGGTGAGACTGCCCAACTGTCATAATGAACTCATCATAAGCCAGTTGTTGCTCTGCCAGATACCCACTCATTAGATTTTCAGAATTTACCAATCCCTGTTTTCTATCAACTTCATCTTCAGCTTGTTTCAACTGCTTATAAAGCGGGATGATTGTTTGAGTGAGGATATCTTTTTGAGGCACGCGTCGGTTCGAGTGATATCCAATAATATTGCCATTTTCATCACGGCTTGGCGTCACATGAGCATAAACCCAATAATGATCACCGTTCTTACAGCGATTTAATACATAAGCAAAAACTTCACTGCCACTACTAACAGTATCCCAAAGCATCTTAAAAATAATGCGGGGCATATCAGGGTGGCGTATAATATTATGCGGTTTACCAATCACTTCTTTTTCTGTGTAACCGGCAATTTCTAAAAACAACTTATTGGCGTAAGTAATATGTCCTTTTAAATTTGTCTTAGAAACTATGATTTCATTATCATGAAAAGAAACTTCGTTACCGGTTAAGAAACTATCCTTGCCCATAACCTATCCTTATTTCTGAATTACTTGCATGAATTACAGTACTGTATTCGCAAAAGTAAATTTGAATGAATTAACTCAAAACACCTTAGAATTGTTAAAAAGAAGCTGTAATATATGTAAAAAACATTATTCAGCCCTCTGAATATAAGTAGGCTTACAAGTGTTAACAAAGATCTAAGCATATTTTAAATGGGAAAAGCTAAAGCCGGATGAGTAACGAAATACCGACAAATTCAAAAGAAGATTTCAAGAATTAGCAGGGCAACATTATTGAGAAAAATAAAGTGCTTAGCTAAATTTGTTAAAAGATGACACAACTTAAAGTTACATTCGTAAAAATAAAAAATTTTTTTGTATACTTTTATAGTACTTTAGTTTTAAGGGGCGGAATACGCAACGAAGCGATATGGAAGCAGATAAATTACAGTCTCTAACCAATCAGATGAGAGCTCTGTTTAAAAGAATAATAAAAAAAAATTAAGAAATTCCATTGTCTAAGATGAGTAAAAGGGTAACTTTTAGTTAACTAATTTAAATAATGAAATTTGAAAAAGATCAGGATGAATGAAACTCACTTTAGAAAATAGTCGCAAAGCAGCCATTTGTGAGGCCTTACAAGGCTTTTACAAAACAGAATTTGATGAAAGTATAAGTGACTTTCAAGCAGAACAATTGGTTGACTTTTTACTCAAGCAAATCGGACCATCGCAATATAATCAAGCCATTCAAGACGCCAGAAAGTTCATGAGTGAAAAACTAGATGATTTAGATACAGAATTTTATGTGTCTGAAGAATTGTAAGGAAAAGCAACAGTAGACCAAAACTGCGAAAAGCAATTTCCAGTCAATAAATGAATTATAGAGAAGAAAAAACACTCTGGCTTAGCCAGTTGGTTGCGGGGGTAGGATTTGAATTATGTTTATAGACCATTGTTATTAATATAAAAATTATATTTATTCTTAACAAGATAGCACCATATGTAGCACCTATCCCTTTTTTTGCCTAATTGAACCGAGTTCAACTCCTAAATAGGGCTCAATTGTAGCACCAGATCATAGAAAATGATTTTTTTATAAACAGATTTCTTTATTTAAACAGGATAAAAGAAACTGTTCAAATAGCTTTTCCACCTCGTCAAGTGATGAGTTTAAGCGATGGTCTCCAGATATTAAATGTAATGAACAATCTGCTTGCTTTGCATATTTGACTGAGTTCTCAAATGGTATGATATCATCAGACCAGCCATGAATAATTTCTGTTCTCACAGTGGATTGGTAAGTCTGCTTTTTGTAGCCAGGTATATAGAGAGCTGGAGCAAGTAGAAAAAGCCCTTGAGTATGAATTTGCTCTGAAGCAACAAAGGAAACATATTCCCCCATAGATGTACCCACAACTAAAAACTAATCTTGTTCGTCACGCAGAATCTTTAAGAGCTTCTCAACTTTTAGGTCTGGGTCCATGGTATCTGTGTAGTCAATGTTCTCTACATTGAAGGCATGTTTTTTGGCTAAGCCAGCAAGCCTTTTAATCTTGCTCCCCCATGGACCGCTTTCTTTGCCATGTGAAAAAAAATTTCATTATATTTTTTTGAATTATCCATGATGAAATCAGAGGAGAAAAAAACTTTACTCTCAGGATTTTCTCTCAAATAAACTCATAGTTACCTTTACATTAGTTTTAAGGAGTGAATCAGAGATTAAAAAATCCAACAAGGAGTCCAAAGGGAATGGCAATAGCGTCAATTATTATGGCTGAGAATAATGCGCTGAATTCAGAAAAACCAAATCGGAATTTACCATCCTTTTTATAAACAACCATAAGTGGATCGGGATCCTCGGTATTCTTTATTTTCAAATAAAATTTCGATGTTTTAAAGCACTGAAGTTCCCCACCAACACATCTGCTTAAAATAGAAGTTTTGTTTGATATAGCTGATGGATTACAGCGTTTATGTTTGATAGCGTTGCTCCGAAGTTCTTTTGTCGATACCATTTGGCTAAAAGTTTTATTAATGTATTTGTTCTTTTGTAAAATTAATTGATCTGCACCTAAATTAGAATTTTCATAGCAAATGAGATAATTATATTTATCAACTAAATAGACTTTATCAACCATCTCAAGAGGTAGATCAGCACCGGACTTAATTTTATTAATTTCTTGTGATAGCGCTCCATCAAAAACAAAAGATAGTATTGAGAATGTAGCAACCCAGATTGCTGCAATGGATAAAATAATTTTAAATGCTTTGAGCATAGGTCTCTCATTTCTTGTTGTATTATCTATTAGGAAGTTTAGTGCTGTGTCTGACGCTGAAGTAGTTGAGGTAAGGGTGAATTCATAAGTACATATTAAATCCCCTGATCTTTTAAGTAACGTTCCCAATGTCTATGTTGTTTGGTGTATTTATTAGCCATTTCCTTAGATTGAGCAGCTTTTCTAAAATGCAGATCAACCATTTGGCTTTGAATTTTTAGAGTATCTCTTAAATCGCTTGTATTTCTCTCAATTCGTTCCAATGTGGAATTGATACTATCAAGGGACTTTTTCAGATCACGATAAAAGTCTTTAAATTCCTCTGATTCTAAATGGCGCAAAGTTGCATCTTCAGCAGGGTATTTGTCCTGCAAAAGCTGATTCATACGGTCAATTACCAGTCTATAACCGTCACGTTCACTAGACTTTGCATCTCTCATTTTTCTTGCAAGCTGCTTAGACCTAACAAGTAAAGCTCTCGAGTTTTTCTCGTCATTAGAAAACCAGCCTGAGTAGCTTTCTGCTTCTAATTTATAGGCTTTTCTTTTTGCTTCTGGAATTTGTTTTGCGTAAGGATAGGCAATGATAAAATCATTGTAAGCTTCTATTGTGTTGATAGATTTTGCCGTACTAAAAGCAATGTTATATAAATTTTGTAATGCTTTGCGTGCTTCTTGTGCTTCGGGGTATTTTCCTATAAACCAATTATATGCAGCAATATTATTTTGCTTATCAACAGTTGAGTAGACAAGCTTGATAGCTCTTTGCTTTGAAAGCGGACTAGTGTGTTTGAGAGAAATAAAATTGACTAGAGAATTTACAGCGTTGTCAGTTTTGCTGAATTTTTTGAGTAATAAAGACTCAAAGTAATTTCGAACTTTTGGATATTCACCATATAAATTTATTAAATTTTCTATATCCGCATGTCTGATGTTATCAATTGGTTCATCATGTAATTTCGTTAATTTTAGTAATTGTTTTTCATGAGAAACGTCCTCATTTGCTTGAGATGGTAAGGTGATATCATAAAAATTGTCAGATCCGTAGCCTCCCTCTAGAAGTGAAAAAGTTTTTATTTTAGGACCGATATAATTAAAGTTTAAAGTAAGTCTATTTGTGTCCAAATCTTTAAAATCTAAATATTTTGTATTGTCTCTTTTATCATCCACATAAAGGCGTCCATTTGTATAAACCTTCTTTTCGTATAATTCATTTTTTAATCTACTCTGCGAGCCAGTGAATTTTTTTCCTTCTAATTGTAATCTTTTAATCTTTGACTTAGTTCTCATTATGCGATTATCGATTTTTTTAATAAATGATCTTTTTATCTTGAAGTTTGTTACTGATTTTAATGGTACAGACTTTTGTGTAAGTTTGAGTTTATATAAATAGCTACCAAAGCTTTTACAGAGCAGAAATCCTCTTTCTACACATGATTCGGATTCTAGATGAATTACACTAGGTCTATGGCTTTTTATTTTAATTAAAACAGAATTTTTAGTTTGTTTGAATTCTGTAATCTGTAAACCCCTCGATAAGCTTTTATTTCCCGAAATTTTATAAGTATAAGCTATTGGTTTTTTTAACCTCTCCATCTCGACGGAAAGTGTTGATAGGTCCATAGAAAAAGCATAGTCCAATGGAGTAAAGATAAACAAAACCAAAATTACAAATAAAAATCTCATCTCAATAATTCCTTATATTAGAATTTTTATCATTATATTACAGGAAGTCATGTCCAGGTAGGAGTATATATTATAATTTTCACCTAAAAACACTAATTTTACTTCTATCTAATTTTCACTTTCACCGTAAGCATCGCCTTGCTCTTGGGTCACTCGTGTGGTTCATTCCCTCTATTCATTCCTCTGCCCATCTCATTTACACAGATGACCCAAGCGTCAGATTTTTTGCCGTTTTTACGATAGATTTCTCCTGCTAACATTAGGCTTTTATCGGTCACAGCAACAATAGAATATGCACTAATGGTATTTTCTTCACCGTAAGTTCTATCCCAAATTTTATTACCATCCCCATCAAGATGGATTAACCAAGCATTTTTTTTTCCTCGGCCCTTTGGGGATGTTATTGCCGCAATCATTACATTGCCATTAGGTAAAGCAACAATAGATTTAGCTGAATCATATCCATCCCCGCCGAATGTTTTTTCCCAGATGAAATTTCCCTTCTCATCAATACGGGTTGCAAAAGCATCAAAATTACCTTTGCGCATTATTGTTGGTATGGTCAAACCAACAATCAAAGCGTCACCATCTGAGAGTTGATTGATTGATTGTGCAGCATATCGACGATTTTTTTCACCGTATGTTTTCTCCCAAATTAAATTACCCCGATTATCAAGCCGGAAAACCCAGGCAGCCATAGTCGATGTTTTATCTGAATATGTACTGCCAGCAATCATTGCACCGCCATCAGGAAGAGCAACGATAGACCTCACATTGTCAGTGGAATTTTTCTTACCGAAAGTTTTATCCCAAATAATATTTCCGTCATCATCAATGCAAAACACCCAAACATCACCAAAGTCTTTTCCTTTTGCCGCTTTTGCTGCTACCATTGCCCCACCCTCAGGAATAGAGGTGATAGATATAGCTATGGTTGCGTCAAATTTATTGCCTCCGTAAGTCTTCTCCCAAATGAGATTTCCTTGCGCATCAATTCGAAACACCCAAGCATTATTTAAGCCTTTTGTTGTTGAAAGTTTTTGTCCAGCAATCATTGCTCCACCATCGGGAAGAGCAACCAAGGATAGCGCTGAATCAGATGCTTTGCTTCCAAAAGTCTTATCCCAAACGAGGTTTCCCTTCCCATCAATACGAATAACCAAAGCGTCGTAACTACCCTTTCCTTTAGACTCTGTGTATCCAGCCATCATTGCGCCGCCATCAGGTAGAGAAACTATAGAGAAAGCAGCATCAGAACCTCTCCCACCAAAGGTCTTTTCCCACTCAACAGCCTTATAAGCACTCTCAATTTCATCAGCTTTAGATGTTACTGTGGTGGGTAAGCATAAGATAAACATTAAACCTATAATTGCTTGTGTAACGAGATGTTTCATCTGGGATATCCTGGGTTTATTCTCAAAACTCAATAATCTAGCAGATGAAAGATGTTGTTTGAAGAAGAATGTTTGCAGATTTAGGTTCAAGTGAATTTAGCTATATCTTTTAGAAGCGTTACCTTGGGCTGTATTTGAGTTGATAGCTCACTAATTAGAAGCTCAAGAGACATCTTGTTTTTCCCATTATTATGAGAAAAGTACCATTTCCAAAGTTCTTCAAAATAAGGTTCAAGTTGTTCACATCTGGCTGCACCAGACACATTTCAAGGCCCTTCTTCGTCATCGGAGAAGGGCTTTTTCCAGCTTGAAATAGCCACTTCTTTCCCTTCAATTTTAAGGTTCAAGAGAATAATTTTCGAAATTTTTGCTTTCTGAGCTAAATCTGCGCTAACCCAATAGTGATGCAGGTTTTCTTTGAGTTCAAGAAAGCGAAGAAATCAGATGTATCATTCCTCGGTTTGTTGAGAGATTTGTGATTTTCGATATTCTAACCCATCGATTGCATCAGCAAGCTCAGCGATACGTCATTCAAACTGCTCTTGAGAATGTTCATCATAACGACCAGCACTAATTAAATCTGCACGTTGTTGAACGAGGTTCCTTTTTTCAGAAACCAGCTTTCAAAGGGATGTGTTGGTCCTGCTTTTCTCTTCTTTAGAAGAGGCTTTCTTCTTTCTGAGAAACAAATGGAGGCTTAAAAGGTATTTTTGATATCTGGCTTTTGTTAGATTGTGTTTTCTTTGCTTTAGTCACGTAGTGATATGCTCAAAAATGGTGTCAGCTTTTATTCTCGGTTGCGGGCACTTTTTTCAATCGAGTTTTCATTGGCATTCGTACCCTAGCTTTTCTTCCTTGTAGCCTCATGCCACTTTGATTTTTCTATAGGCAGGATAGAGTTGGTTTCAACAACAAGAGCAAGTGACAAGTCATGCAAGAGGATTGGTTCGTTTTCTTGGTCGAAATCAAAGAGAGTTCCTATTCCCACTTCGAATGAGTTGGATATTTTCAAAATCATTCAAACTGACAATGGGTTCAAAGCAAGTGCCATCTGCAAGAGTAACTTTAGTAAGGTCAATCATTCTCTCATTTTTAGCTCAGGACTTGATAATCCATTTCCCTGCATAAAAGCTATCTCTCAATTTTTTATCAATGGCAGAGGTTTTTAAGCGTGGGGTAATTTCTGGAAATTCTTCAAAAAGAAAACGTTCAATTTCTCTCGTGGATTTTCAGAGCTGTGCTAGTTCAAACATGCGTTTGACAAGAGGAAATTGTTGTGGGTGTGGGATAGGGAACAGGCTGCAAAGTTGTGGGTTCTTATGCTCACGTCTTTTTATGTACCCGTACTTAACATGTGAGGTCATGGCTCCTTCTAATTCACGATTACGTATCCCTCTGGATACAACATCTGAAAGCTGGTCTGTGTATCCTTTTGCGCGGGCAAACTCTATTGTGAGGTGTTCTTTTCAAGATGTGTCATTATGAAAACTATAAGCTGGAAAAAACAAATCTTTGATAAGTTCATCATCAAGCATTTGGACAATCATTCCAGCTTCAAAAGCATTTCTGGAAAGTCTATTTGGATGCCGAGCGAGTATTCCGTCTGCTCTTCTTTTTTGGGGAGTTTTGTAAGAGAGGTCTTTGAGTAATTTCTTGAATCTAGGTCGTTGGTGTGGTTTCCAGGCACTCTCTTTTTCTGTGATGGTCTCAACGATTATTAAACCTAAATTTTTAGCATGCTCTCTGCACTCTTTTTCTTGATCACCAATTGAGCGAACCTGTCTATCTGCTCCATCTTTACTCGAGCGTCTCAGATAAAGAAAGACTCGTTTTATTCAATTTTTGTTATATCCATACATGACAAAAAAATAGAAAATAAAAATTTATGGTTTATCCATCTTGTCTAGAACCTGAAAAAGATTATGCAAATTCATACCTTCTTCAAAGCAGTTTTCGAGATGTCAAAGCTCTCAGAGTTCATCGCTCATGACATACCCATTTTTATCAATCGTGAAGGTTATGCCTCTTAGTTTTATGGTCTGTCAGTAAAATGATGTCACATCAAAATCGGCAGAGTTTTGCATAGAAATTTTTGTTTATTCGCTCTGAAGAATTATTCACAGGAACAAACAATTATTTTCTTCGTTTTTGAAGAAAGGTCAAAACTAAAGGAAGCAATGGGCTTTGCTAATTAATGGGTATTTAATAAGCTTTCAAACCATTTTGGACTCATCATTGTATGAATGAAAGCCTCAGAATCAAATGTAATGTTTTTTTATAATGCTTGACCAGCTTTTGAGAATGTTGACATTGTAAGACAATTGAATACAATATGCTGTATATAGTTTTAACAACAAAGATTATGATTGAGATGGCAACCACTCCGTTTACAACAAGAATCGATAGAGATTTAAAAAAGCGTGTCGAAAAAATAGCAAAACATGAAGACCGTTCTGCTTCATATGTTGTCAATCAAGCTATAGAGGCTATGGTTCAAGACCGTGAATATACCTATTCTCTTATCTCACTTGGTCTTCAGCAGATTGATGCAGGTGAAACTATTTCAGAAGCGAAAATGGATAAGTGGGTAGAAGAATGGTCACAAGGAGAAGAAGCTCCTTTTCCCAAAGCATCAAAATCATAAATTATGAAAATAGAATTTCTTGCAACATCCGAAGACGGTCTGAGATGGATGCTCAAATATTATGAGCGTGTCTTCCCTTCTGGCAGAAAAAACGGCTTAAAAAAATACAAAGAAGCTAAAACACTTTTGCGTGAAAACCCTTTGAGTGGTCATGAGTTTGATGAAATTGAAGGGGTGAGAGAACTGAAAATCCCGAAAACACCATTCTCAATTATCTATACTCTTAGAGATGATATTATTTATGTAATTGATATACGAGACCAACGTGGTATTCGTAGCGTTGGTGGGCTAGAGCGATTTAATAGGTAAGATTTATCTTTTATCTCGGATTTCTCTCAAAATCTCAGTGCTGTCTCTTTTTTCTTTGCTTTTCATAGGCTCAAACTCATCAAGATATTTGATGAGTTCTTCTCTTCTTTTTTTCTGTGATTTTGATTTCATAATATATGGTCTTTAAGCTGTATTTTGATCCCACGCTTCGCGTTTTTTTTTGATGTAATCATCAATCTCTTGAGCACTGCCAAAAGTCCCCGAAATCACACCCAGATAATTAGATAAATCTACACCTTTTTGTTTGGAGCCTTTGTTAGATGCAGAAATTCCCCCGCGAATAGAAGCATTTGTCCCTTTTCTTTGAGCTTTGCGATTAGCATGACATCTCACATGATTAAGAAAACAATGCCTACATGTTAAAGCCAAAAGATAGCTTGTCAATTTCAAGTGCTAAAAATTGATGGAGAAAAAATTGAAGTAAATTTGATATTTTTAGAGTTCTAAATATTCTTTATTTTGCAACAAGTACAATACTAGCAACACCTTGCCCCAAATGCGGGGACTAGGTCGGTACTTGTTGCAAAGTTGCTGGTAAAACCTAGTTCCCATTTTTGGGGTATTTTCTTGCTTAAAAATTATGAAAAATATATGAACTAAGTATTTATTGCAGAGGAAAATATGAAAGCAAGCAGTACATTTTCTCATCTGTAAATCTTGATGGCATTGTCAGAGAGTGATTGTTTATTTGAGATGAAAAAGCTCATTGTGAAAGAACAATAGAAAAAGTACGAACGATTAGCTAGCTACAAACATCAATGCGAAGAAATTGCCTCTTATTGCAGAAATCTTGCTCTAAAAGAGAGGTATGTAGATATAGAATGTTTTATAAAGCCATGTTGTTTAGATTTTCATAATTCATAAGAACATCACCTGAGAAATCCAATTAATTTTTTAATATAAAATGTGAGTGATTGTATCTTTAAAGAAGCTTCTTTCTCTTCTTCTGGAGAAGAAAATGAATTGCAAGTTAGCCGTACAGGTTTATTACTAGGGCTATTGCGTAATTTGTCGTGTAGAAGTTGAAGTAAAGCTTGCGTGGTCTCACGAGGTTCATAGTTAGGAGAAGAATTTATTATTCTGACATTTGGGGGAAAAGGTCTATTAGCTTCTGTCGGTAGTTCTGAAACCACGTTTCCTAAAGCATTTAACATTTTCGGGTCAAACTTTCTTTCTCTCTTCTGGAAAGGAAAATGAATTAGAAGTTAGCCGTTCAGATTTATTGCTAGGGGTATCATGCGGTTCATTATTAGGAGAAGAATTTATTTTCCTAAGAGTCGGTTTTTTGGAATTAATTGGCATCAATCCGTCCTCTCTGTGATTCATCACTAGTTTAAGTTATTTATGAATGATTGCAATAATTTTACTTATAAAATTCCTCAAACCTGCTCCCCCATTCCCTTTAAATATTCATAAGCAATATTAATACGCATAAAATCAACTTCCGTACCTCCTTGGTCTGGATGAGTTTCTAAAGCCTTTTTACGATAGGCTTTTTTGATGTCAGCTTGCGTGTAGGGTTTTTCAGAAAAAAGGCCAAGCATATGTAGATGGCGTGTAATAACTGTATTCCTGCTAAACCCCGAAGAAGCAGGCTTTTTTTGTGTTGAGGTTTTGCGGCTTCTTTGAGCTCTTTCTTGTTGCTCACGTTTTTGATTTTGCCGGCGAAGCTTTTCGAGTTCTTCTTTCAGCTGGCGTACTTCTTCTTCGAGCTCCTCTTCTCTAGACTGGTAGGTTGTCCCCTCAGTAAATCGAGCATATTCTTCCGCGCGTCTCCGAATTTTCTCTTCATCTTCATACCTTGTTTCAGAGTGAGCTTGCTGTGTGTAAGGTGATGGTGGTTTCAATCGGTCACGCAGAGAGACATAATAATCAATGAAATTCTCAAGCCAATCAAGTGGATGAAATCTCCAGCCCCAATATTCAAATTGTTTCTTGAAAAAGCCAAGGAAAAAGGGAACCATAAAAAGACGAGAGCCGGTATCTATGACGGAATAGATAAGAGGCAAACCAAAGAAAAATAAAAGAAAATACTTCAATGGATTCATCTGCATCGTAAGCATGGCAACACCATAGCCCATGCCAAATATCAGTCCCATAAGCATGAGGTTCACTATTTTTTCTTGAGTGTTGAGCTCCCAGAAACCAAGAATAAAATCAATCATTGTATGTCTTCCTCCCTAAGAAGAAAAAGATGATGGCAAGATCATTTGCACGTACTTTCATAAGTATTCTTGTGCTGTTTTGCCTTTGTTATCTGTTGGTATTCCTCCAAACGAGTGTTTTTTTCAGATAAGGTGAGGGCTGTTGTTTGTGCATTCTGAGAGCTGTTCTTGTCTTGCTGAGCAGAAATATAATTCTGGACAAGCTCTTTCTTGTTGGGGTGCTGAAGCAATAACTTCTTTCGTTTCCAATAAGCTACTTGTTCCTCCCCTGCTTTCCTGGAGAGGATAATCATAAAAATAGCTTTCTCTTTTTCGGTGAGAATAACCGTAGAATTTCTTTCTTGATGCTGTAGCTGTCGTTTTGCATGCTCAGCATCTCGGTGAGCATCTGGACCGTGTATAAGGTCAGCAATAAATTGAAGAGCAAAGTCACCTTCAGAATATACAAAATCGTAAAGGCTATCTCGAAGTTTAGAAAAAATAGAGTTATCTTCTTTTACCGGTTGTTGGCTCATAATTTGATAAACTCCAATCTATCATTTTGAGAAGACACAATAGATGCTGGTTGCTTCCTCGTCAGACGATGAAATCTTGGGTTTTGATGGCACGGCAAACTGTCGAGCAAAGTTGTCTTGCGATTATCAGAAATGATAAGAAGCTTATTATCTGGAAGCTCACGAATTTCAGATGCATTGATGAGATTGTATTCGCTATAGTTCTCAAGATGTATGTCGCGTTCTTTTGGGCGCTGGAGCACACGTACTTTGCCTGCTCTGCGTTCAAAATATTCTGCGGTTTCTTGCTCTGCTGCACCAAAGCTTATTTGTGTAGCTACACCAGAGAGAATAACTCCCATCTCCTCTTTTCCATAGGTTTTGATGAGCTGGTTGATGCCTTGCATAAAGAGCATAAGAGAAATATTGTATTTCCTAACCGTTGTCGCAAAGACATCAAAATCAGGAAGAAAGGAGTTTCCAAACTCATCATAAAGAAAATAGACAGGTAAATCATTTCTGCCTGGCATTTTACGCATGCATTC
Source organism: Hyphomicrobiales bacterium (assembly GCA_965230545.1). Lineage (GTDB taxonomy): Bacteria > Pseudomonadota > Alphaproteobacteria > Rhizobiales > HXMU1428-3 > HXMU1428-3. Next base: position 316,634 of record CBDDLE010000003.1, on the reverse strand, counting down.
TTGTAGGAAACTCAGAAAAAACATACTGATTAAGGGGCTGTACATTTTCTGATATTGAGGAGGGCTGACCACATAGATAATGGTCTTTTGTTTGCGAAGGGTTGAAAGGTCAATATCACTTCGAGAAGTTAGCTTGCAGACATCTTCATTGGCAAAAATTTTCAATGCACTTGTGGCATTCATAATAAAGCTCAGCATACCACTTTCATGAACAGAAAGCAGAGACTTCCATTCATTATGCATGAAGTCATCATCATAGGTGCAGGAGGCAACAAATTTGTGCAATGCACTTCCATCTGTTCCAAAATTTTGAAACAGATAATAGAGGTTATGTGGTGTATTAAACTCAGGACCTTTTTTCCTAAGACACTTGAGGAAAAAAGTTACAAAACGTTCTGCACCAGCACTCCAAATAGGCTCACTACTACTAGCTACAGCTTGAACAAACATTTGAGCAAGGTGAATGGTTTCATTTTCACTGCGTAAATCGAGAAATGGATTGTAGCGATGTGAATGAGCCAAATCATGAGGGTTTAAAAGTATGACACGATAGCCTTTTGATTGCATGTGTCCACTGGTGTCTTTGTATAAATCCCCTGACATATCATTGACGATAAGGACATTGGAAGAATTCGCTTTATCAAAAATGATGGGGCGTACAAAGGCTGATGATTTTCCTTTTCCTGTGACCCCGTAAACAGCGACATTTTGATAGCTGACTTTTTCAGAAAGTCGCAGTTTGTCTCCATCAATAAGCAGCCCCTTATTTCGCGGAGACAGGAATTCTTTATATTCACTATTCTTTGCAAACTGAGCCCCTGTCTTTTGGTGATAGTTCCATCCATACAGAAGGTATTTCCAACCTATCTTCAGAATATCAAAAGACAGTTTCATGAGTGTGTTTGTTGCGTTTAGAGACATGGCGACTTTTTCTCAGAATATAGGATATAGGGTCTGAAATAATATGAATGATTCGCTGACCTATTGAACTAATAATTACTGCTATTTGATAGTGAGAGAGCAATTTATTACTTCAATGCTTGTCTTCTTTGTTTTTGCTTTCCTGAGAGTATTTCTTTTTGCTCAAAGAAATATACTCTTCTTCCGTCTCTTCCTGGGTTCTTTCATGGGGTGGGTTAGTGGGAGTCTCCTGAGACGTTGTCTCAGCTTTTTCATGTACAGAAGCATCATCTGAATTATCTTGTGATGAGGTTTCATGCAATTTTTCAAACTCTTCAAAATCATCATGAACTCCAAGAGTTGAAAAACGATATTTTCTTGTCTTGCCATTTGCATGAGTGACTTCCACTCCATAGTTTTTCCCACGGGTATAGAATTGATATCCTTTCTCATCAAGAAAACGGCAAAACTCATGAATAGATGCTGTCTCCTGCATTGCTGTGCGAAGAGTTTCTGTGACCTGTTCTTTTTGAGGAAGTTTCTTGAGACGTCGTTGAACTTCACCAGCTCTGCGCGTCATTTTTTCTCCGCTGGCTGACGAGTTGATGAGCACTTCTTGCTGGAGCTCTGGGTATTCTTGCAAGACATGTTTTTCTAAATCTCGTTTGACCGTATCAAACTGTTTTTGCGTTAATCTGAGTCTTGTTTGTTCTCCGCGTTCGTTGGCGCTAAAAAGAAGGTGATAATGTAAGTTGTGAGCATGGTCTTCATGAAGGCAGCCATACACCATATTGCGGGGGCATCGGTCTTGTACATAGCGATGAACAATCTGATAGAGGCTTTCTTTCTGATACGTTCTATCTTTGCCTTCATTTGTCGTTATACTGATTATTTCATGATAGAGATAATTGCTTCCCTTTCGTTTCGAAAGGAGTTTGCTGTTATCAATGAATTCTTGTGTGAGGTCCTCTTGATTGCGCGAGAAGCAATTATGGTAGAGGTCATAGTGCGAATCTGATTTCTCACTATTCATATACTCAATCAACTGCGCGAAGGATGGGGTTTTACGGCTCAAGGATTTGATAATCATAGTGGCTCTTTGAGGCGAGTATCAACAAACTTGGTTATGCATTGTTCTAAATTTTGAAGATTTTGGAATACTTGACTTTCATTACTGACTTGTTTCACACGATTGGAATGATGGGCAATTTGATTGAGATTATTGGCAATATTTGAAATCAAATATTTGAGCTCTTTGAGCTCATCCTCAATAGCCTTGCTTCGCATCTGACATCCACGTAATTGCAACATGGTTGCTTCTCTCATAACGACAGAAAGATGCATTTCTTGAGCTTTTGCAAAGCTCCGAATCTCGTTATATTGGTCTATAGGAAGACCAACAGTAATTTCTTTTCTGCGTTTGGAATATTCCTTGCGGTATCGCTTTTGATACTCTGCTGAATTAGATGGCATGGCTCAAACCTCTTAAGGGGTGTATGAGGGGATTTCCCCTCAAAAGGGTTTGAAGGGTTTTCCCTCACAAGAGGCTCTTACACCGTAAGAAGCAATCTTGCTTCCACCAAATGTGGGATACTTTCTATTTTCTTTATCTTACGGTGTAAGTCAAAGTTTTTTTGACGAAACTTCGCTATTTAATGCGTAATTAAGAAGTAAAACTAGAACTTCTGGGCTTTACTCAAAATTTCTTCCTCACAGAAACACTGATTTTACTTCTATCATATTCATATAGCTCTTGATTGCTATCGACTTGTGTATATGAAAATGAAGCAAGTAAGTCTGCATCTATAATTTTAAGTGTATGAACAACATCAAGCCCTACACTAAAGCGCTCATCTTGGCGTACATCGCTAAATGCCGCTGCACGTTCGTCATATTCATTTTCTCCATAGGTTGCCCACACCGTTGAAACTAAGTCTTGAGAAAATGAATAAAAATAAGAGGCATTAATTTGATAATAGTCATTGGAATAGGTGCCGATACCAGAACTCTCTCTGCCAATTGTACCCCCAAGACGAAGAGAGCCTTTTGCACCTGTTTTTATATCTACAGAAGGTGAAACAGAATAAATTTTTGTATCTCTTTCTTCATTTTTGTGAAAATTCTTCCAGCCAAAGTTTGCTCCAAGAGTGAAAGAAAGCGATGAGTTTATTGCGTATCGTACTTGTGGAGAAATACCTGTTGTGTAGGAGTAATAATTCTCTCCATTTTCATAGCGGACAATGTCGGCATATACAGGAAGAGAGAATATAGTATTATTCCCAGAGCGAATAACGGGACCAGAGGAAAGCCGTCCAAACAATGAATCGTAACTATGCATGCTAGCATATTTACTCCAATGAATTTGTGCGGAAGTCTGCCAATCAATATTATAGGTCACTGGAATAATATGGTCGATTTCAGCCTTAAATAAAGCACCATGGTCCCCTGTTTCTTTTGCATCTTTAGATAATGTAAAAGGAAGCCCAAATAACATAATCGTATCAATTGATGGTCCGGCATTTACATTAGAATCGTAGAACCAGCCTAAAGAAGCGCGAGTACGAAAACGTCCATATTTATTTTTCTCAGCATCTTCGATAACAGATAGATAGCGGTCAATGTTTTGCAAAACTTTTTGCGGAGGATTGCTGGCTTTTACATCCAATAAAAGTGAACGTGCTTGCTCATGTTCGCTTTGCCCCATATACGCATCCGCAAGTTCAAGTTTCGCTCGTTTTGCTGAAGGGTCCAGCTCTATTACTTTTTTAAAAGCACGTTCTGCTTCGCTGTAGTTATTGGATTTTTTTGCAGCCATACCAAGTAAAAACCAATCTTGTGGTTTTCGACTTGATTGATTGTGATGCTTAAGAAGCAAGCGGTATGCAGCTTCCGCATTCCCTTGTTTCATCAAAGCAATGGATTTCTGCGACAGCTGTTTATTGATGGCAGCTGAAGCTGACGTGCTAACACACAAAGATACTAGAAATAAAAGAAAAAAACGCATGACTAAAACCTCTACTTCTTCGCTCTAAACACACCGTCAGCACCACCGACAGCATCTGGGACGTTGTATACAGCCCAATCACCTGCTACTTCTTCTCCTGCTTTTCCAAAGAAAGAGCCTCTGACATTATTACCAGCTCCAACTACAGTTGTGCCAGCCGGGGTTTCAACTGTTCCAGCTCCATTATTGCTAAAGGTGATTTCAAAGTTGCGACCATCATCTAAGCTGTAAGGCATGTCATTGGTTTGGAGTTTTACCCAAGATGTGCCATTAGCTCTTTGTAAATGAAATGTTCCGTTAAAAATTTTGTTTTCAAAATCGGCATTTAAAATAACAGTGCCTCCTATACTCTCTCCATTAAAGGCTACTCCTTTAACTTCTCCGTTATATTCGGCACTACCACGTCTTGGGATGTCATCAATATGTGTTGAGCGTCCGATGACGTAGTAGCCTCTCTCAGCATCTTTGTTTGTAAAACCTGGAATAGTCTTGCCTGCTCCGTCCCAGCTTCCCCAACGTGTGTAGATAAAGCCTTCACTATCGGGTTCCTTAGGATTATTTGGAGGGCTAGTAATTGCAATTTGTATATCGGGGTCAACATTGTCAGAGTAAACTGTATTCACACCAGCTTTTAATCTTGCTTCACCTCGTTGACCAACTGGAGCATCTCCACCACCTTCTTTGCCTGTATATAAATTGCCAGTAAAAAGAGAGGATTCGCCTAGCACTTTCCCAGCAATGAAGCCTAGATAAGGGAAGTTGTCATCTTCGTCATTATCATTGTTTGTTGGAGGTTTGTTAGTTATCTGCTCTTTGTTGTCATCATTTCTGTCATCTTGTATGGGAAGTGGTGATATGATTGAAGTTACTGGGGCTAAAAAATTGTTATTTTCAGCTCCATCGCAATCACAGTTCTTCAGAATGCTGAGCAAATCATCTTTAATTTTTTTATATTTTTCGTAATCCCCATCCACTAGAGCTTTTTGGTAAAGAGCAGCTGCCACTGTCAATTTTAGTCGATATACAAATGTTGTGGTATCCCCCTCAGAAGGTAATGCACTGCCCCATAAAATCCATGGAATAACGTCATAAATAGCATGTAGATAAGGCTGATTTTGTCCGTAGTAGTTATATGTACCTGCATTTATGGGGTTTTTTACCAAAACTGCTTCTGAGTTATCTATTGCAAAAACATATTCTAATTTTTCATCGGGTAAACTGACGTATTTTTCATATAAAATATCGGGTGTTCCAATTTGATGAAATACACTTTTTTCAAAATTAAGTTTTCTGTAATTATTTTTATTTTTAACTGCTTCGTACGATACTTCTTGTGAAGGCATATTAGAATTTCTGTTATAATGTTTTTTTATAATGCTTTCGTATGAGTAATCTTTCTCACCATTTTTCTTCATGCCGCGGATAGTAAGGAAATACAAAGACAGATGTAATGCTCTTATTTGCTTTTCAGTATAATTTTCATTATAATTATATTCGCCAATTGAATCTAGTACGTAATCGAGTACTTGTTTAGATTGTACTTCGTGGCTACTTAAAATTAATACAAATGAAAAAATCAATAATTGCTTGAATTTTGTTGTGACTAGTTTCAATTTTCTCAACTCACTTCGCGGAAATAATATGAATTTTAGTAATCAAAGATGATCACTATTACAGTGACATATGATCTTTGTTTTATTTATTTGACATGTTTACTGAAAAATTATTCGGTTTTACTTTTTTTGTCAGTACTTTGTATCTAGTTTGTTTCACTTATAGATACTGGGATTTGGGTTCATTGTTTTATAAGTTGATTTCTTTCTCTTTTTCTACATTAACAATTTTATTGATTATATTTTATTTAGATAGTTGGAAAAATTTAGAATATTCGATTTTATATACTCTAATATCACATATAATCATATTAACAAAAAAAAATAATAAAAAAGGAACCCTCTAAAAGAGTTCCCATTCTTCGGCAATGCGATATGCCACTTCTTCAAAAGCAAACCAGCTGAGGAAGTTTTTCAGGTCACCATCAATTTTCAATGGTTCACCTTTTTCATATTCAACCTCCTGACGCATATTTTCAATTTCATTATAGTGCGCATCAAAGAAGGCAGCAGTGTCTGTGTAATAAATGAGGCTACCAACTATTCCGCTGACACATCCATGTCTTGCAAGGTCTTGAAAAAAGTCACATGGATTTTCGTAGTTCAAAGCTTCTTCAGCAACTTTTCATTCAATATCAGCATTTCAGACAAGTGAATTCAAATGCGATTGAAGGTCCGTTCCTTCGTTGATTTTTGATAAGTTCATAAGGACAAACTTAGAATATAAACTGTCTCTAGCAAATCTAAAGACAGCTAAGAGAAACCGCGTATTTGACGTAGCTGTCAAGAATCCGTTCGCTCGGAAAAAAGAAATTAAGTCCTATCCGAGCGCGGTTCTTTACAGCAAGTGATAGCGGTAAGATGAGATGGCTTTAGAGTTGAGAGGCGTAAAAAGTCGATGATTGCTACAACCCCTGCCCAGTCCCCTTAGGCTTTTGTCCCTGCTTTTGTTTTTTTACAAGTTCTTCTAAGCGCTTCAGTTTCAATAACTCAGATTCTTGCTCTTTGTCTAATAGCCCCTTACTAAGAGCATCTTGAATTTCAATCTTGTTAAAAGAACGAGCAGCAACACTCAGACTCTGTTGCATTATTTTTTGAGCATCAATCAAATCTTCTTTCTCACCTAATGTATCATCTTGCTCTTGGTCATCCGTATGGCTCATTCCCTGTTCCAAAAATTTGCTATGTTGGAAAATAGAAATGAAGGCTTCAATGCGGTGAGGAAGCGAATTGCTTTGAGGGTGAAAAATATGAGCATGTGAGTTCATTGAAAAACACCAAGTAATCTTTGAATATATCTGCTTAGGTACTTTGCTTGTAACACAAATTTCTTTATCGTACCAAGATATGTGCAAACCGTTTCTCAATACTCACAAAGAAATAGCTGATAGTATGGGTATAGCTCTCTATCAACGTTTTACGCTCAATGAAGCGTCCCTATTTCTGCGTTGTCCAGCAGAAAAGGTGAAGCAGTGGCAAGATGAGGGAAAACTGAATTACATAAAAATCTCAGATACAGAAAGTCAGTTTTTTGGCTATCAATTGCTCGAATATTTATTAGCAAACGAGACGAATAATTCAGTGCCTGCTCCAGCTCTTGAGAACATTCCAGACAGAATTATACGAGCCAAAGAAGTGGTGAAAATGACAGGACTTTCAAGAACTACCATTTGGCGTTTAGAAAAGAAGGGCACGTTTCCCAAACGTGTAAGCCTAGGAGCTGGGAGTGTTGGTTGGCGATATAATGAGGTACAAATCTGGATGCAGCAAAGAGAAGAAATTCACTAACAATTTCCTCAAGTCTGTATGATAAGAAAAATGGCAATTTTTGTTTGTCAGTCAAGGGGTATACCCAGAACCTCTGGTGCTCCGCACCCTTGACAGAAATACAAAAATTGCAAAAAGGCTCCTCATAACAGTTAAGGGAAATAAGAGTTATACCGTGGAAGTGATTTTCGTATGTCGATACTTCTCAGCTTCTCCTGCGAGAAAGTCTGCCCACCATTGCATGATTTCTTTTCTCTCATCGAGATAGTGAGCATGATGCGTATAGGCAGAGCGAACTTTGTTTCTCTCAATATGAGAAAGTTGCCGTTCAATCGCATCTGCATTAAATCCTTTTTCATTCAAAATTGAGGAAGCATTCGCTCGAAAGCCATGCGGAGTAACGCGAGATTTGCCTTTGATGGTTCCGTCATAGCCAAGCCGAAACAATGCGCGTCGCATGGTGTTTTCAGATATAGCTTCGTTCCTATTCCTTTCAGAAGGAAAAACTAAATCATACTGTGAAGTAATGGGTTTAATTTGTTCAATCACCGAGAGAGACTGTTTGGAGAGGGGAACCAAATGAGGCGTTTTCATTTTCATACGCTCCGCTGGAATGCGCCAGAGTTTCTCTTTGAAATCAAATTCGCTCCATCTTGCTCCGCGTACTTCAGCTGGTCGAACAAAAGTGAGAACCAGAAGCTCTATAGCTAATTGGGTAAGTAAGCGTCCTTGGCTTTTATACTGTCGTAAATCGCAAAGAAATTGTCCCAATTCGTTTGTTGGTAGTGAGGCTCTGTGTTTTGTTCTTCGAGCCTTTATCACACCGGTGAGGTCTCCGGCTGGGTTCTGTGTAAGTCTCCCCGTTTGTATGGCATATCGAAACACACGGCGAATATCTTGCAATGTCCGTGCTGCCACATCTAAGGCGCCACGGTCTTCAATTTTTCGGATAGTGAGGAGAATGTCTTGAGGCTTTATTTTTTCAAGTGGTATCTTATCAAGTTCTTCAAAGCTGTTGACAGCAAGCCGATTCCACAAGCGGCTTGAGTGTCTTTCATCCCAAGTTCCTTTTTGTTGTTCAAACCATTCTTTTGCAAGAGTTGAAAAGGCTTCATTCCCTTCCAGCATCTCTTGCCGTTTCAAGCGTTTCTTGTCTTCGCTTGGGTCAATGCCTTCAGAGATTTGTATCCTGGCTTTATCACGAGCAATGCGAACCTCTTTAAGACCGACTTCGGGAAACACGCCGAGAGACAGTGTTTTCTGCTTTCCTTGAAAGCGATATTTCATTCGCCAATATTTGGCTCCACTCGGTTTAATGAGGAGTCGAAGACCTTTTTCATCACTGACCCAATAGTCAGCACTACGAGGCTGAATTTTCTTTATTTGTAAGGTAGTTAGAGCCATTCTGGTGCTACCAAATCAAAATTGAACCGAAGTAGCACCAAATATAGCACCAAAATGCGTGAAAAACAACGATATGGGGTGAGACACTATGAAACAAGAAACGTCAAAAATATGAATAGTTTCAATGCTATATGTAACGATTTGAAAAGATATGAAATGGGGAATTGGTTGCGGGGGACTGCAACCAGACAGACCTACTTGGGCAAGGCGAAGAAAAAAGTCAAAGAAAACAACGCCCAATAGACGTCTTCAATAATATGTTCCACTCAAATAACATGGAAATCATCACAGAGCATCCGACTTATAAGTTTGAGAAGTAAGCTATTCTCAGATCAAGCGATGGCTTGTCGAGACATTGTATGCGTAAAGGAATTACAATGTCTGAAACCAAAATCCCGTTCTCTCTTCGGCTTTCAATTGAAGAACATAAGACTTTAAAAGAAGCAGCTGGCCAGCAGTCTATGGCTCAATATGCTCGTGTCCGATTATTTGGAGATGGCGTTAAATTGAGAAAAAAACGTGGCCTCAAACCGATAGAAGATCGTGAGGCATTAGGCCGTGTTCTTGGCAGGTTGGGTGCTTCCAATGTCAGTCAAAATTTAGCAATCCTGGCTGAAGCGGCAGAAGCAGGCTGTTTGCATATTGACGCTAAAACTCTAATGGAAATCTCACAAGCTTGCTCAGAGATCAAAGCCATGCGAAGCGATCTTATGCAAGCACTCGGCTTGAAGATTAAGAAGCCTCCTGTCGTTCTGCCCCATAGCTTTCTGGAAGCCGCTGAATAAATGATATTAAAAGGATCACAAAGAGGTGGGGCAAGACAACTCATAATCCATTTAAACAATGTGGATGATAACGAGCATGTTGAGCTGCATGAAGTGCGCGGCTTTATCGGTGATACGCTTGAAGAGGCGTTAATGGAAAGCTATGCGATTTCTAAAGGAACGAACTGCACTCAACATATGTTCTCACTGAGCTTAAGCCCGCCCCCAAGTGAAGATGTGCCGGTTTATGTATTTGAGGATACCTTAGAGCGTATTGAGGTCAGCATGGGGTTGGTCGGTCTGCCTCGCGTGGTCGTCTTTCATGAAAAAGAAGGTCGGCGTCATGCTCATTGCGTGTGGTCAAGAATAGACGTTGAGACAATGACTGCAGTCAATCTGTCATTTTACAAAAAGAAACTAAAGCAGATCTCCCGGGAACTTTTTATCGAACAGAATTGGAAAATGCCAAAAGGCTTGATGAACTCAAAGGAGCGCACCTCCAATCAATTCACCTTGGATGAAATCCACCAATCTAAAAGAGCCAAACGAGATCCAAACGAATTAAAAGCCATGTTCCAAGAGAGTTGGGCAATATCCGATAGCCAGCAATCCTTTGAAAACGCTTTAAAAGAACAGGGTTTTTTACTCGCAAGAGGAGATCGCCGGAATTATGTAGCCGTAGGTTTTCAAGGGGAAGTCTATTCCTTGTCGCGAATGACAGGGGTTAAAACAAAAGTTTTAGAAGAGCGCCTTTGTGATCCATCTCAATTGCCAGACGTTGAAATGAGACGGGTTGAAATCGCACGTGATTATAAAAACGCTACGGATAGAAACATAAAGGCAGTCTTAAAGAACAAAGAGGATCAGCAAAAAGTCCTTGAGATAAAACGCAAAGAAATGCTCTCTCGGCACAAACAAGAACGCAAAAAATTAAGAGCAGCACAAAGCCAACGCATTACTTTAGAAAGGCAAGCAAGGGCCAACAAATTTGCGCGCGGACTACGAGGGGTTTTTGAAAGATTAAGTGGTAGGCATGCTCAATTAATAGAAGAGGCAAAGCGTGAAGATAAAAAATCGCTACGTCGCGATTTAAAAGAATATCAATCATTGATTGCTGAGCAGCTTAAAGAACGCAGGCGACTGCAAATCTTTATCCAAAGCCATCGCAAACAGAGTTTTGAAGCGGTTAACTCATCTTATCTCTTATCATCAAGGCAAGAAGCTCAAGACAATGGACTTGTTCGAAAGATCAGAAACAACCCAGAATTAATCTTATCGAGATTAACCGAGAAAAACAGCGTTTTTACCAAAAGAGATATAATGAAAGAAGTAGAGGCATATTTTCCATCTGATGCAGAAAAATATGAGGCAATGGAAGACATTTTCTCATCGAACAAACTTGTCAGTTTGAGCGCCAACAATAAACAAAATCAAAGACACTCCTATTTTTCTACCAAAGAAATGATAAGCCTCGAAGAAAGCTTATTGAAAAACAGTGTGGATCTTGCTCGATCAAATAGCTTTCGGATCTCAAGAAAATATATCCAAGCAGCTATTGAAAAAGAAAATCAAGCCTTGCAAATACTAGCCGGCGTTACTCTAAGTGACGAGCAAAAGGAAGCAATCAAACATATTACAAATTCAGAACAAATATCTTGTGTTATCGGTGTCGCCGGGGCAGGAAAAAGCACCATGTTGGCAGCTGCGCGCCAAGCCTGGGAGAACGCCGGGCATCGCGTTTTAGGAGCAGCACTCGCAGGAAAGGCTGCAAAAGAGCTAGAACAATCCTCCGGCATAAAATCGAGAACCTTAGCCTCTTATGAATTCGCCTGGGATAAGAACAGTCATGAATTACAAAAGGGCGATATTCTTGTCATTGATGAAGCGGGAATGGTCTCTTCAAAACAAATGGCAAGATTTATCAATGAGGCCAAGGAGAGAGGCACGAAAATTTGTCTTGTTGGAGACCCGGAGCAATTACAGCCCATAAACGCCGGGGCACCATTCCGGAATATCTCAGAAAAAATCGGATGCGCAGTTTTAGAAAATGTCCACCGTCAGAAACAGGTATGGCAGCAAGAAGCCTCTATGGAATTTGCTAAAGGGAATATTGAAAGTGCTCTAAAAGCTTATCAAGCTCATGGAGCAATAGGTTTTCATGAAAACAATGATTTAGCGATTTTAAACCTTGCTCATGATTATATGGCTGATTGTTTAACCACTACCAAAGAGACAACACGCTTGGCTCTTGCTCATCGCCGGGCAGATGTGAAGGCCTTAAATGAAACAATCCGAGAGATGCGCAAAAATAGTGGCGAGCTGATGGATGAAAAATTTTACAAAACCGAACATGGGAATAAAGCATTCGCTGTTGGTGATCGTCTTCTGTTCACAAAAAATGATAACACACTCGGAGTAAAAAATGGCAGCCTGGGCACGGTTATAAAAACAAAGAAGAACAGTCTCACCATTGCACTTGATAATGAGAAAAAGTCTGAGCCACCTTTGAAGGTGAGCATTCATATGAATGACTATAATTCTGTGACATACGGTTATGCACAAACCATACATAAGTCACAAGGTGCAACGGTCGATAATTGTTACATTCTAGCTTCCCGAACACTCGACCGTCAGTTAAGTTATGTGTCATTTACACGGCATAAGAATAACGTAAAGCTCTATGTTGATAGAGAAGAATTCAATAGCTTTGAAAGTCTTTGCAAAACTATGAGCAGAGATGGACAAAAGTTGTCTACATTAGATCTAGAGAAAAAGTTTACGCAAGAAACTGACATTTACCATTCAAATAATGTCGAGATGAAACTATGAGTTTTTCACAGATCAGACTAAATAAATAGGCATGCAAGGGTAAGCGCGAGGAATATCTTCGCGCTTACCTGATTAAGTAAAGGGGGGAGTGTATCTTGAAACCGTTTTGATTTTACTTCTTAACAAAGCGCGCTTGAAGAACGTCACCATGACTGTCCTTGCCAGTGACAACCACTTTACTTCCCTTAGACAAAGGCGCCTCAAGTTTTGCTTTCAGAGTGCTACCATCTGAAATTAGGTTATGAATTTTCGTTCCCGCTTCAGTTTGTATTATGGCTTTGAACTTAGCACCTGTCATATCGAGAGGTTTACCATCAACAGTCATGTAAAAGAGAATTTCTTGATCTTTGAGAACCATCTCTATGCCGTGGTGGTTTGCATCTTCAAAAAATTGACCACCATGTGCCGGGCCGTGATCGTCATGACCACTTTTGGAAGATTTATGTTTATCTTGATCATGTTTGCTATGGTCATGCTTATGATCGTGTTTATCTTCGGCTAGCGCACTTGGTGTAAATGAAGTGAGTAACCCGAATGATAAAAGTGTAAAAAAAACTAAGTTTTTCATTATTTTATGCTCCTGAGATTGAATTGAAAATTAATAGGCCTCAATGGGCTTTGAGGTTTGGATCGGCGAGGCATCATGAGCTGCAATGAGCCGCTCTAGAGATTTCTGGCCAAATTTAAAAAACAGAAGTGGTGTGAGAACAGCATCAATTAAAGTCGCTGAAATAAGGCCACCAAAGATTGTCACGGCTAGTGGATGTAGGATTTCTCGTCCTGGCTCATCTGCTGCGATAATCAGAGGAATAAGGGCAACCCCGGCGGATAAAGCCGTCATTAGCACAGGGGTTAGTCGTTCGAGGGAACCACGTACAATGAGTTCACGCCCAAATGTCTCATTTTCATATAAAGCAAGATTAATATAGTGGCTGATTTTAAGAATGCCATTTCGAGCCGTAATACCTGCGAGTGTAATAAAGCCGATTAAACTGGCAACAGAAAAAGGAAGATCTGCTATCCATAAAGCGGTTACACTGCCGATAAGTCCGAGTGGTATGGCTGTCAAGACGATACCTGCCAAAACAGCAGATTGGTATCGGCTGTAAATGACTAGAAAAATAAGGGCTAAAGATAAAATGGATAATAACCCTATAGTTTTTGTGGCTTCTTCTTGCGCCTGAAATTGCCCTTCAAGTCTTATGACATACCCTGCAGGTAGTTTGGTTTCTTCAATAAGGCGGCGAATATCAGCAACGATTGCAGCCATGTCACGCTTACCATCACCGTTAGCAGAAACGACAATCCTGCGTTGCTGGTTTTCTCGTAAAATTTGGTTAGGGCCTTCGACTTCTTGCACTTTACCCAGTCGCTTTAACGGCACATACCCGATAGGTGTTGAAACCAATGCTTCACCAAGCCCGGCGGTAGAACGATCTTGATCAGCAAGGCGAACAACCACATCGAACCGTTTGTTACCATCAATAATCTGAGAGACCGTTCGTCCATTCGTCATATCAGCGAGTGTCTTGGTCAATTCAGAAGGATTGACACCATAAAGAGCAGCTCTCTCATAATCTGGCACGACTTGCAGTTGGGGTATGAGCACTTGTTTTTCTGTTTGCACATCAACAAGTCCTGCAACAGTGCCAAGTCGGTTTTGCATTTGTGCTGCAAGTGTGCGTAACCGGTCTAAATCTTCTCCAAAAATTTTCAAAGCGATTTGGGCTCTCACACCGGACAGCATGTGATCTAGTCGGTGACTAATCGGTTGACCAATGCCGATACCCGCCGGAAGCACTGACAGTGTTTCGCGAATATCAGAATAAATATCCTCCCGCTTTCGATCAGACCTTTTTAAGTCAATATCAATTTCGGTGACATGAATACCTTCTGCATGTTCATCAAGTTCTGCACGGCCTGTTCTACGACCAACAGATTTTACTTCAGGAACATTCATTACAAGCTTTTCAGCTATTGACCCTAACCTATCAGATTCAGCAAGAGAGATGCCGGGGTTATAAACAACAGATACCAATATTGTCCCTTCGTTAAATGAAGGAAGGAAAGACCTTGGTAGCTGTGTTGCAAAAAGTGTAGCGGCAAAAATTCCTCCAACAATAGAAATAATAACAACGGTTGGCCAGCGAAATGTCCAATCAAGTAAGCGTTCATTGCCAGCTTTTAGAATACGAACCAGTCGAGTATCTTGCTCTTCATGGTTAGGCGTTTTGAGCAAATAATGACAAAGAACAGGTGTCAAGGTAATCGATGTTATTAAGCTGGCTAAGATCGCAACGATATAAGCTAATCCAAGGGGGCGAAAAAGTTGCCCTTCAAGGCCTGTCATCGCAAAAAGCGGTACAAATACCAAGACGACAATCGCTGTTGCATAAACGATTGAAGAGCGAACTTCATGACTGGCATTTAACACAACGGTCAATTTAGATTGAGGGCGATCCGATTTTGCATTTAGTCGTAACCGCCGGAGAACATTTTCAACGCCTACAACGGCATCATCAACAAGTTCCCCGATCGCAATAGCAAGCCCTCCAAGGGTCATGGTATTAATTGACAAACCGAATGCATAAAACACAAGAATAGTAATGAAAATAGACATTGGGATCGCTGTAAGCGATATGAATGTAGCTCGCCAGTTCAACAAGAAAAGAATGAGAATGAAAGAAACCACAATAGCCGCTTCAATAAGCACCTGCTTTACATTCTCAATAGAGGTTTCAATGAATGTTGCTTGCCGGAATTGAATTCGGTTTGCAACGACCCCTGCTGGCATTGTTCGTTGAATTTTATCAAGTTGGGCTTCAACTTCTTTGGTGATAGTAATTGTATCCGCCTGAGGTTGCTTCTGAACGCCAATAATGACGGCTTTTTCACCCATAAACCCTGCGTCCCCTCGTTTAACACGAGGGGCAAAATCAACGGTCGCGACCTGGCGCAATAAGATCGGTTGTTGATCATGAACCACGACGGTAAGATTGCGCAAATCTTCTAACCTTGTCGTTCTTCCAATATTACGAATGAGAAATTCTCTTGCATGTTGATCAATAAACCCACCGCCGGCATTCGTACCAAATTGAGATAGCGCTTCTTCAATCATATTAGGTGTAATCTGAAGGCGTTGCATGGCGATGAGGTCTGGACTGACCCGGTATTGTCTCACCTCGCCGCCGATCGGTATCACTTGCGCCACTCCCGGTACAGTGAGCAACTGTGGTCTAATAACAAAATCAGCTATTTCCCGAAGCTCCATCGCACTAATAGTTTTGCCTGTAATAGCGACAAGCATAATCTCGCCCATAATAGAGGAAATAGGCCCCATATGAGGTTGAACATTTGCTGGGAGTTGTTCTCGTGCCGTTGCCAAACGCTCAGCAACGAGTTGTCGATTGCGATAAATGTCGGTGCCCCATTCAAACTCAATATAAACGATAGACAAACCAACACTAGAAACCGATCTAAGGCGTATTATGCCTGGCATGCCGTTTAGAGCAGTCTCTAGAGGGTAGGTAATGAGCTGCTCGACTTCTTGTGGTGCGAAACCTTCTGCTTCTGTTAAAAGTGTGACTGTGGGGCGATTGAGGTCTGGAAAGACATCAACCGGTAAGCGCGGCAAAACATAGGCACCGTAAGCTGCAAGAAGCAATGATGCGACAAGGACAAACATCCTTTGGCTCAAACTGAGTGCGACAAGTGCTTTAAACATAGTGTGTTCCCCTATCTTATCTGGTTAACAAGTGGGGCGCCTTTAATGATGATTTGGTCACCGGGCTCAAGGCCTGAAGTTATATGAACTCGTTCACCATCAAGGTCTTTAATTCTCACCGCAACTGGCATATAGCGTTCCGGCTCAAGCCGCTTAAATGTTACATGCTGTCCGTTAGGCGCTTGAGCAACCGCCTGTCGTGGAATAATTATTCCGGTAACAATGTCTCCTTTTTCTACGAGAACTTTGACCGGAGAACCTATGCTTAATTCGCTTGTAGGGTTAAGAATGCTAAAATGAATAACACTTGCCTGTTGTTGTAAAGCGCGGCTTCGGCCAACAAATTTTAAATCAAAGAAACTACCTTTGTCGGTCTTTGCACGTATTTTACCGGTCTGTGGTTTAACCTCGGCGTCATAAGAAATGGCTTCTATCCAAAGGCTTGAGGGATCTACAATACGAAAAAGTGTATCAGCTCGGTTTACAACTTGGCCAACAACAACACGCACTTCAGCGATGACACCATTAACGGGGGCAATTAGGACTTCTGGTTCAGAGCGTGATTTTTTTAGTTGTTTAAGGCGAGCTGATAAACCGGCGCGTTCAATTTCCAATTCTTGTAAATTAGCCCGGCTTGTGATGTTTTTAGAGACAAGTTGCCGTTGACGAGCAATCCTTGCATCAAGAATCGCCATTCGCTGATCCAATTCACCAGCTGTTTGCCGAACATCGCTCGAATCTATGGGGTCAAAAGATGGTTCGACAAAAGCTAGAATTTCACCTTTCTTTACAGTTTTTCCAAGAAAAGGCAGACCGCTTTTGGCAGGTTTTAATCTACCAGCAATTGTGCTTTGTACGAGACCTGATCGGTTTGGATCAGCGATCACCCGGCCTATCAACTTATGTACGGCCCGTGCTGTTTTAGGGGATAATATTTGAGTGCGAATTTCTAAAAGGCGTTGTGTTGGTTTAGGAAGAAAGATTTCACCATCAGGTAATCTCTTGGGGGCATCTCCCTGCACTAAAGTTGGGCCGGCGTCGCCATGATCATGTCCAGGCCCTGCTAAGACTGGTGTGGAATTTATTAGAATTACTAAAAAGGATAGACCTATTATCAGTTTAACGCTGCTTTTAGCTAACCTGCTGAAAAATAGACCGGCTATGCCTACTAAACTTGCCAGCATAAGCCAGGTTAAAAGTGAATGTGATGCGATTAAACTTGCACCTTCCTCGTGTGAATGGGTGTGGTTCTCTTCGGGGATTTTAATTGAACCAACCAACAAATCTGTCTTTTTACCGTCAACAATGGTGATAATCACTTCATGAGTTCCGGCCTTACTTAAAGATGAAGTTTTGATCTTATAAGTACCATCCGTTTGTGATTGAGCAACAAGTGTTTTACCGTTTACATCCATTTGTATGACTGCGCTGACCACAGGTGAAGTGTCTTTGACACTGTCAAGATAGACGGTGAGCTCCTGCTCTTTTAATATGGCAACGAGTTCATATGTTTCAGATACAGCCACTAAACGCGGACTACTCGGACCAGCTTCCACGGGTTCTGCCGGGCCATGGTCATGCCCAGGCCCCGCTAAAGCAGACCCCGTAAATACCCAAAATATCGAGGCAAAAAGCAAAAAAACAAATTTACCCTTTTGATTGGGTAGTAAAAAAATAGACATGAAAATATCCTCAAAAGTCTTTAAAAAGGGCGCACAAGAATAATGTTCGTGCGTAACAGAGTAACTTAGAGGAAATAGATTGGAGGTCTGAATAAATCGATGGTCTCAAAAGATCGAATATTGTGAGACACAGGCTTTATAAAGCTTTTATTGATCCGATGGATGGTAACTTCAGAGCTACCCATTAAAATTGCAGTCAAACATAGGTGAACTTCGCATCCAAATTGGCAATCGGTTTTTGTGGGTTGTTGATCCTTATCAGAGGTTTCAACATGAGTATCTAGACAAGGGCTATTCATTTTCGAATGGTAACAATCTTCTAGGTTTGAAGATGGTTGAGCTGCACTCGAATGGTCTTGATGATGACTTACTGAATGTTTGTGAGCCAGATCAAAACCGATATGCGCTATGGCGTCAGAGAGCGTAGTTGCGATTATGACGAGGCTTAGCACGCTGGCAATGAACCGGCGAACAGAAACATTTCGTATGTCTAATGCGCAGTAATTGAACATTTTACCTCTCTGAGAGCTTTTTAAATCACAAATATCTTATTGGAACAACAGCAAACTATTTGTCGTGCAAACAAAAAGAGTAAATGTAACAGCTGGGATACGACTTTTCGTTGTTTATCAATCATTTTGAGCATATTTAAGCACATTGATCCGTTTCATATTCATTCAAAGCTAATTTCAATATTTGCCAAGATGAGTTGATAAACAGGCATGCTAAAATAGCGGCCACGACTAAATCTGGCCATGCGGTTGTCGTTCCCCAAACAGCCATCGCAGCTCCCACAACAGCGATATTGCCGATAGCATCATTACGTGAACAAATCCAAACCGAACGAACATTTGCGTCACCATCTTTGTATTTAAGAAGTAAAAGCACACTTGTTAAGTTGGCCGTTAATGCAAGAAAACCAATCCAACCCATTATTTTGGCACTTGGTAAGCCTAAAATAAGAACACTATAAGCTGTTGAACCAAGTACAAATATTCCCATGAAAAATAGACTGCCCCCTTTTAAAAGAGCCGCGATTGCACGGGTTTTAAGGCTCATACCTATAACAAAAAGGCTGACACCGTAAGTGAGTGTATCACCAAGAAAATCCAGAGCATCTGCTTTTAAAGCTTCCGAACCTGCGAGCCTGCCAGCAAGCATTTCTATGAAAAACATTGCAGCATTTATGGCAATTACGAGCCAAAGCACTCTGCGATAACGCAGATCCATACCGTCAAATTTAGGGTTTTGACGGCATCCGCATTCACTCTCATTTTGGTTCGTCGTGATCATTTCTTTTTGTTTCACAGCCCTTTACCTTATTGATGTTTTCTAATTAGACTTTATGTTAATATCTCTAGTGACTAGAGGATCAAGAGGTTTTTTTATGGCCGAAATAACGATAGGCATGGCATCTAAACTCACAGAAATAAAAATTCCGACAATTCGTTATTACGAAGAGATTGGTTTGATCTCACCACGTGCACGAACAGAAAGTAATCGACGACTTTATGCAGAGACAGATTTAAGCCGTCTTCGTTTCATTAGGCATGCTAGAGAACTTGGTTTTGATATTGATGCCATTCGCACAATGATCGATTTGCAAGCTCATCCAGAACAGTCATGCTCAGAAATTGACAAGATAGCGAATAAACATTTGGCCGATGTTAATCGTCGCATAGCCGGACTTCAGGCACTTAAAGGTGAATTAAGTCGGATGATTGAAGGTTGCAATTGTGGTCGTATTGATGAATGCCGTATTATCGAAGTGCTGCAAGATCATGGTCAGTGCAAAAATGACCATTCACATATGAATGAAAAGTTCAAATGAAACCTTTTCGTAAAGCAAGAACATTGCTGATCAATGAAATTTATTGTTTATTAAAACACAAAGACTAAGGATAACGGCCTAAGAATCTAGGTCGTTTATATTAATTTAAAAAATTGACTTGAAACTTTATTATTGGAATTATAAAGACTAGAATCAAAGGCGTTCGTTTTTATTTTGATAAAAACATACCGTAAATAGTTGGGATCAAATGATTGTAACGAAACAGAAGCTCTTACCTCTAATGGTGGTATTCGTAATGCTCGTTGGCTCGATCATTCCTTATTTCCATGAAGTAGGCAATGACACTGACAATGTTTCGGACTTAGTTATAGCTCTTGCGGCTCAAGGTGTTGAGCAATCTCATGATCACGTTGATGGTCATCAATCAGAAGAGTTTCATTGTGAAACTTGCCATATATTTTATCATCTTTATTCCAATCCCTATCAATTGACCACCCTTTCACCTAGTGGATCAGTAAAATATCGAATTACCACTGATGAATTTATTAGTAATGGTCCCTATGCGATTGATAAGCCTCCTCGGTTTATTGGGTAAATTTCATTAACTCACCTGAAATTTTAAAAGATGTTCTAAGCAGCTATTACGACTTCTTAGTCATCGTTTTTGAGATCGTGTCATTTGCAAGAATGAGGTCTTAAACAACATCAAAGTTTGCATATTTCAGGCGTTAAAATCTTCAAAAAAAAGACTTATCGCGTTGAATTCAAGGGTAAAATTTTGCGTTGTGGTTAAGGTTGTCATTGATTTTATGATCGTAAAAACTTGGCTGTAATCCTTATCCAAATTCAGCTCTGAAAAGAAAGCGTATCCTTATATTTCTCTATGACCTTTGTGGTCAATCCTATCAAATCCGTTTGAAGAACTGGAAATACTTAACGCTGTCATAAGTCATAGTAAAAAATTTATTCATTTAATTTAAAGAACTTAAAACAAGGAGTTCACAATGTTGAAAGCAAATAAGCTTTTATTATCAAGTTTAGTAATTCTGTTATTTCAAATTAATAGTTCAGGATATAGTCATGCTCAAAATGATGTTCACTCTGATCGATTAAAAGCGAAACTAGACAATTCTCGTCACACCAGTAGGTATGTCACTTATGAGACTGATCCAGAACATTATGATGTTCCTGGCAATGCTTCACGAACCTGTGGTAAAGGTTATAATCCTATGAACAAGCAACATAGAAGAAATCATCGTTATAAAAGGCCACATGTTCATCCGAATATACCTTGGCGTCCTGGATGTTCGGACTAGTTTTGAAAAGTCCTCGAAATTAGTTCAGGGGTTAAATCTCTGTTTTTCAAAACAGCCAATCACAACAAACCGGTGTGGCAGTAAAAACTGCCGCACTCGATAACTTCTCCAGTTTTTGTGGGTTAAATGAAACCATAAAACTAATATGACATTAGCCATTTGAAGCAAAGAGCTTTAGTCTACCAAATATCCAAAACTTTAGCTTCACGTACCAGGGAAGACTATTCAAAAGCTGAGACTTGCTTCCATCATATTGAGATGTAAATTCTGTTCAGGACTTGCTATGCGGCCACCTGCTTCAATAATTTTATCGCGCATTGTGAGTAAGATTTGTTCATCGCGTGCAAGGCAAGATAAATCTGAAACGATAACAGAGACAGGTTCATCATCTTGATTGGCTTTAAGATCATCCAGCATTTGATTGAAAGCCGGGCGGTTGGTTGAGTTCCCTGAAACTCCCTTGTCATGATATGCTTTGATTAATTCGTAACCTTGTTCGACAATTTGATAGTGCTGGAGAGCGGACATCGTATTTTCAAATAATTCATCCTCCGGCGATTGTAATGTTGTTGCCGACCGGTGATAAATAACCGCTTTCTTTTTTGCTGGTTCACTCATAATTTATGCCTTTAAAAAATGTTTTGTCCTTTCAAAAATATTTTTACAAACGATGCATAGATTTTATCAAATCCGGTGTTTAAAAGTAAAGTCGACAATCAAAATCAGTGCGGCAGTTCCACCGCCGCACCGTTTGAATTTTTATGGAAAATTCTCAAGCTGCCTGCAAAAGTTTCTTAAGCACCTTACCGGACTTGACCGCTGTAATGGTTTCCTGTCGCTTGGTGTAACCTTGCATCGGGAACTTCATATAGGGCGGTTGCCAATCTTTCTTTTGCGGCATCCGTGTGCCGTCCAAAAAGTTCTTGATGATCTGCTTTTGAACGGTAGCTGTGCTGGTCAGATTTCCCTCCGCTGCGGTCTTGCCTCCAACATCTTCCAATATGGCATTGATGGTTTCTTTGTCGCGTAAAAGATCAAAGAAACAATCATCCGGCGTCCAGTATTGTGACATATCCACAGAGAGTAAGCTGCCCAGAAGTTCAACCATGTCAGTACTAACCGCTAAAGTTTCTGCAACAATAAAGGATAAAATAGACATAACTTGTTTGTCGCTAAGGGCTTGAAGCTTGATGAATATCTCAATGAGATCATGAGATTTCCCATAGTCCTGTTTTCGCGGAACAATCGTCTCTGTTCCATCAGTCTTAAGCCCTAGAAGCTTTTGCACCTTAAGGCGCTCTTTGCGGAAAGAGCTTTCAGCTTTGTTCAATTGCAAGCTCTTTTTGATTGGTTCAGAATTGGCTTTTTGAGGATCAGCATAAATATCCCACAGGTTTGATCCAGCAATGATCTGCGCCACGGTTAATCGCAGTATGAGTGATTGATTGCCGAGTAGTTCTGTCCTCACAGCTGAATGACGATGGAGGTTAAGATAGTTTTGCATGGGCTGGGTTAATTCAGGGCGGAGAGTTGAACTTTTATCAACCCCGCTGATCTTTTGTTGCTTAAGGCGTTTGATCTCCTTTGAAAGCAAAAGCCCTTTATGGACGTCGACAGCCCCATCAGCTTTGACTTCGATAAAAACCTGACCGCCCTTTTCTTGTGGCCAATCCGAATAATCCCAGCGAACCCATCTCTCACCAACATCAAGCAAGATAACCTCTTGCCATCCCGTCTTCTTGTAGCTCTGTGGTGATGTCAGCAATGGCACGACTTTGATGCTCCCAAAACAGCGCCGGGTCAGCAAAATAACGCTCTTCTTCAAAAAGATCAGAGACAATTGCTCCCTTATAGGTCATTGAGATCAAAGAGGGCATTTGAAACGGGGATTTCTTCACCGCCAAAAAGCCAGCTTTTGAGGTTGTAGGGAGGTGGTTCTTGGTCAGCAGTAAAGAGTTTGAACCAGTCTTTTTGTTGGCTTTTAGATGCCATGGTCAGCAAGCGAATAGTCGAGGATTGGATTTTATCATCTCGATAAGCTTTCAAGATGGGTGTGTAAAGATTGGCAATGGCAAGGCGTTGTTTGACCAATTTTTCTGTGACACCAAAATGTGCGGCAATATCGTCAATTGATTTACCTTGTTTCGTTAAAGCGAGAAAGGCATAATATTGATCGATTTCATCCATGGGCAATCTTTGAATGTTTTCAATCAAAGAGGCTTCAATCGCCGCTGCATCATCTCCCTCTTCCATGATGGCACAGGGTAGAGGATCAATCGCTTGTTCTTTGGCTATGGCAAGACAAGCATTATAGCGCCGTTGTCCGGCGATAATTTCAAACTCTTCGCACTCTTGTTTCCCTGTCGGGCTTGCGCCCTCATTGCCTGTTATTGGTCGCACCAAAAGCGGCTGAATAATGCCATTGGCTTTAATGCTTGGGATAAGATCATCCCCGCTAATAAAGCCATATTTGCGCACATTTAAGGGTGAGAGTTTTAAGTCTTTAAGGTCAATATGTTGTAGTTGCATTGTTTGTCTCCTTTTTGAGTTGTTGACGCATGATTGCATCATGGAACCGCCTTAAGGGCGGCTCAGTGGTGCAGTCGTTACTCTTGGAGCTCGCTAAGAAATTCAATTGCCTTGGCAGCTTGCGCTGAGGCTTTAAAAATAAAGGTCTTGTCATTCTGCAAGGCTTGCAGCCAGCATTTTAAATAACGGGCATGATCGTCGCGCGGTGTTTGGGTGATGCCGAGCTTGGCACATAGAAAGGCGGCTCCAAGTTCGGCGATAAGTTCTTCAAAGGCGTATTTCTCAAGTTCTTGGGTACGTGATTTTGCCTTGTCGCGGTTAAGGCGGTGCTTTGCCCCAGTCCAATGGGTGAGTTCATGAAAAAGAACAGCATAATAATTTTCAGTCGCGCTTGAATTTTGCGTATCAAAGAACGCCCAAGTCTGCGGCATATGAATAAAATCACCAGACCTGTTATAATAGGCTTTGCTCTCACCATGCCTTATGTCTACCCCTGTTTTCTGGCAAAAATCCTCGGCGCTTTGTACAGGCGTGACAAGATCATTTTGCTTTACACAAGCGCGATCTTGATGCTCATAGCCGTCAACTTGATTGGCATTAAAGACAGTATAAAAACGCAGGACAGGAATTTGAACTTCTTCCGCCTCGCAGTCTTCATTGTCTTCGATCTTGTTCCACGTTTTATAAAAAATAATTGGGCTTCCTTGCTGGCCTTTACGCACTTGCGCTCCCTTTTCACGCCATTGTTTAAAGGTCGCCCAGTGCGAAGAGGTGAAGCCTTTTTCTTGCTGATCGATCCAAAGGGAGGGGATGTTAATGCCTTGATAATGATGATCGGTTACAGGATTGAGCGGCATGCCTTGCGCAGCTAAGGCTCCAAAGGGTGCATGAAAATTATCAAGATCGATATGGTCAAGCGTCTTGATAATTTTGTCTGTAATCTCTTGGTAAATATCTCGTTTTGCCATGTTTGCCTCAACTTCCTTACAAAATAAAAAATGGTGTTTATGAAACCTTCCAAAGCTTTAGCTTTGGGGGTGCGCATAAAAACCATGGAAGCCAATAATAAAGGGGGTGAGCAAAGCTCAGGGCCAAAACCCTTTTTGAAGGGCTTTGGAGCGAAATTTTATGTGCGATGGCGGAAGGTTCAATTTATTGAAAGCCGCCACTCGCAATAAAATCTTCGGTTTTTGGCCTTGACCTTTGCGAGGGGGTGTCCCCCTTTAAGACAAAACAAGCGGCGCATTTCTGCGCCTCAATAAAAAGCATCAAGGATGGACGCCTATGGGCAGAAACCCGATCAACCGGGGTTCTGTTTACGACAGCCTGGCTCCGAGCTGAGCGAGGAGGATGCCCTAAAGATTGCCGGCATCTTTGAAGACAAGAAACATACAAACCAAAATTTTCTTGCAGATCGATTTAAGAATTCAGCATACTAGGCAGTGCTAGATGTAAATGCATCTGGTGCAGTTTGATACCCGCGACACATTCGGCTCTGAAAGGGACCGGATCACACTGAAATAAGATGCTCTCAAAAGGGGCATACGAATAAGGTGTACGCAATGTGTAAGCGGTATCAAGGTCCGGTCCACCAAAGCAAAGAAAGTAAAGTGATGAATGCCCCAATAACAATAGAGTGCAAAATGAACCCACCGAATGAAACTGATAAAGCCATCTCAAAAATGATTGAAACCATCCGGCAACACCAAGGCTACACGCCAGAGTATGTAGCTGAAAAAACAAAGCTTGACCTCAAACAATATCATTACCGCGAACAAGGCTGGATGGCGTTTAGCGGATCAGAGCTACATAAAATCGCAATCGCGTTAAATGTACCGGTGCAAATATTCTTCAGTGCGGTTGAAGGACAGGTGACAGACATTGAAAAACTGATCTTTTACACCCAGTGCGAAGATCAGCTGTCAACAGTGCTCTATGCTTTGGGCAAACACAAAAACCCCAATGAATTCTTAGATGAATTCAGAAACGAGCTTGAGGGCTTAATGGAGACAAGGAAGCTGAATTAAAACATAGCGACAAACAAAAAAGATTTAAAGGAACGAACTAACTACAGCCAGTCATCAAGGTCTTGCCGCCCTAAAATCCTTATGATCTCTACGGTATCATCTACAATACGATAATAAATGCTATCTGAACCGCAGACACTTCGGCGGTACCCTTTACGAATATCATCAACACAAGTGTAAAGCTGAGGGGAGTGAGCTAGTTCTTCAAAACGCTTTAACAATTGCCAATAATAGTCATCAGCCTGAGTTTCACCATGGGTAAGGACACCCCATTGATGAATGCGAATAAGATCAGCTTCAGCCTCTTGGGTGAGTTTATAGTTTCCCATTTTTCCTTAATTGTTCTTTGGATTTTTCAAGAATCTGTTCAGGTGTTAAATCGGAAAAACCGCTTTGCTCTCCGGCAATAAGCTTTGCCCGGATCACTTCAATTTCAGCCATACGCATTTGTTTTTCACGTAAAGCTTCGCGGATGAGTTCACTGTCAGTACCATAATTGCCGGCCTTCATTTGAGATTGAATCCATGCCTCTTGCTGATCGGTTACAGTGATGCTTTTTTTAATCATTGCCATAAGTATACCCTTCACAATAAGGTAGTAATAAATACTACTTTATCATACTTTCAATAAAAAGCGCTATAAAATTATTTTTAAGAAAAACAGTACTAAATTAGCTGATCTCGCCGATATGAACAAACCGAGCGTTTTTTATGAATACAAAGTAAAAACCGGTAATTATTCGAACCAACCCATATATTCTCATAATTTGATAAAAGTTTTCTCGGCTATTAGATATAAAGCGGTCAGAATGAAGCAATCACATTACAGTCTGATTTGTGCCACTTGTGGACCTCACTAACTCCCAAAAAAATACACCGACTGATATTGGTTGGTTATAACCTAACAATATTCCCCCTCGACATTTATCCTCGCTTTGGTAACCGAAGCACTCAATATTGGCGTCAAGGTGTTAGCAGTGCGACCGACAACAACGGTGCGAAACCAAAGGATACAGCTGGTTTTAAACCTGAAGAGTAAAGAGCAAGCACAGAGCTTTCTAAAAACGCGAAAGAAAGTGAAGGGTTGCAGTAAATAACGATTAGCAGCTAACTTTTGTTTCGCGAAATTTATGTTGCTAAACGATGCAACCTAAGCTAGTAAATTAATTGTATTCGATATGAGATTTTGAGACCTTACTAACAGAGTATAATCTTTCGATGTCTGGTTATCGACACGCCAGAAAAGAGTCAAATTTAATACGAACATATGAGGTAGTGCGCAAAAAATGGAGATGTCGGAATCACTCTTTTTGGCCGATGCCCTCGAACATGGTTACACTTTCACTCGTTCTAAATCCCGAAGCCGGCGGCGTGATCAATTAAACATTGCGTGGTCCGAATTTTGTCAGTCGCTGCTATTTCCGACAAACATCTCTGTAAGCGAGCTGAAATCGTATGCAGAACAGCTGACGACAATCGAGCGGATTTATTCCGCGTCTCTTGTTTACGCGATGGCGCAATCAAACGGCCGGCGCAAATCCTTGGCGATGTATTTCACGCCGCCTGCGTTGAGCGAGTACGTACTGGACCGAGTAGAGTCTTTCGGCGCTGATTTTGCAAAACACCAATTTCTTGACCCGGCGGCAGGCGGCGCTTCATTCATTGGCCCAATCGCTAGTCGTATGAGCGCAAGAGGCGCCACGCCTGCTCGGATATCTAAAGCCCTGTGTGGTGTCGAAATCGACCCCGCGCTGGCGGACTTCGCGCGGGCGGCGGCACGCTGTATCATAGAAAGACCAGTTGATCATTTGGTGACCTGCGGCGATGGGCTTATTCATGGCCAGCCGGAGACCTTCGATGCAGTCATCGGGAACCCACCATATAGGGTGTTGTCTCCATCCCAGCGGAAACGAATGCCCGGTTGGGCGAAACCGATACTGGGTAACTATGCGAATCTCTATTCTCTCTTCATTCTGAGAGGCCTTCATCTCCTGAGAGACAACGGGCTGCTCGCGTTTTTAGTGCCAACGAGTTTTATCACGGGGAATTATTTTCGTCCGCTTCGGAAGTACATTTCTGAAAACGCGACCGTCCTCACGATTGATATGATCGAGCAAAGAAAAGAGTTTTTTCGTGATGTTTCTCAGGACGTTTGTTTATTGGTCTGCAGGAAGTCGGCGTCGAGAAGCAAAGCCTATACGGCCCAAGCTCGATCAGTAGGTCGAGATCTTCAGTGGCGACGCGAAACGGGTTATCGGATCACGAATGCGAGTGGAGCGCCTTGGGTTTGCAAAGCTAAGCAAAATCCCGACACCAAACTGGATACGCTAGAGTCTCTTGGCTACACGGTTCGTTGTGGCCCAATCGTTCACAATCGCGATAAGGGCCTGTTAGAGGGAATACGGCGGCGCAAAAAAGGTGCAGTTCCTCTCGTGTGGGGACACGTAATACGACCCCTTACGGTTGTGGAGCCCGCGTCCAGAAGCCGGCAACCAGGCGATGGAGCCATAACTTTCGTTTCGACCTGTCGCAACACGCCCCCGGTGACGTCGCCGTCGATCGTATTGCAAAGAACCAATAGTGGAGACCAAAAAAAACGAATTCGAGCAGGTTTCGTCGATCAATCCTGGATAGATAAGTATGGAGGGTTTTACGGTGAAAACCATGTTGTCGTCATCGCTCCCGATCCTTTCAAAAAGCAGCGATGCACACTGGGGGCGCTGCTGAAGCTCATTTCCTCGAAAGCCGTCGATCACCGCCTCCGCCCGCTTTTGTCGTCGAATAGTGTTAACGTAACAGCCTTGCGTGAATTGCAACTACCAAAACTCTCGTCGAGCAAACTCAAATCAATCGAGAGCAACGACGATGCCCAACTCGAAGGCATAATTGAAGAGGCTTATGGCTGATGTCGAAGCGCGGACGAAATCGAGGTTGGACGCAAGAAACGCACGATGACCAGCGCTTCCTTAGGGAAGAAGAAATCAAGGCTCTCACCGCTAGAATGCGGAAAATCGCGCAGTCAAAAAAATCTGACGCAGTAGAACAAAGCACGCCGCGAAAGGAGCGATTTGATCCACGAAAAATTTCGCTACTTCGAAGCGGAAACTTAGATAACGCGTCGTTAACAAGCGGAATGGCCAATGCAGTACAGGCTTTCCGTCAAGTGTTTCTGGATCGACAATCCACGATAATTCTCAACTGGCCAAATGGCCTTCCTGGCGTATCCGCGTTACACAGTTTGGCGCTTCTTTGTGAATTGGCGGAAGGACCAGAGGAATTCCAAGGCTTCACGACTGTTTTCTATCCGGCGAGCGCCCGCACAGGCGCAAATCAGAGGGCGTTGCTCGTCAAAAGAGATTGGCTCGTTTCCGTAAATAGCCCCTGGCTGAACGCTCATTACTCTAACCTGTCTGCGGCTGCGTTGGGTCGAGAAAAAACGCAAGCGCGATTTCATAACATGCTTGCACGGACGAAAGACCTTGGGCCGGACGCGCTATCAAATTTCCCACGGGCGAAAGCGATTGTCAAAAGAACTGGCGATCGAGGCCATCCGACTTTGTTTGAGCTTATCGCGCGACAAAGGATCAACGCACTTGGTCAGGTTACCCCGCCAGAAGCGACGTTCTTCGATCGATCGAGACGTCTGTCTGAACTCCTAACTTCAAAGAAAAATGCGGCCGACTACCAAAGGGTCGAAGCAGTCGATCCTGATACAACACCATGGTTGATATCGACGATTCATGGGGCAAGCCCGCAAACGAGTTGGGGAGCTTGCACCCTGCCGAGCAAGCGAAAACCAGATGTTATTTTGGTCGATCTTCAGTACCGTGCACGCGCACGACTTGGAGAAAACTGGCGACAAGAAATATCAGGTTCCATCTCAAAGCTTCGGCACGGTGATCAAGAACTCCCATTGATTCTCGTGACCGACGACCCTTTCATAGCATCCTTTTTGAAATGGGAGCTTTGCCCAAAACCAAAGGGGCGGGAGAAGAAACGCCCATTGCCGGTTACGTTTCTTCGCCAGCAGAGCTCAGATTTATTATCTTCTAACCAAGCGCATGGAGAAGACAAAGAACGGTCAAACTCAAACGTTGAGATCAGCGTCGATGTCTTCGCCAGTGACGTTGCAGCATTTGCAGCAAAAGCGATGGAGGTCAGACGAAGTGTATCGGGACTTGCTGGCGGCAGCATAGCGCGATCCATAGGAGGGTGTCTCTCTCGCCTTCGTGCAATTGCCAGCTCGCCGCTTTCACAGTCAGGCGTGTCTGATGCACTAAGTGATCCAGAAGAACCCCACATATCCAACCGACTTTTGAGTGCGTTCGACGTTTGGACCGCGGTCGCAGAGTTGAGAGATCACGCATCAAAAGCTGGCGGATTCGAAAACGAAGTGTTGTCTCTCGCGTCGGATGCGACTGAACTTGCAAAGTCCCTTTCGTCGGAGGCGGCGACAACAACAGGCAAACTCTACCGTTCAAAGCTGCTGGCATTGCCAAGACGCGGAACGAGAACACTCGTAGCGACGGCCGGTGTATCATCTACCCAGCTACTCGAGCGATGGATCGAGTCTGACGAGAGTTTGTCGGATGTGGCGGATCGGCTCGGTGAAAAATTTGATATAGCGCCAGCACGAGATGCCATTGGTAAACTCGCATTGGCGGCAGAATCCCCAAAACCTTATGGCCACGCTCTGTTACTTTCGACCCAGCCGCGGGACACGCTTGCTGTCCTATCGCACCCAGCTTGTCCGCCCAGAGCTGAGATCGTGAGTGATGCATCGAGCGCGAAGTTTCTGGCAGACTACGGAAAATCGCTCCTACAGTATTGGCCCGAACAAGATGCCGGACGGCAATCGATTGACAGTGTAATCAAGAAGGTTCACGCGAGTCTTGAAAGTCAGATTACAGACTTACCTGAATTTGCGCTTGGGGAACCGTCAAACTCTGGAACGCCGATTATCGATTTAACCGCGCAATCGGCTGGATCTAGATCTCCAGTATTCGTCATTTACACGGCCGACGGCGATATTATTCACGCAAGCCCTCAGACCAAGTTTGTTACCCGTGTTCACGCTGATCTTGTAAAATTCGAAAACGTTCGCGCAAATAAAATCACGCAAGGCCGCGAAATACTTGTTGCTGGGCCTGCGTTCTTGGAGGCCGTCGAAGCATCGCACGAGTTTCGTGCCGCCGCCGCCCCGCTATTAGCCGATTACCACGACGCGATAACGCAGCGAGTCGATGCACATCGCGAAGGCGTGCAATCTATGGTGACGGAGATTTTCGAAAGCTTCGATTGTGACCCTGCGCCGACGCTGCAAAGCGTGCGACGCTGGTTGAATGTCGCTTCGCAGAAAGATGTGCCAATCGAACTTCGCACGCCTCAAGCACCACGCACCCACTCGCACTTTCTCGACTTCTCCCAGGCCCTCGGCATCGATGAGACGCTCGCCGATTTGTACTGGTCGCTTGCAATTGTCGCAACTCGAGGCGGCCGCATTCGGTCGGGCCTTAAGCTGAGGAAGTTATACGCTGCCGCTCTGATAGATCCTGATGCACTCACTCGACAAAATAGCGCTGCGCGCCCGCTAATCGACAAAATCCAAGATTTGTCCGCTGAACACGTCAGCGAAGTGCTACGCATAGAACGCCTTGGATCGGAGGGCGTATGAAACCGGTACCTTTGCAACCCGCAGACATTGAACACCTTGAAGAGCTGAAAGAAGGAGTTTGTGACAGCCTTATAAACCTTACCTTTCAGCGTGTAAGCGGCTTTGGTCCAAGCGGCGCTTTCGTATTCGGACGCAAACCTAGCCGGCATTTCGTGTCGGGTTTTCTGCTTCCAGGATTTGATCCAACGGGCGAAAACGATGAAACCAGCGATATTCGTCTTAACACAGTGGGTATCGACTTCGCAATTGAGAATGAGGTCGGCAAAGATTTTGAGGTTTCGGGCGGCTTCAGCGTCTACGTTCGCGGATTGCCGGAATGGGACGAACTCTGCTCTGACCGCTATAATCTGTTTCCGGTTTTTCAGCCTACGGCAGAATTGAGGAGGCAACTCAAGACGGCTGTCAAACAACGACTTGAGCAGTGGAAATCGGAACACGGTCAGGGATCGAGCTGGGCTGACTATCAGACGGCCAAGCAGGAAGCGTATGCCGCGGAATGTAAGCAATTGGGACTACCAGCGCCGAGCGTGGATCTTGATGAAGTTGCTCTTCAACAACTCGCCGAGGATTCAGAAAACAAAGAGGAGGCTGAAGAGGAAGCAGATACTCCGCCAGAAGACGCTCTCTATGCGAAACCGAACAAAGGCATTCCGGATTCACTTTCGGAGCCAATGCAGCCACCAGAAGTCTGGATCAGAATTCCGGTAACACTGGGGCCGTGGACGGTAGATGCGACGGACGGACTCGCTTCCCAAGCCCTTAAACTCACTGAAGAAATCGAAAACCGGATCAAAGAAGCTGTGGCGGTTTGGCTATCCTCAGAGGAAGGCCGTCAACGTGCATACCGCGACAAGAGCATTAAGCCTTCGGATTGCCATTCGAAAGAGGCGTGGGATTCATACCTGGAGCAATGCAGAAAAACGGCGCCTCGCTTAGAACAGCTTCTCCCGAATCCATTCGGCTTGAAATTGATTTTGCAATCGAACCCGGACCGAAGGTCAACGAAATCGAGTCTTGTCAGAGTCGCTTTCGAACACCATGGGCGGCGCCCGGCAAATGCGCGCCAACCCTTTGTGGAGCCGGCCTGTTTTCAGGTTACAGTCTCAATAAAAATACTTACCTCTGCGCTTCAGCCGCTTCCGCTGGACCGTGTGAAACCGAGCTATCGATATCGTCACTACATGTCGCAAGCTGGAATGGGAGTGAATTGCGGTGTCGTTCAGATCAGCGATGAAACAAAAACTGAACTGCGTTCGACCTGGGCGCCACGCTATGTTTTGCCGCGCCAAGTCCCCCGCTCAGGTTCAACTGTTCGGCGGGACTACAAAACGCTGAGCGATCCTACCTTTCCTGTCAGCGAACTCGCCGCGCTACCAGACGAATATAATAAATGGATTGATGGATTAAGCACTCGGATCGATCCGGCCCGCGGGGTTACCGATGCCAATGAGTCACTGATAGAACAGCAAAATTTCGAGGAAGACTGCGAAGCCTACAGGATCGAATGCGAGGATATCGCACGTGGCGTCAATTTACTCGCCCGCGCACAAGCGGCATTTAAATCGGATCCAGACGACCCTGCGAGCGCGCCGTTTCGCGCCTGGATCATGATGAACGCAACGTTCAAGGATGCAGGCGGCGACAAATTTATCGAATGGCGGTTGTTCCAACTGGCATTCATACTGGCTCAAATCGCAGGGTTCGCATCACGCCTTCCTTCGTATGAGGACGACTTTGACGTCGAGCGTGATGAAGAGACGGCGTCTCTCCTTTACTTTGCGACAGGAGGCGGCAAATCCGAAGCGTTCTTCGGGGCGCTCGTATATCTCCTGTTTCTAGATCGGTTACGAGGAAAGAAATTCGGCGTCAGTGCGCTTGTTCGCTATCCGCTGAGGCTGCTCACCGTTCAGCAAGCGCGGCGACTGTTTCGCTTGCTGGTTCGAGCAGAACTCATTCGAAAGTCTCATAAAGTCGAAGGAGCGCCGTTTCAGCTCGGGTTCTGGGTCGGCGCCAGCAATACTCCGAACCGGTTAGCTGATCCCAGATTAGAAGATGTTCCGTTTGACGACACTCCAGCTTTAGCAACGGGCAGCGATAAAGAACGTAAATACCTTTCGGTACGTAGAGCGCTCAATAAGGTGCCGTCCTGTCCGTTTTGCAATCAAGCTACGGAATTACGTCGGCGTCGAAGTGAAAGCGCCAATGGCAACCACAGGCTGGCGCTTGTCTGTTTAAACCATAGTTGTCGATGGAACATCGAACACCCAGGTGCCACGCCAGAGCCCCTACCATTCCTGCTAGTTGACGAGGACATTTATGCGCGTGCTCCGGCGGTAATTCTTGGTACGATCGATAAGCTTGCGTTGATCGGCCAACATGACAGCACGATTTCGAAGATATTCGGAATGTTCGGACTCGCGCGTTCGGCGTTCGATGGACTCGAACGGGTCGGAATTCCGAGGGATTATAATCAGAATATCCCGCCAAATGGTCAGATTGCGCTAAGTCCTCTCATAAACGGCGGGCACAAACTGTTTTTCGATCCGCTTCCATCCCTCGTTATTCAAGATGAAGCTCATCTTCTTGAAGAGAGTTTGGGGGCATTTGCAGGTCTCTTCGAAACGACCTTGGAGCAGGTGTTTCGTCAAAACTCGGAATTGTTCGGCGACCGGGTTGTCCGTGGGAAGATCGACCACAAAGGGCAACGTGCGGTCCGCATGCCAAAAATCATTGCCGCAACCGCAACGGTATCAGATCCAGCCCG
Organism: Hyphomicrobiales bacterium; assembly: GCA_965230545.1. Taxonomy (GTDB): domain Bacteria; phylum Pseudomonadota; class Alphaproteobacteria; order Rhizobiales; family HXMU1428-3; genus HXMU1428-3. The sequence continues at coordinate 282,846 of CBDDLE010000003.1, read as the reverse complement.
ACAAACGGAGATTCTTTACCAGCGCCAATGTCAGCAGTTCCCTCGACCGGGACCGGATCTCTACGAGTCATTCTATTCACACCCTAAAAGAGCCAACAGTGCTGCCCGCCAAGTCCTACAGGACGGAACTGAAAACGTCGAAGAGGCCGCGCTTTGGTCGCGTGTCTACGTATCTTTTATGACGAATGGCGGAACGCACACGATCACAACGGTCACGGTTTTGGCTGCGCTCCATGCAGCAATCACCTCGTTGCTGTCAGACCTCTGGCGAGAAGGAGACGCAACGAGCCAAACTAGAGCTGTCGATCGGATGATGTCAGCGCTTTCGCCGTCTAGGCAAGACAGCGTGTCCTCTCTTCGAGCGGATGCATTGGCAAAAGCACGCGACAATCAACAGTTTGATGTGCTCGCCAGCCTCGTAGATCTTCACAGAGTGGTTCTGACATATGTCACCAACAAAAAAGGCGGAGATGTCGTATTGGATGCGCTGCAAGACATTTCCGAGGAAACCCATCGATATGATGGACTTCCTCGGGATGAGCTCAAACTCGATTTGATCTCCGGCGGTGTCGATATGGAAGGTATCGAACGGATCATGCGAGAGGCGGATTTGGACCGGACGGAAGCCGGCGAATTTGTTCCGCTTGCCGATGGCTTGCGAAATATAGTCGCGACGTCGGCAATCTCCCACGGCGTCGATGTCGATCGTTTCAACTCAATGGTGTTTGCTGGAATCCCAAGCAACATCGCAGAATACATCCAGGCATCCTCACGTGTAGGTCGGACGCATGTTGGATTCAGTCTGTTGGTGCCCACACCACAATCGCGGCGAGATCGCTACGTGGTTGAAGTCCACAGCCCTTTCCATCGTTTCCTTGAGCGGATGATTTCACCGCCAGCGGTCGATCGCTGGGCAACGCAAGCCATCAAGCGAGTTATGCCAAGTCTATTTCAGGCTTGGCTAATAGGATTTGTCGAGCCGCGGCTATTCAGCAAAGCTCCCGACAAATCACGAGCACCTCAGATGTGGCGCCTGCATGATATTCGGCGGTATCTGGAGCCGATCAAGAACCAAGAGATTTATAGGTCCAGCTTCACCGAATTTGCGTTGGGAGCCACCGGCGTAGCCGGACGCGGGCGGCGAAATATCGGTGAACCTCATAACCAAGTTTACTATCGCAACTTGGTGCTCGATGAAGCACGAGAGATATACGACCTTTTTGTCGGTCCCGAAGCCGAACTCACTGTTAGCAGGCTATCTGACTTTTGGCGCGGCAGCACAGACGTCAACCAACCAATGATGTCGTTGAGAGACGTTGAGGATGCAGGGCAGATCGCCCCCGCGGTCGCTCCGATAGGCAGTAAGCGATCAGATACATATCAAGACCAAGTCGAACGCGCCTTACAATACTTGCGAAGGCAAAGGGCGAGCGGTTCAGAACTAGACGATGAGACAGGAGGCTAATGCCATGGCGAAAACCGTGATGCAGCGCTCACAAACGCAAATGGCGACGACTTACGCCCCCGATAAGCATTTTACATTTGAGGGAGGTGCGGGCGCCTGCCGATCCGTGCCAGTTACGCGATCAGATGTTCACATAAAGCCCGCTGAGCGAAATCAAATTCGTGAAGGGATTCTTGAGTTCATACAAAATTGGCACCGACGCGCTACAATGCGTCAAGATCCGCCCGTCGCCCCTGAACAAGCGCTAGATGAACAAGTCTTCTTAGACCGCGAAAAACGGCCGTCCTTTGAGCAATCCAAATTTGAATACTGCGCCCCCGACAGAATGGCCTATGTGCCCGATCCTTTGATGCTCGTGTGCCGCAAATGCGGCGTCGTTCACGAAGCAAAACTGGCCGAACTCGCTTATGATGAGGGATCATTCAAAAAAGTTCGTCCATGCCAAGCCGATGAGAATGGAAAGCACGAATGGCGACAGATCGATGTCGTTTTCGCCCATTGGTCAGGGCGTGTTGATCCGTTGTCACCCTATCGCAAAGACATAAACACCAACAATGGAAAAATCACCCCGCAGTTTCCGGGAAAATGTGACGCGGCACAGACCTGCGAGTTCAAACTCCATAAAGGGCGATCGGGAAAATTCCGAGACTGGTACTTTTATTGTCATTGCGGCGAACGGCGGGAACTGCGTCAAAAGGATGAAAACACGCTGAAATGGCTGCTGGACCGCTATACGCAAGAACCAGGTGAAACGCTTCGGGAAATCAACATGCTTCCCGTGTCTTATCGTGCGAATAGTCTTTACTACGTGCAATCCGACCAGATGATTTCTTACGAGACGACGCGCCATATAGACTTGATGGCGGAAGACAAAATCGAGGAACTACTAGAAACGCTTTTAGCTCTTTATGGTTATCCATCGCGCACTCAAGACGACGAAGCGATCGTCCAGATACTACAGGCGACCAATCAACCCGGCTCAGCAGAACTTGCGGCAAAAATTCGAGATGCCTTGAACGCGATCAAGACGCTTGAAGCAAACGGCCAAGCCAATGCAAGCGACCTACTGAAACCGAAACTAGAAGGCTTTCGTCACGTAGCCCAAACTAAAGGTTGGATAGACGCGCGCCCCGAAGCACCTCATGCCTTGCGCCGCCAAGCGATCAATCGCGCGCATATTGCGAGGAAGTTTGACCCAATACGGCTGGGTCTTGAACATCAGGCGCTTCGCGAAGAACAAATAGATGCGCCCGTTTCCAACGATGCGATTCGTCCCGTGGTCGATCTTGAAGCACCTGATACGGACTTGCAGCCCCCCGGCGACAGCGATGCCCGGCGGGCATATCTAGACGCAATTGTTGCTCGTAAATCAGCATTGGGCATTAGCGATCTGAAACTAGTCCGAAACCTGAAAATGCTTCAGTATTCGTTTGGGTATAGTCGGGTGTCACCGACTCCGACGACAGAACAAAAAGGCCTTACGATGCCGGTCCGCCTGTGCGGATTCCCTCGCGTCGATAACCGCAAACGCCCCATCTACGTTCTCCGACAAAGTAACGAAGCGCTCTACATTAAGCTGGATGAGGCCCGCGTCGTAAATTGGTTGAGCGGCAATGACCTAGCCAGTGCTGTGGAAAACCTGGAGGGCGGATCCCTCGGTGGACGGTTGATTGAACTTCACGAAGATTTTGGACGATTTGCAGAAGCATATTCAGAAACATCTGGAAGTCGTGAACGTAATGCGCCGGTGTTTGTGTATGGTTTGCTTCACAGTCTGTCACATCAGCTCATTCACGCGTGTTCGCGATTTAGCGGGTTGGATCTTGGTTCCTTTGGTGAGCGGATATTTCCCGCGGACCTTGCCTTTGTCATCTATCGCAAAGGGATGACACCAGACTTGGGCAATCTTGCCGCTATGTGGCGCAATCACGGTCAAGACGTTCTTATGTCGCTCGATGATCCGCGTTCTTTGCGCTGCGGATCGGGAACTCTTTGCGATCAGCGGGGCGGCGCCTGTCCAGCTTGCATCATGATCCCCGAAGTAAGCTGCGTGGCGGCGAACAATATCCTTTCTCGGGCGTTTCTCGCCGGCGGAGAAGCAATGTCCTGGGATACCAACCGAGCGCCCGTTGTCGGCTATTTTTCGTGAGCACCGAACTTTGGCAAATCCTCAGGACATCCGAAACACCGTAAACGCCTGCTTGCCCCACGCAGTCTCGGCGATTGATCTGTTGGATGTTATGGTCCGTTACGCTGATCGGCGAATTGTTTTAGAAAACCTCGCTGAAGGCGCTGCTAGAACAAGCAAATCCAAAAGCGAAATTCTCGCCTTGCAACGCATTTTTGAGTCTTATGGCATCATCTCTAAAAGCAATGACACCCAGCAAGTTCTCTGGTCGAAGGAAGCGCTCAGTAATCTGAGATGGGCAATTGAGGGGGCGAGCGTCGGCCTTCGTGCTGCGCAATCGGCTGACGAGCCGGTTTCCGTGATCACACTCCCGAACAGTGAATATGATATTGTTCAAAGCTTGAAACGGAGGGGAGTTGAACGTGCGACCCTTGGTCGAACAATCGATGCGTTTCTGAGCGTCGCACGAGCCGCGAACAGCGATTTCTTTGTCGCCACGCCTTTCATTGACGCCACAGGAATAGATACGCTGAATAAGATCGTTGAAACTGTGCCTCGCGAGTCGAAGTGTCATCTCATTGTTCGCACTCTCGATTCCATCCTGAAAGCAGAGGCGCACGGCATGGGCCGCTCTCTTTCTCGTAGGTTCTCAGTGTTCACTTACTTCCGTGAGCTTGCGAACGGACGACAAGAGACTTTTCATGGGAAGTATTTTGTGGGCGACGACATCAAAGCATATGTTGGTTCGGCCAACCTACTCCACGCATCTCTCGAAAGTACGGTCGAGACGGGCGTGCTTCTTTCGGGCGTCGATGCAAAACCTTGGTCCGTTTTTGCCCAGGCAATGTTAGATTCGTCAGAGATGGTTAGAGTGTCTCGCTGAACAGTGAAAGAAAATTAGTCTCGAAATGATCTGACACAAGAAGGCCATTAATCTCTTTTGGAATGCGGGGCAAATCACAGTATCTAGCTTCGTTCGCTACCCTAAATTTTGTGCCCCAGCACTTGCCCTATATCGTGCCTTAAAATTTCCTGCAAGAAAATCATCCTATTGTTTTAATTTTATTTTCTTTATCGTGCGGAGCGTACCACCCGCTCCATAATTACAGTTGTTGTAGTCTGATCGGAGCGCTGGTAAGACATCCGGCAGTCGACCCTTAAGAAGAATTACGCACTAATTTTATAGATGCAGACTATTCTTACGCTCGCATGCTAGCCGCTGAAGTAATGGGCCAAATCGATGTGTCACAAGTAGCTCCTCTGTAAAAAAGAGCGTCGAAAATGCTCGAGACGCTCTGATCCAAATCAAAAAAGGGAATAACCGAGTTTGCGAACGGAGGGAAAAGTTTTGATGCCAAGCTTGCTCGTAGTGCAGTTTTAGATCGATTGGGACGCTGTCTCTTCGGATGGGAAAAGTCATTTGTATTCTGCACTGATCATCAACAATTCAAGGTACTTGATGAAAAAATTCTCTAAGATCATGCATGACTATGAAATGTCAGTTTCTCGGATAGTTTCGAACGTACCAATCAATATAAGAATGAAAATACTAGGAATCCCAAGCACCGAAGAATTGCTTGTCGAAGACAGTGAGAAGGATTTAAGAAACAAATGAGGCATTTGCTCAAGTGAAACTAATTTGCGAAAGTTGCTTTGAGAGTATAATTAAGCATAACGAATAACTCGCTAGAATCGCAATTTACTAATTCAGCTTAGGGTCAAAAGTTCCCCTTGTTGAAATTCGGTAAAACATTCAGCCTTTGAGTTAGCTGTGGAAGTTGCGCTAAGGCTTCCACCCAAAGATAATCCCATGAATAAGTTGGAAGGGATGCAACGGGAAACCAAAGAGGTTTCCCTTGCCGAACAAAGCGAAGCGGTGTGAGTTTTTTGTATTGTGACTACAATACACATCTAGCGTATCACGCTAACCGGTTCCAAAATCATGTAGTTAAACTTCATATAAATAGCTCGCGATCATCTAAATCATACGATTGAATTCTCATTCGGAAATTTCTTGCTCTCATCCAAAATAAATGTTCACTAAATGTTCACTAAATGTTCTAAATGTAAAACAAGTAACCATGGAGTAAAATATGACAAGTGAACATCAACAAAAAACACAAAAAAGTAACGGAAGAGACCCTGACCTGATTGTGTATACAGTACAATCTCGCGGTGACGACAAGTCCGGCATATGGACACGTTTGGGCGCGGGATGGAAACACAAAGACGGCAAAGGCTATGATCTACAATGTCAGGCTTACCCGGTTGACGGTAGATTGACTGTGCGTTTTTTCGATAAAGCCAGAGCTGCAGAAAACGACGCGCCTGAAGTTATCAGTCCAGATAACCAGCCTTCATAAAAAAGATATAAAGCTGAGTTGAACAGATGAGAGGCGCAAGGGATTGCGCCTCTATTTTATAATCGTCAAAGATCGAGTTTGAATGGAACTTTCTAACTCTTGGTTTCAACATCAATATTGAGCAAATAGCGTGTATGGAGTAATTTTCCCGTTTTCGTAAATCCCCCTTTTCGACAAGGTCAGCCAAAGCAAAAAAGAAGGACGCATTGATGCGTCCTTTTAGTGTTTTGCGTGGAACCATGGTTTTCATGGCATGAAAGGGGATTAGTCTTTCATTAAATAATATTGCCATATAAGTGTTAATATGAAATTAAAACAAAGCATTCAATCTGAATTACCTTTCCATTCGCAGTTGAAATAAATACAATTAAAGACATATATTTTTGCAATTCTGAAACTGATGCCGCAATTACTTAAAATGCCATCTATTTTTTACATAACCTTAATTCGGTTGCTGTATCGTTTTTATATAACAACAAAAATAACATGGAAAATGTGTTGTGGGGATAACGCAAGACAAACAGGGAATTCGAGAAGAATTTACATCAAAGGGATTTGATGTATCGCGTTTGCATGCTGCATTTATCACGGCTACGAAACTGTTCGAAGACAATCAGGATCACGGTAAATCGCTGCAAGCTCTGATGAGCGATATTAAGGGGCTTGATCTTGCTAACTTGCTCGGTGGGCGCAGGGCTTTGACCAGTGCGGCTGCAACGATGCAGACAAGCACTGCAGCCGAAAAGCGTGCAAAGCAAGATGCCGAAGATTGGGCGTTCTATCTCAACCTTATTCAAGATGGTCAGGTCGGGCATTACATCGCTGGTGAAATTTTCGATAATAAAACTGATTGGGAAATCTTCCAGGTTGTCGCAGAGATTGAAGCGGCAACCGGTGACAGTTTTGAAAATTATGCGAGGAGCATTCTTGGTGAGGATAATGTACCGGAGCGCTTAGAGGATGAAAGTAATGCGGATTATCAGCGCCGGGTCTTGAAAGCCATCACAGCCGAAATTCTTGATCCGTACACCGGGCAAATCAAACCGCAATATGCGGATGATCCAGTTGCGAAGATTGTTGCGCGAGAAGAGTCTTATCAACGTACTGTTGCGAAAACAGCAGAGATTGAAGGGCGCTATAAACGTGGAGAAATTACACTAGAGCAAGCAACCAATGAAGTTAGAGAAGATGCTCAGAAGAGTTTTAGTATTGGTGATGTTTATGGATCAGAAGCTGAAAATGGAGAGATCATCAAAACAGCAAAAGAAACTCAAAATGTCATTAGAGATAAAAAGACAACTGGTGCCGTAGCATCTGCCGACAATTTATCATTTTTGGATGATATTGTGCCAGCCAAAACAAATATCGCTCAAGCCTCGGAAGCTGGAAAACACGAATTCAATACGAAATCTCAAGATGAAACTTCCGAGCTTGCCAGTGCAAAACCATCAATTGACCTCGAGGTCAAACCAACTTAACTGCCTTTGGGCTCTGGCGCGTTTGCTACTTTTATTTGCTTTACGATTTTGAGTTGTTCTACAACATTTGGTGCAGAGTTCCAGGCTTCTCGTAACAATTTAACTTCATTTCCATTTTCAGCACCATGAATTTGATGACCTATATGATACGTAATACCAGATGCTTCGGTATCATTCTGACTTAGGAAATATTTGGCATTTACGCCAAGGGCAGCAAAACGTTTTACGAAAAGTTGTCCTAATTCATCTGCGCTTTTTACTTTTTTGTTCGGCACGTCTTTTCCAACATGAATGAGAATGCCAACACCAACATTGTTCTCAGCGTAATCACGGGCAGCCATAGAAGCACGATGAAACTCTTCCAATTCAGGATTATTCCAATTGGCGGTTTGCTTTTTTAATTTTTCAGAAATCTCAGTTTTATGAACCGGGTCTTGTGCCTTTGCATCATTCGCAACGCTAGCAAAAGTCAGCCCCGCAGCAACGAGCATCCCCATACCAGCGGATGTCCAGTCCTTCGCTATTTTTGGCAGTGCCATATGTGCCTCCAACCGTTTATCGGTTTCAGACACACCCTCGGTTAACATTATTGTTTTTATTGATGTTTTTGTAGCATAAAATATCAATTCAAGTAAAGAAGTTATTGTATTGATATTTGTCAAGTGTCTATGGTTGTTCAGCAACCAAGGTTAGAGAACATATTGATTTATATATTACATAACTATAAAAATATACTTGTATTTTCCGTTTTCTGCGGCTTTCCAGCGATTTTTAAAAGGAGATATGAAAATTATGCGCGCCGTTCACAATCCTTCGTATGTGAACAGATTGAGAGGTTCTCATGAGCGTGTGGAACGGGGTTCTGCGCCCGGCGGCTCCTATGGGGCGCAAGATCGGTTATGCCCGTGTCTCAACAGTGGATCAGAATCTAGATCGCCAAATTGATGCGCTTACAAATGTTGAATGTGATGAGGTCTTTAGCGACCACGGTGTTTCCGGAAAAAATCATTCACGCCCGGGCTTAGATAAAGCTATGGCAACATTGCGCAAAGATGACATGTTGATTGTATACAAGCTAGATCGCTTGGGACGATCGGTCACACATCTCTCGCAGTTGCTTGAGCATTTTGAGCAGAATAATATTCATTTTTGCTCCCTCACCGAAGGGCTAGATACAAGCACGTCAGGCGGTAAAATGATTTATCATATCTTTGCAGCCGTTTCTCAATTCCACCGTGATTTAATTTACGAAAATACCATGAATGGATTAGAAGCCGCTCGCAAACGTGGGCGTGTGGGAGGGCGTAAGTTTATCTTAAGCGATGATGATGTGACCGGGGCGTTTGTTGCAATCCGTGAAGGCCGGCAGACCTGCAAAGAAGCCGCCAAAGCGCTCGGCGTCTCACGTGTCACACTGCAACGTGCTTTTCATCGCTATGGGTATAATTGGCAGATACATAGCTAGCACAAATAGATCGTAGAAGCCCAATTCTTAGAAACGTTCTTTTTGAAAATTATTTTAGAAACCTGTACGATAATAAAGTGAAACTGAAAGACCCCTTACAAGCCCTAAAAGAACGAAATGATTTTGCAGATATAGTCGCTGAGCATTTATATTCAGTGTTTAATGGATTTGTAAATTCTTCTTATGGGAAAAATTTTGAATTAAAGTTTCATCAAAGACATTTAAAAGGCGCTCCTTCTTTTTCTTTAGCTACCAAGAATAATATACCTTTGGCTGAAAGAGAGTACATGGACTGTTTTATTCTCTCAACCGGTGATGTTGAAATTGATTTAGAAAAGCTCACTGTATTACATGATGAAATATCAATTCCATATAATATTAAAGGTGACCCTTCAGATATTGCAGCGCAAATCATAGCAAATTTGACTAAAGGGTCGAAAATAGATTCATTTGTTTTGGTTGGGTCATTCAATAAATATATTTATGATACGCTAAACCCATCATACAGTTCAGATAACAAACTTTCGCAAGAATTTGAGAAAGATTAGAACTCTATATAAAACTCTCATTTTAAAATTGTTTTCTTTTTACGATTGTTTTTGAACCATCGGAGTAGACGAGTTGAAAATAGATATTTGAAACACCTTCAGGAGCTTTATAATAAAAGACAGATTTTGCTGTAAAATTGTGTCTGTTAAATTTCTTGTTTTTAATTTTATTTAATATGGCTTCTGGATGTGTATTTAATTTGATGACATGATTTAGGTCATCTTTGTTTGTGCCAAAATGTATAGCAGAAACTTGTCCCCATTTCATAAGCTCGTCTATCCTATGACCTTGAGGAAAACATTGAATAGATGGCTTTTTGCTATTATTTCCATAGTTGTGGCAATAAATATCTTGAGGTTTTTTCAAAGCATTAATATATGCCTGGATAGTTTTTATTGGATCAAACCGGTAACGATAAGGCCCGAAAAATTGACCATTTTTATCTTCAATTTTTAAATCAATAGTTTGCTTTTTTGGAATAGGTATACCAAACCTATCGGAGCGACCTTGTGAAAATCCTTGGCCATCAATGTCGTAATAAACATTGTAATTAAGCTTATGTATTTCACGGTCACATACGCCGGCAAATAAATTGATACGAAAATGGAAGTCACCTAATCTAATTATGCCTGGATAGAAAAAAGTTTCTGCGTAAGGGGCATCAATTTTGTTGTCAGTCGGCTTCAATGAAATAGAGCTATTCAATCCGCTATAGTTATTTCTTGGAGCATTTACAGTCAGATCTAAATTGAAACGCTCACCATTTTTATCAAAAAGTGCGCCGTATATTTTCTCTTTAGGTGTCAAAGGAAACATTTGAGGAAAACTTAGGCATATGTTTTGACTGTAAAGTTCTTTCTTTGGGCAATTATCAAGACTGAGCTCAAATTTATACTGGTTCTTAGTTCTTCCGAAAGCCAATTTAGTCCAATCTTTTTTGCAAATGTGGGAGCTGATACGGCATCCTCCAGCATTGCATTTTACAAATGCATTGCCAGAGTGGTCATCGACAAGGTGGCGCTCTGTAATTTCTAAAGCTTTTTTTGTTAAATCAATTTGTTTGGTCGGTCCACTCCATTCATGTGAGGTATAGCGGAGTATAAGTTTATCAGATGGCCTAAAATTATTTATTATGCTTGTTTTTTGAAAATTTTTGCCATCCCTAGATAATTCTAAGATAGCGCTATAGGGCATGTTTTTCGCCTTGGGCACATAAATTTTGATCTCTCCTGCATGGGATGTTGATTGAATCTGAGTTGACACAGTTTTGAAATCTAATTCGGGAGGGTCTTTTTTGGCGACCCGCGAAGGTGGTTCAACATATGTTTTTTGAGGCCGTTCATTTATTTTCGTCCCAGAAACCTTGCTTTGGTCGATCTCATCATTCCAACTAAAAATTAAATACAGCACCAGGAATGGGGAAATTATCAAAAACAATAGATAGAATTTATATTTCTCAAATATTTTTTCAAATTCATGAATAGAAGCACTTTGTCTGTCAGCTTGATTTAACGTTGTACGAAAGTTCTCAAAATCTTTGCGATCTGTTGTGCCGCATATGGCCATCAGGATATTGGACACAGTTTTTTTATCTATTGAATTTGTCGTTAAACGTTCAATCTTGCCAATTGTCTTGCGATCCAAATTAGCGGCTTTTGCTAATTCGCTTTGTGTATCGCCAGCTTTTGTCCGTCGATCACGCACATAACGGCCAAAATCTTCAAGAAATTGCGGATCAGTTTCAACGTTGCTTCTATCACTCATATTTACAACCCACCTAATTTTTATGAAAAGCGTCTAAAAAAACTTATAAGTCCCTTAATTCCCCTTCTAATTCCCAGCATTCCCCTTGGTCAGTCTCGACAAAGTTATTCAAATTACTCACTTTTTTCTATGTCAGCTCGGCAACAAAAAAAGTTTTTTTTAAGAAAGGTTAGCCCCATGGCGCTTAGTATAAAAAGGGAAGACTATGGCGATGCGCCCTCATCACCAGACATCAAAAAAGATGTAATTTCAAAAATGATAGGCATGGATGATGCTTTAGCAAAAGTGAAAGCTTATGCAATTTCAGTATTCCAACGCTTTACCGGATTTGACCCTGAAGACGTAAAACAGACGGAAACTGAGCTTTTAGCAGAACAAAGTCGCCTACAAACGGAAGTTGAAAAGATTGATAAAGAGCTTGAAGGCACCGATGAATTTGTCGAAAGACCAACTGATGAGCCGTTAGCGGAAAACGCTACAAGCTTCAAATTGAAAATCGGTCTTGGTTTAGGGCTGAGCGCCATTTCTGCCCCAATGTTGGTGACAACAATGGCTGGCATTGTAACTCAGAGCACGCGCTTTGAATTTATCATAGAAGCACCTTGGAAAGCGATTTTATTCATTTTCCCAATCTTGCTCATGGTCTGGGTTTTGGCCGAGAAACACGATGATATGAGAACCGAAGGTGAGCAAAGAAACTTTCGTGATCTGCTGAACAATATCACCATTTATGGCTTTTTATGCTGGAGTGTTTGCTTCGTTTTAGTGAACGTCGTTGGCGGAAGTTCTGATGCGTTTAGTGCACCATCGCAGGTCATTGAAACAGCTTTTGTGCTGCAATTGATTTCTCAAATCTTTCTTGAGGTGACCGGCGGCGCTGCTGTTAAAATCTCCCTTCTTAAACTTTATTACGGCACTTTCAAAACGGTTCAAGTGATAAACCTTCCCTTCGAAGCTCTTAAAAGGCGGAAACTGGCCTATGAGACAGCCCTGAATGAAGTGCGTGGTGATTTGCGCATTATTCGCCGGCATCGCTCATCCCATAAAGCTTCTCAGGATGAATATATCGCTGAATGCGAAGCTTATTTCAATCAATTGCAAAAAGAGCAAGCCGCTCAAAATCATGCGTCTTCAACCGCCGCTGCAGCTGCTGCGGCAGATCATCAATTGAAAATGGTTGTTTCTAATTAGGAGTTAAAATCATGAATTGGAATATGAAAAACCTTTTAATGTCAGGGCTTTTTGCCAGTGCTTTGGCTCAAGGCAGCCTTCCTGTGAAAGCTGAAACCTACGGCGTCGTGCTACCTCTCATAACGTCAAAGAACGAACAAGTGATTATTAAAAAGGTCTTAAATGAGATCATTGTAAAACGAGCTAAGCCCAATGATAAAATTATCATTCATGATGGTGTTGGTAACCGTCTTATCGCAATAGCTGAATTGCCGGATAGAAAAGTCCTTCGGTTCCCAAAGCTGCGCATGAAATATGCCCGGCAAGCCTTTGCAAAAGTTGTGTCGTTTATGAGCATGCCGGATTATCCAAGCGATCATGCGCAACCCTATCAAATATTTAGTACCTTGGCGGATGAGGTGCGAAATCTTTATCCAAAGGAAAAACTCTATGTTTTGTATATGGGCTCACTGTTAGCGCATGATGAAAGGGCTGCAGATATGTCAATGTTGAACGGCTATTACCCATCAGATGCCCATTTAAAAGTTGATGGTTTCGTATCTCCTTATGGGATTGCAGACAGACCAAACGCTCAAAACAATACGACCTATCATATTTGCAATACTGATGACCGGTTTATTAGCCGTGAACATTACAAGGCAGTGCATCGGTTCTGGAGCTTAAGCGTAAGCGGCCAAGGCGGTAAACTAGCCACGTTTACCAATGATATGGGCATTTGCTTAGCCAGGTTTTTAAAAAACAGTCAGCCGGCGGTGAGCTTCACGCCGCATCCATCAGAGACCAAACCAGAAATGTTGCAAGTTAAAGCGCCTAAGGTCACTGTTAAAAAAACATCGCAAGTTAGAACTGTTCGCCGTGAAATGCCACAAGCTCAATTAACGAAGAGACAAGGGGCACGTTTTTTAGCAACAGACGTTCCCATTGAAACAGGAGCAGCTTCAAAAACCATTGGCCTGGCTAAGCTTGGCATCAGGTGGGACAAGGAAATTGACCTTGATATTCATGTAATCGCATATCCCGGCGCTAAAAGTTTGTCTTACAAGAATTCAAAAATTGACGAAGGACGTTTTGATAAAGATTGGCGCGGCTCACCGAATGACCAGCATGCTTATGAATATGTTGAGTTTAACACACCGCTTGATTTGAAGAAGATGAAAGTATTTGTGAATTTTTTCGGTGGGCGCGTGGTCGGCGGTGCCCGCGGTGTTTTGAGAATATGGCTTGAAAATCAGGGCGTTTGGGAAAAGAGCTTTGTGATCCCAGCAAGTAAGGGAAATCAGGGAAAAAACTCAAAACAACATTGGGTCTCTATTTCGCCAAAAGAAGTTCTTCGATTAGCCAATATAGGGAGATAGATAAATGAATATAACACGTCCTTCTTACAAAGAATGTGCAATGGCAAACATGCAAGCTTTAGGTGCTTTTGTGAGCGCACTGATATTCCAACATTTCTGGAGTTCACAAGCTGGAGTTTTGAAATATCTTGTTCTCTTCATCACTGGAATTTTAGTCGCAAAACTTGGTTGGCAAGCAGTTTGGAATTTTTATGAAGATTACCGAACCAGGCTAGCCTGGATTAAAGCACAACGTCCTGCAACAGAAAAACATGATGGCCGCTATGCTACTTATGAAGAAATGGCAAAGGCCGGTATGTATGAACCTAAAGGGCGCATCCTCGGGCTTGATGATGAAGGGCGACTGCTCTTCATACCTCATAAATTAAAGCCCTCATTTGAATATATTTTAAGTCCGCAAGGCAGTGGTAAGACGTCAACACGTTCGATTAATTCCTCACTTCTTTCAGCCTTGATTTGCAAACGTGACAGGAGGATTTCTAATGACTGAAATTCCCCCAGCAGTCTTTATCAATGATTTGAAAGATGAAATCGTTCCCGTTCTGGAAAAAGGATGGAAGCAGTTTGATGTTGACGTCAAACTTTGGGCACCAGCAGGCAGTTCATCAAAGCTGTTTTCTCATACCAATTATAATTTTTTGGAAGCACCGATTGATTGTTATTGGAATGATGATCATGCAACTGAAAATATTGGTGCCTTTTTCAGAAGCCAATTAGACATTACCAACCCCGCTCCAGCCCCTGATGCAATGAATGTTTTCTTTAGTGCAAATGGACGCCGGGCAGCGCAAGCTATTGGTAGTGAGTTAATTATCAATGAACCAGAAATCGCAACCCATGCAGAAATTTTCAAGATAGCCTCAGATCCACCGCGTGCCAAAGAGCTCATGCGAAAGGGAGCGATGCGTAAATTCTCAGAGCATGACCTCTTTGCAAATGATTCAACACGGGCTTGTAAAGCGGTTTTATCAGCGTGTGAGGGGAAAAACCAACATCATTTTGCTGATTTTCTAAGTTACGTCTCAAACCCGCTCGTTGCCTTCGATGAAAGCGGCTATTTGGGGCAATCGGGACGTCACGCTGTTGAGAGGCTTTCTGATATTCGCAAAGGGTCGAAATCAGAAGTGATCGTATGTAGTATTCCTCTTTCCCATTTGAGTGACATGCGCATACCAATTAGTTTGTTTGCCAATGCCATTTTTACGGCCATAAAAATGCACCCTCATGGTCGCGCTGTACACGCCATTTTGGACGAGTTCACAGCTTTGAATTTGCCCAATTATCATAAAGACGTCATCACGCTTAGAGGGCTAGGTTGCACGTCTGAAGTTTATGTCCAAAGCAAGCACGCTTTAGCGGATGCAACATCAGATAAAGCAGAAGCTACAATTTTTGACCAAAGCGACATCGTGACTTATTCAGCAATCACAGATTATAAAGTTGCCAGTGAAATCAGTTCAATGATTGGCTCAACAAGTAAGAAAGGCTTTAGCGCCAATGTCGGGGATCGCTTCAGCGAACTAAGTTTTGGTGTTCAAGATGTTGATGTACCTCTTATTACGCCGCAAGCTTTAATGGCACTCCCGAAGGATATGCAGTTGATTTTCGTGCGCGGTATGCGCCCGATTAAGGCCAAGAAGCTCTCATATTGGGAACTAAAGGGCTTCCGCGAATTTACATCTGATAACCCTTTGGAAGGCCCGATGCCGAGCTCTAAAGCCAAAGCCGAAATTAAAATAAATAAGCAGAGTGTGGACGTTATTTGGCCGAAAGTGCCTGAGACGTTTTCCAAAGCAACAAAAGAGCAGAATAGCTTACTGCAAGCGATTAACCCGGCGTCTTTTCTTTGGTTGTTGATCGCATTACCTCTGTATTTGAGTGCTATAGGTTGGTTCAATATTCCCTTACCAGCTTTGAGAACCCAATACACCTATTCTGGCAGCTATTCCGCACCACGAATTCATAGATGTCAGTATATTGCCCTAAACGGCGCGCGGTTTAGACGGGCCACAGGTCAATGCTCTTTGATCTCATGGGATTATAGGGTGGACTATGGAGGGGCGCTATGAGGTCACTTCGTTTTCGTGCGATCAAGCTCCTCTTCAATCATTGTAATATGATTTTGAAGAACGTCCTTCATGCGCAAAAGTTGGGAATACCAGATGGTTGCATTCTGAGGGGTCAATTGACCTTTCGGGACAATAAGCTTGATGAGTTTTTCAAACAAAGTCTCAGCAATCATAACGCGTGGAATCTCGGCCTGCTGCATAAGAGAGATCAATTGGTCCACATGACCTTTTGCAATTTCACGGTTTTTATTTTTGGTGAAATGACTGAGCGAAAGATTGCTATTTGCCGGGGTTTGAGTGTCGTCCATGAAACAAGCATATCAGAAAATAAATTCACTCTGCAAACTTTAATGAAAGGAAGGGGCTAATGGCACGACGATTTGAAGAGTTTTATAAAGCAGAAAAAGGCACGTTAACAGCCGAATTCCAAAAACAAAATCCGGATTATTTCAGTGCGTTGCAAGGTCGTCCAGAAGACCTAAGAAGGGTGGTCAAAATTCTCGAGCATACTGAAGAAACGGTCAAGGTTCATGAAGCAGAACAAAAAGAAATTCATCAAATGCGCGTTGGTGAAGAGGCTGTGCGCATATTTGAGGAACGGGCAGAACATTTGGGGCTCGTTGCTGATGAGGTGAAAGCCGATATTATATCAAGCCCATCTCTTTTAGAAGAAGCCAGAAAACGTATCACCGAATTAGAAAAATCAGAAATCCAAGACATTCGCAAGAATGGAGAAACCGCAGCAAAAGTCATTTCAGAAATGGCAACCTCACATCAGAAAGGACACATGATGAGTGAAGAAGAAATGAAACATTTTAAAGCCGAGCTACATGAAGCCGTTGATACAGCTCAAAGAGCAAGAACCCAGGCTTCCAAGCTATTTTACAACGAAAGAGAAAACCTGATCGAACAAGCAAAAGCCTCTGGCTCCCAAGAACCAGAGAAAGATGTCGGCAGCGCGCAAGCTGAAATCAAAAGAAACATCGATAAACAAGAGCATAAAGATATTCATGCTGTGTTTGAAAAATATGGCTGGGAAAGAGGCAAGAAAGCGGTTGAATTTAAAGACGGGCCTGAACCTGTAAAAGACGAGCATGCACGAGAAGAATTGGTGAACCATGTTCAAAACTATGTTGAAAAAAATCTCAACCAGGACACTGAAACTGTAAGCCAAGATGAGAGTCAAACAATTGAAACATCTCACGAAGAGGGCGTAACCCCAGAGCACTAACAGCATACCAGTGAATGCAGAGGCCTCAAAATTAGCTAGGCCAAAACGAAACTATGTTCTATATATGTTCTCAGAAAAAATGTAAGGAGTTTTTGATGAAAGGACAGAAATATGATAAGACATTAAAGCATGCACTTGGGCTAAATTACACCCTGCCCAGCATACCGGTGAGCCAACTGGCTGACACGAATGCAAAGGTTGAGGCGATAGTAAAGTTTATCGCCAAACGTGCTGCCGAAAGTGATTACGCCGAGCTCTTGCGGGCAATCAAAACAGATGACAACGCCGACAATTAACAGGAGCCAATCACATGAAAACTGCCATTTACGCCCGCTATTCCACAGACATGCAAAGTGAAGCCTCAATTGAGGATCAAATACGCATTTGTAAAATGAGAGCTGAAAAAGAAGGCTGGGACGTCGTTCAGAATTATACTGATTACGCGTTAAGTGGCGCAAGCATGATACGCGCAGGAATTCAAGGGCTAGTGCAGGATGCACTTGCCCAGAAATTCGATATTGTTCTGGTTGAAGATTTAGACCGCATCTCCCGTGATATGGAAGACATCGCTGGGTTTTATAAAAGAATGGAATTTTCTAATATCAAAATCATTACCTTATCCGATGGTGTAATCACAGATTTGCACATTGGGCTAAAGGGCACAATGTCTGCGCGCTTCTTAAAAGATTTAGCTGATAAAGTTCGGCGTGGTCTGAGAGGCCGTGTTGAAAATGGAAAGTCCGGCGGCGGGAAATGTTATGGGTATGATGTAATCCATAGAACAAACGCTAATGGCAGCATTGAGGTCGGTGAGAGAAGAATCAATAAAGAACAAGCTGCAGTAGTAAAGCGTATATTTACTGAATATCTCAAGGGGCGTTCGCCCAAGAAAATTGCCGTGAGTTTAAATGAAGACGGTATTGCCGGTCCTTCTGGCAGACCATGGGGGCCAAGCACGATTTACGGGAACCGTGAACGCGGAACAGGCATTCTTAATAACGAGCTCTACATTGGGCGCATGATTTGGAATCGTTTGAAATATGTGAAAGATCCTGACACCCGCAAAAGAGTTTCACGTTTAAATCCAAAAGAAGATTGGGTTATTAAGGATGTGCCCCACCTTCGTATCATTGAGCAGGACCTATGGGATCGTTTAAAAGCAAAACAAGGCGAGTACAGTAAAAAAGACAATCAGAAGAATGCAAAAAAACGTCCTCCTAAATTACTCTCATATCTTATAAAATGCGGCGTGTGTGGCGGCGGATGCTCAATGGTGTCACAAAGCCACTATGGTTGTTCAACAGCCCGGAACAAAGGTACATGTAATAATCGCCGGACAATAAAAGCCGAAGCTCTAGAGTTGACGGTGATAAACGCCTTGCAAACACATCTAATGGATAAAGACTTATGCGCTAAGTTTTGCCGCGAATACACAGAACATTTGAATGAATTACGCAGGCAGCATAATCGAGCACGTAGAGACTATGAACAAGAGCTTATCAAAATCAATCGTGAAAATGATAAGCTTGTAGCAGCTATCCTAGATGGCGTGTCAGGTGCGTCTTTGAAAGAAAAGAGTGAATATATTGTCAAGCGCCGGGAAGAGTTGGAAGATATTCTCAATAATATTGAGGAAGCCCCTGTTATGTTCCATCCCAATATGGCGAGCCGGTATCATGAGGAAGTCTCAGGACTGATAGAGGCTTTAAATAATAAAGACCATCGAGAAGAGGCCGCAGAACTTATTCGCGCTCTTGTCGATAAAATCGTGTTGACACCAACTGAAGACGATACAGGTCTTTCAGTTGATCTCATCGGCGATCTGGCAGGTATACTGCTGATGGCCACAAAAGGCGACAGATTGCTTGTAGAGAGCGGTTTGTCATTCATTAACCAGTCTCGACAAGACGATGATTCCGTAAATAAGGATGATATGGTTGCGGGGAAGCGCAAGACCTCAAACCTATCGTCTAAAAATGATGGAAAAAAAGAGTGCAAGGTTTCTATGGTTGCGGGGGTAGGATTTGAACCTACGACCTTCAGGTTATGAGCCTGACGAGCTACCGGGCTGCTCCACCCCGCGACAAATAAAAAACTTACCTCGCTTCAAAGGGGGCCTCCCATTAAAACGAACCAAACATTATACACCTTGTACATTAAAACAAATTGTGCATAAAAAGTGACTTTACAAGGCTGAAAAGCCATAAAATCAAGGTAAGAGAGAGCTTTATAACAGCTTAAATTAAAAAGAAAAGCGAAAAATTATTTTTTCTCACACCTCTCCGAAAAAAATCCATAAATTTATAAAATCGACCATAATAAAAGTGAATGTTTAGCAAGGGCCAAGCTTTAAGAAAGAGCTTGAAGCTAAAACATGAACGCCCTAACAAGAATGAAGACCAAAATAGATTTTTTGCAAAAAGAAAAACGCGAATATAGGCACCAGGCACGCAATTAATGACATTAGAAAATAGAGATCACTTAAAATTTGTTCAAGCTCCTTTTGTACTGCTAGACAATAGTCTGGATCAGTCAGGTGAATGCCATCTTTTTCAAGATCCTCATGAGATTATTACAGCGCGCCATATAGAAGAAATAGCTTCCGCTTTTGAGAGGATTTCAAGTGCGCTTGAACAAGGCCACTTTGTAGCCGGCTATATGACTTATGAACTAGGCCTGGCCTTTGAAGAAAAGCTCAATCATCAGCTAAGCCAAAAACTTCAGAAAACAACAGACGAATTAAACCCGCTTTTATGGTTCGGTGTGTTTAAAGAAAAACTAGATGTATCAAGAGATGACATTGAGAGTTGGCTAGAAGAACAACAGGAAAGTGATTTAAAAAATTCAGAATTAAAGGTCTCGGTAGAAGAAACTTACGAGAGCTACAAAAAGAAATTTGCCAAAGTTAAAGATAACATCAAATCAGGTGATATCTATCAACTTAACCTCACATTTAAAGGCCGCATAGAAAACATCTCTGAACCTCTCGCGCTTTATGAGAAAATGCGCCGCGCCCAACCTGTTGAATATGCCAGTCTTATTGTAACAGAAGATAAAACCATCCTCTCTGCTTCCCCAGAACTTTTCATTCGTAGCCAAGATGGGGGAATTGAAACCCGCCCAATGAAAGGAACAATGAAACGAGGCATGTCTATTGGCCAGGATGAAGAACATTCGAAATTTCTTAAAGCGGATGAAAAATCGCGAGCTGAAAATCTCATGATAGTTGATTTGATGCGAAATGATTTCAGCCGTGTTTCTAAAGTAGGGTCTGTTGAAGTTTCAGATTTATATCATGTCGAAACCTATCCCTCTCTTCATCAAATGGTCTCAGTTGTAAAAGCAAAGCTAAACCCAGATCTTTCTTTGTTTGAGCAAATGCAAGCCCTTTACCCTGCGGGCTCAATTACAGGCGCTCCAAAAATCAGAGCCATGGAACTCATTGATGAGTTAGAAGAAACACCAAGAGGCGTCTACACAGGAGCCATAGGGTTTTTTGCTCCCGGCAATGACTATACCTTTAATGTGGCGATTAGAACCATAGAATTAGATAGAGATGGAAAAGGCACGATAGGTATTGGTAGTGGCCTTGTTTATGATTCTGATGCAGCATCTGAATATGCCGAATGCTTGCTAAAGATGCAATTTTTAACCAAAGAAATACCTGAATTTAGCTTGCTAGAGACAATGGTTTATAGCACGAAAGATGGCATTGTTTTGCTAGAGGAGCACCTGAAAAGGTTAGAACAATCAGCCGCTTATTTTCATTACCCCTTTGATAAAGAAAAAATACTCAACCTGTTAGATATGATTACGAGACAAGCCGCTGCCAATCTAGGGGTATTATCAAGACTGAGACTACGATTACTGCTCCACAAAAATGGCAACATCACACTCACACCATCAGAGATGAAAATCATAGCAAGTGAAACGGTCTGGAATATCTCTGTCGCCACTGAAATCATGCAAAGTAAAAATTTGTTTCTCTATCACAAAACCACAAACCGTGACTTTTATGATGCCCCAAGAACTCATATGCAAAACCGAGCTGAACAAGAGGGAAGAGAAAAAATTGATGAAGTGATTTTCCAAAATGAAAAGGGAGAAATCACGGAAGGAAGCTTTACAAACATTTTCGTTAAAATGAACGGGGAACTAAAAACCCCTTCAATCGAAAGTGGTTTATTGCCCGGTACATTGCGTCAAAGCCTCATTGAGCAAGGCAAAGCAAAAGAGCAAATCCTAACATTGAAAGACCTGCAATCAGCCGAAGAAATCTATGTCGGCAATTCCGTGCGCGGCTTAATCAAAGCGAAATTAATTGGAAAAGAATAGCAGAAACTTTAGCCAAACCCCCGATACTAAATTCTCTTGGTTGTAGGAGGAGCTAAAGGTCACTACGAACAATCTACACGAAGAGGGAGTGGCGCTTTATAGCGTCAGGACATGGCGTAGTAATAGCGAAGCCCGGTGCGTTGCACCGCGCCCTCGCAGGCCCACCGCTCAAGCGGTGGAATAGCCGTGAGAGAAAAGAGCCCCGCACCTATTATAACGAAGAAGGAGTGACGCCACTTCGGTGTCAGGACATGGCAGCTTTGCTGCCCGGTGTGAGCGCCGCCCCTCGCAGGCCCACCGCTTAAGCGGTGGAATAGCCGTGAGAGAGAAGTGAGCGGATGCTTGTGGGCATCTGAAGCGCAAAAAATAAAATACTTATTTTACCGCCAATGTTCGGCAATCCACTTCGTGGGCCGCACATGCTTATAGCTTTTCTTGATAAAATTCTTCTCAGGCCACTTACCAATCACAGCGTCTTCAGGGTCAGGCTTGCCAGTAAAGGCAATAATCCGAGCGTCCTCAGGTAAGCGCGGTTCTTGGAAAAAGTTCAAAGGCCAGCGTGGCATTAGATTATGTTTAAAACTGAGGCACCACTCTTTCGGCCAAAAAACCTGATCGGGTATTTGATCAGAGATATATTGTTGCTCAATTCTAAAGTCTGACAAAACCTTTTCCGGGTCCGCATTAAATTGATCAAAAATATGAGTGTGCTTGCCAACTGTAAAACGAAAACAAGATGTATTGCCAATCTGCAAGTTTGGTTGTGTCCAGTTATGAATAACAGCATAGCGCCCCGGTTCATAACTAAAGAAATCGTCCAAGTTGCCAGTAACAACCAAATCAAGATCAAGGAATAATAAATCGCCAGAAAGCCCCTCTAATGGGTCTTGCCAAAGCGAGAGTTTTCGCCACGGGGTCCATGCAACATGCTCAGGAATGTTGATCTCTGGCAGAGGTTTAATCTCAACCCCATCTTCAATGCCAGTCGCATCATCAGTAAAGCACACAAAACGAGTTTCATTTTTTGTATTTCGCTTCACCATGGAAAAAAGGCGATTAACATAATCAGAACCGTACCGCGTACCCCATTTAATGCATATCACTGTTTGCACAAAAAACTCCAGTTCTTTCAATCGGTTAATCTGGCCAAGCCTGAGTAAAATCAACAATATCTTAGCTCTAGGTTCGGTGCAACAAATTTAAAAGGCTAAAATTAAAAAACCGATTTTCGAATTTTGAGGCATGCTGTTTTTAAGTAAGGGGTTATGAAATAAGAAAAGCCCATAAACAATAAAATAAGCGGCGGCCAAGTAGCCCCTAAAGTCATTAATTTTAACAAGAAAAATCCAAGAAAAAATCCAAAGCTAAGACTGATGGATTTTTCAAGCTTATATCCTCCAAAACAAAAGACCCAGTAAAGAGCCGCAGAGGTAAGTCCAAAGAGAATAAGAGACAATTCCAACCAAACCCCTGAAAGCTTGTAAACGAAAAATCCAAGAGCAAAACAAAAAGCCACAAGGCTAAATGAAATGTGTAATCCAAACGTCTCGGTTGAAAAGCACTGAAACATCAAAAGAAAACAAAATAAAAGGGCAGCCCCTAAAAGTCGGTCAGCCCAAAATGGAAAATAATCCAAAAAGAAAGATCCTTCAGAAAAATAAAAAAAGCTAAGCGCAAGACACAGCAAAGCAATGACCAAAGACCAAACTGGCAAACGAAACGCTAGAGCGTCACGCTGAATAAGAAGAGAGAAAAAAGAAGAGTATGAACTTGCGAGCAATAATGAAATGGTTATGCCAAGCAAGATAAAAGAATCAAGTAAATGAGTAGAGATAAATGATGTAAACAAAAGCGAAACAACAAATGAAATGAGAAGCAAAAAGCTATCAAACTGATGAGCCCTAATATTTTGTTCACTTAAGTCACTTGAAGATAAAGAGCCACTTGAAGAAAAACAGCTTGGGTTTGATGAAAAATTGGAGAGGTCAATCGTGGTTCTTTGCTTGCCTTGAATTAATTGAAACCGATAGAGAGCAACGGTTAACCCGGACGCAAGAAGAAGTGTAATAAAACTTAAACCAAATAAAAACAGCACCTTAATAAGGGGTGAAGCTGTAAAAACCATAATAGACTCGCAAACCACCCCCGCAGTATTGCCACATCAAAATAAATTGAAATATAAAACAACCAATGACAAAAAGGTCATTAGTTACCGGCCTCATTTATAAACGAAAATCCATCAATAAAGGCCGATGATCAGAGCCAAAATCAGGCCCGCGCCATTTTCTTAAAATTTTCATATCCGGCTTTACGAAAAAATGATCGATGCCGAGCTGCAAAATAGGCAGCTTTAAGTACCATAATTGCCGAAAGCGCTGAGGCCAGGTCACCGTGATTTTACCGGCCATCTTCAAACTTGAGTTCGTAGCAAAATCACGCAAAAGGGCAGAGAAAACAGTTGCATTCATATCTCCCCCAATGATGGTTGGCGATTGAGTGGTCTTAGCGATATGCTCAGCTAAATGTTCAAACTGTTCGCGCTGGGTTGAATATTTCCAGTTTGGGCGAGCCGAGTGGGTCGCGAAAAGTTTCAATCCCTTAAACTCTTCACCAAAAGATGCTGAAATAAGCGGAAGCTGATGAGGGCCAAAATTTTCAGCTTTTACATTCGTCCATTTATGGCGAGATAACATGGCAACACCACAAAGCCAATCATCACAATAAGACATGTAAGGATAAATCTTTTTAAGCTCTTTCAAAGAGCGCCAATCTTTAAGAGTGATCTCTTGTAAAATAACAAAATCAGGTTGTTCTTTTTTAAGATAGTTTTTGAGCCGATCCATCGTTTTGGCAAGTTCCCAAGCATTAAATGTCATGACACTATAAATGGGTTCTTTTGCCTTAGTTCGATCAAATGCCTCAATAGAAACTCGCTCATAATTAAAGCTAAGGCCAAAACAAATCGCAGAAATCGCCGCGGAAACTATCGCCGTGCGAGGCAAGCGCCAATGCAAGCCAACAATGAACAATATGGTGCCAACAAAAGCATAATGCAGATAAAAATTAGAAAGGATATCGGTAATGGGCTGGCGCAAATGAGATAATCCCGCGCAGGCTAAAATAATTAACAGCCAGTATACAGATTGTATGACGATTTGCATAAGGTCTGACACCCAAAAAAAGTTAGAGAATATACAGCACTCCTCCCAAAAGTTGTTACCGATTTTGGGAAAAAGGAACGCTCAAACAAATAGTTAGAGAACCCTTGAGTAAAATACGCGGCAATTAAAAAAAAGACATTAAAGCACGAAACCGATTTCGTCCATAACCAAAAAGAAGACGTGGAATTAAGACAATTTAATGAAAACCTAAAAACTTCTCAGAGCAAAAAAAACAAGGAAAGGCGGTAATGATGCCGTGAGGCAGTAAAACAAGAACAAAAAGCACTGAAAAGAGGAAAAACCGTAAATCAGATGAGTATTAAGAAGTTCATTCCTTGAAGGCATGAGAAATTAACCATATGATCAAAAGATCATGAATGAGTGCACTGAAATCAGAAAAATCATCATATAGGCTTAAAGAATAAACCGATGCTGGAAATGACAGTCACAACCAAAATTGTCATCGGAGCTGCTGTGGTTTTGCTACTTGGCGGCTATGTCTATATGCGCCAACACGCCAGAGAATTAGCGAATAAATACAAAAAAATTCAAAGGCAAAAATTCAAATCCAAAGAACCTGTGATCATTGAGGAAATTCTGGCACAACTGAATGGCGGCGTTAAAAAGGGGCATCAAAAAATAGAACAAAGGTTTGAACCCTCTTTTGCTGGCAATGGAGCAAATTATAATCTTAACCAAGATGTAAAAACATCGATTGAGCCATTTCCAACAGAGCCAATCCCACTTGAGCCAACAGCGATTACAACGCCTGTGCGCATTCCTCAAACCAAACAAACTGTAAGAGAAAATAGTGATTCTAATGGCCAAGCGCTTCAAGGCCAGCAAAAGTCTATTAGTAAAGCCCCGGCATTGGCACAAACTTCAATAATGACCAAACCTCAAAATATTGAAAAACATACTAAAAACAGTTTACAAGAGCGCTTGCATCAAGAAACAAATTTTGCTGCTAACCACCCAATTAAACCACCCCCACCAAACCCAACGGCAAAGTCTAAAATTGAAGAAATAGAAATAAGAGACCTTGATTTACCTAAATTTGTTAAAGAGGATCAGGCAGAGCAAATCAATCAATATAAGGATGAGGCGAAAGCGTCCTTCCCAGTAAGAGGACAAATAAAGGCAACAAGCATAGCCGCTGAACTTAACTTCCAAGAGGGTGAAACTCTATACACTCATATCAATGATTATGCCAAATGGGTTGCATCACAGAGCAATCACTTCACGCTAGAATATTATGAAAATGATACTCTCATTGAAGTTGTGCCATTGATTTTTAATAGTGAAGAATTGTCCAAGTTAAACGGCCATTGGTTTGAAATGTTCCGCCCCTTAGATTTAAACGAGCTATTTGCAGGAATAGATAAAAATAAATCTACGCTATATTGCTCATTTTCACGTCAAGATGTGGAGCACCTTACCAAGCCAGCCTTGCAAATTTTGGCTTATGTAGAATTTGAGGCCTCTTCAAGGTATGAACAAGTGTTAGAAGAATGCGCACTAAAAGAGTTTGTAAATTTTCTTCAAGAATTAAAAAACTTAGCTGGTGAAGAAGGATAAAGCTTAAGTGAATATGTAATATTTTTACTTTATTACAGAACTGCCAAATAAATGATGTAATCTATCTAGATGATAAATAGAGATAGATTATATGAAAAATATTGCATTTTTCAGCACATTTCGTAACGTAAAACAAAAAAGATAGTTTTGATTAAAAGATGAGGGTGGGGCAAACGTGTCTATAAAAAAAGCTATGAAAATTCAAAAAGATATAAAGACATTATTTCTTATGATTGGTTCAATCGTAATTTCAAGTTTTTTTATATCTCCCTCAATCGCAGCAGAAAAATATACAATCGAACAATATATTAAAGACCGCGGACTTAAAAATGCTCGAGTAGTGGCGCCAGGTCGCTTAAAAATTGATGGCACTCGATTGATTTGCGGCAAAAGACCAACGATTTTTGATCCAACTTTAGATGATTTCGGCGGGGCATTTGATGGCTTCATCATTTTAAACCCACGTCTCATCAAGCGCTTACCTCGCCAAGTAAAAATATGGATCTATTCTCATGAATGCGCCCATCAATTTAGAGGAGCAGATGAAGCCACAGCAGATTGTTTTGCAATCAAACGAGGTGTCCGTCGTGGTTGGTTAAAAGCCGATGGAATGAAACAAATCTGCAAATTCATTTGGTCTGCACCAGCCTCACATATGCACCCACCAGGGCCAGAGCGCTGCGCTTATATGAAACGTTGCTTTGCATCAGCTCAAAAAACTAAAGAATAGCTGTCTTAGCGCCTTTTCATCAAATTTAAAGTGAACTTAAAGTGTACGTTGAAAACGTTCAACAAACATGCCTTTGAGCTGTTTCATTGTAGAATTTCTGGGCCACAGAGCCATTAAGAGTGCCGCAACTCTTGACAGCACAGCTAACAAATGAAAAAAGAGACAACAAATTAGAATTTTTCTCGAAACGCTGAATAAAATCGAATTAAGATGTCTTGCCATTTAAGGCCATTTGCGAACGAAGGCGTCTTACTTAAGTGAAAGCTATTAAAGAGAAAATAAGCAAAAACAATTTCAATTGCTGGAGCCTTTCATGGACAAATTTACCACCCTTACAGGTGTCGCTGCCCCATTGCCAATGATCAATATCGACACAGATATGATCATCCCAAAGCAGTTTCTCAAAACAATCAAAAGAACAGGGCTCGGCGTTAATTTGTTTGATGAAATGCGTTATGATGATAATGGCGATGAAATTCCAGATTTCGTTCTCAATCAACCACAATATCGCGATGCAAAAATCTTAGTTGCAGGTGATAATTTTGGCTGCGGCTCAAGCCGTGAGCATGCGCCATGGGCCATTAAAGATTTCGGTATCAGCTGCATCATCGCACCAAGCTTTGCTGATATCTTTTATAATAACTGTTTTAAAAATGGCATCCTGCCAATCAAGCTGCCACAAGAACAGGTTGATAAATTATTAGAAGATGCGGCCCGCGGCGCTAATGCAACCGTAACGGTTGATCTGGAAGCACAAGAAATTAAGGGTCCAGATGGTGGTACAATTTCATTTGAAATTGAAGAATTCCGGAAACATTGTCTAATCGAAGGCCTGGATGACATTGGCCTTACCATGAAAAAACAAGACAGCATTACGACTTTTGAAGAAAAACTAACAGCAGTTCGCCCTTGGATCTAAAAACGATTCAAGACGGCTTTTAGATAGTAAAATTTAAACCCTGTTCATTCTTCATTTGAGCAGGGTTTTTCTTTGTTTAGGGCTTTTTGACTGTATTTTAGCCTTCCACACTCAATTTATCACATTTTTCTGACAAAAAGATCAGCCTTTCTGACTGGAATTTTCTAACTTTTTGAGCCAAAATAAAGCAAATATACCTCATGAAAGAGCACCATTGGGTTAATCTTCCCTTTAAGACTTCCTTTTAGAGTGTTTAGAAAAGAGCTAGAGATGCGAAAAAATTTATTATCGTCAGGTTCAATCACACTTATGTTGATGCTTTTCATGAGTGGAGTTCTGACTTCCAATGCCAAAGCTACAGACCCTTTAACTAAGGAAACTGAAAATCAAACCAGCTCGGCAGATGAATATGGAGAAACCAATCCAGAAGAACTCTCTATGAAATATTACATTAAGAACATGAATAGAAATTTAGCTCGCGGTCATGATTTCGTTTGTTCATTGGGCTATCTGGCCACCAAAGCCGGCGACCATAAAGACGCTGTTAAAATTTTCAAAACATGTGCGAAACATGGCAATCAAGGTTCAAAAGTTTGGATGTCATATATGCATCAAAATGGCTTTGGCGTGAAAAAAGATGCGAAGAAGTCAACTGAATGGGTCAAAGAAGCAGCAGACGAAGGCTATTCAATTGGTAAATATAATTATGGCCTAGCTCTACTTAAAGGGTATGGTGTCAAGCGAGATAAAAATGCAGGCAAAGCGCTTATTGATGAAGT
Source organism: Hyphomicrobiales bacterium (assembly GCA_965230545.1). Taxonomy (GTDB): domain Bacteria; phylum Pseudomonadota; class Alphaproteobacteria; order Rhizobiales; family HXMU1428-3; genus HXMU1428-3. The sequence continues at coordinate 254,286 of CBDDLE010000003.1, read as the reverse complement.
GGCTGCTGACGGTGATATTCACGCTAAAGAACTGCAAGATTCAAATTATAATCCTGATGTTGTAACACCTGACGCCGATCAGACAGATACAGCTCCTCTATTCTAATTTCATTTACTCCGAAAATACATTCCATCTGGAATAATTAAGTAAATTTAAAAAGAGCAAGATTTCCCCCTTGCTCTTTTCCTATTTTAAGAGAGGAGAGCGTACGAGGCACATGTTTGGAAACTCAAATTTCATGAAAAGCACAGCAAAAATCGCATATTTCACTCCCTCACCAAATAAAGCCTCTTGATACACCTTGAAAAATTCTTGCAGCAGGGCTAAGCAAGCACATCAAATAAACACAAATGAATTATGAGACGGTATAATGAGCACATTTGATCTGTTGATCTTGCCTGGTGATGGCATCGGAACCGAAATTATGACCGAGGTTGATCGCATCATTACTTGGTTTAACAAACAAGGAAACATTACCTTTAATTGCGAGCATGACCTTGTAGGCGGCGCTGCCTATGATGCTCATGGCTGTGCCATTACAGATGCAGCAATGGACAAAGCTCAAAAAGCAGACGCCGTTATTTTTGGCGCAGTTGGCGGCCCGAAATGGGATGATGTCCCTTACGAAGCCCGTCCAGAAGCAGGCCTCCTTCGTTTGCGTAAAGACTTAGGATTATTTGCAAATTTGCGCCCTGCCATTTGCTACCCAGCATTAGCAGAAAGCTCAAGCTTAAAGCGTGAACTCGTTGAAGGCTTAGATATTCTCATCGTTCGCGAGCTTACAGGCGGCGTATATTTCGGTGAGCCAAAAGAAATCACAGAGCTTGAAAATGGTGAAAAGAGAGCTGTAGACACACAGCTTTATGAAACATACGAAATTGACCGCATTGCCCGCGTCGCATTTGACCTAGCCGGCAAACGTGGCGGCCTTGTTCACTCAGCAGAAAAACGCAATGTAATGAAAACAGGCGTTCTATGGCATGAAGTGGTGAGCAAAGTTCACAAAGAAGATTTCTCAAATATTAAACTTGAACATATCCTTGCTGACAATTGCGCTATGCAATTGGTGAGAACACCAAAACAGTTTGATGTGATTGTCACAGATAACCTATTCGGTGACATCCTGTCTGACGTAGCGGCCATGCTAACAGGTTCACTTGGCATGTTGCCATCAGCTTCATTAGGCGCAGCAGACGAAAATGGTAAAACAAAAGCCATGTACGAACCAGTGCACGGTTCCGCACCAGATATCGCAGGCCAAGGCAAAGCCAACCCAATCGCGATGATTGCAAGCTTTGCAATGGCGCTTCGTTATTCTTGTAACTTACCAGCCGAAGCTGACATGGTTGAAAAGGCTGTTGCCAATGTTCTAGACCAAGGCCTGCGCACAGCAGACATCATGCAAGATGGCAAGCAACAAATCACCACAAGTGAAATGGGCGCAGCCATCTTAAAAGAATTGGAAGGCATAACAGCTTAAGCGTCAATTATGTCGATGATAAACGAATGACTAATCAAAAGGCCCTTTCTTAACATTTACGAAAGGGCCTTTTTAATTTAATAAAAGCCATACGAAGAAGGAGTGCTGCCCCCTCTTAGGGGCAGCAGGACATGACGCCAAAGGCGTCCGGCGCTTAGCGCCGCACCTCGTAGGCCACTGCGATAGCAGTGAATAGCCGTGAGAGAAAATTGGCGCGGGATGCTTATGCGGATGCCTAGTGGGCATCTGAAGCATAAAATAACTTGCATCTGAAGCACAAAACGAAAGTGAAACATGAAAGTTTATTTTATTGGAGCAGGGCCAGGTGCCGCTGACCTAATAACACTTAGAGCAAAAAAACTTATAGAGACCTGCCCGGTTATTCTATATGCAGGCTCTTTAGTGCCTGAAGAGGTCTTGCAATTTGCACCAGAGAAAACCCGAAAAATAAACACAGCTTCTCTTTCATTAGGAGAAATAATCGAAGAATTAAAGCAAGCCTCAAATGAGGGGAAAGATGTGGCAAGGCTGCATTCAGGTGACCCATCACTTTATAGTGCAATAGCTGAGCAGTGCGCGTTATTAAATGACCTAAATATAGATTATGAAGTTGTCCCTGGCGTGCCAGCCTTTGCTGCAGCAAGTGCAGCTCTTGGCCTTGAATTGACCCTGCCTGAAGTGAACCAAACAGTTATTCTAACAAGAACATCAAAACGCGCCTCAGCCATGCCTGAAAGCGAAAGTCTAAAAAATCTAGGTGCCTCAAAAGCGGTGTTAGCTATTCATTTATCGGCTAAAAATACAGACCATATCATCGAAGAACTTGTTCCAAATTATGGAGAAGAGTGCCCCGTCTTCATAACTTCAGACGTAACTTGGCCAACAGAAAAATTAATAAAAACAACATTGAAAGATTTGACCACGACAGTCAAAGAACATGGCATTGAGCGAACAGCTATAATCTTTGTAGGAAAAGCTCTTGATCAGGAATTGGTGAGAAAAAGCGCGCTATACGATAAAAACCACAATCGTCATTTAAAGCCGGTCAGTAAATAGGTCAACCACCACCTCTTCGAAAGGCAAGGTCAAAATTATCTACAAATTTGGCCTCTCCCTCTTTCGTCATACCACTGAATTCAAGCAACACTTCCATTTGCGGCAAGCTCAATAATCCAGTGACTTGCCTGTTAGGAAGAATGGTATAAGAAATATAGGCCTCCCCCATCTCTTGAGGAATTCGAAAGCGCGTTGAAGTTTGGTCAAAGGCTTGGTTAGGTTCAAGGTGAGTTAAACTTCGAAAAAATTCAGCCGGCGTCGCACTCATTATTTTTTTAAGAGACATAGCAAATATTCCAAGCAGCATTTTTTATTATAGCTATTTTAGCTTTGTTAATCGAGAAGACCATTTCACTTATCAGAATGAGTAATAAACTGAAAAGAAAATGATCCATCAAAAATTAAAGCAAAGAATGAAAAAATAAACCAGACGCTTCAAATCACAAAAATGAGAAGAAGCCTCAAATGCGGAGAAATATGTACTAATTAATAAAGCTCTAGTTCAATGCGGCGGTTTAAGGCTTCATTCTCAGGGCTGTCATTTGGAACTAGTGGAGAAGTATCCCCAAGGCCAACGGCGCGCAAACGCTCTTTTTTAACACCGGTCTTGATAAAATGATTCATAACAGAGCTGGCACGCAAACCAGAAAGTCTCTGATTTGTCTCAGGGTTGCCCCTTGAATCAGTATGACCAGAAATGATGACTTTGACTTTTTCGCAGTCTTTTAAAATGACCGAGATGTCTTTAACAGTCTCAATGCTCACACGTGATAATTTGTGGCGACCAGGCAAAAATTCGATTGGCTGTTCTTTTAGAATGGTAAGAACAGCATTTTGACAAGACTTCACAGTTTTAAGGTTAGATGGGTTTTCATCATTAGTGACTTCTTGCTTAATCTGAGTGTTTGTCTTTCGATTAACAAGCTCTATTTTTTTCTTTTTAGAGCCATTTTCAAATAGATCTTTACGCTCTTGATCAGTCATATATTGAACAACTGGAGCCCCACCATCGTCAGTTGAGTTCGCTGTTGATGTATAGCCAAGTAAAAACACACAAAGCGCCCAAAGCCCAAGCCCGAGCAGTAAGCCCTTATGATTTTTATAATAGACCGCCATCTTTCACTCCCTAACCCGTTATTCGTGGATAATTCACGCTTTCTTATCTTTACAAATATTGACCAGCACTTGTAAAGAGCTCCCCTAAAAGCTCCCCAACAAAACCTCATGCCTGAGGATAAATAGCGCGGTTACTTGTGGGTAATCTAAAGCGCAACTAAAAAGCGCGGTTGCATGTGGGCAACCTAAAGCGCAGACAAAAACACGGTTGCTTCTTGCGGATGCCTAGTGGGCATCTGAAGCAAGGAAAAGGCAACCTAAAGCGCAGACAAAAACGCGGTTGCTTCTTGAGGATGCTTTGTGGGCATCTAAAGCACAGATTTTTACAACCTGAAGGCGCACTAATCGCCGGTTGCATGTGGGCAACCTGAAGGCGCACTAACCGCCGGTTGCTAGTGGGCAACCTGAAGGCGCACTAATAAAGGCAGTCAAAACTCAATCAAAGTTGCCAAAATCCATGTTCAATGCCACCTTTGATGTATATGGCAAAAGTTCCCCTCCCTTGAATTTCTAGAGGAGGAACAGCAATTTCTGCGCCTTGAGACTCAACAATATTTATGGCTTTTTTTATATCCTGCACAAGCATGTATGGACGAACCACAGGAACCTCCGTTTCTCGCAGTGGAGCACGCACCCCGATAATACTTCCATCTGCTAAATGACACGTTTTTGCACCACCGAGCAGTTCATCTGCCTCACCAAATTGGACATTATGAACAGCTTCGTATTCTGCACATATAGCATCAACATCAGGAGAAACAATTTCTAGGTAATGTACTTTCATGATTTATCCCAAATGGTTTAAAGGACTAACATTTTAATAACGAGAATAGATCATTTGATGGCTGTGTTGAGCGTAAAATTATACGACTGAAAAACTTGAATAAACAATCAATGACTCAATTGGAACAAGTAAATTCTATCCAAAAAAGCCTTCAATATCTCAATTTAGCACAACTAGTAAATCTCTCTTAATTTGATTTTATTTATTTTTAACAATTGTTTATGCGTTCTCTGATATAAACAATCTGGTATGAAAATTAAGTTCGTCAAAGTGTAATATGAGTAATGATTTTTCAAGTAGCAATGGAGTGAGTTCTAGAGCGACCAAACACTCCAATAATAATATGGAAAAAAAGACCATATTATTCATCGGAAATTATCGGGCTACCATTCCACTCATACATGAATTTCATAATCTAGGTTTTAATATTATTGTGGGAGTTACTGATGCTCCTGAACGCGGGTATATGGCTTCGCGGTTCGTTTCTGAGAAGTGGTTTCACACCAACCCAGATGACGAACCAGACCTGTTTATTGATGAACTGAATCAGTTTTTAACAGAGCGCAAAGACATCACTTTTGTCATGCCTGTAGCTGAGGATATGCTTGTTCTCATACAATCACATTTATCAAAATTAGTACGTCCTGAAGCCTATGCAATGATTGCGAGTGACTTAATCAGCCTTTGCTTAGATAAGATGCGTATTTTAGATTTCGCAGACCTAACCGGAGTGAAGCAAGCCCCATATGAAATCGTAACAAATTATGCCTCTTTGCTGAAAGCTGCAAAGGAAGTAGGCTTTCCAATTGCGGTCCGCCCAGTGCAGTCATCTCTTAAATTTGGCAGCAGAAAAGCTTTATTATGCAAAGATATTGATGAACTAAAGCACTGTTTGCCAATGTGGCCTGAAGGTCATTCGAGTTTGATCCTTCAAAAACAATTTTTCGGAAGGCGGCATAATCTATACTTTGCAGCAAAAGATGGAAAAATCATCCGCCTCCTTGAAACAGTCGCAGATAGAACCGACCATGCCGATGGAACCGGCCTTGCTGTCATGGGAAGAACTATTGAAATCAGCCCGGCACTTCGTGATGATACAGAATTGCTGCTGAAAAAAATGAATTACTCAGGCATTGGGTGTGCTCAATTTTTAGTTAGTGAAAAAATGAAGAGCCACAGTTTCTTAGAAATTAATCCAAGAATAGCTGGTAATCATATGTTGCCGACGAAAGCTGGTTTATCTCTTGGCCCATTGCTATTAGCCCTCACCAAAAAAATAAACTTCTCAAACATAAATCACAATGAATTGCTCATCGCCGAACCGGGGATGACTTATGTCTGGACCTATGGTGATCTTGGTGGCTGTCTTAGAGAATGGAAAAATGGTCGAATAAACTTTTCTTCAGCTATGAGTTGGGGCATGCAAGCACTGAGAGATGCTATTTTAGCAGATATGCATATGACTTGCTCATGGCATGATCCCAAGCCTGCATTTTCTGGTTATGCAGATAGAGCACTTGGCTCAATCAGAAAAAAACTGAGCTCAAAATTTTCTAAACAATTGACCAGCTCAAATAAATAGAGGCAAGTGTGAGGAAAGTCCAAGATATAAAAAAGTGGTACTCATGGTTCCTGGATGGTTCAGCTGTTGTCATTTTAGCAAGACTGGCCGGAGCAGCTATTGGGCTACTCATACAGATTTTATTAGCACGCTCTATAGGCGGTGAAGAGCTTGGCCTAGTCTTTATTGCCCTAGCCATCGCAAATATTGGATCTATCGTCGCAGCTTTAGGTTACCCCTCTGTTTCGGTGAGGTTTTTACGCCGCTACCAAGTAAAAGACTTTCAGGAAAAAGCTCAGTTTTTCCGTAGACAATCAATCAAAGAGGTTGTGTTGTTTTCTGTCTTTCTCATGGTCTTTGCAGCACTGGCCATTACTCTTTTTTCACTAAACCAAGAAGACGACAAAACTCTTTTCTGGGGCGTTTTTATAATCCCTCTTTTCGCACTTCTTGCCTTAAATGGCGGTTTTGCAAATGCGTATCGACGTTTAGATATTTCCTATTTGCCAGATGTATTCATCAGGCCTTTTATATGGTTGGTTTTTCTGGCTATCAGTCTTGGCTTGGGGCTGTCTTTAAAAGCAGAGGATGTTGTCTTAACTGCATTCATCGCAACTCTTATTGCATTATTAATTCAATGGACATGGATAAATCTATCTCTAAAGAAAGCGATTACCCATCCCCCACAAAAAAGCACATATATTAAACCACAGCTAAAAAAGCTCTGGCGGTGTGCCGCCTTGCCAATGATTGCGATGACCTTACTTACAAATATGATTTTTGATATTGATGTAATGGTGTTGTCGTTTCTTTTATCAAACACTGAAATAGCCCAGTTTGGAATTGCTTTTAAAATTGCGTTTTTAATCGGCTTTGGTGTGCATGTTATTCAACAGGCCGCATACCCTAAAATTGCAGATGCCTACACCCTAAAGAACTTGCCTTTAATGCGCTCTGAAATTTTAAACTCTGTTGTCCCAGCAACTGTAGGGTCAGCTATATCAGCAATCCTTGTCATTATCCTGGGGCGCTGGTTACTCAGTTTTTTTGGCGATGAATTTGAAGTCGCTTATACGTCCCTTCTATTGCTTACGTTCTGCTCTTTTATACGCGCTCTTGCAGGGCCAGCTACACATATCCTCGTACTGGCTGGAAAGCAAAAACAAATGCTGATGGTGTATGGCGCTGGTTTGTTATTGTTAGTTGGTTTGAATTTAATCCTGGTGCCCTTTTTTAGATTTGATGGAGCTGCACTGGCTTTGGTTGGTTCCACTGTTTTTTGGTCAGTTTGCCTAAGTATAGTAGCTTTTAAAGCAACAAAAGTAAGGGCTGATGGTTTCACTGGAGATACTTTAAAATACTTAACGTCACAAAACCTGCCATTTTTAAAAAATCGGGGGTGGTTTTGATATGATGAATTTTGCAATCGATCATCAAGCGCAATCTAACTTTTCTCAGCAAAAGAAAGAAACAGTTTCAGTTTCTGAAATTACCATTGATAAGGCTCAAGAGCTGGAAGCGTTGTGGCGAGATTTATATTTAAATTGTGCAGAGCCTAATCCATGCTATGCACCAGATTTTGTTAAAAACATCTATTCACTCACCCGATTAAAAACAAAAGCCAAAATATTGGTGATAAAACATACTCCCCTCCAAGGACCAGAAAAGCTCATAGGTCTTCTTCCTCTTGGCTTTAATTTCCGTGTATTCCATTCTCATGCTCCCATTTATATGGCACAGCATAGTTGCTATAATGGCTCTTCATTACCATTAATTAGGATGGGTTTTGAAGAAGTTGCCTTGTCTGCCTTACTCAACTGGCTAAGCACAAAGCTTAGTGCAAACGGGCTTTTCATGTTTTACGAATTACCAATGAGTGGTCCAGTTGGCCATAGCCTAATCAATTTGCTGAAAGAAAGAGAAATTCCTTTTACCTTTAATCAAAAGTTAGAACGGCCACTAGTTGATGTTAGTTCGGCGAAAAATTTTGATGATTATTCCTTGTTACTGAAAGGGCGAACAAAACAAACGTTAAAACGAAAAAAGAGACAACTCAGTTCCATTGGGCGTGTTACTTTCAGTGCTTATACCGGATCAGAGGTTTCGAAAACTCTGAAAGAGTTTTGTGACCTCGAAATGAAAGGGTGGAAGGGCCGTGCCGGCACAGCACTGTTACAAGACCCAAGAGGGAAAAAACTTGCTTTTAAAACCCTTTCTTCTTCGCGATTTGGCCTAACACGCATTGAAGCTTTACGTCTTGATGGTCAAGCAATTGCAATGAATATATATATAGGTTTGGAAAAAAGTTCGTTATTGTTCAAACCAACTTATGATGAAGCCTATGCCAAATTCTCCCCAGGCTCACTTTTACATTACGAGGCGGTTCAACAGCTCTATAAGGAAAAATGGACGCAAAGAATAGATTCTGCCGTTTTGCCATCAGATCAACTTGGTTCCATTTGGCGACAAAGACAAGTGGTCGGTAATATCATTTTTGGGTTTTCTCAAAACACACCATCAGCATCTGTTTCCTTGGCTGATTTCGTTATGAACTTGAAATATAAAGCGCAAAGCATTTTGTAAAAGTAAGACAGAATTTAATTACAAATTCTATCTCTCTCGCAAAGCCAAGTATCAACGCGGTTGCTTCTTGCGGATGCCAAGTGGGCATCTGAAGCAAAGAAATGGCAACCTGAAGGCGCACTAAAAGAGTGGGCATCTGAAGCGCAACAAAAAATAGCCGGTGAGAGCGAGAAACTAATCCCGATAGCTCAGTTTGTCTCTATAAGTTCGTTGATAGCCGGTGGTCATAATGCTGGTCGACTTTTCCCAAGCCGCCTCATCAAACTCACCCTCAAAGTCAAAGCTGTCAAACCCACAGCGGAGTAAATAGGCCGCTTGATCAACAAGAACATCACCCTTAACGCGTAGCTCTTTATCAAAGCCAAGATCTTCACGCAAACCCCGCGCTTGTGAATAAGCACGCCCGTCAGTAAATGCAGGCAGCTCAAGAACAACCATGTCAGCTTTGCCAATCAATTCAGCATAGTCTTCAACAGCAACATCATTGGGGATTAATAAGCCAATGCGCCCAGAGTGGTTTGAAAGCCTATCAGCTTTTTCCAGCATAATGTTTAGCGGAATGATAATATCAGCTGATGAAGGGACATCGCCTTCTTCATCAAGAACAGTCCAGCTATCCTCAATGACAGCCCCATCTTTAATGATCGGCATAAAGCGCCTCCTTAAAGGGCTCAAGCCCTACACGTTTAACAACTTGAAGGAATGTTTCACTCGCTTCATTCCTTAATTCAACATACCGATTAACAAGGGTATCAATAGCACCAGCCACATCATCACCAGAAAAACCTGGGCCGAGAATTTCGCCAACAGCTGCACTCTCATCACCCGAGCCACCTAATGTGATTTGGTAATATTCTTCGCCCTTTTTATTGAGGCCAAGAATGCCAATATGCCCCGCATGATGATGACCACATGCATTGATGCAACCAGAGATCTTAACTTTTAGATCTCCAATTTCTTCTTGGCGCTTTTGATCTGCAAATTTTTCTGAAATCTTCTGCGCAACTGGAATAGAGCGCGCTGTCGCCAAAGCGCAATAATCCAGCCCAGGGCAAGTGATCATGTCAGTAATGGCGCCAATGTTGGCGGTTGCCAATCCAGCCGGAACAAGGGCTTGCCAAAGCTCAAACAAATCAGCTTCTTTCACATGCGCTAAAACAAGATTTTGCTCATGACTAACGCGAATTTCACCAAAAGAATATTTCTCAGCCAAATCAGCAACTAAATCCATTTGTTCTGATGTTGCATCACCAGGAATACCAGCAATTGGTTTTAAAGAAATATTGGCGATTGCATAACCAGCTTGCTTATGCGCAGCAACATTCCGCTTAACCCAAGCATCAAACGCTGCGTTCTCAGAACGAGCTGAGGTTAAACTCTCTGGGTTAACTTCAGTCGCGTCATAATTTGGTAAAGCGAAAAAGCCTTGAATGCGTTCAATCTCACCAGCTGGTGCTCTTAATTTTTCTTTTTCTAATCCGTCGAAAATTTTCTCAACTTTGGCTTTAAATTCATCAACGCCTGTTTCATGCACAAGGATTTTGATCCGTGCTTTATATTTATTATCACGGCGTCCTTCAAGGTTATAAGCACGAAGAATAGCGACGAGATAAGGGAGTAAATCATCAAGGCTGATAAAGTCTCTAATTTTCTTCGCGACCATTGGTGTACGTCCCAAGCCACCACCAACATAAACAGCAAAGCCAATTTCACCGGCATCATTTTTTAAAACTTGAATGCCGATATCATGAAAGGCAATCGCTGCCCGGTCACTTTCCGCACCAGTGATAGCGATTTTAAATTTCCGAGGTAGATAAGAAAACTCAGGATGCAAGCTAGACCATTGCCGCATCAATTCAGCATAAGGGCGCGGGTCGGTCACTTCATCAGCAGCCACACCAGCCCATTGGTCAGATGTAACATTACGAATGCAGTTACCACTGGTTTGAATGGCATGCATGCCCACATCAGCCAAGTCATCTAAAATATCAGGCAAGTCTTTTAATTTGGGCCAATTAAATTGGATGTTCTGGCGGGTGGTAAAATGCCCATAGCCTTTGTCATATTTGGTTGCAATCATGGCAAGTTGCCGCATTTGCTTGGATGACAAAGTCCCATAAGGAACCGCCACACGAAGCATATACGCATGCAGTTGCAAATAGACACCGTTCATCAGTCGCAAAGGGCGAAAGTGCGCTTCTGATAATTGCCCAGAAAGCCGGCGCTCTACTTGGTCACGAAACTGCGCAGCGCGTTCGCGTACAAATTTTTCATCAAAATCATCATAAACATACATGGAACAATTCCTGTTATTCTTCCTGGGTTAATCAGCTCGGTCCATTTAAAAATTAAATTCAGGCGTAAACAATTGAAGGGCCTGTTGTGCGCATTTTCTCTCGAATGAGACTTGGCACCAGCTTTCCGTCTTCATTTTTTTCAACTACGATCGGGTAGATATCAATGACAAGGTTGATCTCTTCTGCTTGTGCAATGAAGCCATCAAGTTCATCAATTTGTTCAGGCGTTGTTGCAACTTTTGCTTTTTGTAAGTCAGGAGACCAGCTGCCATCTTCAGTATAAAAAACGACATCACCTTCACGAAGCAGTTGCCCCGTTAAAACCTGATCACCTTTAAGTTTTTTTGCCATTATTCTTCTTAACCGTTTTATCTAAAAAAATTAATTCATCACCAGCCCTGCAAGGGTCAAATGACTTTCCTGTTGAGCGAAACAACATTACTCAACTCAATCGACTTGATGCGATCATCTGCTGAAAGTCCCATATCTTCATATGAAAGACCGATGAACAAAATTGCAGGACCTTTAATCGAAAGTGTTTTGATTGTTAAAGAGAGGTCTTTAAGGGATGAAGAAAAAACTCGTTCATGATCATGGCTTGCATTCTCAACAATGATCACTTGTGAGTTCAAATCAGCCCCAGCTTGCTTAAGCGTCTCAACAATTTCAGAGGCAATTTTAATGCCCATATAAATAGCAAAAGGACGCCCTGATTTCATAAACTCAACAACATCATCTGCAACCACTTGATCTTTCGTAGCTGCAGTTAGCAATGTGATTGAGCGGTGCTCACCACGAAATGTTAGTGGTAATTTAATTGAAGCGCTTGCCGCTTGCGCAGCGCTAATGCCAGGCACAACTTCAACCTCAATACCAAACAATTGGCATGCAGCGAGTTCTTCTTGTAACCGGCCAAAAATACTCGGATCCCCGCCTTTAAGGCGCACAACCCGTGAACCATCCATGGCTTCACGCACAATAATCTGATTAATCTCTTCTTGAGAGGTCGAAGGTTTGCCAGCTTGTTTGCCAACATAAATGCGTTTCGCGTCTCTTCGGGCGTAATCCAAAATAGCCGGGTTCGCTAAGCGATCAACCACCAAAACATCTGCTTCTTGCAAAAGGCGATGCGCTTTTAGCGTCAAATATTCAGGGTTGCCTGGGCCAGCTCCAATCAGTGCAACAGAGCCAACCGGCGTGCCCCCATTCTCAGAATCAGATTGATCAAGCTCGGTTAAAATTTCAGCTTCAAGAGCAAGAGCTGCACCAGGTTGGTCACCGCGTAAAACAGCTCTACGAAATGCCCCTTGCATCAAACGTTCCCACACCCGAAGACGGGCGCGCCCATCTTTAATGCGAGATTTTAAAGTCTCGCGAATGCGAGTGGCATGGCGCGCTAAATCTCCCAAATTTGCGGGTAGGTTTTTGTCCAACAATGCTTTGATGTCTCTTGCGATCATTGGTGCAGTGCCTTCAGTACCAATCGCAACTGTAACGGGTGCGCGCTCAACAAGAGATGGCGTTAAAAAGTCACATTGATCAGGCGTGTCAACAACATTCACCAAAACATCAGCCGCGCGTGCAGCATCTGCAACGAGTGTATCAAGCGCTTCATCATCATGCGCTGCATAAACAAGCCGCTTGCCCTTTACATCGTCAGCATGAAAGGCGCGTTTAGTAAGAGATATATTCGGAAAGTCTTTGATGAAACTTAAAATCTCGTCATCAAAATCAGGCGCAATCACAGTTATGGTAGCCTCAGTCTTACTCAAAAGTCTGAGTTTTTGCAGAGCGGTTTCACCGCCCCCAGTTACCAAAACATGCGCACTTTTCGTCTCAACGAATATTGGAAAAAATTTCATAATCTAAGCAGTTGCCTCAGCTTTAATGTTAGAAGATGCCCCAGCAGGCACCGTATCTGGCAAAGCAGCATCGGTTAAACGAAGCTCTAGCCCATCAAGCTCTTCTTCATAAATAATCTGGCAAGAAAGTCGAGAATAATCGGTCACGATAGGTAAGCTATCAAGCATATCTTCTTCATCATCGCGCATTTCATGCAATTTAGCCGCCCATTCAGGGGCCACTTCAACTTGACACGTCGCACAAGCACAAGCACCACCGCATTCAGCTTTGATAGGCAGTCCATGCTCACGAATAATTTCCATAACGCGCCAGCCTTCAACGGCTTCTAGCTCATGCAGTTTTCCCTGCTGATCAATTACATTAATAACGCCCATTTTAAATCATCCATTCATGAAGTCTAAATCGAAAAAAACTTTGTTTAACTCAAGTTAAAGGCCTGGCTTTTAATCGTTAAGAGGCCTTGAAAATAGCTCCTTTAACGAGCTATGCGAACAGGCTTTCCATCCACAAAATGAATGCCACATTCAGTTTTATCAGCACCGCGCCAACGCCCGGCTCGGGGATCTTCCCCTTCTGCAACTGGTGACGTGCAAGGCGCGCAACCAATTGAAGGGTAGCCTTTGGCCACAAGTGGATGACGAGGCAAATCATGCTGAACTATGTAGTCTGCCAATTCTGCTGGTGTCCAATTTATCAAGGGGTTAACCTTGATTGACCGTTCAGTTTTTTCAAAGAAACCTAATTGAGCCCGAATATCATTTTGAAATCTTTTACGGCCTGAAATTTCAGCAACATAAGGCGTCAACGCCTGGTCAAATGGCAAAACTTTGCGAATATGACAACATCCATCAGTATCAGTTTCCCATAAGTTTCCATTTGGGTCTTTAACTTGCAGCAAACTATCATCAGGTGTCACGGTTAGCATATTTGTTAAACCAAACTGCCTGGCAAGTTGATCACGATAGGCAATGGTTTCAGGGAAAAGCTTGCCAGTGTCTACAAAGATCACTGGTATATGAGGCTCGATCTGTGCAGCCATATGCAATAAAACAGCAGATTCAGCGCCAAAAGATGAGACAAGTGCAATCTTGCCTTTGTAAATCTCATGAATGGCAACTCTCAGAACATCTTGCGGTGAAGCTGAACGATACGCCTCATTCAACGCCTCAACACTCTCCAGAGACACATCTGGTGAAGGTTGAAAACGATGAGCATTTTCATCTCTATTATCAGCATCTACAGACTTTTCAGCTTGTATAGTCATAGGCCAAATCCACAGCAATTATTAAAAGTAGTAAAAACAACTTTGATTTTTGCATACTATTAGGTGAATTTTCTACTGAAATGCAATAGCTAGGGATTAAAAAGGATTATTATTCCGGTTTAAATAAGGGCTTAGAATAAATTTTCATAATCTTCCGTTCAGATGCAGAATGCCATTCCAGCTCAAAATCGGTTGCTTTCTTAAAAAATGTAAGAAATTAAATCAAAAAAGAAAAATGGCTTGATGAGGAGATTAGTTTTTATCCTCTGGCAAAGAAGGGAGCGGCATCACCTCAACCCCTTCTTCATGGAGCTCTTTGATCTCATTGACCTGCGCTTCACCATAAATACCGCGCGTTGGCTCATCACCATAGTGGATTTTACGCGCTTCAGTTGCAAATTGATCGCCCACATAATCAGCCGTTTCTGTCACATGCGTGCGATAGTTGCGAAGAGCTGTGTTTAACTCTTCCATAGCATTCTTTTGTGCCTTATTGGCTGAAATTTGTTTCTTTTTACGAGAAGTGCTGACATTCGGCGCCATCAAAGCTTTAGAAACGTCAGACCCACCGCATTGAGGGCATGACAAAAAACCTTTTTTGCGTTGTTGATCAAAATCTTCGCTAGAGCGAAACCACGATTCAAACTCATTTTTACATTTGCAAATAAGTTGATAGCGGATCATTAAATAGTCCTCAAAAGTCAGTCATTCAAAATCAGTAATAAGAAGCGGAAAATCTCAAGTTAACTAATCTAGTGCTTATTGAAAGTTTTTTCCATGCTTTAAAGATGGAACAATTTGTCGTGCTCTTTCAACGGCCGTTAAATCAATGGTTTGAGTATAGGTGCCTGGCTCTACACCTGCGTCTAATAAAACCTCTCCCCATGGAGAAACAATTAAGCTATGTCCAAAAGTTTTTCTACCATTATCATGTTCACCAGTTTGCCCGCTTGCAACAATAAAACACCCAGTTTCTATGGCCCGCGCACGTAACAAAACATGCCAATGTGCTTCGCCGGTTGTTTTCGTAAATGCTGCCGGCACACTAATGAGTTCAGCGCCTTGTTGTGCTAAATGACGAAACAAAGCTGGAAACCTAAGGTCATAGCAAATGGTCATGCCAAGCTTAGCATTTAGCGGAATGGGAGCATGCGTACAATTAAAATCACAATCAACCAGAACGCTTCTCTCACCCGCCTTATAAGAGGCAGATTCATTATAGCGCTCTCCATTGGGTAAAGTCACGTCAAACATGTGTATTTTATCATAAAAAAACAGATGTTTCTCATCACTAGAAGGTGAATATTCCGGGCTAATGAGATAAGACCGATTGGCAAATTTCACTTTACCATCGCTCTCATTTTGCTTGTCAGTTAAGGGAAGAGCTACAGAGCCAATATGCAGCCAAATTTTATGGTGAGCTGCGCTTAAAAATAGTTGCTTCAATGCCTCTTTATAAGCATCACTTTTCGTAACCCGCGCCACTTCTTTCGGGTTCAATTCCATCAACAAACTATTTTCAGGAGATTGAACATAACTGGCCCCTAGCTTAGCTGCTTTAGCTATTTGCTCATTGAGAAAATCAAAATTTTTCTCAAGAGTTTTCCCAGAAGTCATTTGAATGAGAGCAATTTTTAATGATGATTTGTCAGCCATTTCAATAGAGTGAGGGGGCATAGCCTAATCTCCCAAATTGTCTAATCTCCCAAATTCAAGAAACTTAACAGCTGAAATCATATAAATGACGCAACTTAATTCGATGTCTCTAATCCAAGAAGAGCATCTAGGTTACCAGCGCGATCAAGGGCATAAAGGTCATCACAGCCACCAACATGCAGGTCATCAATAAAAATTTGTGGCACAGTGCGTGCCCCTGAAGCCCGCTCCATCATGATTGGGCGTTGGTCGGGGTTTTGAGCAACATTAATTTCAGTAAATTCAACACCTTTGTGGTTGAGAAGCATCTTAGCGCGTTCGCAAAAACTACATGCAAATCCGGTATATACAGTCACTGCTGCCATTTAAAAATCCCTAAAAAACTAAAAAAGTCTCACGCTCTAAATTGATCTTAAAGTTCTTAAACTCAAAAATTTAATTTAAAGCACGAAATGTGAAGTCTAAAACATTGATATAATGTCAATTTTACTGAGTTTCAACCCCAATAAACCCAATTATAGCCCCCATAACCAATAGCACCAAGAGCCAATGCCCCGTATCTATAAGGGTGAGGCGAAAGGGACGACCTTGAAAGCTATAATTGACCATAAGCGTCGGGAAAATAAACCCAAGGGCAATAAAAGCAGCTGTGATGAGGCCATGACGAACATCAACAACCATATGGCCCATCAACCCAGAAAGGGTAATTGCCAGAACCAAGTTGGCCAGAGCAGCAAGTATCATAGAAACAACAGGCATCTTCTTCTTGCCTTGCTCATCTACCATATCTGCTGGATTAATCGAAGCCGCCTTCATCCAGGCGTTTCCAAGCATTCCATACCAAATTCCACCTATGATAAACCCAACGAGTGCGGCTACCAAAATAGCAATCATGCTTTGTCCGGCAAAATCCATGAGTGTGGTCTCCTAATATGATTTGTATCAACTAAAAGAAATAATTTAAAAATTTTCGAGCACTAAGCTAATACATAGTATCTCTTTTTAAAGAAGGCTCAAACCCAATCATTAAAGGGGAGGGTTTTTCAAGCCACCCATTTTACAAATTAATTTCCATTCAGATTTAAGAACTGGCTGCACAGAGAGCCGAGAATTATTCACCAGAATCATTTTCTCAAGTTTTGGCTCTGCTTTAATTTGGTCTAATGTGACAGGCTCAGGCATGTCGGTCACCGCCATGACATCCACGCATTCCCACCGTTCATCCTCGGTGGTTGAATCTTGATGAGCTTCCCGCAACACTTCCACAATTCCAACAACACTTTTTTCTTTAATAGAATGATAAAAGAAACCAAGGTCACCCTTTTTCATTTCTCTCATATTATTGCGCGCTTGGTAATTTCGCACGCCATCCCATTCTTCACCCTTTTTACCCTTCGCTTTTTGATCATCCCATGACCAGGTATTCGGTTCAGATTTAAACAGCCAATATTTCAAAGCGATGCCCCCTTAAAAACCATCCATCCACAAAAGGTGAATGAAATGAACACAAAATAACATAGGTAAAAATAAAACTTAAAATAAATCAGTAGGAAACAAAAAATATTATTTCCACATAATAGGTTTTTCGCCATTTTTATGTATTATGGAAATTAAGAGAAGGCATTAATTAAACCTCTTGCCACATTGTCTCGGTAACATCTTAATAAATTCAAGTGAAAAACGCTGCTTTTGTACCAGTTCTTACTTTGTACCAGTTCACACCATGTGACTGGGCCAGTTCTTACCCTGTGATAGGGGCCTCTGGCATTTTAACAAAATGAACAGGAAAATGAGCTCCTCTTTCAACTAATGGCGAGAATTATGGACAAATTTTACCATTTCAAGAATTAATTCTGATGAGCAGACGGAACTAAGGTATGAGCTTAATGTATAAAATAATTTTAATTTGTAATGATTTATAAAAAGAACTTTAATTAACTAAAAGCGCAACAATAACACGTGGATGCTGTGGCGGTTGCTAGTGGGCAACTGAAGCCACGCTTAAAAGTGGCGGTTGCTAGTGGGCAACTGAAGCCAAATAAAAAAGCAGCAGTTGCTTCATGCGGGGGCTCTGTGGGTATCTGAAGCACATATTGCGGATGCTCTGTGGGCATCTGAAGCTCAAAAAAGTCAACTGAAGGTGCATCCAATAAGCACCGGTTGCTGGTGGGCAACTGAAGGTGCATCCAAAAAAGTCTGGAGTAGAATAATGGCATCAGAAGATATCGAACGCGGACTGGTCGCAAAATATTTGCACCGTGTTTTGCGTGCTGATCATATTCCAACTCGGGCAGCACGCTACATTCTTTATTGGTTAAATGACCGCACAGAAATGCTATCTCTACCTTTGCCTAAAAAGCTGAGCGGAGCCATTGGCAATATCTATTCCTCCAGCTTTAGCCAGGCAGATTTTAATAGTGCGTTTCTTGACCATCGTGATGAAATTTTAGAGATGCTCGATGAAGCCTCTAAAAAAACCGGTTGGCCTGAGCCAATGTGGACCAACATCAAGAACCTAACGAAAGCTCTTGAACTCGATCCCAAATGCCAGGAAATCGTTGCGCTCATTGCGTGTTTTCATCGTTTTGATCAAGTGCAATATTTATGTAATTCGGTAACCGAATCCATTGGTCCATTAAGCCGTTCACTCGCTTTGCTAACAGATTTAAGCGTAAATGATGTTGAGCGTTTCACAGGCCCGGCTGGAGACATGGTAGCAGCTGGTTTGCTTCAGTTGAAAAGTGAAGGTGGTGAAATTTCTGGCCCAGGAGGGCATTTCGCCATCACCTCAAGGCTTGATGCCTGCCTAGATCAACGGTTTAAAAAGTTCGATCAAATGCGCGAAGCTTTATTAGGCGCACCGCTTACAGCCAACATTGAATTAACAGATTATGATCATATCAAAGGTGATCGTGATTTAATTTGCAATGTCTTAAAAGGGGCAGTTTCTGAAAAAGCGAGTGGTGTGAACATTCTTCTATATGGCCCGCCAGGTTCAGGAAAAACAGAGCTAACAAAAGTCGCCGCTAAAAAAGCCGGGCTGTCCATTTACGCTGCTGGTGAAGATGTTGGTGCTGAAGGCGAAGTTGATCGCAAAGGACGCTTGTCAGATTTAGTTTTTGCAATCAGCCTGTTAAGAGGCGCGAAGAATGCAGCTATCCTCTTTGATGAAATGGAAGATATCGCCCTGCAACTCATTAGAAGAGGCGGGTCGAAAGTTTATCTAAACCGATTGCTTGAAAACAATCCCGTGCCGATTTTATGGACATCAAATAATATTAGCGACATTGATGCAGCGATCCTCCGCCGCATGATCTTGGCGTTTGAGTTAAAATCACCCCCAACATCTCAGCGCCAGCGCATTATTGAAAGAATGGCCACAAGAATTGGTGTGAAACTCACAAAAGAAGAAATCACAGCACTGGCACAAAAGCTTGATGCCACACCAGCCATTATGGAAAATGCATTGAAAGTTGCAAAATATTCTAAAGGTGGTGCCAAAGAAGTTGAGCGCGCGGCTCTTGGCATCACAAAAGCGGTCTCGGGTCTTCAAGCTCGTAGCGCGCCAGAGAATTTTGTCTATGATCCGAAATTATCAAAAGCCAGCCGCAACATTTATGATCTATCATCCCAGCTAAAGTCATCAGGCAAGCACAACTTTTCGCTGTGTCTCTCTGGCCCTCCAGGTACAGGCAAGTCAGCATACGCTCGCTTTTTAGCCAAGGAACTCGGATTAGAAGTCATTCAAAAACGCGCGTCAGATATTTTCTCTGCCTTTGTGGGCGAAACAGAAAAGCAAATTGCTGATGCATTTTTAGAAGCACGTGAAGCTAATGCTTTTTTGATCTTTGATGAGGCAGATAGTTTTCTTTACTCAAGACAAGAAGCCTCTCGTTCCTGGGAAGTTACACAAGTCAATGAAATGCTAACCTGGATGGAAGAGCACCCTCTACCAGTGTGCTTTACAACCAACTTGATGGATCGCTTGGACACAGCCTCGCTACGTCGTTTCACGTTCCATGTTCGATTTAATTTCATGGATAAAGAAGCCTTGAAATTAGCATACAATGTCTTTTTCAATTTGAAGAATGTTCCTGAGAATGGCTTGAAATTTGAGAACCTAACGCCTGGAGATTTCGCGCAAGTGAAAAAACAGGCTGAAGTTCTAGGAGCTCTAGACGACCCAGAACGTTTAATCTCGCTCTTGAAAGATGTAAGCCAAACCAAGCCAGGTAACAGTGAGAATATCGGCTTTTTTAAATAGAAGTATCTTTCTATTGTAAATTCGCAATTTCTTCTCCTAATTTCTGTTTTTGAAAAATCAGAAGAACTTTGTAATTCATTGAAAGGTAAGCATATTTCATTGTTTGCCTCTCGCAGGCTTGTAAAAGTTTCGGTGATGCCTTTTTGGCGTCAAACTTTCACCACGAAGTCCCTCGAAATTGCACATAAGTCCCATGAATTAGAGGATGGTTCGCAAGATGTTTTTTATTTTGTGAATTACCTCTAATTGAAGAGTCTTGTGGGGATAAGCGGTCTTTTCCTCACGGGCTCTCACAGTTTTGTTACAATATGTTTGATGAATGTTTCTGATGATTACTTTAATTTGATCATATTCCAAATGAAATGTGGGAACTAAAGTTTTTATAACTCGAACTTATATTTAAAAGGAGACGTCAATGTCTAAATCAACCATCTCAGCAGCTATCCTTGCTGGCGCAGTTGCAACAGCCCTTACAGGTGCAGCCGACATCAAACCAGCTGGAGCAGCTGACAATGAAAAATGCTACGGCATTTCTCTAAAAGGTAAAAACGATTGTGCAGCCGGTAAAGGCACAAGCTGTGCAGGCACATCAACTATCGATTATCAAGGTAACGCTTGGACATATGTACCAAAAGGCACATGTGAAAAAATGGAATTACCAGGTGGCCGTAAAGGCAGCTTGAAGCCGCTAGATCGCGACAATCCAGCATAAATATAACAAAGCTCTTCCCATCAATACGGCCCTTAAATGGGGATGGGAAGAGCATTTTTCCAAAAATTAAAAGAAGCCTGTTCTCTTAAATAAAAACAAAAACCCAACAAGCTTCGCATCAAATAAATAACTTAATTTAATTGATGTTGAAAAAAGGCAGGTGCCCAATGAAAAAAACACCAAACCTAAAATCAACGAACCTACCACCAAGAGCTGGCGTTGGTCTTAAAGCTGAGCATTATCAAGATATATGTGAAACTTCACCGGATATTGGCTGGTTTGAAGTGCACCCAGAAAATTACATGGGCGCGGGCGGCGCCCCCCATCATTACCTCACAAAGATAAGAGAAAATTACCCTCTAAGTTTGCATGGTGTAGGGCTCTCAATAGGTGGCTCCGAGCTTCCCTCAAAAGAACATTTAGCAAGAGTGAAAGGCTTAGTAGATCGATATCAACCAGAAAGCTTCTCCGAGCATCTAGCATGGTCGTCGCATGAAGCAGGTTTTTTTAATGATTTGCTTCCCTTGCCTTTAACGCAAGAAACTTGTCAAACCGTATCAGAGCATATTGATCATATCCAAACGACGATTGGTCAAAAAATGCTGCTCGAAAACCCATCAACTTATGTGGCCTTCGAGCGCCAGGATTTCACTGAGATTGAATTTTTAAAAGAAGTTGTCAAACGCACCGGCTGCGGTTTGCTACTCGATGTAAATAATGTCTTTGTATCCTGCATCAATCATGAGCACGACCCTAAAGATTATATTCAAAATTTTCCAATGGAAGCTGTTGGAGAAATTCACCTTGGCGGTCACGCACCAGATGAAGATGACCTGGGCAACCCTTTGCTTATCGACGCTCATGACAGAGAAGTCATTGATGATGTATGGGATTTATATGACCAAGCGATCAGCCTGAAAGGCCCTGTGGCAACATTGATCGAATGGGATAATGACGTCCCAAGCTGGGAGGTTTTGTTCAGTGAAGCCAAGCGGGCAGAAGAGATTTTGCAAAATCACGAAAAACAAGCCAGGACATCCAATCCAGAAGCCAAAGATTTAGATATGAATGAGCGAGTGGCTTAAGATGAGTGAATGGTCCAAACTGCAATCATCAGTTTCAAACGCTCTTGAAAATTTAAACGCAGATGTGCCATCAGGCATCAAACGTTTAAAAAATGGTGTGGTGCCAAAAAAACGATTTAGTGTTTATCGCAATAACGTCACCCTCAGTTTAATTTCTGTTCTGGCCAGTACGTACCCCGTTGTTGAAGAAATTGTTGGTGATGAGTTTTTTGCCACCATGGCAAGAGAGTTTGCACTCTCCCATTTGCCCAAATCTCCAGTGATGATTAATTATGGCGAAGAATTTCCAGACTTCTTAAAGAGTTTCGCACCTGCACAAGAATTACCCTATCTAAGTGATATTGCTCTTCTAGAGTGGCATCGCAACACAGCTTACCATGCGGCAAATGCAATGCCGGTTAAGATTGAAGCTTTGGGTGATTTTTCCGAAGAAGATTTGCCAAATTTAAGTTTTGATTTGCACCCAACCATGGCTCTCATCAAAAGCGATTTTCCCATAGTCACCATCTGGCAAGCCCATCAGCAAGAGGAACCCTCTAACTTTTTAGAAGGACTGAACATGCAAGAAGGCGAAGCCGCTCTCATTATTCGCCCAGAACTTGACGTGCTCATTCACCAGGTCTCAATAGGCACATTTGAATTTTTACAAAGCCTTGAAAAAGGGCTCTCTTTTTCCCTGTCCGTCGAGCAGGCAATCGCAATCGAACCATCTTTCGACATTCCAGCAAACTTAGCTGGTCTCTTTAACTTAGGCGCCGTCACAGGCGTGAATTTGACAAACAGAGGCTGATAGAAAAAATCAGCAAATACAACACATTCAAGGGGACAAAATGACTGGACTAATCAATCTATTTATAAACATTTTCAGTTGCATACCAAATTGGATTTATACAACGCTAGCTCGTATCGTTGTTGGCCTAACATTCTTCAATTCAGGCCTAACCAAAGTTGACGATAATTATGTGATCCTCAGCAAAACAAAATCATTGTTCAACGATATCTATTTTCAAGGGTTGCCCTTGTCTAAAAGCATCATCGATATATTGGCTGTTTTTGCTACCTATGCTGAATTAACATTGCCAATTTTACTATGGATTGGACTAGGTTCTCGTTTTGCAGCTCTTGGTCTATTGATCATGACAGCAGTCATCCAGATTTTCGTATTCCCAGGCTCTTACGTACTGCATGGCTTATGGGCAGTAGCCCTCCTCACCATCATCGTCAATGGTGCCGGCCCACTGTCTCTTGATTATTTCATCAAAAAATCAAGAGGCTAAACCTCAATATGTAAACAGCCTCCTAGCCCATTTTGGGCTGGGGGCACTTGGCACAGCGTCAAAGAAGTCCGCGTCAGAATAGCCGTGAGAGAAAGGCAACTTTCTATACGAAGAAGGAGTGACGCCAATATGGTTACCTAGAGGGTAACTGAAGTGAAGAAAAGGTGTCGGGACATGGCGCAGCTTTAGCGAAGCCCGGTGCCTAGCACCGCCCCTCGGAGGCCTAAGCGCTTAGCACGGTTGTTGGTGGGTAACTTGATGTGTAAAAAAAGCGCTTAGAATAGCCGTGAGAGAAATGAGGGTTTTCAAAAGAAAACCGAGGGCTCAATGGATAACGTCCCTTCAGCCCTTTCTGCAATCTCTTCCAAAAAGTCCACTGTTTCACCAACAGCTGCTTTCATTTCCTCTCCTTTAACCAAGCGGGATAGTAAATGAGAAGCGAACACATCGCCTGTCCCCTTTGGCATTTCAGCAATAAAGGGGCTTGAGAATATGGTTTTCTCACCTTCCTGAATAAGAACTGTTTTAATTGATCTTTCTTGATTGGAAATCCCAAGAGTTTCACGAGAAGATGGCACATCTGTCGAAACACCAATATGAGCTGATGTAATCACAATATGAGGTGGTTTTAAAAGGTCTGCACAGGAGAGAAGCTCATTAAAATTTGCTAGTGAAATGCCGCAAAGCCAGGAAAACTCAAAAAGATTAGGGGTAATGACCTTCGCAAGGGGGAGTAATAAATCGCGAACAGCTTGAGCAACATCTTCAGCAACATAAAGCCCCGTATCACAATCACCAAGCACCGGATCGACAAGAATGAGAGCGGATGGATTTACTTTAAGCAATTTCTCAAGAAAAGATGCTGTTATTTCAACTTGCTCAACGCTAGCAAAATAACCCGTCATCACTCCATCTAGTTTTGTGAGCCAACCATCATCATGAAGGGCGTCAAGCTGTGCTTTTAGGCTATCGCCAGGGATGATATGGCCTGCCATTTTTCCTAAATCGGGCCGCGAAGCAAGAATAATCGTTGGCAAACAAATAGCTTTGATCTTTTCTCTGGCAAAGCCAAAACGCGCGATAGAAAGCCCAACAGCCCCAACCCCTACGTCAGAGCTAATGGCAAGAACAATTCCTTCATTAAAGCTATGCATCTGGTTTCCTTAAAAAGTGACATGGCAAGATATAGCAAGGAGCAATAAGTAAATTTTTAATTCACTATACTTTATAGGGCTTTTGTTTTTATAAATAACCCGATAAATTGCCGCCAAATCATAAAAATGGAGAAAATAATGGCCACAATCCGTCCTCGTCGTTCAGTATTATACATGCCAGGTTCTAAAGAACGGGCATTGGAAAAAGGCAAAACTTTACCAACAGATGCCATCATCTTTGATTTGGAAGATGCCGTTGCACCAGATATGAAAGATATGGCCCGGGAACAGGTCGCAAAAGCTGTTGAAGCAGGTGGGTATGGCCAAAGAGAACTGGTTATTCGTGTAAATGGCCTTGATACACCATGGTTTGAGGCAGATTTAAAGGCAGCTGCAAGCGCGAAACCAAATGCTATTTTGGTGCCAAAAGTCTCTAAGGGTGAAGATATTCGAAATGTTCGTGAGCAGCTAATAGCGCTGGGTGCAGACCCTGCAATTGATCTCTGGGCCATGATGGAAACACCTTTAGCAATGCTCAAAGCTTTGGACATCGCTGAAAATGGGCCAGCTGAAAGTCACCGTTTATCAGTGTTCATCATGGGCACAAACGATCTTTCAAAAGAAACAGGCGCTGCCATCAAACCAGGCCGAGAAGCAATGCTATCTTGGCTCTCAACATGCGTTGCAGCAGGCCGTGCCTTTGGTATTGATATTGTCGATGGTGTTTATAATGACTTTAAAGACGAAGAGGGCTTTAAAACAGAATGCGCACAAGGCAATGATCTTGGAATGGATGGGAAAACCCTAATTCATCCGGGGCAAATTGGCCCTTGTAATGAAATTTTCTCTCCGTCATCAGAAGCTGTTGAATGGGCTAAAAAAATCATTGAAGCGTTTGAATTGCCTGAAAATCAAGGTAAAGGCGCTATCACAGTTGAAGGAAAGATGGTGGAACTTCTGCACGCTGAAATGGCGAAACGCACCGTTGCAATTTCGCAAGCCATCGAAGCTATGTCTTAAAAGCCAGCCTCAAAATCAATGTCATAAGAATTGCATTGTCTTTAAGCAATTAACTAAGTTCATGGTTAATTGTGATGCAAAATAAGTAAGCCCAACCAAATTGTATGAACATACAATTTGGTTGGGCTGTAATCCTCAATCTTAATCATATTCAATCGAAAAACTGTTCGAGTTTGTGAGAATAAGTTATGAAATTATATCGATTTTTAACTGGCCCGGATGATGCAAGCTTTTGTCACAGAGTAACCGAAGCTCTCAATAAAGGCTGGGAACTTCACGGTGCTCCACAATATAGCTATGACCAAAATAAACAGGTAATGCTATGCGGGCAAGCGGTGATAAAAACGGTAGACGGCAAAGACTACACACCTGGTATGAAATTGTCTGAACAGTAAGCCGTAAAAAAAGAATTGTTAAATTACATAATAAAGACATATAATTAATAGCATTTATTAAAGTAAACATTTAGCGTAGAATGTTTTAGCTTAAAGCTAATGTGTGTTTGCGATAAATGTATGATTGCGATAATGGATATAAAACTTACAATGAAAAAAGATCTGTTAAGCAAATCCAGCACTTTATTATTAGAAAAATTTAACACTGAATTTAACGCTGTAATTGTTTATGGCTTACGGATTTTCGGAGCCTTTCTCACCTTCCTTTTGCAAATATTTCTAGCCCGCTGGATGGGAAAATATGAATATGGCCTGTTTGCATTGGTTTGGTCATGTTTAATTATATCAGGGGAATTGCTGAGTTTTGGGCTTTATAACCTCATTCAAAGGTTAATCCCTGAATATAGAATTGAAGGCAAACTAGACTTGTTAAGAGGGGCCATTTGGGGCAACGCGGCGAGTATAGTGGTGGCTTCCATCATCACTTGTTGTTTCTTATATTTAGGGCTCCATCTAGCAAATGCGAGCGGCTATCTCTCTTCATTATATGCCACGCCTTTAATGATCGCCCTCTTAAGTCTACCAGCTTTCGCACTAACGGATTATCTTTCAGGCATTGGTCGCAGTTATGGCTGGATGATACGTGCTTTCGCGCCTTCTGCTATTTTTCGCCCCATCGCAATCATGGGGCTATTGGCAGGCATAGCATCCTTTGGGTTTAATGCGTCTGCTACGGTTGCCATTTCAGTGGCGGTGATAACCGTTTGGGTTACCTTATTTCTATCTATTGCCGTCACTGGTGTTAAAATTCCTGAAACAGAGCGAAATGGCCCTCGTGAATATAAAATCCCAGCATGGATTTGGGCTGCTCTCCCAATGATGATGATTTCTTCTTTTGAGCTCTTATTGTTCAATGTTGATGTTCTCATGATCAGCAATTTCTTAGAACCAGATCAAACGGGGATTTATTTTGCAGCCACTAAAATCATGGCCTTCGTCGCTTTTTTGAATTTCGCGATTGGCTCAGCTTTTAACCGGAAATATGCAGAAGCTCATGCGAATAATGATAGTTCAGTTTTAACATCAATCATTCAAAGGTCTGCATGCCTAACCTTCTTTCCATCTGTCTTTATGATTTTATTTATCCTAGTTTTTAACGAAGAAATTTTATCTCTCTTCGGCAAAGGTTTTGAAAACGCGGAAATTGTGATTATGCCTCTGGCAATTGGTTTACTTTTTCGTTCGCTCGTTGGGCCAGGTGAGCGCATTTTAATGATGACCGGACAACAATTTAGTTGTGCAATCATTTATTTAGGAACAGTGATGCTTGATATCGCTCTAAACCTGTCTTTAATCCCTAAATATGGCATTCAAGGTGCGGCCATAGCCACATCACTTTCATTTTCATTCATGGCGCTGATGCTATTTTTGACCATTAAAATACGACTTAATGTCGTCTCTCTTCCCTTTTTTATAAAAAGTGTAAAGTCTTAAGAAACAAAAATAGCGGCCATGATTAGTTTGACAAAAAGCCTATAAAAAAAGCCTTGTTAATTTCCTGCAATTGTCTATTTGTAGAGCACAATCCAACCCGGAGCGAAGCGAGGATTGGACAAATTGTGCGTTGGAAAGAAAGCACAATCAACCCCAAGCGAAAGGGGAAAGGTGGATCAATAATCCCCTAAACTATACACGAGCATTCAAACAATGAATTTTGGTATGAACCAGCTCTTGTACTGAATAAAGATAGTTGAATAAGGAACAAACAGCATGAGTAAAACCAATCCAGGTAATTATTTTGAAGATTTCTCTGTAGGCCAGGTTTTGCATCACGCAACACCAAGGACCATCACCGAAGGTGATATAGCTTTATATACATCGCTTTATGGAATGCGCTTTGCAGTTCAATCAGCTGATAGTTTTGCAATGGACATAGGTTATGAAGCAGCCCCAATTGATGACCTTCTGGTTTTCCATATGGTTTTTGGTAAAACGGTGCCGGATATTTCACTAAACGCTGTTGCCAATCTAGGCTATGCCGATTGTAAATTTGTCCAGCCTGTGTACCCAGGAGATTCAGTCTCTACCACTTCAAAAGTTATTGGGTTAAAGGAAAATTCAAACGGCAAAACAGGCGTGGTTTATGTGCGCTCTACTGGGCGCAATCAGTTGGGTGAAATCGTTCTTGATTATGTGCGCTGGGTTATGGTGCGCAAGAAGGATGAAAACTCACCAGCACCAACAGCTGATGTTCCTGAATTACCAAAGCGTGTTGAGCCAACACACTTTGCGGATGCAACACCAGAGATTAACGTGGCCGATTATAATAATGATCTGGCAGGTAGCCCTTATCGTTGGGATGATTATGAAGTCGGCGAAAAAATTGACCATGTTGATGGCATGACCATTGAAGAAGCTGAGCATCAAATGGCAACACGGCTTTATCAAAATACAGCCAAAGTTCATTTTAACAATCACACAGAAAGCCAAGGCCGTTTCGGTAAACGCTTAATGTATGGTGGCCATGTAATTTCAATGGCAAGAGCTTTATCGTTCAATGGCTTGGCAAATGGTTTTCATGTAGCAGCCATCAATGGCGGCCGCCATGTGAGCCCATGTTTTGCTGGCGACACGATCTATGCCTGGTCTGAAATTTTAGAAAAAGAAGCCATTCCGGGCCGTGAAGATGTGGGCGCATTGCGTGTCAAAACAATCGCAGCCAAAAATCACCCCTGTGCTGATTTCCCAGCTAAAACAGAAGATGGCTATCATGAAAGCGTGATGCTTGACCTTGATTATTGGCTGGTAATGCCAAGGTAAATTCTTTTAAATTCTCAAAAATTTAAATATGAGCCACTGCAAGAAATTGCAGTGGCTTTTTTCATTTAGATCTACATAAGAGAAAAAACTTGAAAATACATTAGCGCTAATGTATTTTGATAAAAAACATATAAAGCAATTGAAAAAAACATGGCGAATATTTTAAAACCTGGCCTCGGAGAACTCCTGCGTCACTTAAGTGAATTGTTCGACGAAGGCTCTGAAGCTCACTACAAAAAAACCGGGATTCCCATAAAATCGAGATATACACCTGTCCTAAGAGCATTGGCAGATGAGGATGCTCAAACGGTAAAAGAAATCACCGCACAATTACAAATTACCCAGGGGGCTGTCAGCCAAACCATAAGGCTGATGGAAAAAGATGGCTTCGTTGAAAGAAAACCGGGAAAGAAAGACGCAAGAGAAACAATTATAAAGCTTACAAGCGAGGGCAAGGCGCTGGTCAAACTTTTAAAGCCTCAATGGCAAGCGAGATTCGATGCTATTGAAGGGCTTGAAAAAGAGCTCGCAATACCAGTCCGAAACCAGCTTGAAATCATCGCGGCAGCCCTTGAGAAAAAAGATTTCTCAAAACGCATAGAAGACGCCTTTAAAAAATCAAAAAAGAAATAAAATTAAGAGATTTTGCATGAGTGATAAAACAAAAAATCCATTTAACGAGGGCGCTGAAAACTATGCAAAACATCGCCCGAATTACCCAAGTGAATTAGCCAAAGCTCTAAGAGATCTTTGCCCCGGTAATCAGTTAGCCGTTGAAGTGGGTTGCGGTACAGGCCAATTTTCCCATTGCCTAGCTGATCATTTCGATCAAGTGATCGCAACAGATTTGAGCAAAGAGCAAATAAAACAAGTAACACCTCACAAAACAATCACTTTCAAATGTGAACCAGCAGAGCAAATTTCAGTAGAAAACAACAAAGCCAGTTTAATTGTCGCCGCCCAAGCGGCTCACTGGTTTGACCTGGATGAGTTTTATAAAGAAGCTAAGCGAATAGCGGTTAACAAGGCAATCATCGCTCTTCTCTCTTACGGTATTTTAAATATTGAAGGTGAGGCAGATGAAAGATTTCAAAAGTTTTATTGGCAGGAAATTCATGAATTTTGGGCGCCAGATCGCGAACATGTCGAAACGGGGTATAAGAAATTTAAGTTTCCATTCAATGAATTAAGCCTTCCTCAGACGAACATTGTCTGTAAATGGAATTTCCATCAATTCATAGGTTATATCAACACATGGTCGGCTATGAAAACGCTAAAAGCAAAGGGCGCTGATCATATCTATAAGAAGTTTTATGAAGAGATGGCCATGTTGTGGAGTGAACCAGAGCAGGCAAAAAAAATCACATGGCCAATTTCATCAAGAGTAGGAAGGGTAGATCTATAATGTTTGAAGGGTTTGAAAAAAAGAAAGTTGAGCTCGAAGATGTTTCAATCAATTATGTAATTGGTGGAAAAGGGGCACCGCTTCTCCTCTTGCATGGCTTTCCACAAACCCTTTCAATGTGGGCTCACATTGCCCCTAAGCTAGCTGAAAAATACACAGTAATTTGCGCTGATTTGCGTGGTTATGGTGATAGCAGTAAACCAACACCTGCAAAAGATAGTTCAAACTATTCGTTCCGCGCTATGGCGAATGACAATGTAGAGCTTATGCAAAATGAAGGCTTTGATCAGTTTCATGTTATCGGTCATGATCGAGGCGGGCGAACGGCACATCGCATGGTGTTAGATCATGAAGACAAAGTCCTCTCGCTCGCTGTTCTAGACATTGTGCCAACTCATGCCATGTTCATGGAAACAACCAACAAAGTCTCTGGCGCTTACTGGCATTGGTACTTTCTCTCCCAGCCAGCTCCATTTCCAGAAAGGCTAATAGGTAACGACCCGGATTTTTTCTATGAAACCTGCCTGCTAGGCTGGGGGGGCAACCAACATAGAAGACTTCGATCAAGAGCAATTGGCAGAGTATCGTCGCTGTTGGCGTGACCCAGAAATGATCCAGGGTTCATGCGCAGATTATCGTGCCGCTGCAATGATAGATCTCGACCTTGATGATGCTGATATTGAAAAACAAGTGAATTGCCCAACGCTTGTGTTTTATGGGGCCAACGGCACCATGGCCGAATGTTTTGACTTGCCAGCTACATGGCGTAACCGTTGTAAATCTATGAAAACAGCCAGCTTACCTGGCGGGCATTTCTTTGTTGATGAGTTTCCGAAAGAGACGACAAAAATCTTGGATGAATTTTTAAAGGAACAAACTGCTTCTTAAACTAAGATGAGTGATTATTAAAAGGCTAGTATAAAAACTTATTCCTTTTCATTTTCAGCTTCATTGCGCTGTTCGCTTTGCGATCGATCAATCGCCTCAAGCTCTTTTTTAATAAGCCTTTCTTTAAATCCAAGGCTATTATTGGATGAAGATGGGTGATAAAAAACACCAACGCCGTGCAACAAAAGGCCAATCCCCCAGCCGCCAAATGGCCAGAAGAACTAAAGTTTTTCTGGTGAACCAAGAATATCAACAAGTGCCAAAATACTATTAACAAGAATAAAAATAGCAAGGTGAATGAAAAAGCCAATTTTGGCTTCAACTCGTTTTTGGGCTAATTTGTACTTGTCCATTTAAGTCACCATAATTGTTTTTTCAATGAGGGACTTGAGCGCTTTTTTCGCTTTTGGTGAAACGCGCCCCCCAGCAAAAGCTGTGCGCATAGCCAGCCCTTCAATCAGGTCTAGAATAAGTTGAGCAATTTCTTTTTGATCAATATCAAGTTCAAACTCTTTTGATTGAACCCCTTTTTCAATCAATCCTGAAAGTGCTTTTGTTAACTTGGCTCTATTGGCAACAAAACCTTTGCCAATAGATTTATTTCTCAACCCTTCAGTGGTGATCTCAGCGGTTAATAAAATATTCTCACGTTTTGAAACCAGTTTTAGATAAACATCAATAAAATCATGAAGAATGAGAGTTGCTGAGCGTTCTCCTTCCAAAAGATGAATTAAATCATCAAGTTCTTCAGCTTCAAGGGTGGCAATCTCAGTTATGAGCACATCTTTGCTTTTAAAGTGGTTGTAAATATTCCCCAAACTGCTTCCAGATTTTTTTGCTATGTCCCTCATGCTGGTTTGGTGAAACCCTTTTTGCAAAAAGCACTCAATAGCAGCCAGTAAAATCAAATGCCGCTTTTCTTGCGTGGTCTCTAATCGTGTTTTTTTTATCTGAGTTTTTTTTATCTGAGTTTTTTTAGTCATGCGCGATCTCTTGCAAAAATTACATTTCGCATTATATTGAATGAACGGTCGTTCATTTTGCATCGTATGTAATTTTTAAATTAACATGATTTGAGCGGCGTTTCACTCTTTAATAATTTAAAGACAAGGTTGAATAGCTCTATGTTTGAAAATTTAGAAAAACGTTTTGAAGAACTCTCACCTGTTTTAGGCATTCTTGAATATATCGCCATTTTTTTCTTCTTTCTCATTGTCTTAGAAACCGCTTGGGATATCTACACAAAGCGGCGCAAAACATACAAAGAAACAGCGGCAAATTTCTTTATAGCTTTTGTCAGTGCTTTATTGGAGAGAACCCTCTATGGCGCTATATTCGTCATATGTCTCACGATAACCGAAAGTTTCATTCCATATAAAATACCGATAACTTGGTGGAGTTGGGTTCTTGCCTTCTTGGCCGCAGATTTAACCTATTATTGGTTGCATCGCCTTGAACATGAAATCAGAATTCTTTGGGCAAATCACATCGTCCATCATTCATCTCCTGAATATAACTTAACAACCTCTCTCAGATTGGCCTGGGTAGATAGTCTCATTGAATGGATATTTCTAGTGCCGATGATTGTCAGTGGTTTTGAGGTTACCCAGACCATTATCGCCTTTTTATTCATTGTGGTTTATCAAACTTGGATTCACACAGAGAAAATAGGCAAATTAAAATTCTTCGATAAGCTCTTTAACACCCCATCTGTACACCGTGTTCATCATGGTTCAAACCGCAAATATCTCGATAAAAATTATGGGGGTGTTTTGATGATATGGGATCACCTGTTTGGCACCTATCAGGCCGAAGAGGAAAAGGTCAAATATGGGGTGACGGTCCCGCTTAATTCTTCAAACCCGTTGACTATTAACTTTAAAGAATATTGGTTGATTGCAAAAGACGTTCGCTCTTCCAAAAGCATGAGTGATGTTCTGGGATATGTTTTTGGACGCCCAGGATGGAAACCTAAAAACTTGAAAAAGAATACGGAGAACATTTTGAAGGGTGAAGTGCAGGTAAAAGAAAATTAGAACCATCAGAAATGTGAGAGAAAAATATTTCTCTCACATTTTCTATTAATCTTCTTTTAAAGCCAACTCTAAAAAATAGAGCATATCTTTGCGCAAATTTACAAGCTTTTGATAAGCCAACCCTTCCAAACCAATCAGGGAACCATAAAGCAAATTTGCATTATGAGTGGCCCGTTTTTTATTCTGGCCACAGCTTAAAAATAAGTCTCGAGTATATTTCAAACGCTTCTCATCAACAGCGGTCACTGTATCAGCTGCAAGTTGATTATACCGCCCCCAGTCACGAATGGCAGCTTCCGCTAACACCCCACCATAGGGTTCATTGCGTGAACTGGTTGCAAGCATAATGAGCAAATGTAATTGCTCTTCAGGCCTCGCACCACTTTCATCAACATTTTCAATAACTGCCTCGGTGGCAGCCAGTTGCCAATGTTCCAACATCTCCATCTGCAATGAGGCTACATCTTTGAAATGCCAGTAAAAAGAACCTTTACTGACTTTCAGCTCACGGGCAATTGCTTCAACACGAATGGCTCCTGGCCCCCCATGAGTTAGAGCGCGAAAAGCCGCCCTAATCCAATCTTCAGAAGTTAGTGTCTTTTTTAAAATCATCTGAAAACCTATACGCGAGCCTATTGACACATTCAAATAAAAATCATACATACGCTACCGTATGTTAATTGAGGTGAATTTGATAAAAGG
Source organism: Hyphomicrobiales bacterium (assembly GCA_965230545.1). Lineage (GTDB taxonomy): Bacteria > Pseudomonadota > Alphaproteobacteria > Rhizobiales > HXMU1428-3 > HXMU1428-3. The sequence continues at coordinate 220,867 of CBDDLE010000003.1, read as the reverse complement.
ACGTAAAATGAGTAAATCTATCTTGCTTGCCGCTGTCATATCTACAATCACTATTGGTCTGCATATTTTCGGCGGCGGAAAAGAAGTGCACGAACCAATTTTAGATGCGAATTTAACCACCATCTTAAAGGCTTACACATCTATCCTCTGGCATGCGGTAACCGTAGTTTTAATCATTAATAGTGCCGGCCTATTTTGCGCCGCCTTTAAACCAATTCGGTTTCAAAGCCTCAGCCTTCTCATCGCGCTTCAATATTTAGCGTTTGCAGGTTTGTTTATTTTCTACGGATTAAGCAAATTAGAAACTTTATTTTTAATGCCTCAATGGATCATTTTTATAACAATCGCGATGCTGACTTTTTTCGGATGCCGGCACAAACGCCGCATTTAATGACCATAAGAAAGTAAACGTTTAAAGAAAAAGTAAGAGGATAAAATGAGCCTTTCTCTATCATTAGCTTTTCTAATATTTGCAACATTATCGCTCGTGGCCCTAGTCCATGCTTATTGGGGGGCAGGCGGTAAATGGCCTGGAACAGATGATGAGAGTTTGGCCAAAATCGTAATTGGTAGAAAAGGCCTAACGCAAATTCCAAAAGCAGGCCTAACCTTCCTTGTAGCTTTGCTCATTCTTATTGCCGGCATAATCCCCTTGCTTTGGCTAAGTGGAAAAGATAGTTCACTTGAGTTAATTAAAATACTCCCGCGAAGTTTCCACTCAAGTCTAGCGTTCATCAATGGAAGGCTTCCTAACTGGGTTTTAAATACGGGCATGATTGGCCTCACATTGATCTTCTTTGTAAGAGGAATGGTCACCTATACATCTTGGGCGAAAGAGCAAACACCCGAAGAACCGTTTAGGTCATTAGATAAAAAATATTACGCCCCCCTTTGTTTGGGGCTTGGCGTATGTTTCTTGTGTGTTTTGCTCTACTGAAAATGAATATGAAATAAGGTCAACTCTTCTCAATTGTTGAATTCTTAAAATTAAAAAAAAGAGAAATCATGAAGGAGCAATAATTTTATACTTTAAACGAATGCAATTCAACTTAGCTTTTGAGCTATATCAATGAGTTAGTCTCAAGTAACGTGGTAAAAAGAAAGTATAAACCATCCCCAGTAAACGAGGCTAACTATGATTACCAAAGTAACCGGTGACATCCTATTAACCGACGCAAGAGCCATTGCTCACGGCGTTGCTCCTCATGACCATTTCAACCAAGGCCTGGCGCTTAGTTTAAAGCAGTTACACCCAGCCATGGTAAAAGACTTTCGCCACTATTGTTTTCAATTTAACCCAAAAGCTGGCAGCGCTTGGATTTGGGCAAGCCCTGAACGGGTCATCTTTAATCTGCTCACACAAGAGCCAGCAAAAGATAAAAATGCAAACCCTGGCAAGGCAACTCATGCCAACATTAATCATGCATTAAAAGATCTACAAAAACAGGTCATTGAAAATAACATTCACTCACTTGCATTGCCCAAATTGGCCACGGGTGTTGGTGGCTGCGAATGGTCTGAAGTCGAGCCGTTAATTGAAAAACACCTTGGTAATTTAAACATCCCAGTTTTCATCTACGAAACCTACAAAAAAGGCGTAAAGGCAGATGAGAAACTAAAAGTGAAATGATTTAAGTTGATCTGTAGAAACGGGTTAATTCAAACTCTAGTCTTATCAGGATTAGTTTTGATTAAACGATAAAAAATTGCCCCGCCACTAGAGCGTTCAACAGACCGCTCAATAGGCCGCTCATTTCTTATAGAAAGAGAGGCGGGGGCAACTCTATTTTGTCGTTCTTAAAAGTACACAGAGCAATGCCGAGGGGCTTTTAAAAACTTAACTCAACTACATTCCCTAATCGGTGTTTTCGCACCCACTCCTTGTTGGAAGCGCCGGACCAGTTTTTTCAGCATAGGTTCGTAGTGTTCAGCCGAAGAGGTTGGGTAAGTTAAGCTGATTTGGCTGACAATCCGCTCTTTACAGCTATAAACAGTACGTATGAAAGTTTTCAAAACAGGCTTTGCTGCATGTCCTGGCAAAACATACTCATCTCCATTAAGTTCAGCTTCATACCACATGGCGTCTTGTTTTAATGAAATGATGCGATGAGCCCCCAAGGTTGTTTTTAATTTTTTAACCGTCTCTTCAGCCCCAATTCGAAGGGGGTCTAAGTATGTTCTGAAAGTTAAGATTGCTTCATCATGAAGAGAAGCAAATGTAAAAAAATTGCCTTGTTTCTTTGGTTCTGAAAACCAATTTGAGGGGTAATATAGGGTTGCTCCATAGTCAGCTTCCTGAAACGCAGCCCAAGATTTCGGAGGAGGCAAGTTGCCTTTATCTTCAGCGAGTGTAGAAAAAGTCTGAATAAAAAGCATAAGGCACATAAGGGAGGGGTAAATAAAAAGCTTAAAAAACAAAGGCATATACTGATCCTGCATAATAAACGGGCAATGACAAAACCGTTGAGTTTAGTATTGACCTTTAGTCAAAGACTTTGGTACATCTTAAGATACAAAAAACAAACCATCTAATATTAATAATGAATTGCTGCTTATCTAATCTGCTCATCACTCATTCGCGTATATGAATGATAAACTCTTCAAGTTCGAGCTGATGAGATACTATAGTGAGGGAACTTATGAGCCAAAACAAGCTCAAAGCTACGCGGCCCTTATCGCCGCATCTACAAATTTACTCTCCAATGTTGACAATGATGATGTCAATCATGAACAGGCTAACCGGCGTTGGCCTTTACTTTGGAATTTTGATTTTTACCTGGTGGCTCATGGCGGCCGCGAGCGGACCGGCCTATTTTGATTGGGTCAACTCATTGCTCGATACAATGCTCGGTAAACTGGTTCTATTGCTAGCAACGTGGGGTTTTTTCCATCACATGTTTGGCGGTATTCGTCATTTCATTTGGGATTTTGCCAAAGGCTTTAATTTAGCAACAGTTGAAACAATGGCCAGAATTGGCGTTGTAGCACCAATCATGATTACAGGCGTTTTATGGTATCTGCTTTGCAGCTAACATACGATTAACAATCAATGACTATCTCGCCAATAAAATCAGCGAGATATGCCAAATAAATAACAAAGGCTTGTTACTTACAAAGTGGGTACCGTTTTAAGAAAACAACAAGCTTAAACAAAAAAGTCAAAAGGTATGAGTTCACGCCTCTAATAGAGGGCTAAAAGAACAACTGCCAAGCCGGAGAAGAATAGTTATGTCTTACAGGACACCTCTTTCAAATGTGAAAGGCTTAGGAACCGCAAATGAAGGTTCAGAGCACTTTTGGCGCCAACGGGTAACCGGTCTAGCAAACCTATTATTATCAGTGTTTCTTGTCTATGCGGCATTTCAACTCGTGGGCAAAGATCTAGCAGCCGTGAAGGCCTTTTTCCAAAATCCATTGCACTTCGTTTTATCAACTGCATTTATCATGTCAGCAACATATCACATGCGCTTAGGCATGCAGGTCGTTATCGAAGACTATGTGCACAATGAAGGCAGCAAAATCGGTCTTCTCATCCTCAATACATTTTACACCGCCTTTGTTGCTTTGGCAGGTGTGTATTCTCTATTAAAACTCAGCTTCGGAGCTTAAGAAACCCATGAACGCAACCAACGAAACCAACGGTTTGGGCTATAAAACCATTGAGCATTCATATGATGTTGTGGTGTTAGGTGCTGGTGGCTCTGGCTTGCGCGCAACATTAGGCGCAGCACAAGCAGGGCTAAAAACGGCCTGTGTCACAAAAGTATTCCCAACCCGCTCACACACTGTGGCAGCCCAAGGTGGCATTGCAGCTTCATTGAGCAATATGGGGCCAGATAGCTGGCAATGGCACATGTTTGACACGGTAAAAGGATCAGACTGGTTAGGTGACCAAGACGCGATTGAATATCTCTGCCGTGAAGCACCAGAAGCTGTTTATGAATTAGATCACTTCGGTGTGCCTTTCTCACGCACAGAAGAAGGCACAATCTATCAGCGCCCATTTGGTGGTCACATGCAAAATTTTGGTGATGGCCCACCTGTGCAGCGTACATGCGCCGCAGCAGATAGAACCGGCCACGCCATTTTGCACACGCTTTATGGTCAATCCTTGAGAAATGATGCTGAATTCTTCATCGAATATTTTGGCCTGGATCTTATCATGAGTGATGATGGCAAATGCGAAGGCCTGGTCGCGTGGAACCTTGATGATGGCACAATGCACATCTTCAACGCGAAATTAGTAATTCTGGCAACAGGCGGTTATGGCCGCTCCTACTTCTCATGCACATCAGCCCACACCTGCACTGGTGATGGTAATGCGATGGTGGCGAGAGCCGGCTTACCACTTCAGGACATGGAGTTCGTTCAATTCCACCCAACAGGCATTTACGGTGCTGGTTGCTTAATCACGGAAGGAGCTCGTGGTGAAGGCGGTTATTTGGTGAACTCTGAAGGCGAGCGCTTCATGGAGCGCTATGCACCTACCGCCAAAGACCTTGCAAGCCGTGATGTTGTATCTCGCTCTATGACCATGGAAATCAGAGAAGGCCGTGGTGTCGGCAAAGAAAACGACCATATCTTCTTGCACCTTGATCATCTTGATCCAGCCGTTCTTGGCGAGCGTCTACCAGGTATCTCAGAAAGCGCGAAAATTTTCGCAGGCGTTGATGTAACCAAAGAGCCAATCCCAGTATTGCCAACAGTGCACTACAATATGGGTGGCATCCCATGTAACTATTGGGGCGAAGTGCTCACCAAAAAAGGTGACGATCCAGACGCTGTTGTGCCAGGCCTGATGGCCGTTGGTGAAGCGGCATGTGTGTCCGTTCACGGTGCGAACCGTCTTGGGTCTAACTCATTAATTGACTTGGTTGTGTTTGGTAGAGCCGCTGGCATTCGCGCCGGCCAAATCGTTGAAGGCGATGAAGCCGGACCAAAAGCAAGCAAAGAACAAATTGACAAAATTCTTGGCCGCTTTGATAAAGCGCGTCACGCAAAGGGTAGCACATCAACCGCTGAAATGCGCCTGACCATGCAAAAAGCCATGCAAGAAGACGTTGCTGTGTTCCGCACAGAAGAAAGCATGGCAGAAGGCTGCCGCCGCGTAACAGAAGTGTGGGATGGCAAAGACGACATCTCAGTAACAGATAGATCGCTCATCTGGAACTCAGACCTAATGGAAACATTAGAGTTTGATAACCTCATGGCATGCTCGCTTACAACGGCTTACTCAGCTGTAAACCGTAAAGAAAGCCGCGGTGCCCATGCGCGTGAAGATTATTCAGATCGTGATGATGAAAACTGGATGCAACACACATTGGCGTGGGTTGGAGACGATGGCAAAGTCAAACTCGACTTCCGCCCCGTTCACAACTACACACTGACTGAAGAAATTGATTACATCAAACCTAAGGCAAGAGTTTATTAAAGGCCAGATTGATTGAACTGGTTTTGATCACTTTATTAAAGTGTCAATATCCAGGATGTAAGATGAATAAAACCGTGCAAATGCACAAGCTGATTAGATGAAGGTAGGGACGAAAAGATGGTCCAGCTAACACTGCCAAGAAAGTCAAAACCAAAACAGGGTAAAACCTGGAACAAGCCAGAAAATGGCGGCAATTGGCGTGAATTTCATGTTTATCGTTGGTCACCAGACGATGATGAAAATCCGCAAATCGATACATATTTTGTTGATATGGATGATTGCGGCCCAATGGTTTTGGATGCAATCATTTGGATTAAAAACAAAATTGACCCAACATTGACATTCCGTCGCTCATGCCGCGAAGGCATTTGTGGCTCATGCTCAATGAACATTGACGGAACAAACACACTGGCCTGTACCAAAGGTCTTGATGAAATCAAAGGCGCCGTGAAAATCTATCCATTGCCACACATGGCAGTGATTAAAGATCTGGTACCAGATTTAAATCACTTCTACGCCCAGCACCGCTCAATCGAGCCATGGTTGAAAACAACAACCCCTGAGCCGCAAAAAGAATGGAAACAATCCATTGAAGACCGCGCAGAACTCGACGGGCTTTATGAATGTATCTTGTGTGCATGTTGCTCAACATCTTGCCCATCATACTGGTGGAACTCAGACCGCTACTTAGGCCCAGCAGCTCTACTTCAAGCTTACCGCTGGGTAGCAGACAGCCGCGACGAAGCAACAGGCGAGCGCTTGGATAATTTAGAAGATCCATTCCGCCTCTATCGCTGTCACACAATCATGAACTGCGCCAAGGCCTGCCCAAAGGGCTTGTCCCCAGCCAAAGCCATTGCGGAGCTAAAAAAGAAAATGGTCGAGCGCAAATATTAAGTCGATTTAAAATGCAAAGTTAATTTTAAAGGCCAGGATATCCCATCCTGGCCTTTTTCTTTTTCAGATCCCCAGACACTACTGACGACTTCAGACTGTAGGGAATGGTCCAGCGTTAGCGCGGGTGCTTGCCACGGTTGCCTGGTGGGCAATTAAAGGAGCGTTTGAAGACTGTCCTGTTGAAGAACTTCAGGCGACAAAGTCGCCCGCGCATTCGTATCGCTGTAGTTACTAGCGGGCAGCTGAAAAAACATTAATCGTAAATGTACGAAGAAGGAGTGACGCCTTTTCGGCGTTAGGACATGGCGTAGCGCCAGTGAAGCCCGGCGCCTAGCGCCGCCCCTCGGAGGCTTGCTGCTTCAGCAGCAAATAGCCGTGAGAGAGAATAGAGCGCGGTTGCTTGTGGGCAACCTAAAGCGCCACTAAAAAGAGAAACCAGGCCACACAAGAGGGACGGGCCTGGTTTCAAATCCCCAAACAATCTTACACAATCGCGAATGTAAGCTTGAAGGGAATATAGGAATATATAGGAACTTATTTCGGCATTAAAACAGTGTCGATCACATGAATAACACCGTTTGATTGCATCACGTCATAAGTTGGAAAATTAGCTGTGTTGCCTTTTTCATCTTTGATAATCAAATTTGCCGAGCCATTCGCCATAACCCACAATTTACCACCAGCAACAGTTTTCAACTCGGTTTTACCATTTCCCTTTTTAACCCACTTCCAAAGTGTGGCTTTATCAAGACGGCCAGCAACAACGTGATAGGTTAAAACGCCCTTTAGTGTGCCAAGATTCTCTTTTTTGAGCAATGTTGGGACTGTGTTTTTAGGTAATTTTCCAAATGCACTGTTTGTTGGCGCAAAAACCGTAAAAGGGCCTTTGCCTTGCAGCGTATCCACCAAACCAGCAGCTTTCACAGCAGCAACAAGCGTTGTGTGGTCTTTTGAGTTCACAGCATTTTGAACAATATTCTTCGTTGGCAACATGGCTTCACCACCAACTTTAATTGAGCTATGCCCCATAGATTTATGATGCGCAGAAAAAGCACTTTGAGAGCCAAGCGCCAAAACTCCAGCCACTGCAGCGGTAAGAGTAAGTTGTTTTAACAATGAGGAAACAGATTTCATTTTTTAAACTCCTGATCAAATGTATGGGCGCACAAAAGCGCCTCTGAAAAAAGCGCTTCAAATGCGCTCAGGAGTAGTTACGTAAAGGGCGCAGAGAAAGTTTCAAAAAAGAGAAAAAATTTTAAAAAAAAGAAATGAAACAATCAAATAAGCTCTCAGCCTTATTGTGAAATCAACTGCCCTGTAAAAACAATCGGGCCCGTTGGCTGACCAGTTTTAGAGCCACCTTCAGGTTCAAGGCTAATGGCAAAGGTAAGCGGTTTAGAGCTCTCTTTTTGGCTTGTTAAAGGAGAGTAGCGAACCTCTTGAACATTATTTCGGCCAACAACATTAAGAGACTTAGGAGATTGTTTCGGCTCAATCACCCAAAGTTCATAATCTTTACCTGAAGGTGCTTTTTCAGCCAAACGTTGAATTTCAAGCTTTTTAGAAGCAACATCTACACGGATAACAAAACCAGTTGAAGAGCCTGAAGGGTTTAGCACTGCAATGAAGCGGCCTTCTGCAGCCGGTTTTGGTAAAAATGGAAGGTAAATGCCAACAGCTTGCAACCCAATAAAACTAGCCGCTAAAGCCACAGCGCCAATAAAAGCAGCCCGCCAACGATTGCGACTGGCTCTGAGTTGTGCAACAGGGGAAAGTGCGGAAGGTGGGCTTTTATCTATCGCTTCATCGATATTTAAAATGTCAGCGCTCTCAACAAGAGAAGGTTGCTCATCAAGACGGTTCGATATTTTGTGCCAACTGCCAAGCGGTGCTGCAACGGGCTCACCAGCGTCATCAAGGGGTGATAAGCGCTCTTCCCATTCATGCACAAGGCGGGCAAATTCAGCATCCGTTTTCAAGCGCTCAGTTGCTGCTTTCCTCTCTTCATGAGAAAGCGTGCCTAAAACATATTCACCAGCGATGTGTTCGTTTGTGTCTTTATCCATTTTATCGCTCTAAACAGTTTTTTAAATCTATCAATGCGCGCCGTAGCCACGTCTTAATGGTGTTTTGAGGCACAGCATTACGTTTGGCCAGTTCTTCGCGTGAAAACCCATGGACATAAGCAAGTATAACGCTTTCACGTGCTTGTTCTGTTGCTTCGTCTAAGCAATCTTGTAAAGCCAATCGATCGCCAGCATCTGTTGCCTCGGGGCGAATGGAAAGAAGCGCTGTTTGAATTTGCGCATCTCCGCCTTCGTCAAAACTTTGCGTTTGAGCCTTAGCCTCTAATCCACGCAAACTATCAAGAGCTTTGTTTCTGGCAATCGTCACCATCCAGCTTAATGGTCGCCCAAGAGATGAATTATACGAATTGGCCTTGTTCCATATAATCAAATAAACCTCCTGCAAAATCTCTTCGGCAAGATCCTGTCTTTTTACAATACGTAAAATAACACCAAAAAGTTTCGCTGAGCTGCTGTCGTAGAGAAGGCGAAAAGCATCACGATCACCAGCAGCTGTTTCCTGCAGTAATCTTACCAATGGATCATGGGTTGATGAAGAGCTGTCAAAGTCAGTCATTATTTGGGCCAATGTAAGGTCCACCCACAAGTGGTCAATGAGTTAAATTCGATGAAGACCATAAAAGCAGAGCTCAATATATGCAATGAGTTTTGAGAAAAAGAACTGATAATTGAACCAAATGCGAGATGAAACCGACTGATTAGAAAGGTGAAACCAAATCAGAAGAGGAGTATCTCATGCATATCTTAATTGCCATATTATCAACCTTGAGTTTCATAGCATTTCTTATCATAAGGGCGAATTACACGGTTGAAGCCATGAAAAACCTCTCTGGTGAAGCTGCTGGCATGAGGGGAGCTATTCGACGATTGTTTTTTAAAAGAAAAGCGAATAAGCACCCGCTCGAACTGATAGAAGACCCACGAGAAGCGGTTCTTGCACTGATGGTAGCGGTTATGAAGGACAGCGGAGATTTATCTGCCGAGCAAATAGCTGATTTGGAATATTGGGCCGAATACCGCTTAAATTACAGTAACCCTGCAGATATGGTGAAACTAGCAAGATGGCATGTACGAGATCATGTTGAATCAGGCGCAGTGCTATATAGATTATCTAAAGGATTAACCAGAAACTGCACAGGCGAGCAAAGAGCAGATATTATTAATTTGGTTGAAAGTGCCGCAAAAGGAAGACGGTCAAATAAAAAGGAACTCACAGAGTTACAAGCACATACCGTCCAGCAGTTAAAATATCGTTTTGGTGATGTGAGCCAAGAAACTCACCTCCACTAAGAAGGCAATGAGATTAAATAAAACAAAATGAGATTAAATGAAACAAATGGTCACCATGCAAAGTTTAAATAGAATAGCAACTTTGCATGGTGAGATATTTCTTAGAAAATGTGGGTCAGCCCCTATTTCTTACAAACTTTAGCAGTTGTTTTACATGTCCAACCAAGAGGCGTTAGTGTGCACTCATCTTTTGGTTTTGAAAATTTATCATTCTGAACTGGAAAGTTACCAGTTGAGAGAAGCAAGATGCTATGAGCTTGAGATTTAGCCAAAGCTTCAGTTAGGCCCCAGCCCTCAACAGAAGTCATTTTGCAATTTTTTGCAGCAAATGCTGATGAAGCAAAAGGCGTTAATAATGCGCCTGCTACAGCGAAAATTGCTAATTTTTTCATTTTCATAAGTCCAAACTCCCTAATAAAATAATCTTAAAATTTATGGTTAATTTTTCTATTCGTGCAAGAGAAATAAGATCTTTCAGTCTAACTTTAATTCCGTCTGTGGCTGAAATGGCGTAAACAGGCCGTGGAGCTTATAACCGCTCTACATTTCTGTGAAAACGAGCTCGAAAATAATCCTATAAAAAATAAAAAATAACTTGACGAATGCCTTGAGAATTGGTTTGAACAGTATCTTGTTTTTGATATAATTTCTTATATCAAAAATTTGTGCCGCCTTAGCTCAGTTGGTTAGAGCGCTTGATTGTGGATCAAGAGGTCCTCCGTTCGAATCGGAGAGGTGGTACCATTCTTCCCTCTAAAAAATCCCTATAAAAACAAAGAGTTATGAGATTTTAAAGGCCCTAAGACGGGCTTTTTTAAAACTAACGGCTGTTAGTGTAACTAATCAAACTAAACAAAAAGGCTGCTAAATGGCCTAATAAATTTTATTTTACCAACTTTTTACCAACCGAATTTATGGGAATTGTTATTTTTAATAAACGATTTTGTTAGAATTAGACTTCAAAACAGTAGGCAAATAAACACCCAGTGATCTGATTATGGGATCAGAGGGCAATTATTGTATTTTTGCTAAATTAAGATGTCTCATAAAACCATCTCATTTCTCAAATTTCATTACTATTTGGTCTCCTTCTGCTATGAAATAAGCTATAATAGTTTCCGAACTCAGTAGTCACTTACTGATGCTTTGCGGAACATTTCAAAAATATATGGTGCCTCTGAAATTGATGGTGAGCGCCGGATTATGAAATACCCGCCTGAAGGCTTTGTTGCACCAACCGATATTGAACACGTGCAAGAGCAATTTGGTGAAGCGCGACAACAAGCAGTGAACGCGCCAAGCCGTTGTTAGACGCGTGGCGCAAACAAGGCTGGGTTCCTGATGGTGAGCCGGTGCTCATCTCGGATGAATACACACGCCGCCAAGCTGATGCCTGGGTGCAAGGGGCAACACATGAAGAAAGTGTTGTGCTTTTCCTTGGTACATCAGCACCAATGAAAACACGCAGTGTGCCAACATGGCGCTTTGCTATTCCTGTTACAAGAGAAGACGGCACAAAAGCAGTGTTCATGCTGGATGACCGTTTTGCGATTGATGGGCTGGAACAACGCAAATATGACAATGCTGAAAGCGTGCGAGCCCGTACTAAGGCAAGGTTCGAGCTGGAGAATGAAGGCGCACTTTATGATCGCGCGCCGCACAATGCACTTCGTTACCTGTCTGGCTATGAAAACACAGAGGTAGTTAATCGGATAGAGAAAAACACCCCCTTTAACAATAAGTGATCTAAGTATATACTTAATGAAAAAAAAGGGGGATAGTGAACATGAGAAAAAAGAACTTTATTATCTTTACTATAATTATTTGTTCTTTTGCTTTTATTCAAAAGATGCATGCAAAAGATATTATTAGCACCCCCGATAAGCAATATGAGTATGAAAGATACTCACAAACCAAAAGATGGCAAATTGTGGCTGTCAGAAAAGTTGATGAAGAGTATGCCGCATCTTGTAGAATTTACTCAGTCAGCAGTTCCTATCATTTTAATTTAAGATATACAGGCAGCCTTGGTTGGGCTCTATCAGTAAGTAATTTAAACGCTAAGCACTACTTATTTAATTCACGTCCAATCAGCATATATGTTGATTATAAATTAATCGGAACAAAACAGCCTGCGAACCACACAGGTGTCATCAGTAGTATTATTTTTGGACTAGAGACTAAATATTTAAACCCAATAATTCAAGGTCATAAATTGCTTCTTAAGCAAGGAAAACGGAAAGTTATTGTGCCTTTAAGGGGGCTGTCAGGTGCCTATCAGAAAGCTTTGGGCTGTTGGCGCGATAGAATGAATTCTATCGCCTATGAAGTGGCACGTAATGATCCAAAAGTTACAGATCAACTTAAGAAGGATATTGAGTTTAGTGCATATGTACGGAGGCATGCTCATAAGCAAAAGTCACTGTCTAAAAATTCTTGGACACTGGATGAACGACGCTTAACCAAACATGAGTACAAACAAGAACTTAAGCGGATTAAGAGGAAAGCGCAGAGTAATCTAGCTGCTAACTTAGTTATAAAAAAATTTGGATGGAAATTCGCGAAAGCTAAACAAGGTGATGAGAAGTTTTTTGAATATGAAATTGTAGAAAGGCGGGGCGGTCAGAAGACCCTTTATTTGGGGACCGTTTGGCAATTGAGTAATTCTGGTCATAGAGCATCACCACAATATATCCAATCTATAATGAACCAGGCAGTGGCAGAGACTTTAGGTCAGTGTGATAAAACTGCTGTAGAAAAACAGCGTCCCTTTTTTACCGCTAATAATATTGAAGCACATAGTGTTAATTTTCTTTGCGGTACGAGCCAAGGTGAGTTAATTCATCGAAAAATAATGGCTCTTCAAGATAAAGAAAAAATTTTACTCATTTTTCTTACAGTACCTTCCGATGGTGCTGAACCAATTGGACAAGAGTTATGGAGAGAGACCGCCGAGGCGGTTTCCAGTAAAGTATTCTAAAAGTTAAATTAATAGATTTACAAGATAGAGCCTCTTCAAGGAGCTCTTTTTTTATGGGAAAATACAATGCCAGTTTTGTCGCATAGCGACTTGTCACAAAATGACCTGAATGTTCCCCACCACCACCTATGGAACAGATTAAGGTCTTTACATAAGGGAGTGTATAAGCTCATCGTAACCACGAAGGAGTGGAAGATGAGAGACCGACCTATTCGCAATCAGAATGCTGCTGAGCATCATGTTAAAGAGATACACCTAAGTCAACTAAGTGTATGACCGCTTATGGCACAAAGGAGACTGTCTCAACCTAAAAATATTAAAGTTACTTTCTGGCTATTTGCTGAAGATTTTTTGGATCAGTGTATGATATGAACTTTTCTAAATTTGTCTTCCAAATAAACAAAAAGGTACTGTTTTACCTTAATTTTTCCGTATAATTACCAATCGACTTTAGAAAAACCATAAATAAAGAAGAAAAAACAAGAGGTTATGATGAGTATCCTAGTGTTGTGGATCAAGAGGTCCTCCGTTCGAATCGGAGAGGTGGTACCATTCCTTAAATTACTTTTCCCTGTCCCATAAAATCTCATAGCTACGTTCGTTGAGGCTGAATAAGGCTAATTTGCTTTCAGTATTATTGTTCTTATCAAGAGTGGTAATGTGCAATTGAGAGATTAAAAGTGAGTAAATCCATATTGTATAATCTGTGTTTTTATATTTAGACACATTATGTGTATGGGCTAACAAGTATAAAAAGCTTATACAATATATAAAAGTAATCTTTTATCATGAGTTGCGTAATGACGACTTCAACATTATGGTTCCTGGCGCAGTTAAAGCCAAATGGTTTTGATCGTGCTTGTGCGAATCTCGAGCGGCAAGGTTTTAAGACTTTCATGCCTGTTCGAGAAACTTTCATTCGCCGTGGCCGCGCTCGTCAAAAAAGCAAGCAGCCATTGTTCCCAGGTTATATTTTCGTAGGTACTGATGCTCTCAATCCGAAATGGAGCGTTATTAATAATACGGTTGGCATATCTCGCTTGGTCAGTTTTGGCAAAAATGAGCCAGCCGCTTTGCCTAATCAGTTGATAGATGGATTGATGGCGCGATGTGACGACGAGTATGATCTCCTACCAGCGGATAATTTGTGTATCGGTGATCAAGTAAGAGCCGTTTCAGGTCCATTTGCAGATTATGTTGCAACAATTGAAACCATTTCAAATGAAACAAGATTAGGGATTTTGTTTGATTTTATGGGGCAGAAAACGCGCGCTGTCATTCATTCATCACATATTGAAAAAGTTGAAAAATAAAAACATAGCCATTGTTGATGAAAAATCTTTTCTAAGTTTTGCACAAGCCGTTGCAAAAAACTCCAGAAGAAGAATTAGCTAAGAAAAAGCTTTGACATGAATGTTAGGCCTATCTATGTTCAAAGTTGAACAGGATTGAGAAAGTCTGTTATTTGTGTGGTATAGCTTGGCTGCAAAACTCTATTTTATTTTCACTGTCAAAGATAACTTAAGTCTTTGGCAGTGCGGTAGCTATAGCGAAGAGTGCTTTTACTTTTAATGTCACTGAAATATGACATCATTAAAAAACAATTCAAAAGAAGATACTAAATTTAGGGTCTTAAGATTACTGGAAGAAAACCCAGAGCTTACCCAACGAGAAATCGCCAATCAACTTGGCGTCAGTCTTGGGGGCGTGAATTATTGTTTAAAGGCCTTAATTGATAAAGGTTTGGTGAAAATCCAAAACTTCAAAGGCAGTGATAACAAGCTTGGTTATGCTTATTTTCTAACCCCTCAAGGAATTTATGAAAAGTCAAAATTGACGGCGGGTTTTTTAAAAAGAAAAATGGCTGAATACGAAGCACTTAAGTCTGAAATTGAAGCTCTTGAAAAAGAAGTGGCAAAAAATAGTTACAAAGACGGGTTAGAAAAAGGCAGTAAAGGATGAGTGGTACGATAGTGCCGGTTATTTTATGCGGTGGAGCAGGCACACGTCTCTGGCCGCTTTCACGTAAAAGCTTGCCCAAGCAATTTGTTCCAATTGTGGATGAAAAGAGCCTCTATCAGTTAACATTAGAGCGCTGCCGCAGGCTAAGCGAAACAATAATGACGGTGGCATCAAGTGATCATCGTTTTATGATTGCGCAGCTTATGAAGGATGTGAGTGTTGAAGGGGCTGTTATATTAGAGCCGTTTGGTAGAAATACTGCAGCAGCAATTGCCCTCGCCGCTGTGCAGAAAACTAAAAGTGGCGCTGGTGAAGATTTGCTTCTAATTTGTCCAGCAGACCATTTTATACCCAATGAAAAAGCATTTGCAGAAACAATAGAAAAGGGGGTTAACGCAGCAAAGTCTGGCACAATTGTTACTTTTGGTATCATCCCCACATTTCCAAGCACTGCTTATGGTTATATCCAGCAGGGAGCCAAGGCTAACTGTGGTGGATATCAGGTGAGAAGGTTTCTTGAAAAACCGGTTGCGGAAAAAGCTCAAGAGTTATTCCTCAAAGGAGATGTTTTTTGGAATGCGGGTATTTTTTTGGCAAAAGCCAATGCGCTGATCGAGGTATTAAAGAAGCATGCTCCGTCTGTTTTGGAGGCTTGTGAGAAGGCTCTAAACGTCTCTAAAATGTCAAATAGTACCGCCGATGAAGGTGTGATATACGCTGCAGAGAAAGAGTTTTCGGTCTGTCCTTCTATCAGCATAGATTATGCTGTAATGGAGCATCATAACAATATGGTTGTCGTTCCGTTTGAAGGTCAATGGAGTGACGTGGGGAGTTGGAATGAAGTCGCTCAGCTTAGTAGGCCAAATAAGGATGGCAATCGCATAGAGGGGCACGGTCTTGCGCAAAACTCAGAAAACACATACATAAAAGCACCGCATCGCCCTGTCGTTGCATTGGGTGTAAAAGATCTTTTGATCGTTGATACCGCAGATGCAGTGCTTGTAGCAGAGAAAGCAGCGGCAGAACAAGTAAGAGATGTGGTCGCTGAATTAGGTAGGCAAGGGTTTGTTCAGGCTGTAGAGCATAGAAAGGTCACACGCCCCTGGGGTTGGTATGATTCTGTGGATATTGGCCTAGGCTTTAAAGTGAAACGATTGGGTATTAAACCAGGTGCCTCACTGAGTTTGCAAAAACATCACCACAGAGCAGAGCACTGGATCGTCGTTCGAGGAACGGCAGAAGTCACATGTGGTGAGGATGTTTTCTTGCTCAGAGAAAATCAATCCACTTATATCCCTATTGGCCAAATGCATAGATTGAAAAATCCAGGTGATATTCAATTGGAAATGATTGAGGTCCAATCGGGTAAATATTTAGGTGAGGATGATATCGTCCGTCTTGATGATACCTATGGTCGCGTTGAAGAAAGTTAACTTTTGCTCGCAAGTTTGCCCAAAAGTATCAAACTAATTTAAGATGATGCGGTTCTTCATCGCTAGGTTAAAGCAAGAGAAAAAAAGAGCTATATTGATAGCTTGGTAGCAAAGTAAATTAATTCAGGTGCAATGAAGACAGGGTAAAAATACGATGAAAATTGCGGTTGTTGGAATTGGTTACGTCGGTCTTTCAAATGCTATTCTGTTAGCTCAAAAAAACGAAGTATTTGCCGTTGATCTGGTGTCGGAAAAAGTGGAGATGGTTAATAATAGAATTTCTCCAATTGTCGATGCTGAGGCAGAGGATTTTCTTAAAAATAAAAAGTTAGATTTAAAAGCAACCGTAAACATAAACGAAGCTGTTCAAGGAGCCGCTTACGTTTTGATAGCAACACCGACAGATTATGACCCAGAGACCAATAACTTCAACACACAATCGATTGAAGCGGTTATAAAAAAGGTAAACGCTATTAATCCAAATTGTACGATGGTGATCAAATCAACAGTTCCTGTTGGGTATACGCGTAAAATCAAAGAAGAATTAAATTGCAAAAATGTTATCTTTTCTCCTGAATTTTTGAGGGAGGGAAAGGCCTTGTATGATAATTTATACCCTTCAAGAATTATCGTCGGTGAAAAATCAGAGGCTGCTGAGATTTTTGCAAATCTCCTCAAAGAAAGCGCCCTTAAAGAAGACATTCCAGTATTATTCACAGATGAAACTGAAGCCGAGGCGATTAAGTTATTTTCAAATACATATTTGGCAATGAGAGTAGCTTATTTTAATGAGTTAGATACCTATGCATCGACCCATAACTTAGAAACTCGCCAGATTATTGATGGTGTGTGCCATGACCCTAGAATTGGGGGGCACTATAACAACCCTTCATTTGGCTATGGGGGGTATTGTTTGCCCAAAGATACCAAGCAATTATTGGCAAATTATCAAGATGTCCCTCAAAACTTAATTAATGCGATTGTTCAGGCAAACAGTACGAGAAAAGATTTTATTGCTGATGAGATTATTAAGCAGCAGCCAAAAGTGGTTGGTGTTTATAGACTGATAATGAAAGAAGGGTCAGATAATTTTAGAGCATCCAGCATTCAGGGAATAATGAAACGTATTAAAGCGAAAGGCATTGAGGTTGTTGTCTATGAACCAGTGATAAATGAAAAAAGTTTTTTTAATTCAGAAGTTATACAAGACCTGTATGACTTTAAAATCCGATCTGAAATAATTATTACTAATCGTCAATCAGAAGAATTATCTGATGTAAATGATAAAGTGTATACTCGTGACCTTTTTGGAAGCGATTAAGAACGGTGTGTTAATTTAGTTTGAAGATATGATCAATTTAGAGAATATAAAAATAGCAATAATTGGCTTGGGTTACGTTGGCCTTCCACTAGCCGTTGAGTTTGGCAAGAAGTTCCCAACTGTTGGTTATGATATTAATCAAGGCCGTATAGATGAATTGCTTCAAGGACAAGATAGTACTCTTGAAGTTTCTCCTGCAGAGTTAAAGCTATCGGAGCACCTTGGTTATACAGCTGATAAAGGCCAGCTTAGCACATGTAATTGCTATATTATTACGGTCCCAACTCCTGTTGACCATCACAAGCAACCCAATTTAATTCACCTTTATGAGGCTTCTAAAACCGTTGGCAGCTTGTTAAACAACGGTGATTATGTGATTTATGAATCAACAGTTTATCCCGGAGCAACCGAGGAAGATTGTGTCCCCATTCTAGAGCAAAATTCGAGACTTAAGTTAAATGAGGGGTTTTTCTGTGGTTATAGTCCAGAGCGCATAAATCCAGGTGACAAACAACACCGATTAACAACAATTAAAAAAGTCACTTCAGGTTCAAATGAGATAGCCGCTAATTTTATAGATGACCTATACAAGGAAATTATCACAGCAGGCACACATAAAGCTGAGAGTATAAAAGTTGCAGAAGCTGCCAAGGTCATTGAAAACACTCAAAGAGACCTCAATATAGCTCTTATAAATGAGCTAGCTATGATTTTTAATCGATTGGAAATTGATACTGAAGCTGTTTTAAAAGCAGCAGGAAGTAAATGGAATTTTTTAGCATTTAGGCCCGGAATTGTTGGGGGGCACTGTATTGGTGTAGATCCATATTATCTCACCCACAAAGCGCAGGCAATTGGCTATCACCCTGAAGTTATTCTTGCTGGTCGGCGTATAAATGACAGCATGGGCAAATATGTTGCTTCACAACTAATTAAGCTGATGACAAAAAATAGTATTGCTGTTTCAGGCGCAAAAATATTGGTTATGGGGTTAACGTTTAAAGAAAATTGCCCAGATCTCAGAAACACACGTGTCGTCGATATTATTACCGAACTAGAAGACTATAATTGTGAAGTTATCATCTATGATCCGTGGGTATCACCTGAAAGCGTAAAAACTGAATATAGCATGGAGTTAATTCAAGAACCTGAGATTGAGGAATATGATGCCATAATTGTTGCGGTTGGACATAATGAGTTTAAAACAATGGGCGCAGACGCAATTCGCAAGTTTGGAAAATCCCAGCATATCCTCTATGATTTAAAAAATATTTTCACAATAAATGAAACCGATCAACGGCTATAATTAAGTAAATCTCTCATGCAATATTCAAAAGTCAAAAACGATCTTTTTTCTAAACCCAGAATGTGGCTCATAACAGGCGTTGCTGGTTTTATTGGCAGCAATCTTTTAGAAACACTTCTTGAGCTCAATCAAAACGTAATTGGGCTGGATAATTTCTCTACCGGCCATCAAAAAAATTTGGATGAGGTTCAGTCACTTGTTAGCCCAGAACAATGGTCCAACTTTCGTTTCATAAAAGGAGATATTTGCGACCTCGATGCTTGTAAAGAGGCTAGCGCAAATGTTGACATTGTTCTACACCAAGCCGCTTTAGGGTCAGTGCCGCGAAGTATCAAAAATCCAATTGCGACAAATAAAGCAAATATTGATGGTTTTTTAAATATGCTTGTTAGTGCTTGTGATGCAGGTGTTAAACGATTTGTTTATGCTGCAAGCAGCTCAACATATGGAGATCATCCTGAGCTACCAAAGGTTGAGGGTAAGATTGGTAAGCCGCTATCACCCTACGCGGTAACGAAATACGTCAATGAGCTTTATGCAGATGTGTTTGCTAAAACATATAATCTGGAAATCATCGGACTGCGTTATTTTAATGTGTTTGGGAAAAGACAAGACCCGAATGGGGCTTATGCGGCTGTCATTCCGAAATGGATTGCATCGATTCTAAAAAATGAACCCGTTTACATAAATGGTGACGGTGTGACAAGCCGTGATTTTTGCTATGTTGAAAATGCGGTACAAGCGAACCTACTTGCAGCAACTACTGTAAACCAAGAAGCTGTAAATCAGGTTTATAATGTTGCTGTAGGGGACCGAACCACGCTCAATGAACTTTATTCATTAATCTCAAATATTTTATCGTCTCATACGAAAGTTCAGATAGATCTTTTAAAATATCGAGACTTTCGAAAGGGAGATATAAATCATTCACTGGCTGATATCAGTAAAGCTAATAAATTGCTATCTTATGACCCCAGTTATAAGGTTACCGAAGGTTTAAAGGAAACTGCAGTATGGTATTTAGAGGGGAGGGGCTAATTCATTGGCAAAACTACTACTAAAAAAAGAAGTAATTTTTATTTTCCTAGTTTTGTCCTTTCTATTTCAAGGCATTATCCTATGTAATTATATAACTAATATAAAACTATTTATGCTTGCGATATCGTTATCATGCATATACTTGATAACGTTTCACCTTAATGAAGTTTGTTGTTATTTATTACGCTTTATTAAGCAAAATATTATTATAATATTATTTGCAACATATATGATATCCACATCATTATGGGCAAATAATATTGACCTATCAATTAAAAGATCTCTTTCGCTAATTTTAATCGCGATATCAATTTTTATTACTATAATATTGTTAAGAAATGCAAATACAAGAATTATAACTAAAATATTAAATGACTTGCTGCTTGCGTATCTCTTACTATCACTACTATATTATGTAGTAGGTATATTAAATTACATTTATTTTGTTACTGACACTTTAGATCAGAAATATTTTTATGGTGCATATTTAGAAGGTAACATCATTAGAATGAGAGGTTTCACAGATAGTCCGAATAACTTTTCTTATATGTTAATGGTTATTACATACTTTAACATAATAAGCTGCAATAGAATAAATAATGCATTATTTATATTGGTGTTATTATGTTTATTTTTATCTATTTCTATTACTGGAATGATCGTTCTAATGATTCCAACACTTATTTTTATTTGCAATTTAAGTAAAAATAAAAGATATATATTAATCGGGTTTTGTATCTTTATTGCAAGCTTTATTTATGTGTTTTACCAAAGTTTTGAGGATTTTATTAGCTATAGGATACATCGAATAATCGAAGGTAGTGGAAGGTGGAAATTATTTTATCATTCTTTAACCGAATACTCTGATAACCCTATTTGGGGCTATGGTATTGGGCAGGCACGAGTATTGCTCTATAACTATAAAGATGGTGACAAAATTAGTACACACAATAGTTTTATAGAAGTTTATATTGAAGGGGGTATAATTGGCCTTATAATGCTTTTGCTTTGTATTTTATTTGGTATTAATCGTATTATTAAACTTGATATTTTAAAAAACACGAAAATAATGTTAATTTGCTTCTCATTTTCATTCTTTTTATTCAATTTTTCAAATTTAATATTGTACACTGATCTTTTGATGGTTACACTAATAATATTTATATTTTTAATAATGCATCATAAGAAAATTTCAAACACCTTATATTCAAAACTTTGATAAACTTTCAGTCTTGTTCTAGTTTTATGATCAATGAATTTTTGTCTCAATTAAATCAGGTAATTCATGATTATGTTTCGAAAGGGTAAGGTCAATATCATGCAAAGCTCTTATTTCTTGGACTAAACCAGGAACTCTCATTCTATTGATTAAAACCAATTTATGATCAAAAAAATTGATCCACCCATTTAATCTATCTCTAATATCTCTTTTTCCATAATCAGATTCACCAACTACGATGCAATCTTCGGTAATTGATAAACCTCTCGTAAAACTGGACAATTGAACCTCATCGTATCGTTCATTAGAAATACTATTTTCTAATGAATTACAAAATAGGTATCTTTTACGGCTGGTTAGTCCTATATTATGGGCACATTTGGAATTAATCTTAATTTGTTTTATGACTTTAAAACTCTTATCGCAAACGAGTATTTCGCTAAATTTCCCAGTTTTAATAAATTCATTATGGCAAAGTATTAAATTATTTTCTTTTCCTAATAAAATAGAGTTCATATGCTGATAATTAATTGATTGCCTACCATCTAGTAAAGGGCCTAATGGAAAAAAAACTTTATTTTCAGATAAATTATCTAAGTTATACTGTAGGATTTTATTGTTATAAGTATCCACAATAAATAAATTATTCTCCCTAATATCAATTTGATGGCACCCTTCGGAAAGATTCTCAATCAATGACATAACCGAACCATTTGGTGAAATTTTGAGTATACGCCCCTTACAAAGCTTAGGAAAAGATTGAAAAACATAGATGAATTGAGCATTCATTGTGATACCATAAAAATGCCCTCTTAATAATTTTGTAAATTTATTATTATTCAGCAATAGAAGGCTCTTTTTAGTTGCGCAAATATGAGAATAGTTTATGAAATCAGCTTTTACTCTATATTTTTTATTAAAATAATATTGATATACCTCTCTACAATAAAGAATAGCATGGAATGGTTGTTTAAAAAAATCTGAGAAATTCATTTTTGAGTCTCTTACTTTTAAAAATGATATCAAATTGTGTATGTTACAAAGCCCAAATTCAATTTAACATTGATTGTTGTGCAAAATGAACTTACTAGAAAGGATAAATAGATTTTATCTTTTATGAATGATTTGGAATATCTTCTCAAGTTTGAGGTACATAAAGATTGAGACATGCTAGGTTCATAGTTAAGAAGATACAAGCTATACTTTGGACCTGGGTCGCAAACTTATCTCTAGGGGGTAAGAATCCTGTTCACGCAAATAGCTTCACATGGCTTTCTAAGAACACTGCTGTAGGTACAAATGTTAATTTTAACGGTATGAGAGTTTTTGGAAAAGGGACAGTTACAATTGGTGATAATTTTCATTCAGGTAAGAATATCTCTCTATATACACAATCACATAATTATGAAGGTACGGCACTTCCCTATGACGGCAACTTAAAAATTTACAACATAGCAATAGGTGATAATGTTTGGCTTGGTGATAATGTGACTATAATCGGAAATGTTGAGATTGGTGAAGGCGCAATTATTCAGGTTGGTAGTGTTGTAACTCAAAGCATTCAACCACTAGTTATTGCTGGTGGAAACCCAGCTAAGCCATTTAATAAAAGAAATGCAGAAAAATATCATAAACTAAAGGCTGAAAACAAATTTCATTAAACTTTTTCTATATCGTATAGAAAATAAATGATATGTAATAAATTTAGAAATATTACTGATTATTAGCTGTATGGATAATGAGAAACAATTCAAAAAATAAAGACACAACTATACTCTTCCAAGATTTCGCATTTATAATTCAAGCAAGAATGGGCTCTTCACGTTTACCCGGGAAAACTTTACTTAATTTTGAAGGTTCTACTATCCTAGGGTATTTGTTAACTACTCTAATTGAGCAGGGTATCAATCCTCAAAACATTATAGTAGCTACAACCAATAACTTATTAGATGAATTGATTGTTGATTATGTCTCAGCTCTTGATATTACTGTTTTCAGTGGTGAAGAGAAAAATGTGTTGAAACGATATCAAGAAGCATCCAAACTTACCAATTGTAAGCATATTGTACGTCTCACTTCTGACAATCCCTTGTTAGATTTTCACCTGCTAAATTACTGCTTGAAAAGTCACAAAGAGAATTGCCCCGATTTAACTTCTACAAGAGAGATAGACGAGAATAACAAAGTCATACGTTATGTTCCAAAGGGGTCTTCTATCGATATTTTTTTAAAAAAAAGTCTAATGAAAATTAATACTATTGAAGTAAGTGCATTTGGACAAGAACATGTGATACCTCATTTTTTTCAATACCATAAAGTAAATATAATAAAAGACTATCAGACAAAGCGTCCCGCATTATCCATCGACACCCTAGAAGATTATATGGACGTCTGTACTTATGCTGCGCAATTACGAGATAAAAAATAATTCTGATTTTATAATTCAGATGTTTTAATTCGCTTAGATAAATCAAGTTGCAAAAATTTTGGAATAAGTTCAACATATGCCACTATCAATATTCTCAAATGCGGGCACTTATATTTTCATCAAATTTTTTTCGCAGGGTTTGGTGTTTTTATCGACTATTGCTCTAGCTGGTTTATTGAAACTGGAAGATTTTGCAATAATTGGCACTCATCTTTTGATAACTGCATTTTTACTTCCCATCATAAATTTACAATTCCATCGTTCCTTGGAGCGGTTTTTCTTTATGTATGAAGAGGGGAAAAGAAGCCAAAAGATATTCACTATTACTGTGGCTTCCTTCATAGTAACAACAGTTATTATTTTTATTGCATATATTCTGTTGGCATACATTTTTGAATTAAGTTTCTATAATCATACATTTTTGGTAATCACACTTTTATCAGCCTTGTTTCAGTCTCCCCATCATATCACTTTAGTTATCATGAGATGCGAAAAAAAAATTGTTGAGTATGGGGTGTATTCACTATTAACAGTGATTCTAACTCAATCCTTCATTCTTAGTTTTGTGTACGTGTTAGAAGATATGTATGGCTTCTTCTATGGTTCATTGTTAGGAAGTGTTGTTTCTTTTTTCATTTGGGTTTTTTGGCTGAGAAAAAAAATAATTTATAAAATTACCTCTCTTACTGAAGAAATAAAATATATTCTTCCCAACCTACCCTTAGGGGTTCTAGAAGCCGTTCAACAAACATTTGATCGTATTTTCCTTCAGTCGTTTGTTTCTGGTGCAGATTTCGCAACCTATAGTTTTGCTCAAAGAGTATCAGGGCCGATTAAAACGACTGCAGCTGGAGCTAGGTCAGTTACATACCCCATCATCTATTCACTGAAAAAGGAAGAAGATGTGAAAAAATTTCTTTCAGAATATACCAATATGTCAGTTGCTTTTTTTGGTATTACGGCAAATCTGATGATTCTTGCTATTGCATTCCTTTTTGAATTTATCCTGAAGCCTGAATATAAGGTTATTTTTCCAATATTTCTTGTTTGCATCCTAGGGTACTTTTTTAAAGCCCAGGAAGTTCTTATGGCAGTCGGTGCAGATGTAAAAATGAAATTGAGTAAAAATCTAAAAGTACTCACACCAGTGGTTATCCTTCAAGTGTCAATTGCTTGTGTGATGACGTATGGTTTTGGACTTTGGGGGGCGGCCCTTGCGTTTGTTATTAACTGCAGTTTTAGATTGATAGCGATGAGCTTACTTGGTCAAAAACTTGTGCCAAGAGAAATTAATAAAGGTATATATTTACTTACTCTTTTCATTTCAATTATGCCCATTGGAGCATTTCTTATTTCTTACCTAAATTTGAATATAATATTTGGAATAGATAAAGTTATTTCTCTGGTTTCTCTCATTTGTCTTGCCAAGATTGTTCAATCCGAACTATCAAATGTTTCACAAAAAACAGGTGCTGAGTAGGTAGGTCTTTTCCTCTAAAAGAAAGAACGAATGACTTGATATCATCTTTTACTCAAAAGTCATTTTTTAGTGTTGTATATATAAATTTAAGACATTCTGTAATTCTAATCTAATCTTACGAGATAAAAAACAAACCAGCTTCAAAGATCCTATGAAAAAAGTCTCAGTCTATGTAGTAAACTACAATTATGGTCACTATCTGGAAAAAGCCATTGAAAGTGTCCTAAATCAAACCTATCCAAATTTGGAGATTCTAGTCTTCGATGATGGTTCAACGGATAACTCAAAAACAATTTTACAAGAATATGAACGAAATGATCGTATTCAGATTTTTTATAATCAAAACCAAGGCTTAAACGCTACTATTATCGCAGCATTCAAACAGGCAACAGGCGAATTTGTTATTCGACTGGATGCGGACGACTGGTTTAAAAGAGACATCATAGAAAAGCTGGTAAACGAGATTGAAAAATCTGAGAATACCGCATTAGTTTTCCCTGATTATTATGAAGTCAATGAAAGTGGTCAAATACTACATCAAATTAAACGACATAATTTTAATTCAACGGTAACTCTTCTTGACCAGCCGGCTCATGGCGCCTGTACATTGATTAGAAAATTACATTATGAATCCGTCGGAGGACTAAGCGATGCTTATAGCTGCCAGGATGGGGTTGACCTTTGGTTGTCAGTTACGCATAAATTTTCTGTAGCGAACGTCAATGAACCACTTTTTTATTACCGGAAACATTCAAGCAGCCTATCATCAAATCAATTGCGCATCTTACAAACAAGGTCTCGAATTTATAAAGACCATGCGTATCAAAGAGGGGTTCAACCAAACGGCTCTATTGCACTAATTCCTGTACGTTCACGTGATGTCGGTAATAGTGATTTTGCGCTTCTTAAAGTTGCGAATAGAACACTTTTGGACTGGACAATAAATAAAGCTGAAAAATCAGATGAAATTGAAGAAATTGTTATTCTGACTGAGTCAGATAAAATCATTAATTATATATCCGAGCATCAAAATAATTATACGAAGCATATTAAAGCTGTACGACGTGATTCCAAATATGCAGGTGCAGGCGTTGATTTAGCAGGCACTCTTATAAATTACCTAGAAGGCCAAACTAAAAAAGTACATAACAATATCGTAGTTTTGACAATAGACACGCCTTTTTCCCAAGTGAATTATATAGATACGGCGATTTATTCCCTATATCTTTATGACACAGAGTCAGTTGATAGTGTTTTGAATAATAATTCGATATTCTATTTTCATGATGGCCATGGCCTAAAATTATGGCAGGACATAAAATTGCGCCAGGAAAGAGACGATATCTATATTCGCAAAGGTGGTATAACAGTTATCAAAAGGGATGCATTGTTTGCTCATAAGTCTCTTCTTACGAAACGTATGGGACATATCCTCATAGACAAACTTTCAGCATTTGAAATAGAAAGCCTTGAAGACCTGAATATAGCCAATGTTATTGGAGCTAAATTAATTGGAGAAGAAGATGCGTCAGAATAACGTGATGATTATAGCTGAAATAGGCGGAAATCATGAAGGCAGTTTTGACTATGCATGCAAGTTATTAAAATTGGCATCGGAGTCTGGAGCTGATGTTGTAAAATTTCAAATCTATACAGGTGCTTCTTTAGTGAATAAAAAAGAAGACCCGCAGCGCGTTGCTCATTTCAATAAATTTGCACTATCAACTGAAGAATATCTAGATCTTGCTAAAAGAGCCGTTGATCTTGGTATAGAGTTTAATGCTTCTATTTGGGATCCGTCACAAATTGAAACTTTCGATTCCTACCTTAGTTTTTATAAAATTGGTTCAGGTGATCTGACCGCGTACTCTCTTCTAAAAGAAATCTGCAGTACAAATAAACCCATAATACTTTCAACTGGGCTAGCTAATATTGAAGAGGTGAAGGCAACCATTGATTTTGTCTGTTCACAGAATGGCCTATATTCACAAAAGGATATGATCTCTATCTTGCAGTGTACAGCCATGTATCCGATACCAGATCAAGACACGAATCTTAATGTGATGCATACTTTAAAAGATAACTTCCATGATTATAAAGTTGGGTATTCGGACCATACAGATGGTACATACGCTGCAGAAATTGCAGTTGCTATGGGGGCTGAAATTTTGGAACTACATTTCACAGATAATAAAATAGGTAGAGAGTTCCGAGATCATAAAGTTTCCTTTACAAAAGATGACATGCTTCAATTGAGGGAAAAAATAAATAAAATTAAAACGTTGCAAGGCTCATATATAAAAAAACCCTGCCAAAGTGAGATAGAAAGCGGACATGTTAAAAGCTTCCGGCGTGCCGTCTATCCAGCAAGAGCTATAAAGGCAGGAGAAACAATCACCGATTCAGACCTAATCTCCTTGCGTCCAAACCACGGCTTGTCAGCAGATAAACTTGAATGGATTGTAGGAAAAAAAGCAACAAGAGATCTACTGGAGCTTGAGGAAGTCAATGCAAAGGATTTTTCAGCTTGACATTAGAAAGCTCAAAAAACCTAAAACCCACCTTAAAAAAAATCATTCGTGTAATTCAAAGGCTTGATTCTTCAGCATCCTTTGGAGCAAAAGAGCAAATACTTTATCATCAGTCTCGTTTTTGGCTCTTTAGGCACCTTCAACAAAATGCCCTAGGGAGTGTTAAAACGTCACCAGAAAAATTACCAGGTATTGTAAAAGGGATATTTTTCTTTTTAATTAGTTTAACTAGATTATTTTTAGTTAGGCTAAAAGGTCAAAAACCGATTTTAATCGTAGAGCACTTACGTCTGCGCGGCTATCAATGGGACCATGGTGACCCTTATTTTGGCCTTAGTAAAATTGACTTATCTGAACAAGGTGAGTTACTGGTATTAATTGGCCTACATGAGCATCTTACTATTAGAGATGTAATTTACGGCAATAAGGTCATCATTCCTCGAGTTATTCTTAACATCTTTAGGTGGGCGTGGAACAAGTGTTTGCTTTTTAGAAATATTGAGATGGCAAGCACAATTAAACATAAGCTTACACCGTTGGGGTTAGAAAAATATTTCAAACCCGCTGCCTATACAAAAAGATTAAAGCAAATTGATGCAGATAATAAATTTGCTAGGATCTTGTTAAAAATCATCAATCCCAAATGTATACTATGTGTAGATGGCTATAACAGCAATTCATCTCTGATCTTGGCAGCAGGTGACAAAATTCCAACGGTTGAATACCAACATGGAATTATTTCATCAGCACATATTGGTTATAGTTTCGGACAAGACTATGATTTGCCCAAGGGAGTTTTACCAAAACATTTTATTTGTTGGGGGAAGCTGTGGACGCAAAATCTAGACCCACATTTTGCAAAAAATACTCGCATACAAATAGGCACTTATGAATATGGCCTTTGGTCACGAGAAAAAGTTTCAATCAATAGGCCTGCCCAAGGTGTTCTCTTTATCATGCAACCTTCTGTTGCTGATTTTATTGAAGGCCAAATCAAGCTATTCAGAAACTTATTTCCCAAAGAAACAATTGGCATTCGATATCACCCCAAACATCAAAATAATATTGAAGGACTAGAGAGTTGCGAACATCACTTTCAAGGCAATTTATATGATTTATTTATGCGGTATGAATATATAGTTGGCTGTTTCTCAACATCTTTATTTGAAGCAGCAGCCATGAATAAAAAAGTATTCTACATTTCAGAACCAGGCTTTGATGTTTATGAAGACATTTTGCAGCAAGCAGGCATTAAAGCCCTCAACACAATTAAAGATATGTACACAGCCCATTCAGAATTTCTGATGCTTGATAGCGATGAGATTATTTCACAACTAAGTAACATCAAAGCAAATTCAGAAATTTCCGACACAACTGAACATTCATCAAGCTAGCTTTTGAGTATGCCAAAAAATGCATAATTCAAAAAATAATAAATAGCTTTCGGAAGAGGGAGTTTTTCGACCTCTCTGTAAACTCGCCATGTATAGATTGAAGAATTAATCTTATTAGAAGAAAGCGAATCAGAGCGTACATTATAGATGGTGAGTTCATCACCAGCCTTTTTTGCAATAATTCCTTCTTTAAGAATAGACAACCAAAGAGCAAAATCTTGTCGTTTGCGAATGAGCGGAAAATATTTTTTTCCCAATAATTCAATATCAAGAATAACTGTAGAACAACCAATAACATTATTTTTTAATAGCGCATGATAGTCCACAAAATTAGGAGCATCTCGTGTAGCTTCATCACCAGATGTCACGTTACGCACTCTGTAAGTCGTGTAAGAAAAAGAAATTCTCTCCTTCTCCATCTGAGAAATTTGTATCTTTAGTTTCTCTTCTTTCCAAAAATCGTCAGAATCTAAAAAAGCAATATACCGCCCTCTAGCTTTTTCAATAGCCTTGTTACGGGCAATAGCTGCGCCTGAATTTGAATCAAGAGAAAAAAACTGAATACGCGCGTCTTTAGATTGCCATTCAATTAGCGCTTCTTGTGTTCCGTCAGTTGAACAATCATCGATAATAATAAGCTCAATATTACTATATGATTGACTAAGAACTGAAGAGATACTCTCATTCATGTATTCAACACTATTGAATGTGGGCATTACCACACTAACAAGAGATTTCTCCATAACAGACAAGACCTAATTAAAATTATTATTGTTTATAGAATAGGGTAAATTTGTTTTCTGCTGAAAGCTACTCAGCATAAAAGCGACCATTAACCAAAAAAGAATGCCGTTAAAATTACTGAAGATGCTCATTCCGACAGAAAACGGAAATAAGAAAAGCAAGACACCTAAGCTACTACCAAATAACAGGAAATCTTTCGAAAAAACGAGTTTATAACGCCACCATAACTTACACCAATAAAATATAATAAGCGAGAATAGGAGCCCGCCAATCAATCCATTATTGGCTAAAAGCTCGAGATATACATGGTGAGGATGAATGAGACAACGACTTCTTTGCCCATTTGGCCGAGGGTCATATTTAGGCATGGTACAAACAATTCTATAATTATTTGCCCCAGTTCCGAATAGGGGATGGTCGCGAATAATCTCTAGTGCAGCATCAAATTGAGCTAGATAATTATTCGATTTGCTTGGGTCCATTTGGATTTGTTGCACAGTCGAATTAATTGTTCGGTGCATATATCCCGTATCAAAATAAACAAAACACGAATAAACGGAAACCAATAGAATTGAGAGGATAAGAACATATTTTCGTAGATGTTTGTTAATCAGTGCCACAATGAACATGGAGAAAACTAGTAGCAAAATTGCCATTCTTTCCCCGGCCATTAAAATCGTTACAACCATAATAAAAGAAAATGATAGAGCCGTATATTTCAATTTATTTCTAATAGGGGCAAAAGCAAAAAAAGCTAACATTATCGGAATGCCCATTTTTGTGAGAAATGTGCCCAACGTACTGATCTCAAAAGGACCAGAAAGCCGACCAGGAATGCGTGGGTTCCCAGCAAAGTCTACTCCTACAATATACTCAAATAATCCGTCTGCAACTGAGAAAGCTAACGTTGCAAGAAAAGCATAAACAAAGAGCTTCAAATCTTGTTCTCTACGGATAATCCAGTAAGAGACTGCAATAGCGAAAATTGGGAAGCGAATGTAGGGAAGCGACCTTTTAAGTGCAATGCTAACATCAAAGGCCTGAAGACTATTGAAAACGGTAAAGAGCCAGAAACACAAAGCTGCAATAACCCACTGACTTTTTAACCAGTTAAAATCTTTCCAATAAAGTGAGTAAATAAGAAAACATACAGCGATAACAGTAGCAGCAACATCAAGCGGAGAGCGCCCAATTATAATTAGACTTGGCATCATAAGAAGAATTAAAAACATGATGCGTCTTAAGAGGTCATCATCATAAGAAAAATATGCCTGCATTCTTGAAAGCTGTAATGGTATCAAGTTCTTAACCTTTTTGATCAATTGGTTTTGCGCGATTGTTAAGTAAAATACGTTTTTATTACAATGAAAGAATATGTAATAGAAAGCGATTTTTGTATGATTTAGAGCTATGAAAGTTAAATTTTAGCAACCAACATTTTATGTTCATGAATTTTCCCCCGATTAATGCTTTAATCTTCAAATTACTTTTTAAGAATAATAGTTCTAGAGACTTGCAAATAGTATAAATGCTAAGCATAGTGAGTTTAGAGTTATTCTATTAAACGGGAGCAATTTGAATGCCCGACCAGCAAAAAATAGTGCCTATAAAAACGAATTATAAAGAAGGCCAAAATCTTGAATTTGGCCCCTGGTTATCTCAAGCCTCCATTCTGATTGTCGATGATGAGCCCGGCATTCGTAATTTCCTAGTCAAAATGTTAAAGCCCCGCTGCAAAGAAGTTGTAGAGGCCTCAAACACAAAAGAAGCATCTTTAGCGCTTGATAAAGGCCATTTCGATGTGGTTATCCTTGATAACATTATGAAAGGACAAAGCGGTGTCGAATGGTTGGTTGAGCAAAGAAGTGTTGGTTTCTTCGCTGATGCCATTTTAATAACCGCTTACGCAGATTTAGAAACAGCCATTCGTGCACTTCAAGCTGGCGCCGTAGATTTTGTCCTCAAACCATTTCGCTCAAATCAAATTTTAAATGCTGTCGCCCGCTGCCTAGATCGTATTCGTCTTCGCCGAGAGAATTTCCTATTGAGGTATGAGTTGGAAGCCAACTCAAATGAGGATAGTCAATATAATCGCCTGCTAGGGTCTTCTAAAGCGATAACTGAAATCAGAAAAACCTTAGAACGGGTCGCTCCTATGCCCACTTCAGTGCTCATCACCGGTGAGTCTGGTTCAGGCAAGGAAATCGCTGCTCGTACTCTTCATTCCTTATCAGATAGGGCTGATCAACCATTTGTGCCCGTTAATTGTGCCGCCATCGCTGAGGATATGATTGAAAGTGAATTTTTCGGTCAATTAAAAGAATCTTCAAACGACTCTCCCAGCCGAAGAGAAGGGCTATTCTCATACGCAAGCGGCGGCACGTTATTCCTTGATGAAATTGCAGAATTACCAATGAGCATGCAAAGTAAATTATTGCGTGCAATTGAAGATAAGAAAATTAGACCAGTTGGCTCTGAGCGCGAAGTACCCGTCAATGTTAGGTTTGTTTTTGCAACCAACGCAGATTTACCATTAGAGGTCGAAGAAGGGCGTTTCCGTTCTGATTTATTCTATCGTCTCAACATCATGCATATTGCTATGCCCCCCCTAAGACAAAGAAGAGGGGATATTAAAGAATTAGCCGAAATGTTTGTCGAAAAGTTCTCAAAGGAATTAGGCGTGCAAACTCTACCACTTACGAAAACAGTGCTAGATGGTCTGGGGAATATGGAATGGCCAGGCAATGTAAGAGAGTTACGTAATTTCATCGAGCGTTCTCTTATCTTAGGCGCCTATCCAACGCAATTCCAAACGAAAAACACCAGCAAAGAAGATTTGAATTCGGAACGAATGGATAAAGTTGAAAAACGACATATCCTAAAAGTCTTGGATGATTCCAATGGCAACAGAGCTGAAGCCGCTAGAAGGTTAGGAATTTCAAGAAAAACAATTGACCGTAAGTGTGCCCAATGGGAAGTTTGATTTAAAAGGAAATAAGTAAAAAGTAAAAATGAGAAGAAAGGAAGCAAGAGAGAGAGTTTTCCCTCAAAGTGTAAATTTTAAAAATGTTTAATTTAGCGCCAAAAAAGTTCAAACTTGCGATCCCGGATGTCGATAAATCCGTTCGCTTGCGCCTACTTCTTGTCGCACTGCTTCCAATTCTGCTTGTATCGCCCTTACTAATGGGCTTTTCTATTTATCGTTGGTCCGGCCAGTTTGATAATCTTCTAATCTCCAAAGTAAATGGCGATTTGACAATCGCACGCCAATATCTCAATCGAATTTTAGAAAATAGCGGTGAGAAAATACAAGCCGTTGGAGCTTCTGCGAAATTTGTAGATGTTGTTAAAAACAATGTAGATAAAGAGCTCTCCTTTTTCTTGCAAAAAAGCCGCAACAAACTTGAATTTGATTTCCTCTATCTGGTCAAAGAAAATGGAGAAATCATTTCATCCGCGTTTAGAACAAAAAATCGAACATTACCAAAGCTTTGGTCAGTTATACAAAAAGCATTAAAAGGTGAACCCGCAACCAGCATTGATATTTATAATTCAAAGCAGCTTTCCTTTTTGTCACCTGAGCTTGCCAATCAAGCGACCATTAAAATAATACCAACCAAAGCAGCAGTTCCAACAAATAGAAAAATTGAAACGCGCGGCATGATGGTGCAAACCGCAACACCGGTTACCATAAATGGCGAAAAGGCGGCTTTAGTCGGCGGCATCCTTCTCAATAGAAACCTCGATTTCATCGACACAATCAACGCCCTTGTCTATCAACAAGCAAGTCTCCCCTTTGGCAGCCAAGGCACAACCACTTTGTTCTTGGATGATGTGCGCGTAAGTACAAACGTTCGCCTGTTTGAAAACAAACGAGCGCTGGGCACAAGAGTATCCGCCATTGTTCGCGAAACAGTTTTGGATAAAGGCAAAGTCTGGTTGGACCGCGCCTTTGTGGTAAATGATTGGTATATCTCAGCCTATGAACCGATTATAGATAGCAACGGCAAGCGGGTTGGAATGCTATATGTTGGCTTTCTGGATAAACCGTTCCAAACGGAAAAGTACACAACTCTCCTCATCCTGGTTGCAATTTTCTTAGTGGTCACACTAATCTCTGTTCCCATTTTCCTCTATTGGGTCCGTGGTATCTTCAAACCTCTAGAGCGCATGGTCTCCACCATTCTAGATGTTGAAGATGGTAATATGAGTGCAAGGACAGGCCCTGTTAAAAGTGGGGATGAAATTGGCAAAGTGGCAAATCACCTAGACGAATTATTAGATCTACTTCAACAAAGAGATAAGCAATTAAGAAATTGGGCCGAAGAGCTTAACAAGCGTGTTGAAGAGCGAACTGCAGAGTTACAAGCAGCCAACAAACAATTAGAATCAACCACCAAACAATTGGTTATATCTGAAAAACTAGCTGCAATCGGTGAAATCACAGCTGGCGTTGCTCATGAAATAAATAATCCTGTAGCTGTTATTCAAGGCAATATGGATGTCATTCGAGAAGTGCTGGGAGAAGAAACCAATCAAGTCATCACGGAGTTCAGGCTCATAGATGAGCAAGTTCATTCAATCAATCTTATTGTGAGCAAACTCTTGCAATTCGCAAGACCAGAAGAATTCGCTGGTTATCACGACCAGCATATGGTTGATGACGTCATGACAGATTGTTTACTCTTGGTTCAGCACTTGCTAAATAAAACGCTTATAAAAGTAGAAAGAAACTCAAATTCGGTAAACCCCGTTTTAATTAATAGAACAGAGTTTCAGCAAGTGCTTATCAATCTTATTGTGAATGCCATTCACTCTAT
The DNA here is from genome assembly GCA_965230545.1 of Hyphomicrobiales bacterium. Lineage (GTDB taxonomy): Bacteria > Pseudomonadota > Alphaproteobacteria > Rhizobiales > HXMU1428-3 > HXMU1428-3. Next base: position 186,506 of record CBDDLE010000003.1, on the reverse strand, counting down.
GGAAGATGGCGGAACCCTTACTTTGAATTGCGCAGATAAAAATGAGGGTGGGAAAAGTGGCGTCCTCATTGAAATCTCTGATACAGGTAAAGGCATGTCAGAAGATGTTTTAAAACGTGCCTTTGATCCATTCTTTACCACTAAGCAAAGTGAAGGCACTGGTCTTGGGCTTTCAATATCACAAACATTGATCACCCGCATGGGCGGAGAGATTAATGTTGAAAGTACAGTTGGAGAAGGCACAACATTTTCCATCTGGTTCCCCTCAGCCATTGTCGAAGAGAGCCTCAGTATTAACTCTTAAAATGACATACCCACTATTGTTTCTTTACAAATCTCAGCACTCGCGCTCACTATAATTAAGTAAACTTAATCACCTAAAACGATCTGAAAACTCAAAGCTTCAAAGAAACGATCAATCCAATGTCATTGCCAAATGGTGATAGCAAATCAACTTCAACCCTCTTTATAAAAGCTGCCCCCCTAATTTTTATTCTCTTATGGGCAGGCGGCTTTACATTTGCAAAATTAGGGTTAAAGAGCGCCGCGCCATTTACTTTGTTGAACATGCGCTTCTTTTTTGCCTCCATTGCTTTTTACGTTCTCTATTTGATTTTTAAACCAGCCCTGCCTAAAACAAAAAAAGAATGGCAACACACAATCACTTCTGGGTTTTTGCTGCAAGTGATTCATTTTAGCTGTATTTATTATGCAATTGTTTTTGGCATTTCAGCCATTTCAGTTTTGATCCTTTGTGATGCATCCGCATCAATAGAGACCTTCTTTTCCAAAATCTGGTCAAGGCTTAAAGACCCAAGTGTTTTGCGAAACGCATATTGAAGAGACCTATAAAGCGCATCTTCAAAGTCTTTGACCTTTGTTGTCGCCAATAAAGGGTCAACAACCTTGTAGTCAGCCGCAATGTTCACACGAATGGTTACACGGTCTTTCGTTAAAACTTCTTGGCTGCCAACATCAAGAGACTGGCGCCGCGTGTCTATAATTTTAAACACAACAGATTTACCAATGCGCCAAAACCCATGAAGGCCAGGCCCGAGCTTGCGGTCATACGCACCATCAATATAAACAAGCGCCACTTGCCCATCCAAAACTTCTTTCACGTAAAAGTAATTCACGATCCGAGAAATACCAGACCGTTTCATTAGTGTTGGAGAAACAGAAAAGTCTTTTGAGACATCAATTTTGGAAACAGACCACGGGCCAGAATCATTCCAAACATAAACCTTCTCATCAGGGCCAAGCGCACTGTAAAGTTGTCCATCCCGTTCAATCATTGCCACTTCTGTGGTGGATGTTTGAATGGTTGTTAAGTGTGTCTTAGCTTGATCTGGAATTTTGCTCATAATCGCTCTGGTGAGATTAGAAGCAAAAAACGGCTCCGTAACGATATCATAGCGCGCTATGGTCAAACGGTTGCGCCGGTTAGGAAGCGCATACTCCCCTGGCCCAAGGATACGTTTTACCTTGCCTTTATAAAGAGTGATAACCCGCTCATTTTCATGAACAAGAAACCGTTTCATTCCAAAAATCCAATCAATAAGTCCCATAACTTTACCCTCATTAATTCGGATGCTTTCGGCCGGTTGCTCGTGGGCAACCTTAAAGGTCCATAAATTTAACCGCGTTCAGTTTAGTGTTAAAAATTTCAGCAGATAAAAATCATTAGATTTCATATCTGTCGCGCTTAAGCGCTATTTTGTTCAATTAAAAATAAAGATCCGAAAACGAGCGGCAAAAACTCAAACGGCATTTTCAGAGCGGACAATCAAAGCATCCAAGGTGCAAGCTCTTCAAAAGCAAAGCAAAAGAAAAGCTTAGGCCTCAGCGCGTTATCGTCATCATGAAACTGCGGCATATCATTTAAGGTGATCAATCAAGCCCCCTTAAAAAGAGCAAGCTCTTTAAAAAAGAACCCTCAAAATCACAAGCCCGTTTCCGAACCAAGAATAGTATTAAAGTCAGCTTAAAAGGCTGATGCGTTTTACAGACGCAGTGTGATAGAAGGACTCGAACCTCCAACCGTCAGGGTAATAACCTGATGCTCTACCTAACTAAGCTATATCCTTGGTAAACTACAGTGAGAAAAACCTTCCCTATACAGAAGCTGAAATCATCAAAATGATCAGGACTGTAGGAGATGTGAATAAGAATCACAAACCGTTGAAGTGAAGTTCGCTTACGTAGCTTGGAAAGCTACATAAACCGGCACTGTGAAAAAAATGAGGCAGTGAAATGGATTAGTAAAAAAAAGAACGGCCAGCTTCTAAAATTGTCAAGAAGCTGGCCGTATTATGAGTATGAAATTACGCGTCAGACTTCGTCTGCCAGAAAAATAAACTATAAAGCACAGGCACCACACCAAGCGTTAAAACCGTTCCCGCAATCATCCCACCAGAAATAACTAAAGCTAAATCATAAAATAATACATCTCGTGCCAGTATAATCGGTAAAAGTCCAAGCACTGTGGTTGCCGTGGTCATTAAAATCGGTTTGAGCCGTGTGACCGAAGCACTTAATATTGCATCTCGCACTAAAGCTCCCTCCTCTCTCTCTTTTTCAATTCGGTCAATCAGCACAATAGCGTTATTAATCACAATGCCAGCCAACGCCAAAAGCCCTAATATAGCCATGAAGCTGAAATTGGCATTCGGTGCAACAAAGAGAGTGACAGATATACCGGTGATCACAAGGGGAATGGTGAGTAAGATAATCAAAGGCCGCTTGAAACTATCAAATTGCGCTACAAGCACCAGGATTATGAGCGCAAAGGCAAGCGGCATATAAGCAAATAACGAGCCTTGTGCTTTGGCAGAACTTTCTAACTCGCCACCCTTTTCAATTTCATAGCCAGGTTGCAACTCTGCTTCGATCTTAGACAACAATGGTGTGAGAGCTGTATCTAGCTCCGCAGCTGTCATGTTTTTATTCACAGCTGAAATAGTAATCGTGCGCTCAAGGTCTCTGCGCTGCATGAGAGAATATTCTGGCTGCCCTCTAAATGTAGCGATTTGTAAAAGCGGAATAGGGTTACCATTTTCCACTCCAATATTCAGCGTACGCAACCGATCAATATTATGCCGCGCCAAACCTTTTTCTCGTAAAATCACAGGTATCGTCTGGTCCCCTTCTCGGTAACCAGAAACGGTCGTGCCAGCAAGGCTGGCATTCAAAGCATTCGCAACTTGTTCAGAAGTCACACCAGCTCGCCGTGCTCGAGCCTGATCAATATCAACAATGATTTTAACAGTCGGGTTCTCCCAATCATCTTTAATGTTACGAGAACCAGGAATATTACGAATACCAGCCATAATACGCTCAGATAGTGATTTTAAAATTTTAGCATCAGGCCCAACAACACGGTATTCAACCAACCCTGCTTCTCCAGGTCCCATAGACATAGGCTTGGGTGTCACTCTCACTTCTGGCATAGAGTGATTTGCAAAAACCCTCACCTTTTCAAGCAAAGGTAAAATGTCTGAAGGCTCTTTCACATTCACAACCAAAAAAGCACGGAACGGGTCAGAGTCATTCGGGTCTAGCCCGAGATAAAAACGAGGCCCGCCACCGGCCACATAAGCAATATGATTGACGATCTCGGGATTTTTGGATTTATCTAATAACCAGTTTTGCAATGGTTTTACGGCTGAAAGTGTAAGGTAACTATTGCTGCCAACAGGCGCATCAACCAAAATTTGCAACTGTGTGCGCTCTGATGCTGGGAAGAAAACTTTCGGCACATAAGCAAAAAGCGAGATGCCACCAAACAGTGTCAACAAAACCAAACCTAAAAATGCAAATCTAAAGCTCAGTATTTTATCGAGAATGGTGCGATAAATCCGGTAAAAGGGCTGTGTTTCATAATGACTATCATCAATGAGTTTACCCGGTTTTAGAAACCAATAACAAAAGAGCGGCATCGCTGTCATGGCCATCACCCAAGACCCAAGAAGCGCAATCGCAATGACAAGAGAAATTGAGCGCGTATATTCACCAGCTGTACTATCAGCCAGCATCAACGGCATAAAAGCAAACACAGTGGTTAAACTGGAAGAAAGCAAAGGCATCGACATTTCTCGCCCAGATGCAATCACAGCCTTCAAACGTTCTTCCCCTTCAGCCAATCGGCGGCTGATATCTTCAGCAATCACAATGCCATTATCAACCAAAAGACCAAGCGCAATAATCAGTGTGGCAAGCGACATGCGCTCCAGCTCAATGCCAATAACACGCATCACAAGTATAGAAAGAAGCATGACCAAAGGCACCATCGCCCCCACCAAAAGGCCTGTGCGCCAGCCTAGAAAAACCATCACCACGATGAGAACAATCGCAATCGTTTGATAAAGATTGTTCATCACGCCGCTTACCGCAACTTCAATCTCATTCGGTTGGAAAGTGATATAGTTAAACTGATAGCCAATAGGCAAACCCTGTTCAAGTTCAGCTGTCTTGGCTTTTAAATCCTCTGCAAATTTAAAGCTATCGAATTGATCAATCATTGAAACCGAAAGAACAATCGCTTTTTTGCCATTAAAAAAAGCTGGCGACTTGGGCGGGTCTGCAAAGCCGCGGGTGATTTTTGCAATATCTTTTAAATAGGCCACCTGGCCAGTTTTATCCGGAATTTTGATCTGTAAATTTTCAAGCTGCTCTAAATTTTCAAAATTTCCAGTAGGCTCCACATAAAAGGAATCGCCATTGGCTTGAATGATACCACCAGGCAAAACAATATTTTGGCGACTAATCGCATCAGTAATATCCGAAGCGCGAACGCCATATTGAGCAAGGCGAATATTATCAACCTCAACAAAAATACGCTCAGGCTCTACCCCAAAAAGAGAAACTTTCCTCACCCCACCAACTCGATAAAGCTGATTGCGTAAGAACTTGGCCTTTGTGCGCATTTCAGCCAAACTAAAGCCTTCTGCTGTCAATGCAATGGTGGCCATAGCCACTTCACCATAATCATCATTCACAAAAGGCCCCTGCGTTCCGCTGGGTAAATCCCCTTTCACATCCTCCATTTTATTACGCAAATCCTGCCAAATAGGATCCATATCACTATAGCGTTCATAAACGTTTGCACGAATAATCGTTACTCCATTTTGAACGGTCGAGATAATGTGCTCGACTTCAGGAATTTCACGCAGCTTTTCTTCTATCTTACGTGTGATAAGATTTTCAATGCGCGTAGGAGACATCCCTTCAAACTGCGCCGTGATCAAAGCTGTTCGAATTGTGATTTCAGGATCTTCTCTAGAAGGGTGAGAGGTGAAACTAAAAGGTCCTGCAAATAAGACAAGCACCACAAAAAGCAAAACCAAAGTTCTATTATTTAAGGCAAAGGCTGTTAAGTTCCGCATGGAAAAAACCTTTCAGCTATTGAAGAAGGTGCACAGGGCGTTTGTCATAAAGGAAAGAGACACCAGCTGTTGCTATAATATCCCCATCTTTCACTTGTCCTGCAATGAGAAGGTCATTATCACGGATGTTCACGACTTTTACTTCGCGCCGTTCTACAAACTTTTTCTCTTTATTAAAAATGAAAACATAAGCTTTTTCCGGTTCACCACTTGGTAAAACAGCTGAGGTGGGAACGGCAAAAGTCGGCACACCTAAATCTTGCTGAAACTTAAACGTTACTTCTGCGCTCATACCAGGCCGCAATTTGTCAACTCTTTCACTTAATCCAATCGTCACAGGAAAGGCATTGGCCTGGCCAGCTTGTGAGCTAATCTCTTTGACATATCCCTTAATGGGAGCGCTAATACCAATAGAGAGCTTTACATCAACTTCATTACCAATAGAAACTTCATTGACCAAAGTTTCTGGGAGCGATACATCAACCTCATAATTATCTTCAGTATGCAAAGTGACAATCTCTTTCCCTGCAGTCACCTCTTCAAAAACTTCAACCGATTTTTCAGAAATCGCACCATCAAAGGGCGCTTGTAGAGATGTTTTAGAAAGGTCACGCTTGGCAATTTTCAAGGAACTGTCTTGAATGGAAACTTCACTGCGGGCACTTTCTAGTGTCGCCAAGGAGCTATCAAACTCAGTCTTCGTGGTGAATTTCTTTTGATAAAGCTTGCGTTGCTGTTCAAACTTTTTCTCAGCATCAGCCAAACGCGCAAGTGCACTTTTTAAATTGCCTTCAGCACTTTGAACTCTCAGTTTGTAGGTTTGAGGGTCAATTTCAGCCAAGACATCCCCTTTTTTCACCCGGTCACCTACAGCAACATTTAATTTAACAATCTGACCTGAAATTTCAAAAGCCACCTTAGTGCTCACAGCAGGTGTAATTACCCCAGCAATTAACCGCGCTTGATTAACGGCCTTTGATTTTAAAGTCATATGCTTGATAGAGCGAACAACCTCTGCTTTTTGAGGCGGCTCAGGTTCAGAACATCCAGCTAAAGAAAATGAAAATAAAAAGAGAATACTTAAGCGAAAAATTTGAACAGAGAAAACACGGTTGAAAAGACGTTCCATAATACCCCCAACATGTTTCTTTCCTGAAAAGGAAATGATTTACAAATAGATATATACCTTTCGGTTTAGGTGGTAAAGGAAATTGACACGATGAATAAATAGCCAATAAACAACGGAGGATGCTACCTAAAGCACCCTCCGGGTAAAATCTCTAAGTAAGATAGAAAATTTATTGTCCGGCCACACTACGCACAGCATTAAAAGTTTCAGGGCCGAATTTCCCATCAAGCGAACCACTATAATAACCAGCATTGGCCATCAATCTTTGTAGTTCTCTTCTAAAGACTAATGACCAGCCAGCAGAGTTCGTAGTCATTTCTTTCACGGCAAATTTATGCTTACCTTGCAGCGCTTTAAATACCCACTTTGCCGCCTTTTTATCATTGCGCTTCACGCCTTTGCCAAGCAATCTCATATAGCCAAGCATATAGTTAGAGTTAGCAAAGCCCTGGTCAGCTGCCGCTTTATATAAAGACCATGCGGTGCGCTCACTTTTCTTCACACCGCGCCCATAAAGGTACATATAAGCAAGATTGTTTTTAGCCCGAGCAATCCCTCCATCAGCACCTTTGCGATACCACTTAACAGCCGCCTTGAAATTAACCGGTATGCCGCGGCCTGTTTCATTCATATAACCAAAATTCGTCATGCCATTATAGTTACCAGCCAAAGCTGATTTCTTGTACCAATTGGCTGCTTCTTTTAAGTCTAGGGTGATGCCCTTGCCATGTTCATACATATAGCCAAGATTGGTCATACCTTGAGCTTCACCAAGTTCCGCGGCTCGTTTGTACAGTTGCGCAGCTTTCACAATATCTTTTTGAATACCAAAACCATTTTCAAGCGAATAGCCAAGATTAACCATGGCGCTTTTATGCCCCATTGAAACAGCTTGTTTATAAAGTCGAACGGCTTTGTAATGGTCTTTTGTCTCACCGTTGCGCCCATTAAAAATATTCCAGGCTCTAGTGAAAATGGCCTGCGCATTTTTAGAAACCTTCTTTGGTGTCTTAATAACAGGCGGTAACAAAGCTAGAGCTTTATTAGGTTGTTTCACCTTCAACTCTTCCAAACGTGCTTTCGCTAAAGTTGAGTAAATACCCGTTTTACATTCAGCTAAAAATGCTTCAACTTGCGCGTAAGTAGCAGACGTTGCAATTTGCGGCCAAACCCCACAAGTCCCCCCGCCTTGAATACTAACAGCAGGTCTTTTCGTGATTAGCTTTTGTGGTGTTGAATGTTCAACAAGACCAGCAGCCGGAGGAGTGAAATAAAAATCACCAAGCACTTCATCATAGTAAGCAGGGCGCTGTTCATGGCTAACGGTTGACGCAAGCTTCATAACTTTGCGGCGCACTTGCCTTGCTGTGTCAGAAAGTTTTAACCCTGGCTTGGAGAGCAATGGCACCAAAGTCCGAGTGAAAACTGAATTTGGATGCGGGTCACTATCACTCAAACGATCAAGCGCAGATTGCCCAAACCCGGCAGAATAAAGAATAAACGTTCCCTCTGGTGGCGCTTCCATGGTGCCAAGGCCGCGTGTGCGCCCAAGGCTCCGTGTGCCTGATTTTTGAAAAGGGTTATTCCGGCAAGCATCCAAAATCAGCATTGTCATACGCACTTTGCGCCGACCAATTTCATTAAGAACATAATTCACCCCAATCGCCTCACTTTTCACAAATGCTTCCTGGCCAGGTTCAGCATTAGGAATATCAGTGGGAAGCAGGTAATTCTGCCCGCGAATTTCAACACCGTGCCCCGCAAAGAAGAAAAGCGCTTCATCGCCGGCTTGTAGGGAAGAGAGAAATTTCTGTAATTGTTGATTAAACCCACGCCGGTTTAGGTCTTTATGTAAATGAACCTGAAAGCCTAGGTCTTTCAATTTTTTGGAAATACTATCAGCGTCATTCTGCGCCTTGGCGAGCTTTGGCACATTGACATAACTGTCATTACCAACAACAAGTGCCACTCTCTTTGCATACCCTGATGATGAGAAAGGAAGTAGCAAAACTACAGTCAAAATAAAAGAAGCCAGACCGCGCATTTTAAAAACCCTCCAAAGTGCTGAAAATTTCATAATTTAAGCCAAAGTATAAAATATCTGTGAAGAAATTTCCATATCAGGGAAGATTAAATTATTGCAATGTTGTCAAGAAATAGCTCTATTGAGGGAAAGAAATTGATTTTAAAACCTTACGACAAAAATCTTCATAAGATTTGTCAAAAATTGATGGTTAGTATTTGAAAATGAAGAATAAATTAGCATTTTTCCTTGTGTCATTATCCCTTCTTTTACCACTCTCAGCCCCGTTAAAGGCTGAAAAGCTCTTGGAAAAAGTCGAAAGTCCCTACAACACCATCTATATCTACAAACAAACACCCTATATCACCCTTGCATTCGGTCATAAGAGCCGTCGCTATGTTGAAAGTCGCCGCAATCCTGACGATTTAACAGAGCTCCCAGTTGAATATACCAAGAGCTTCACCATCGGCTTGGCATACCCGAAAAACTTAAACTCATTTCTCATGATCGGCATGGGTGGCGGCTCAACCAGCTGGTACCTTCATAAATCATTGCCCAAAGCAAAAATTGTCGCTGTTGAGCTCGATCCTGAAATTGTACGCTTGTCGAGAAAATATTACGGCTTTAAAGAAAACGGCAAGCAAAGTGAAAATTTCATTATCTCTGAACTTGACGGCCGCATGCATATTTTGCGTAAAAAACAAAAACACGACATCATCTTTGTCGACGCGTACAGAGGACAATTCGTTCCTTTTCATCTCATGACCAAAGAGTTTTTTAAGTTAGCCAAAAAACGCCTCAGTAAAGGTGGCGTCATGGTGCAAAATATCGAGCCATCAACCATGCTTTATGATAGCGCCATCGCAACCATCTCTTCAGTGTTTGACCATGTGGATGTTTATAGAGGCGGCGGCAATATTGTGGCCATTGCTTATGATGGAGAGAAAAAGTCAATTGAGAGTGTCATTGATAAAGCAACCAAATTGCAAGAGACCCATAAATTCCGTTATGCTTTGCCAGACCTCATTCAAAAACGCGCGATGCTCTTAGATTATAATACCAAAACCAAACCGCTGACTGATGATTTCGCACCAGTAAATATGCTAAAGACAATCAAAACCCACAATGAAAAACGGGGCCGTTAAATGCCGAATAAAAATAACAATAATTCGCTTTCCTTTATCATGATGCTCATCGCAGCCTTCACGGTTGGTGCTGTGATCATGTCCTTAGAAATGCTGGCATCACGCTATCTTAATCCCTATTTCGGTGGAACAATCTTCACATGGGCAGCCCTCATTTCTGTTGTTCTGCTAGCTATGATGGGCGGTTATTTCCTGGGCGGCTATAATGCAGATAAGCATAAATCCGGCTGGCTTTTGGAAGCAATGATATTCATCTCTGCTCTCTATATGATCGCCTTACCCCAATTCATTGATCCGATGATGGAAATCGTCATCACAGCTATTGAAGATGTAAAGCTCGGTGCCCTCGTTGGTGCACTCATTGTCACAGGGCCTCCAGTTGCTTGCCTCTCAACCTTCTCACCTGTCGCCATCCGCCGCACTTTGATGGATGTTGAACACGCAGGCCGCACGTCAGGCACGGTGTTTGCTGTCTCTACTGCGGGCAATATTTTTGGCACACTGCTGACCTCTTTTTATCTCATCCCCAATTTTGGCACACGGTCTCTCACCATGTCACTTTCTGTGTTTCTTATCCTGGCAATGGCCATCGTCATCTTCGCCCGCCCAAAATCAGAGACCCAAAAACCAGCCACGCAGCTTAATACTCTGCTAGCCATTCTCCTAAGCGTTGCATGTCTTTTAAGCGTAACTTTTGCGGGCACTCAGCCAGCAGAAGCTAAAAACGGGCAAAGAGTAATAATCGAAAAACAAGCTGCTTACCCTGAAGGCCCTGTGTTCATAGATGGTGATTTGTACTACACAGAAATGACCCGCAACAGAGTGATGAAAGTCTCAAGCGAAGCACTTAAAAAAAAAGCTCAATAAAGGGGGCTAGCCCCTTCTTCTATAAAAAAGGTTGCGGCCCAACATCTCTGGCACGCTATCAATCAAACAAATTTGTCATCCTCTGCCACTTAAGCGATGAGCTGATCATTGTTGATCGGAAAGGTAAAACGCTCCGTTCTATTAAAAAGAGCAAAGAGGGCATTGCGATCTTCCACCCCAACGACTGCATAAGTGACGGGCAGGGCGGTGTATACCTGACAGCCCCTGGGCATTTCGACAAGAAGCTACAACCCATGGGACTAATCTTTTATCTAAGCAAAGAAGGCGTCGTTACAAAAATCGCCGAGAACCTCATCTACCCCAACGGCATCGCGATTTATAAAAACGAGCTCTATGTCTCAGAGCACTTGGCCAAACAAGTGATCAAATACCCGCTCTTAGGAAAAGGAAAAATTGGCACTAAAACACTCTTCACCAACTTTAAAAACGTCCCCCCCTTTAGAAATAGAGACCCAGAATATACAGGACCAGACGGCATAGAAATTTCAAAAAACGGCACCATCTACATCGCCGAATACGCCAGAGGCCGCATCTATGTTTATAAGGCTAATGGAAAATACCAAAAAAGCCTCCACACTGGCTTACGCTTCGTCACCAACATGGCCCTCGATAAAAGCGAAACAAACCTAGTCATCACCGGCGCAAAAAGCCTGGATAGTTTCTTGCAATTCGGAGAGGTTTATAGTCATTCACTAAAATAGAAAAAGAGATGAACCACCTAGAGAGATTGTAAAGGGCTTCCCTAGGTGGTTCAAAACCATATCGTTCCTCGTGCAAAGTAAACTGAGCGTCAGCGAGGGACTTTGCACGAAATCTAATTAATTACTTTCAAAACTCAACTCACCATCAGCTACATCAACTTTGATGGTTTGCCCGTCGATCACCTCGCCGCCGAGGATCTTCTCAGCCAAGGGGTCTTGAACTTGTTTTTGAATAACACGCTTTAAGGGCCGTGCACCATAAGCAGGGTCATAGCCTTTATTCGCAAGCCACTCAGTGGCAGTCTCGCTAAGCTCGAGTGTGAGCTGGCGCTCGTCCAAGAGCTTTTGTAAACGCTTCAGTTGAATGGTCACAATCGCTGCCATCTGAGCCCGCTTCAAACGATGGAATAAGATCACCTCATCCACACGGTTGAGAAATTCAGGGCGGAAATGCCCACGAACTTCCTGCATTACTTTCGCTTCAACCAGCTCAACATCATCTTCTTCTTTAAGCGTAACCAGATGCTCAGAACCAAGGTTAGATGTCATAATGATAAGCGTATTACGGAAATCAACGGTCCGTCCCTGACCATCTGTCAAGCGACCATCATCCAAGACTTGCAAGAGCACATTAAAGACATCAGTGTGAGCTTTTTCAATCTCATCAAACAAGATCACCTGGTAAGGCCGCCGGCGCACAGCTTCAGTGAGCACACCGCCTTCTTCATAACCAACATACCCAGGAGGCGCCCCAATGAGCCGAGCCACCGAATGTTTCTCCATAAATTCAGACATATCAATGCGAACCATCGCCGTGTCATCATCAAAGAGAAATTCTGCCAAAGCTTTTGTCAGCTCTGTCTTACCAACACCAGTTGGGCCGAGGAACATGAAAGAACCAATCGGCCGGTTCGGGTCTTGTAGACCAGCCCGTGCTCTGCGAACAGCCGTTGAAACCGATTTGACCGCATCTTCCTGGCCAATCACACGAGTGCCAATCGCTTCTTCCATCTTAAGAAGCTTCTCACGCTCACCTTCAAGCATTTTGTCAACTGGCACACCCGTCCAGCGAGAGACAACGCCCGCAATATCAGATTCGCGAACCACCTCATTCACCATCAGGTCAGAAGGCGTCTCGGTATTCGCACTATCAGCGAGTTGCTTCTCAAGCTCAGGGATCACACCATAAGAAAGCTCACCAGCTTTGGCCAAGTCACCAGCGCGCTGGGCTTGCTCAAGCTCAATGCGTGCTTGGTCAAGCTGCTCTTTCACTTTATTGGCATCAGAAAGCTTCGCCTTCTCACTTGCCCACCGCTCGGTGAGCGCACGAGATTGCTCTTCAAAGTTCGCAAGTTCTTCACTGAGCTTTTTCAAGCGCTCTTTCGAAGCTTCATCATTTTCTTTCAATAAAGCTTCACGCTCAATTTTCAGCTGAATGATCTTGCGATCAAGTTCATCAAGCTCTTCCGGTTTTGATTCAACCTGCATGCGCAAACGGCTCGCGGCTTCATCCATCAGGTCAATCGCCTTGTCCGGCAAAAATCTGTCAGTGATATAGCGGTTAGAAAGAGTAGCACTGGCCACCAGCGCATTGTCAGAAATCCGCACACCGTGATGGAGCTCGTATTTTTCCTTCAAGCCACGCAAGATAGAAATCGTGTCTTCAACAGTTGGCTCAGAGACAAACACCGGCTGGAAACGCCGCGCAAGGGCAGCATCTTTTTCAACATGCTTTTGATATTCATCCAATGTCGTTGCACCAACACAGTGCAACTCACCGCGCGCTAATGCAGGCTTAAGCAAGTTAGAGGCATCCATCGCGCCATCAGTTTTACCAGCGCCAATAAGGGTGTGCATCTCATCAATAAAGAGCACAATTCCACCTTCTGCAGCTTTCACTTCAGAAAGAACTGACTTAAGCCGTTCTTCAAATTCACCGCGATATTTCGCACCAGCAATCAACGCGCCCATATCAAGCGAGAGAAGTTGTCTCCCTTTAAGGCTCTCAGGCACATCGCCATTAACAATCCGAAGAGCCAACCCTTCAATAATCGCTGTTTTACCAACACCAGGTTCACCAATAAGAACCGGATTGTTCTTCGAGCGACGAGACAGCACTTGCACTGTGCGGCGAATTTCTTCCTCGCGCCCAATCACCGGGTCGAGCTTACCATTGGCCGCTTCTTCGGTGAGGTCCCTAGCAAAGCGTTTTAGTGCGTCAAACCCCTCTTCGGCTGATTGCGTATCAGCTGTTCGCCCTTTGCGAATATCATTAATCGCTTCATTTAATTTTTGAGCGGTAATCCCACCAGCAGATAAAATGCGCCCTGCTTCACTAGAAGCTTCAAGGCATGCTGCAAGCAATAAGCGCTCAGAAGTAACAAACTTGTCACCAGCTTTATCAGCAACCTCTTCAGCAGCCTTAAAAAGCTTCGCCATATCAGGCGCGATGTAAAGTTGCCCCGCACCAGAGCCACTAACCTTGGGTATTTTAGAAAGAGCAGCACTCACTTGCGCATTAATAAGCTGCGCGTTGCCGCCAGCTTTGGTAATCAAATTAACAGTAAGGCCATCCTGGTCTTCCAGGAGAGCTTTAAGTAAATGAAGGGGAGTGAATTGTTGATGATCATTAGCAAGCGCTTCTTGTTGCGCCGCTTGAACAATGGTCTTTGCGCGGTCCGTATAACGTTCTTGTTTCATTTGTTCTGCCTCTTCATGCCCACAAAAAATTCCCTTTGAAAGGCAAATTTCATGTGTCTAAACAGTTATGTGTTTTTATGTAATTTAAATATGATCTGCGTCAAATAATCCCATTAAGGCAATCATTTTGACCCTAATAATTATATATGTTGCCAAGAAACGAATTAAAGAGGCATTATGCAAAAATAAATGCTAAAAATAAGAAGAAAGTACAGCAGTCTTAAAATCAGCCTAAAGCTGAGAGGATAAAAAAATGACAAGCCAGAGCGGCGATGATGGCAATAATATAAATCAAGAGCAAATCTCTGTTCATTCTCTCCATCGTTATCCAGTTAAAGGACTATCCGCTGAAGATCTAGACACAGTAACCGTTGAAACCGGGCAATGTTTTCCTTTTGATAGAGCCTATGCCATTGAAAATGGCCCCTCTCGTTTCAATGCAAAAGAGCCTAAGTTCTTGCCAAAAATAAACTTTTTGGCTCTGATGAAACATGAGCGCTTGGCAAGATTGGAAACAAAATTCGAAGCTGAAACACAAACACTTACGATTTTTAGAGAAGGTCGTCAGGTGGCAAAGGGTAATCTCTCAACATCAATCGGCCGAAATATGCTCGAGCAATTTATCGCTGCTTTCATGCGTGAAGAATTAAAGGGGCCGCCCAAATTACAATCAGCTCCTAACCATCATTTTGCTGACTGCCCAGATCCATTGGTTCATATCATCACCACAGCATCAGCCAAAGCTCTTGAGGTCATTCTAAATGATAAAGTTGATTTGCGGCGCTTTCGTGCAAATATCGTCTTGGAAACAACAACACCCTGGGTCGAAAAACAATGGATCGGTAAGACCCTCAAAATCGGTGATGTCGAGATTGAAATCATCGATGAAACAAGCCGTTGTGCGGCTATAAATATTGACCTTGAAACAGGAAAAAGAGGGCGCTCTATACCCGCAACGCTCACTCAACATTTCAATAACGAAAATTTTGGGGTTTATGGAAAAATCATCAAAGGCGGTCAATTAAAAGAAAAAGATATAGTATCTATAACGAACTGAGTATCTTTAAATTTTGAGTATTGATCGCGAGCTGAGCGTTGAGCTTTAACTACGGTTTGATATTTTAAGGAAGTCGACCGCGTTAATTAACGCTGATTAAGCCGCAGCGTCATCAGCATTATTCTCAACAACTGCATTCTCAGAAGCTGTGGCCTCAGCTGCTGGCTGTTCCGTTTCTTCAGATGCAATCACCTCAACTGGAGCTTCAGAGCGGCGGCGTCCTCTGCCACGAGTTTTTTTCTCAGGCTTTTCACTCGCACCACTATCATGAGAGATGGTTTCTTCATCGCTCGCCTGTTTTTCGGCATCAGAAGCTGAGCCATTTGTTTTTTGTGAGCGAGAATCAGGGCGACGACGGCGATTGTTCTTACGACCTTCAGAACGACCATTTTCACCACGAGCCCGGCCATTCGAAGCTTGTTGCTCAGTCTCATCTGAAGAATTTTGCTCGGTTGTCTGCTCATCTGATTTATCAGAATTGGATTGATTATTTTGCTGAGCGGCAGCAATAATTCGGTTATAATGCTCAGCGTGTTGGAAGTAGTTTTCTTGGCGAACCGTGTCGCCGGATGTTTGAGCATCACGAGCAAGAGAATTATATTTCTCAGAAATGTGCGCTGCAGTGCCACGAATTTTTACATCCGGCCCATTAGATTCATAGTTTTTTGTAAGTGGGTTTTGAGCCTTACGGTTTCTTCCACGTCCACGTCGATTTGATTGAGCTTGCCTCATCGGCTTCCATTCAATTTTAAGTTTGGTTAAAGTTACAATGTCATCAAATGCCTAAAGCAATTCTCAAAATAAAAAACAAGGTTTCAACGAGAAATTAATGGCAATATCAATGACAAATAAATATCAAAAGGTGTGGTGATTTTTTGCTCAAAGCTAAAAAATCCAGATGTAAGTTAAACATTAATAATCAGAAA
Source organism: Hyphomicrobiales bacterium (assembly GCA_965230545.1). GTDB lineage: Bacteria > Pseudomonadota > Alphaproteobacteria > Rhizobiales > HXMU1428-3 > HXMU1428-3. The sequence goes on along the minus strand of CBDDLE010000003.1, from coordinate 170,553 downwards.
ACAAATATAATTTTCTCAACTATTCAAAAGATTTTTATTTTAAATAGTAAGCCTAAAATCAAGGTCCACACACCCTTAGCTTATTTTTTGTGTCTTAGAATAATAAAAGTAAAAAACACAAATCAGAGAGATATTTGTTACTAAATTCTTATAGCTATGTTCCTAACAAAAAAACGATAAAATCAATTTTCAATTTGATGGCATATATCCCTTGGCCTCTAAATTGATAAGATGCTTATGACGGTCATGCCTCTGATTTAAGTCCCGTTATAAATGCAATAGCAAAAAATTTATGAAACAAATTATCTGATAAATTCAACAAAAATTTAGCAAATCAAAAATGGCAAATATTTGATGACAAATAAATTTCACAAAAATTAGCCGTTATAACAATTATTAGATTCCGCAATCTTAAACCACGATCTCCCAATGTATAACAACAGATTTGAAGACAAATGCGGCGTTAAAATGTTTCTGAAATCCACCATCACTCTTCAAGCGAAAAAACCGCGAATTGTTAACAGAGAAACAGGGTGCCCCCACCCAAATCAGAAAACAGGCCGGAAATAAATCTAACAGCCAAATAACGAATAGAGCATAGCCTTTTTAAACCCCAACGCCAAGATTTTTTTTCAATTAATAGATAAATTAAAAGGAAAATTTGGCACCAAAGGTCCGAATAATGCCGGCCAAGTCAGTTTTGAAGCCATGAGTGAGTAAAAATGGCTCTAGATTAGATTCATTCAATATTTCAATGAGTTGTGTTTCTTGATTTTGCCCAAATTCAAAAAGCAATATACCTTGAGGCGCCAAAAACTCCCCAGCTTTTTCTAAAATGAGTTCATAAGGCTCAAGGCCGCTTTCTCCACCATTTAAAGCCAAAGACGGGTCAAAATTTTTAACTTCTGGCATTAAATTTTCAAGTTCTGATTCTGGAATATAGGGAGGGTTTGAGAGTATAACATCAAACCTTCCATCTATGGTTGAAAACCAGTCGCTTTTCTGAAATTTAGTCCGTGCCTTTAAATCAAGCTGTTCAGCATTCTTTTCAGCAATGTCTAATGCACCAGGGTTTATATCAACCCCAAGCCCCGTGGCAAAAGGGAGCTCATGCAATAATGATAAAAGTATGCAGCCGCTTCCTGTTCCTAAATCAAGCACTTTCAAAGGCTCATTTTTGCGTGGTCCGATTAATTCAAGCGCATGCTCTATTAATGTTTCCGTATCAGGGCGAGGATCAAGCGTATCTTTCGAAATCAGAAAAGGAAGAGACCAAAATTCACTATACCCAATGATACGGCTGATCGGTTCACGATTAAGACGGCGCTCGACTAAGTCTGAAAGGCGTGCAAGCTGAGCAGAAGTTAGTTCAAGTTCTTGTCCTAGAATGTAGTCACTATGAGAAAGGTCAGTAACGTGTTGCAAAAGCAAACGAGCGTCTAAAGCAGCTGTAGCAATAGACGCAGCCTCAAACATTTCAGTGAGTTCTATAGCAAGGCCTTTAAGTTGAAAGGCTTTAAGCGAATAAAGGGACAAAATACACAAAATACACTTCCATTCAAACCTGCAGATATGCAAACAAGCTCAACCTGCAGGGCTAACTTAATCTTCGCTATTCATCGCTGCTAATTGCTCAGCCTGCGCCTCGGTTACGAGTGCATCTACAATTTCATCTAAGCCTTCACCAGCAAGAGTTTGCTCAAGTTTATGTAAGGTGAGATTAATCCGATGATCTGTGACCCGGCCTTGTGGGAAATTATATGTGCGAATACGTTGTGAGCGATCACCAGAGCCAATTTGACCACGCCGCTCAGCAGAGCGTTCATCTTCCTGGCGTTGACGTTCAGCATCATAAAGGCGTGAGCGTAAAACTTTCATCGCCTTGGCTCGGTTTTTATGCTGAGATTTCTCATCTTGCTGAATAACAATAAGACCTGTTGGCAAGTGAGTGATACGAACCGCACTATCAGTTGTATTCACTGATTGTCCCCCAGGGCCACTGGCGCGAAACACATCAATACGCAAATCTTTATCTTCAATTTCAATATCTACATCTTCAGCTTCAGGTAACACCGCGACTGTTGCAGCTGACGTATGAATACGCCCACCAGACTCAGTCTCAGGCACCCGCTGCACCCGGTGCCCACCAGATTCATATTTCAAACGAGAGAACACCCCCGTGCCAGCGACACTAGCGATAATCTCTTTATATCCGCCCACTGCCGACTCATTAGAAGACATAATCTCAACCTTCCACCCCTTTAGATCAGCATAGCGTTGATACATACGAAACAGATCGCCAGCAAAAAGGGCCGCTTCGTCACCTCCAGTGCCTGCCCGCACTTCAAGAATAGCACTACGGTTGTCCGCCTCGTCTTTAGGCAATAATTTAATTTGGATAGATTGCTCAAATTCAGGAATCTTAGAAGTGAGCTCTTGCAGCTCTTCTGTTGCCATAAGCTTCATTTCTTGATCAGCTTCAGCATCATCAAGAATTTCATTTAAACCTTCAATTTCTTCCACAGTGCTAAAATAGCTTTTAATTTCAGCAACAACCGGATCAAGCTCGGCGAATTCTCGAGAGAGTTTCACAAAAACATCCTGAGCAGGCCCAGAAGAAAGTTCGGTTTGCACCACTTCCCAACGAGCGACCAATTGTTCAAGCTTTTCCTTTGGCAAAGCCGACACAGATGCCATGGCCTCACTCCTATTTTGTAAAATTTTATTGTTGTTTTGGAACAGTGGCTGATGTTCAAGAGGCGAATATCAATTGTCAAATGAAGGGGCAGCTATTCCATTTGATTTTTTGCGATGAATGCCAGAGAGAACAAAACATTCATTTAAATAAAATCAGTTTAGACCATAATGAATAATCAAAAAAAGACAAGCATCTCACTCAAACTTTCTCGGTGATATTAAAGCTCTCATATCTAAAGAAGAAAATAAGAGAAAATATCACGAATAAGCAATTTGAGTTTAATTATTAAAAGGTCCTAGCTTGGAAAAATCTAGGCGCGGTAACTTGCGAACAGCTGGAACAGGTAATTTATCAGCTTTTCTCATGCGTGGGTCAGCCACATGAACCCAATTCATACGATAAACAGAAGCCAGCGGGTCCGGCATTACAAATTCAAATAGTGTATAAATTGATTTTGAAATTGGCTTAGGCAGTTGATCTACACCAGACCAAAAACGATTAGGCTGCCAATTAATGAAGCCAACAAGTAAAATCATTACAAGCGCAATATTACCAAAAATTCTAAGCCACTTATTTTTAGATTTTGGCTTCAAAGCCATTTGAGAAACAGGTGGTTGGCCAGTTGGCTGAGTGTTTGTGCTTAAAAACTGCGGGTTAGAATAGTTTGCTTGCTGTCCCATAAGGGGCGTTTGCTGCTGCTGCCCATTTGCATATCCCTGCATCTGTTGGGCTGTCGCATTCACTCCTGCAATAGCTGAGCGTGTATCAAGCGGCTGCTGTTGAGATTGAGTGTGCGCAATAATGTGCGAGGAATTTTGAGAATTACTGACAGCAGATGTCAAAGCGGTAAACCGGTCTTCAAGGGCTTGGGCATTAAGTTGAGAGGCAGAATTCAATTCAGGAGAAACATCACTGTGAAATTGATTTGCTTCATTGTGCTTTTGTGTAAGGTTCCCATTTGCAAATGCCTTCAAACTCATGTCAGAGCTTGGCATAATAGAAGATCCATTTTGATCCTGCGCCGCTTGCAAAGGGCTTCCTTGTAAAGGTGGAGGTGTTTGTTTGTGAGGCGTGAGTGTTTCTAATGTCGAGGGGGTATCCGCCGTCATGTTAGTTAAAAAATGCTCGGTGAGTTGCTCACGCATACGCCGCAAAATCGGGCGATCATCAATATTCATAAATTCTGCATAGCGGCTAATCACAGGCTCAATTTCTTCCCATTCAGGCAAGTCATTTAATGAACCGCTTTCCAGCGCAGCAATAAGAGCAGGTGACGTCTGCAAACGAGCGGCAAGCTGAGATTGACTTAACTGACTAGCTTTACCCATAGCAGTAAAGAGGTCACTGATTTGCTCATCAGTTACAGGCTTTTTAGCGCCAAAATCTTTCCCCAAAGGTGATTTATTCGTCGCTTGTGCAGGGAAAGCAGCTTGTTCATTTACTTGTTGAAGTGAACGAGTTTGAAGGGGTGCTTTTTGTTCTAAGCGTGAGCTTAGCGGGGCTGGTGAAATTGGTGCTTGTGCTTGCTTTTGTGAAAGTGGTGGAATTGCTGACGGAGTGTGTCGGTGAGCATTTTGATGATTTAAGTTGCCGCTCACATGAGAAGTTGAGACATGAGAAGCTGACAAATGAGAACCTGAATGTGGATTAGGCAAGCTATTTGTATTCACACTTTGAACACTTGAGGTAAATGGCATTTGCTGATTTGCATCTAGGGATGATTTTCCAAGGGATGATTTCCCAACAGCTACGCTTTTCCCTAGAGGCGCGTCTTCACCAACAGAAAGACTCTGCCCAACATTTTGGGACTCAAAATGATTAGAACGATACACGATACACACCCGTTTTAACGCAATACTAATAGAAAAGCTTAAGACACAAAATTAACCAATTTAAGAAGCTTTTCTCTTAACTACCTTACACATATAGCTAATATTGGACAATAATGTCCTTAGTTTGACATGAATTTCAAGTGAAATCTGCTCATAATGGTAAATTCATAAGCAGCAAGTATTAAGCTATTAACCATTTAAAATGGGATTTTCATGGCGCAATTAAGAAAGTTTGAAGGCTTCAACATTGATATTCTTATCTAGAGCATAAGTCTCTAAAGAAGATCGCAAAGAGCCACTTTTGGTTGCTAAGGTCTCAATCATGAAGGTCTCGAGCTTTTGCAAGTCGAGTGAGAGGATCATAGATTTCACAGGGCCAATCGAAGCAGGCGACATAGAAATGGATCTAAGGCCAAGCCCCAAAAGAGCCATAGATTCTAATGGTTTACCAGCCATTTCACCGCAAAGCGTCACTGGGACATTATATGCGTTCGCTTTTGTAATGATTTTTTGCAAAACACGAAGAAACACGCAATGCAACATATCATACCTGGCCGCAACATTCTGATTGGTACGATCTGCAGCAAATAAAAACTGCATTAAATCATTGCTACCAATGGAGACAAAATCAACAAGCGGAAGAACTTCATCAAGCTGGTAAACAATCGCCGGAACCTCAATCATAATGCCAATTTCAAGACGTTCAGGCCCTGTATAGCCATGCTTTTTTAGAATTGCTTCTTCGCGTTTTATAAGTTTTTTCGCTTTTGTGAGTTCAGAAAGGTCAGTGACCATAGGAAGCATCAAGCGCAAAACTTTGCCTTGAGAGGCCTGCAAAAGCGCCCGTACTTGTGTCCGAAACAGTCCAGGACGATCAAGCGTCATACGAATAGCGCGCCAGCCAAGCGCTGGGTTCTGCTCACCGGCCATCCGCATATAGGGAAGAATTTTATCCCCGCCCACATCTAAAGTGCGAAAGACAACAGGCCTATGCCCTGCCGCATCGAGAACGGCTTTATAAGTCTCTTTCTGTTCTGACATGCGAGGGAATTTCGCAGCGATCATAAATTGCAATTCAGTACGATAAAGGCCAATGCCATCAGCACCAGATTGTGCCAAATGGGGTAAGTCAACCAAAAGGCCGGCATTGATCTTCAACGATATCTCTTGCCCGTCGATGGTGACAGCGTCTTTATTTCTAAGCTCAGAATATTGCTTTTGCTTAGCCGCATGAAAGCGCACCTTATCAGAATAAGCTTCAATAACATCTTGAGTAGGCCTGACAAAAACATCACCAGTAATAGCATCAATAACAATATCATCGCCGGTATCAACCCGGTTAACAATATTGGCAGCTTCCCCAACAGCTGCGATGCCCAAAGCACGCGCAACTATGGCAACATGACTACTTGCCCCAGATTCTTCCAGCACAAGACCGCGTAAAATTTTCGGATCATAATCTAATAATTCAGCGGCACCCATGGTGCGAGCAACCAATATGGTATCATCGGGTAGATTGGAGGTCGCAGCTGTTTCTGTATCTCCCACCAAAATGCGCAAGAGCCGGTTGCCAAGATCTTCAAGATCTTTCATGCGCTCTGCCCAGAAACGATCTTTTTGCGGAAGCATTCTGGCACGCATGTCATTTTGCACGCGTTCAACTGCCGCTTCTGCAGTAAGGCCTGAAGCAATCGCCTGCTTTAAGCGATTAACCCAACCTTGATCATGGGCAAATAACCGATAAGCCTCAAGTACTTCTTTGTGCTCACCCGCCCGCTGCAACTCAGCTTTTGAAAGCATCTTGTCAATGGAAGAGCGCAAAGTCTCCAAGCCTTGATCCAGGCGAAGATTTTCACTGTCCAGATCATCAGAGAGAAACTCATGAATGGTAACACGCGGCTCATGCAAAACCACATGACCAAGCGCAATACCATCTGAAATGCTCACTCCAGAAAAATGCCGGCTAGATGTTCTATCTGCCATAGCCGCAACATCATCATCCAGTTCACCAGATGTAATGAGTTCTGCGACCAGCATAGAAGTGGTCTCAAGAGCTTCTATTTCTTCTTCAGAATAAACCTTTCGCGCCTGGTTCTGCACGGTAATAACACCAAGCGTGCGCCCACCTCGAAGGATGGGAGTACCAAGGAAAGAATGATAAACCTCTTCGCCTGTTTCAGGTCTGTAAGAAAACGCAGGGTGATCTTGCGCTTCATGAATATTGACGATCTCAGCCCGGTCAGCAATGAGGCCCACAAGCCCTTCACCTTTGGCCAGGTGAGTATTGTGAACGGCTTCCTTGTTAAGGCCTTCGGTTGCGAAAAGTTCCAAAGAGCCATCAGGACGGCGCAAATAAAGAGAGCAAACTTCAGCAACCATAATGCGAGCAATTTGCGTAACAATAGCATCGAGCCGCGCTTGCGGTTCGCCTGGCCGTGCCATTATTTCACGCAACCGGCGCATTAAAACGCGCGGTGCAGCATTAGCTGGTGCCATTAGTTTTGCCCCAAATATTAATCCCCAATATCACTCAAACGAATAATGAAAGAGCAATATCACAAAATTTATGCAGTTTCTTGATCTAAGCCAAATAAGCTATGCAAAGTTCGGACCGCTAACTCCTGATAAGCAGCATCAATTAAAATACTGATTTTAATCTCAGATGTTGTGATCGCCTGAATATTAATTCCTTTTTCTGCCAATTCTTTGAACATATTTGCCGCAACGCCAGCATGGCTGCGCATGCCAACACCAATCACGGAAACCTTCACAATGTCGGTTGCCCCAATAAGGTCCGCATAGCGCAAATCATCCTTGCGCGCCTTTAAAACGGAAATTGCACGTTCTAAATCATCTTCCGGCACAGTAAACGTCATATCAGTGGTAGCGCCATCAGCTGAGATATTTTGCACGATCATATCAACATTGATATTCGCTTCAGCAAGTGGGCCAAACACTTTGGCTGCAACACCAGGTTCATCAGCCACGTTAATCAAAGTTACTTTTGCTTCATCTTTGGCATAGGCTATGCCACTTACAACTTGCTGTTCCAATATCTCATCCTCATTACATACAAGCGTTCCAATAGTGCTATTTCCATCTAAACTGACAGCCGGAATTGAGGCTGGGTCATCAAAGCTAGAGCGAACAGCAAGGCGGACATTTTTTACCATGGCCAACTCAACAGAGCGGGTCTGTAGTACTTTTGCACCCAAACTAGCCATTTCAAGCATTTCCTCATAGGAAACCTTCTCAAGCCGTTGAGCTTTAGAAACAATTCTCGGATCGGTTGTATAAACCCCATCTACATCCGTGTATATATCACAAAGGTCAGCGTCAAGTGCAGCAGCAATCGCAACTGCACTCGTATCAGACCCACCTCGACCTAGCGTTGCAACGCGTTGATCAGGAGAAATCCCCTGAAACCCCGCAATCACGGCAACGGTTCCATTTTCAACTGAAGTTTTAAGGTCTTCTCCTTTAATATCAACAATGCGTGCTTTGCTGTGGGCTTCATCAGTTTCTAATGGAATTTGCCAACCCTGCCATGAGCGAGCTTTAATCCCTTCATTTTGCAAGCAAAGGGCCAACAAACCAGATGTAACCTGTTCTCCCGAAGAAACCACCGCATCATATTCTTTGGGGTCCGGCGTTTTAGCCGCATCATTAACCCAACCAATGAGCTCGTTGGTACGCCCTGCCATAGCAGAAACAACCACCGCAACCTTATTTCCAGCAGAAACCTCGCGTTTGACATGCTGAGCCACATTACGAATACGGTCCATATCGGCAACAGATGTGCCACCAAATTTCATTACAATAAGAGCCATTTCAGCCAAAAGTCCAAATGTTCAATTATTGGGCAACTCAAAAATTTTCACACGCAAGCGCTTTAATTTGCTAAGTGATTGTGAGTACTTAGTAAATCAAAGTTCAAGTTTGGGAAATGGAGAAAAAAGAAAGAGCCTACCCAAAAAGTTATTATTTTAAGAGGGCATTTGCCCCTCGACTGACATATACATACGCTGAACTGAAACATCGATCAACCTTGCCGGAAAAAAACATCAAAATTTGTTTCTTTAATGAATAAAAAAGCATTGAAAGATGTACTGGTTGACAAATCTTCAAAATGGCCCCTAAATCTATTCATGCAGCAAGAAAATCATCAAAAATCAGCTACCTTAGACCCTGAAGAAATCGCTCGTTTTGGGGCGATGGCAGACGAGTGGTGGGACCCAACAGGAAAGTTCCGCCCGTTACATAAAATCAGCCCCGCAAGATTAGCCTTTTTTAGAGAGCAAATCTGCAGGCATTTTGGCAGGGAATTTAAGGCTGATGAAGCGTTAAAAGGCCTCAAACTCATAGATGTCGGCTGTGGTGGTGGTCTTGTGGCTGAGCCTATGGCCAAACAAGGCGCTATAGTGACGGCAATTGATCCTTCAGAAAATAACATTAAAGCGGCGAAAATTCACGCCGAGCAACAAGGCGCCACAATAGATTATCGTGCTTGCAAAGCTGAAGACGTTGTTGAAAACGGTGAAACTTTTGACATTGTTTTTGTACTAGAGGTCGTCGAGCACGTGCCGAGCGTGCCTGAATTCACAACAATGGTGTCTAAATTAGTAGCACCTGGTGGACTAATGATCCTCTCAACAATTAACAGAACAGCCAAAGCTTTTGCCTTAGCGATTGTAGGGGCTGAATATGTTCTCCAGTGGCTGCCAAAAGGCACTCATCAGTGGAATAGGTTTGTCACCCCTGATGAGCTCTCAGATATTGTTGAAAATGCAGGCCTTGTTCCACGCGAGCGTAATGGCCTTGTGTTTTCACCATTTAAAGAAAGTTGGAGCATTTCAAGTGATTGTGATGTGAATTATTTTCTAACCGCCAGTAAAGACGCAAATTCTTAAATACTGGGACCTGAACAATTAAAGCGACGATTACTCAACGATTTCGACACCAAGCATTGAGCGCTTGCGCCAAACAACCACAACGTTATGCCTAACGTTGTTTTTCTCATCTACGAGACGAAATACATCAGGGACGCCGTTGGTATTACCAAGCTTTAAACCAAACCCACGATCGCTTCTTGTTTTTATCTGACAGGTAAATGTCGAATTTTTATCAATAATGATAGTCGCACCTTGTAAAGTGCGCGTGCGGGCACTTCTGCGGTTTTCTTCCGTCGTGCTTTGATTTGAAGGATTTAGCTCAGACATTCTGTTCATTCCAGCTTTGATTGTTTTTTCTATGAATAAATAATAGCGAGTATTTATTGAAAAGCCGTTGCAAAAAAACGTAAAATTTTAATCAACTGAAAAAAACAAGCGCTCGACAAAAAATTTTCTTCTAGCTGACGAAAGTTCTTAACTTACTGTAATTCAAAGATAAGTAGTTATTGGCGAAACCACGGCTAAGTGCGCATACCATTGAACTCTGTATAAAGAGCACCATATCTAACCACAGACACAAAGTTGAACAAATGAGATGAATGTCATTTTGACTTATAAAAGCCTGAATAGAAAACTAAACTAAGATTAATTAACGAATTTTAACATTGTTGCCGCTAAAATAAGAAGAGATGAAAAAAAGAGATGCCCAGCATGATTAGAATTGATAACGCCCATGTGCTGGGATTTGAAGAAATTGAGCAAACATTAGAGCATATTGCAAATCTTAAAACAGAGAGCGGTTATCCGCCGTTTAACATTGAAAGAGAGCTCAATAAATCGAACAAAGAGACGATATTAAATATCACCCTTGCTGTTGCTGGATTTACAGCAGATTTGCTTGAAGTAATCGTAGAAGGGAGGAATTTAATTATTGTTGGCAAAAAAGCTATCGAAGAAAATTCTGAATTTTTACATCAAGGAATAGCCACTCGTCAGTTTAAAAAGAAGTTTATTCTAGCTGAAGCAATTGAAGTCTCATCCGCCACACTTAAAGACGGATTGTTAATTATTAAACTCATAAAGCCTGAACCAGTTACAGTTCAGAGGAAAATACCAATAACAACGGCATAAGCAGATATTTATAATTATGCCAAAATTTGAGTTTAAAAGATCACCCCCCATATGAAGGGGGAGATAGAACTAACGAGCCAATGATCGGCTCAAAATGAAAGGGTAATGTCATGTTAGAACTCAGTAACCCGAAAATTGAAGAATATCATGTAAAAGACATGACAGAAGAAGATTTTGCCGATTTGGGAATGGATAATGTTGTCTATGTCCAAGAAGTAACATTGGATGAAGCGCAAACATTATTCCCCGAAATTGAAGAATTCCCAGAAATAGGGCACTTTTACGCTCTGCATGCTGCTAACGGAACCCCGGTACTGCTTGCTGAAGATCTCTACTCAGCCAAAGAAGCCGCTGAAAACAATAAATTATTCGTCCACACAGTGAACTAGCGCGGATGCAAATGGGCATCTGAAGCGCAGCTAAGAAAGCGCGGATGCAAGTGGGCATCTGAAGCATAGAAAAGCCAACTGAAACACATATTGCGGTTGCGTAGTGGGCAACTGAAGCATAGAAAAGCCAACCGAAGCACATATTGCGGTTGCTTACACGGATGCTTTGTGGGCATCTGAAGTGAAAAAATGCCAACCGAAGCACATATTGCGGTTGCGTAGTGGGCAACCGAAGCACAGAAAAGACGCAAATAAACGCGCCGGTTGCTGGTGGGCAACCTGAAGGCGCAAATAAAAAAGAGCCCTGAAGATTTCAGGGCTCTTTTTTGTAAATCATATAAAATCTGTCAAAACCACCAGGTAGGGCTTCAGTTTTTGAAAGCTCACTAAGCAGCGTGAGAGGCAGATGCTTCAGTTAAAACCGAATAAAGTGCACCTTGCTCTCGAGAACCACGTAATTTATCCAAATTTTGTGGATCACGAATAAGTCTTGAAATACGAGCTAGTGCTTTTAAATGGTCAGCACCTGCCGTTTCAGGGGCTAAAAGAAGAAAAACCAAGTCAACAGGCTCATCATCAAGTGAATCAAAGTTAACTTTCTCATCCAGCCGAGCAAAAACGCAAATAATCCGGTCAATTGATGGCAATCTACCATGAGGAATAGCCACACCTTGCCCAATACCGGTAGAGCCAAGTCTCTCCCGTTGTAGCAAGACATCAAAAATATCCCTCTCGTCTAATTCGGTTTTCTCAGCAGCAACACGTGCAAGTTCTTGTAGCACGTGCTTCTTGCTTTTTGCCTTTAACGAAGGATAAACCTCCTCCGAAGACAACAAATCACCCAAATCCATTTAAACGCCTTCCAATAAACTATCTAAAGTCAGAGCCTCTTGAAAAGGCTTAAAGCTTCAGTTTGCCCACCCATAAAGTGGTTAATTGACGACTTTATGTCATAAATAAAAACAAAATGTTTAAATTTTTTCTATGATGGGTCAATCCATCCAATATTTCCGTCGTTCCGGCGGTATACAATATTGATGCGCCCATGGCTAGCATTTCTAAATACGAGTACAGAGCTTTCTACCAAATCCATTTGCATAACCGCATCGCTTACTGCAAATTCATTAATATTTGTCTCATTCTCCGCAATTATAATAGGCGTCTCCTCGGTAGTTTCTTCAACATCGTCATTAGATTGTAAAACATAGTCTAGAGCAGGCGTTGTAACCGGTGGCAAAGCATTTTCGCTTGCCTTTTGATGATGGTTTTTAAGCCGTCTCTTATAGCGCCTGAGCCGCTTTTCTAATCGCTCTAAGGCTGCATCAGCACTTGCATAAACATCATGGCTCTCCCCTTTAGACTGTAAATCCAGTCCTGAGCGCAAATGTAGTGAGCAATCTGTGCGAAATTGTTTACCATCTTTTTCAATACGAACATGACCAGAAGTCGCATTGCCAATAAATTTATCTAACGTTTGATCAATACGATCTTCGATATAAAATCGTAGGGCTTCACCAACATCCAAATTTTTTCCAGTTACTTGTACGGACATATATTATTACCCTTCTATTGTTTCCACATTTTATATTCTCATGAGGTGAGAATAGGGCGATGGCCATGGAAATAGGGCTCGAAAATCAAAGAAACTTCAAAGTTTCGAGCTTAAGGTGAAAAAATCACTTATCAGCATATTTCGCAATAAATTGCCTCAAGGTCAGGTCTCTCCAGCCATAGCCATAAGGCACAGTATAACAGCAATTAGGCAAAAATGTCGTAAAACTTAAGGGAAATAAGGTGTTTTTTTCGTTAAAAACTGTGAAAAACGAAAGAAGGTTAAATGAGTTTTTCTATTCTTATCAATAAGTTGCGGAAAAGCTTTGATAAGTTGCATGAGCGCAGATTGTAAGAAACGAACACAGAAGTTGTAATGCCCGTTTCAGCATAAATTTTAATTTTAAATATTAATATTTGAAGGTCAACATTTTAAAGGCGAAAAATGATTAAAGCGCCATTTGCTGGGCCATTTTCTTCTTCCGGCGCCGCTGAACTGAAGAAGGAATGCCCATCGCTTCTCGATACTTAGCTACCGTGCGACGAGCAATATCAATGCCTTTTTCTTTAAGGGTCGTCACGAGTTTGTCATCAGAAAGAATGCAATCAATAGTCTCAGCTTCAATCAACTGCTTTATGTGATGCCGAACCGCCTCAGATGAAATCATATCATCTGAATCAGATGAAGAAATAGCAGACGTAAAGAAATATTTAAGCTCAAACACACCGCGTGTCGTGCCTATATATTTATTTGACGTTACGCGACTAACAGTTGATTCATGCATATCAATGGCATCAGCAACAGCGCGTAAATTAAGAGGACGAAGATGCTCAACACCATGGCTAAAAAACGCATCTTGCTGGCGAACAATTTCCTCAGAGACTTTTAAAATAGTCCGTGCTCTTTGGTCCAGGCTTTTCACCAGCCAATTCGCGGTTTGAAAACATTCCTGTATATATTCTTTATCTTTTGTGCTTTTGGCCGTACCAGCAACAGTTGTATAGTAACTCTTATTTATCAGAACCTTAGGCAAGGTTTCGCTGTTTAGTTCAATATGCCAGCTGCCATCATTTTTAGGACGAACAAACACATCTGGCACGACAGATTGAACGGCAATCTCTCCAAATTGTAACCCAGGTTTAGGATTAAGAGTTTTTATTTCAGCGATCATATCCGCCAAATCTTCATCATCAACCTGACATGCTTTTTTAAGGCCAGTAAAGTTATGCGCAGCAAGGAGGTGAATATTTTCCAACAGCGCTTCCATTGCAGGGTCAAAATGATTGAGGTCAATCAACTGAAGTTTCAAACATTCACTAAGGTTACGAGAAAAAACACCCGTGGGCTCAAATTTTTGCAGGTCTTTTAAAACGGCAGAAATAACTTCGATTGACGTTCCCATTTGCATAGAAATCGCTTCTAGAGAACCACGCATATAGCCTTGCTCATCAACCAAATCAATCATATGAGAGGCAATAAGCCTCTGCTTATCATCAAGTTTAGAAAGAGATAATTGTTCATGTAGGTGATCGTGTAACGTCACTTCACAAGAAACAAAATTTTCAAGATTATAATCACTCACTCCACCAGAGCTCGTGCTAGGTGAGCTTGAACTATTGTTTTTAACAGAAGCCCAGCCCTGATCAGCAAGGCTGGTTTTATCGGATCCAGCCAAATCAGGGTACATATCATCAGCACGCATATCTAAATTAGCTGAAGGATCTTCTTTGGTGTTGTCAGCAGATTTTGAAAGCCATTCATCAGATGAAGAGCGTGTTTGAGGTTCAATGTTTTCTTGTGGGGTTTCAGGCTCCAAATTAGCCTGCGGAACGGTATCAGCCTCAGGATCCTTCGTTTCAAGCAAAGGATTGCGCTCTAATTCACCTTCCACAAACTCACCTAATTCGAGGTTTGAGAGCTGCAAAAGCTTAATCGCTTGTTGCAATTGAGGTGTCATCACAAGTGACTGAGATTGTCTAAGTTCTAGTCGGTGAGACAGTGCCATTTTAAAATATAGTCCTCAATTATCTTCGATAGGCAATATTCATACCAAAAGAGAATTTAACGACGATTAAGAAGAAAGACAAACTTTTAATTAAATTTTATCTTATTTCCATCACATGTCTATTTTTAAGGCATAAGTGTAGCATGAAATGAATTTGAAGCAAAAACTCAGTACACTGAAGGGCGTGAAAAATAAAAGAAAAGTTGTAAATTTAACCGAACATGTCCCCAAGATAGACACGCCGCACATCATCATTTGAGACGATTTCTTGTGGCGTACCCTCGGTAAGAACCTTGCCATCGTGAATAATATAGGCACGATCAATCATTTCGAGCGTTTCACGCACATTGTGATCAGTAATCAAAACCCCAATGCCACGATCAGTCAGATGACGCACCAAGTCTCTAATATCTCCAATCGCAATGGGGTCAATACCAGCAAATGGCTCATCAAGAAGTATGTAAGAAGGGTCACTCGCTAATGCACGTGCAATTTCACAGCGTCGCCGCTCACCACCAGAAAGAGCAATAGAAGGAGATTTTCTCAAACGAGTAATGTTAAACTCATCAAGAAGGCTTTCTAATTTCTCACGGCGTTTCTTTTTGTTCTTTTGAGTAACTTCAAGCACCGCCATAATATTCTGCTCAACCGTCAGACCTCTGAAAATGGAGGCCTCTTGTGGCAAATACCCAATGCCAAGTCGCGCACGCCGATACATAGGAAGGGCAGTAACATCATATCCATCAATATGGATGAGCCCTTCGTCCGCTTTAACAAGGCCGGTAATCATGTAAAATATTGTGGTTTTACCTGCACCATTGGGCCCAAGTAAGCCAACAGATTCGCCGCGGCGAACTTTAATACTGGCTTGTTTAACAACTTGGCGCTTGCCATAAGTTTTGCAAACTTTATTCGCTGTAAGCCAACCTGTTTGCGGGTGTGCATCAATTTGGTTTTGCTGTCCCACTGCAATGGAAGGAGCTTGTTGCATCTGAGGTTGATTTAAAACCTGGTTTTGCCCATAGGCCTGTAAGGGAGCTTGCCCGGGATTATGCTCACGGTTGTGCGAAGGAGTTTGCTGAAATTGTTCACTAACGTGGCCTTGAAAACTAGGCGGTAATTGTGGGGGAACAGGCTCTTGAGCACCAGGTTGCGGCGGCGGGCTGAATTGAGCGTCTCCATTCACACCGCCTCCCTCAAAAGGGTGAGCCCCTCTTTGCATCTGTTGGCGGTTGCCTCCATTTATCAAAGGAGATTGTTCACGCGGAACAGCAAATTTAGTTTCAACTTGCTTTTCCTTACCCTTAGGCAACATAGATTTAAAGAAACCAATCATACCAGTGTGAACTACTTTCAGTGATAAAGTTTATGATTTAGAAACATGTAATCACTTTTTATCTCTAAATCAAAAAAATACTCAGACTAAATCTCTCTTTTAAGGCGAAGAGAAAGCTTTATTCTTTAAATTATAATCTAAATCGAAAATTACGGCAGGATTTTATTGATCGCTATTTAATTTTACGGTTTTTGCAATTTCTTGACAGCTTTAGGGTTCACATCAATCTTCATTTGAACACGGCCCTTTTTGGCATTGCCGCCTTTTTTCTTAGCTAAATTTTCAAAGCGGCTCTGTCTGGTTTTCAAGTTCACAATGAGCCGACCACCTTTGAGAATATTACCGCCTTGGGTTAAAACAACTGTGTCACCAAGCACAATTGTTTGTTTTGCAACATCAAATCGGGCCCATTCACTTGTAGCAGATTGTTTGTCCTTGGTTGTAATGAGAACTTTACCCTTGGCTTCAAGTTTTTTGACTTTGCCATTCGCACCAGATTGAGCTCCAGGCCTTGCATTGCCGTCGTAATAAACCTCTAGAAATTTCGAACGTAAAACAAAATCACCCTGTCTTGCTTTCACATTACCACTAAAAATAGCTGTTTTTTTAACATCATTCACTCTCAGCTGATCAGCTTCAATATCAATCGGTTGATTGGAATCCCTTGAAAAACCTCCAAATTTATCCACCAAAGATTGAGCCGATGAAGGAGATGAAGTAAAACCAACGAGAGACAGTGAAAGAAGAGCAGCCCCAATTGCCGTCAAGTAACGGTTGGTGAGTAGAGCACCAGCTTCGTTACCGTTATCTAGTTTTTGGTAAACGCAGACTGTTTGAACTCTCTTCAAAAATCTCAACATATTATCGTCCTTAATTCCAAACATAACAGCTTGAAAAATCATCTATTTTTTTTAACAGCAAAATAAAAAAACAAATATAAAAAAATCAATTATCCAAACGCTTCGGCGTTTTAACAAGTCTCACTTTTACACGGTCTTGAAAGGTAAGAATTTTAGTCAACCCATCAATATGAACCTTATCAGCTCTAATTGTACCTGATTCCATTTGCACATAAACAGGCCTGTCAGAGCTAATCTTTTGTTGTTTAAAGGTTATTTTTGCGGTTTCAAGCCGCGCGATCATACCGTTCGGGGCTTTAATTTCTAAATCACCTGAAAGCTGCAAAACTTCTTGCTTGGTGTCAAACACTCCGGTTTGCGCTCTAAGAAACATCGTGCCATTTTTGGGGTGATCAAGTTTCCCATCAATCGTATCGAGCCGTATAACATAAGGTGAATCTGCTTTTTGTGTGGCCGTTGAAGCTGTCACCAAATAAGAGCCCGCCTTTTTATCATGCCCCTCAAGGCGAGGGTTGGTCATTTTTAACTCATTCTTATTCACATCAATTTTTTCAACACTGACTTTATGATCTTTAAATTGCAGAGAAAATTTCCCTGTGACGAAATAAGCAAGGCAACACGCAACTGCTAAAAAGGGAAGTAAACGCCGAAGAATAAAAACAGCACGGCTATGGCGCTGGGCACGAGCAAAGGCAGCCTGTCTTTTTTTAGAAAGTTCAGCACCTTCATCATCTTGGTGATTAGGACCAGACAGGTGTTTTGCCGAAAGAGGAGGGTGCATTTGCCCAGAAACACCTTGAGATGTCATGAATTGAGATGTCATCACGTTAACCAGCTCATTCGCCTTTTAGATCTTAAACTTAAAGAATTAGAGAAGTCTCTTAACTGAATTTCTATTTAGAGTTCGTCCTGCACCTAACTATAAATGCCATTCAAAGAATCATACCACAAAACAGTCTTGGTCGTCAGTTTATCAAAATTACAAATTTGCAAAACAATATGATCACAATAGGACTTTGTTCAAATGAAGCCCTAATTAATGATCAAGCAATTGTGAGCTTAAGCCATCTTGTCAGAAAATATTTTCCCTCAAGAGTGAGCAAAAATATCATTTTCAGCCCAGCCAGCTAAATCGAGCTCAGCCCGTGTTGGTAAAAATTCAAATGCTTTATTTGCAATTTCAAATCGATTTTCGCGCTTTAAGCGGGTAATCAATACATCCATTAATTGATGAAGATATAATACATCAGAAGCTGCATAAGCCATTTGCGCATCGGTCAATGTCTCAGCCCCCCAGTCAGAACTTTGTTGTTGCTTGGAAAGATCAACAGAAATGAGTTCCCTGGTTAAATCTTTTAAGCCATGTCTGTCTGTGTAAGTTCGGGTTAGTTTGGATGCAATCTTTGTGCAAAAAACAGGAGCAGCCCATACACCAAGATAGTGATAAAGAGCAGCAAGATCAAAACGAGCGAAATGATAAATTTTCGTCAAGTTAGGGTCAGCTAAAACTGCTTTCAAGTTGGGGGCTGAATAATCTTTTCCATCAAACTGAACAAGATGGGCAGTCCCATCGCCAGAAGAAAGTTGCACAACGCAAAGCCTGTCACGTAATGGGTTCAACCCAAGGGTCTCACTATCTATGGCAATAGAGCCCTCAAACTGCACGTCATCAGGTAAGTCGTTTTTGTGCAAATGAATAGTCATAAATCATCCCGTTTTCTTGAATTTAGCTGTCTTTAATGAAACTCCTAGCATAAATCGAGTTTCTTGCCAGTAATCAAAGCAAATAATTTATGAAAAAACCCCTGTTTGCGACACTAGAAACGCTTCACAAATCACTTTTCTCACTTTATTTTGAAAAGATACATATAAGGAGCGGGTGAATGAATACGAAGGGTATAGTCACAATCTTTGGAGGCTCAGGTTTTGTCGGGCGCCATTTAATTGGCCAATTGACCAAAGCAGGCTATCGCATTCGTGTGGCTGTTCGCCAACCACAATTAGCCGGCTTCCTTCAACCTCTCGGTGGCTTAAGTCAAATTGAATTCGTAAAAGCAAACATCCGCGATGAAAAGACAATAATTGAAGCCGTAGAAGGCGCTGATTATGTTGTAAATCTCGTTGGAATATTGGCCCAATCTGGCAGGCAAAATTTTAACTCTATTCACGTCCAAGGCGCACGTTTGATTGCTATTGCAGCAAGAGAAGCTGGTGTAAAACAGCTTGTCCAAATGTCTGCTTTAGGAGCAGATGAAAAAAGTTCATCTAAATATGCAAGAACCAAAGCCCATGGCGAAGATGCCGTTTTAAATATGGAGCCAAATGCCATCATCCTCCGCCCGTCAGTTATTTTCGGGCCGGAAGACGGTTTCTTTAATCTCTTTGCTGGCATGATGTCAGCCTTGCCGATCGTCCCAGTCTTTGGCGGAAAAACAAAATTTCAGCCAATTTTTGTAGGCGACGTCGCAAGCGCAATTAAAGCGTCATTAGAAGGCAAAGCGAAACAAGGCACGATCTATGAATTAGGTGGCCCTCAAATCATTTCAATGAAAGAAGTTCATCAAAAAATAAAATCAATAACTGGCCTGAAAACTTGGTTGCTTCCATTACCACTCTGGATCGCGAAAATTATAGCTCTGCTAACTTGGGTTTTACCAAACCCACCTATAACAAACGATCAAATCAAACTTTTGAAAAAAGATAATATTGTGAGTAACATAGCTATGGAAGAGCGCCGCACTTTCGCAGATTTAGTTGAAACACCGCTTCACTCAATAGACGCCTGCGTCCCAACTTATCTGGATCGCTTTGAAACTGCCAATCACGGAAAATTTGCATAAAGCAATTTATTTGAGATCTCGTTTTTATAGAAAATTAGACTAAAGCCTTGAAAAAGACTTTAAAACAAAGCATTCTAGGCAAATCCGAGGGGTGTTCTTTTTAAGAGCTGAGAGAGTGATGAAACTCAACCCTTTTAACCTGATCCGGTTCATACCGGCGTAGGGACGGAGTGATGAGATTTTATCGGCTCTATATTTTATCTGCGTTTTTGTGGCAGTAATTTGTAAAACAAAGAGGGGGCTAAGCCAGCCCATTAAAAATCTCAAATCTCTCTCCTTAAAAAATAATTGAAATTGCTGCTTAGAAGAGTGGCCTAATACAAAACATGTAAGAACATGAACGAAAGTGCGAAGTTAAATTTCGCTCAAGAAGTTTTATTTGCTCATTCAGTCATCATTTAATGAGCTCATGGAAGGCATTCACTCTTCTTAAAAAATTGAAAGCTAGAACCCTATGAACATTCAGTCTGAAGATTTAAAACGACCAGAAGTAACCACTGGTCCACTGCCCGCCTCAAAAAAAATCTACGTTTCTCCAAAAGAAGCTCCTGAACTTGAGGTTCCAGTGAGAGAAATCCAGCTTAGTGAAGGAGCGGGTGAGCCAAATGTTCGCGTTTATGACGCGTCCGGCCCCTATAGCGATGAAAATGTTGCAATCAATGTGGAAACCGGCCTGGCTCGCACAAGAGAAAGCTGGATTATGGAGCGCGGCGGTGTTGAGCGCACAATTGGCCGCGAAATCAAACCAGAAGATAACGGCAATGTTGAAGGCGCGCACCTCACGCGCATGTTCCCAGTTGAGTACAGCCCGTTTAATGGGCTAGACGGTGAAAAAATCACCCAGCTAGAATTTGCCAAAGCCGGCATCATCACCAAAGAAATGATCTATGTAGCCGCAAGAGAAAATCTGGGCCGCGAACAAGCTCTTGAAAATGCAAGACAAAAACTAGACGAAGGCGAAAGCTTTGGCGCAGAACTCCCAGAGCACATCACACCAGAGTTTGTGCGCAGTGAAATCGCCAGAGGCCGCGCGATCATCCCGTGTAACATCAATCACGCTGAATTAGAGCCAATGATCATTGGCCGTAACTTCCTCACCAAAATCAACGCCAATATCGGCAATAGCGCCGTGACCTCTTCCATTGAAGAAGAGATTGAAAAAATGGTCTGGTCAATTCGCTGGGGCGCTGACACGGTGATGGATCTTTCAACTGGCCGTAACATTCACAACACCCGCGAATGGATCATGCGCAACTCGCCTGTGCCAATCGGCACGGTTCCAATTTACCAAGCGCTTGAAAAAGTAAATGGCGACCCGGTGAAACTCGATTGGGAAGTATATAAAGACACGTTGCAAGAGCAATGCGAGCAGGGCGTTGATTATTTCACAATCCACGCCGGCGTTCGTTTGGGATATATCCACCTAACCGCAGACCGTGTTACAGGCATTGTATCACGTGGCGGCTCGATCATGGCAAAATGGTGCTTGGCACATCATAAAGAAAGCTTCCTATATGAGCGCTTTGACGAAATCTGTGATCTGATGCGCAAATATGATGTGAGCTTCTCACTTGGTGATGGCTTGCGCCCAGGTTCAATTGCAGACGCAAATGACAAAGCCCAGTTCTCTGAGCTAGAGACCTTAGGCGAGCTCACAAAAGTTGCGTGGGACAAAGGCTGCCAGGTGATGATCGAAGGCCCTGGCCACGTGCCAATGCAAAAGATCAAAATCAATGTGGATAAACAATTGAAAGAATGCGGCGAAGCCCCGTTCTACACATTGGGCCCATTAACTACAGACATCGCCCCTGGTTATGACCACATCACATCAGGCATTGGTGCCGCGATGATCGGCTGGTTCGGCACTTCAATGCTCTGCTATGTAACACCTAAAGAGCACTTAGGGCTTCCAAATAGAGACGACGTGAAAGTCGGTGTGATCACTTATAAAATCTCAGCCCACGCATCTGACTTGGCAAAAGGCCACCCGGCCGCACAAATCAGAGACGATGCACTTTCTCGTGCACGGTTCGACTTCAGATGGGAAGACCAGTTCAACCTCTCGCTCGACCCGGAAACAGCAAGAAGTTATCATGACGAAACCTTGCCGAAAGACGCTCATAAAGTGGCGCATTTCTGCTCCATGTGCGGACCAAAATTCTGCTCAATGAAAATCACCCAAGATGTGCGCGACTATGCCGCCAAACTCAACGATAAAACCCAAGGCATGGCCGAAATGAGCGTAAAATTCAAAGAACTAGGCTCAGAAGTTTACCTCGATGCCGAAAAGGTAAAAGAAAGCAACAAAGAGCTTTAAGAGTTTAAAATAAAAGAAAATAAAAAAGCCCAGCCAAGCGCTGGGCTTTTTATATGGAAAGTGATGCAATCTTTAAATTTTCCGTAATTTCTCACTTGAGATTAGTAAATGAAGAAATTTATTAATCATGCTAATGATCCGAAGCAGAATAAATCCAACTAGTGCATTGTCTTCTTCTGGCGCATTGTCTTTATCATTGCCTTCATGGCTTTAAATCCCTCTTCAGAAGGGCCAGCCGAAAAAATGGTAATTTTTTTACGAGCTAAATGTCTCCATTCTGCTGAAAACACTTCATTACCACCATCATGCCAGTATATTTTTCCAAATTCAGGTGATTGCTCCACAACCAGACCATAACCATAGTAACTTCTAGCATTCCCTTCATCAGCATGTGGTGTAAGGGCTAGGGTGACGAGCTGGGGACTAACAATCTTACCTTGTAAAAAAGCATGCCAGAAACGTAAGAACCCTTCAGCTGTTGAAACAGCACCACCATTTCCAATGAGATTCCACCAAGGCTTTTCCCCTCCCCAACTTGCAGAGTGAATAGGGGAGTTTTGAAACAAAGTTCGCCAAGTTCTAAAGCTGCGCATTGATTGGAGAGGAGTATAGACTGTCTGATAACCAATCCCAGGCAAGTTGCGCGGTCTTATAATATTATCAAGCAGATATAGCTCATAATCTTTGTTAGATCTCAATTCGATAATCGCTGCAAGTAATGAATAGCCAGCATTTGAATAAAAGTATTTTTCACCTGGTCTATGAATGAGAGGTGTTGATAGAACCCTTTTGAGAAAGTTATCCCTATCTAGTTTTTCTTCATCGGTCCCGGTGGACTCAACCAACCCACTTGTATGGGTTAGAAGCTGGTGAACTGTAATGAGAGCCTTGTCTTGTGGTACGTTCGGAATGATCTGATGAAGTGGTTCGTGCAAATTAAGACGCCCCTCATCTACAAGATGAAGAATAGCAACTGCTGTCACAAATTTGGTGATGGACCCTAAATCTACGAATGCCTCACCAGAGACAATTTGTGATTGCGTTGTATCTTTAACATCAATACATATTTTACGCTCACAAATACTCTGCACAGCAACGATAGATGAAGTGCTGCTTTTACCAAAATAATCGAATAGGCTTTTGTCCACGAATAGAGCAGCACCTACTGAAAATGTGATTGCTAAAATCAAAAACGTCTTGAGTAGATGGTTCTTAATCATTTAAGGATGTCGAGTGCTAATTTGGTTTGATTTAACTTAGTAGGATGAGCACGTTTTATGATGCGCTAAGTAAAATTACCTAACAACCGATTAAGTCCGTTTTTGGGTGAAAGAACGATCATCGCACCGAAACACCTATCAGCTGCAGTAGGTAAACCAATCCCCCGTTTTACCCCACAACCTCAGGGTTAAGACTATAAGTCCCAATATGGCTTTCTTTTGCTAGAACATGCCCTTTCATCGCCTCTAACGCTTCCGCACCAGTAAAACTCCCTTCAAGACCAAGGCTTGCGACATCAAGCGCATAAACTGTGAAATGATAATGATGCATGATGCTATCGTTCCACGGCGGGCACGGGCCATCATAGCCACCATAGTCACCGCCCATGTCAGCATCCCCAGCAAACCAGTCTGTGTAAGAGTTAATGCCAGTGCGGCCATAGTTTTTCTGCTCAGGTGTTTTGCCCTTTGCAGTCACGCCATTGGCATCTTGGGCCTCGGCAATTTCTGTTGTGTCGGCTGGAATATCAACAAGAACCCAATGATAAAAATCAACACGAGGCAGGTCAGAAGGAACAACCTTGCCTTCCTGGTTTACATCCTCACCAGAAGAGGGAACATCAGGGTCATGGCAGATAATGGCAAATGATTTGGTGCCACTTGGCGCATTGCCCCACTTGATAAGAGGATTAATATTATCACTTAATGCGATATGAGTTTCAGCATCTTTTTTACCAAACGCAAATTTAGCGGGAATAGAAGCACCATTTTCCCAAGCAGGGATTTCAACAAAAAATGAACTCATAAATTTTCTCCTGATAGTCGCTTATCGCATATAGACTGTTGTTATAACTATAGAAACAATTGAATTAATAAAGGGAATAAATCCAGCAGAGATTGCAGAAAATATCATCTCACTTCAGCATTATAGATTTTTTATGAGGTGTAAACTGAAAAAAGAAATTCTTCAAATGTGGCAAGGAAATACAGCAATAATGACCTTAACGTACGAAGGAAACAGGCGACAACGTCTCCCGCGCATTTGCCTATTCGCGGTTGCTATGTGGGCAACTGAAGCGACATAAAACGGTTGCTTTTTGCGGATGCCTAGTGGGCATCTGAAGCACAGAAATGACAACCGAAGGAGCATTAAAAAAGTGAGATAGTTAATGCACCGTGCAAACCATGCACGGGTCAAATGAGCGCACAATATGTTGCACCATCGCGGGTTGCTCTTTTTCATCAGCGCGAAGGTGCGCACCAATAAGCGCCATCTCGAGAGGGCCTTTCAAGCCGTCTTTATCACGCGGGGAAAAATTCCAGGTCGTCGGCGCGATGATTTGATAATTAAGAATGCGCCCCTTCTTCACCTTGATCCAGTGCCCAAGTGAACCGCGCGCGGCTTCCATCAACCCATAGCCTTCAGCTGTGTCGTCCATGCTGGCATGGTTGCAAATCGGCTGCCCCGGTTGCAATTGCCGCGCCCAACTTTCCATAGCAATTACCACTTCAGCAATCTCCATCAAGCGCGCGACGATTCGCGCTTCAACATTGCCTTTGTTGTCAGTTGCCAGTTCTTGAAAAAGCGGATGCGCATCAACCACATGCCGCGCTAACGCGCCAACTTCGGCAGGCTTTTTATTCAAGCGCGGTGCCTTGCACCAACTATACCCCTCAGCCTGTTCAGCATCAGGCACAGTCGTGCCTTCAAAAGGGTGTAGCGCATCAGTTTGCTCCGCCATCCAGCTATGGCTCACATCTTCCGCAATTCCCTCTTGCGAAAGCATGGCATAGTTTCCTGCCTCAACCGTTCCTTGTTTGTAAAGCGTGCCGTCCTCCTCGTCATAAACACCATAGCTCAAAAATAGGTCAGGTCCTTGACCTTGTGAAATAAGATCCATTTGCGATGAGGCTTTTAAAAATAATCCCATATCACTTTGAGCCGGTTTACCTTTAGAAAATAAATCAACAAGCTCAGACTTAGTTTTAACCGATGTAAACTCTTCTAGTGAACAGCCATAAAGAGTTGTTTCTAAAAATTGGCGAAACCCTGCAAGAATAGCGATGGAGCGAATTTGATCTTGCTGCCCAATAGTGCGCGTCGTGCCCCCCGGCTGCAGCGCCAAACTATGTGGCCACTTGCCAGCTAAGATCCCAAGCAGATGCATAAACTCAGCACGCGCCTTGAGCATCTCTTTAGCTGAGCTTCCCTGCACAGATTGAAAACGGGGCTTTACATCTTTGTACCAGTCTTCTTTTGCGTATGTTTCACGGCAAAAATCCGGCATAAAAAACAAATAAAAATGCGTAAGGTGATCTGCAATATTCTCTGCTGCTAAAACGAGGTTATGAGAGAGGCGCCCGTTTAAAGGCATGCTCAACCCCTTTGCCATTTGCAAAGCTTTCGCTGCCGCCACAGATTGCGCAACAGAACAAATGCCGCAAATGCGCGGTGTGTAAACAAGCGCATCTTCCGGCGCTTTGCCAACCAGAATGCGCTCAAACCCACGATAAAGAGGAGAGACGACCCAAGCGTCTGTAACAGTGTCACCATCAAATTCAAGCTGAACTTCAAGGTCACCTTCAACACGGTTAAATGGGCCAATGATTTTCCGGCTCATTTCTTTTTCCCTTCCCCAGCACCACGAGCAGCTGGTGGCACTTTAATATGATCCGCGGTTGCGTTTTCTCGCAATCTGTCTGGGGTCGCAGCTTTCGAGAGTGAAGCCAGCGCCACAAACCAAGCCTTCGGCATATCGGTTGGTAAACCAATGGGAATACCGGCAATTTTAGGTGTCTCCATGAAAGGATGCCCCGGTTCTTCAAATTTTGGCGCCGTGCAATTAATGCAAGCATACCCACCGCGCAGACAAGAGCCACTGCCGTTCCAAAGCCGTGTGTTGCAATCAGCCCGCGCTTGTGTACCAAGGCAGCCCATATGCTCCATCATGCAACCAAGATCAGAGGGTTGCTCGGCACTGGCTTTAAATTCATAAAATTCATTACGTGGGCACCCATGATGAACCAGATGATCTGTGTAAGAGCGCGGGCGCTCAAGGTCATCCATTTGCGCTTCTGTAAATGAGCCAAAAGCAAGGGACATCAAAGTCTCAAGCACCCAGTTTGGATGTGTCGGACAGCCCGCAATGTTAACAACCGGCAAGCCAGAAGCCGAGCGAAACTCAGAGCCAAGTAAACCTCCTGGTTCTTTGCCATCGTAAGAAAGGCCAACAGCCTCAACTTCATTTTCAGCTGCCGCCGTAATGCCACCAAAAGCAGCGCAACTTCCAACAGCCACAACATGATTGGCATGTGCTGAGAGATCTTTAATCCAATCGATCATCGGGCGGCCAGTTCCAGCCAGCATGTGGAACTTACCGGTGCCATTCGGCCCGCACATCGCCGAGCCTTCAAGGCATAAAATATCAAGCCGTTGCTCACCAGATATAATCCGATTGAGAATATCAGTAAATTCAGAGCCAGTTTCCAAGCTCAAAGAAGGATGCCACAAAACTTCAATTCCAGCTGCTTCTAACCCAGTGATTAAATCAGGCCCTTCTGCACAGAGGAGCGAAAGGGAACAACCACCACAGCCACCAGATTGCAACCAAAGCAGAGTTTGCTTTTTCGGTTTTGAAGAGAGTTTCTCCATTTGGCCTTTGCTAACTTGTTTGTTCATTGACACACTCTGTTTTCGGTAAGGATAAAATAAACTCAGCTCCTCCATCAGGATGGTTGCTAGCGGTTAGTTTGCCCCCCAATTCCTCAGCCAGACCATAACTAATATAAAGCCCAAGACCTGTTCCCTGGCCAAGAGGCTTCGTGGTAAAAAAAGGTTCAAAAATTTGATCAATCGCAGTTCCTGGTAATCCTGGGCCATTGTCTATCACATGGATGGAAATGTCTGTGTCAGTTTCTTTTGATCGAATGGTTATTTGCGCTTGTTTTTGGCCCTCAATCACATCAAAAGCGTTTTGCAGTAAGTTGACCATAATTTGATGCACAGGCCCTCTTCGTGAAATAATTTCTAACCGCTCGGGCATGTCGTAAATTAATTGATGCTTTCCTGAAACGGATTTAGAGACCCAGTGCCCGGCAGTTTTGATAACGCGAACCATATTAAAAGGTTCTTGTGTTTCTTTTTGCACAGAAGAAAAGCGCCTGAGTTCTTGAACAATTTCACTCACCCGCTCAGCCCCTTCAAGAGTGCCATCAACAAGGGGGTTAATGTCGGTGACAATCCGATCAATTTTCAAATCCTGGCGCATCTGCACAAGTTGAACTGTATCAGTCCCGCTATCAATCGCTTTGAGATATTTGGTAATCCGCTCTCCATAGCGGCGAAGCGCATGCATATTGCCAAAAACAAAACTAATCGGGTTGTTAAGCTCATGGGCCACGCCAGCAACCAAGCGGCCAAGAGCTGTCATTTTTTCTGCAAAAACCAATTGTTGTTGTGTGTTGCGCAATTTTTGATGCGCTTTATCCAGGTCTTTATAAGCGCGTCTGAGTTCTCCTAAATGCCGGCCAATAAGCACAATGCCAACAAAGCGCCCCTCATGATCATAACGAGCAGAGCAATTCATAGAGAAAAGTCTTTCTTTGCCCTCTCCATCGAGTAAGAAAAGTTCTTTATCTTCAATACGCTCTTGATCTCGTATCTGTTGGGTAAGGTTCGAGACGCACTTGGTCGAATCTGGGGCAAAAATATCAGTTAAAGTTTTTCCGCGTAAATCGGCATCATTTGAAGCTGAAAGTTTATGATAAGCCGCATTCGCTTGCTGAATTTTGCCCCTTGTATCAGAGACAATAAGCACATCAGTCATAGAAGAGAGAACACTGCCAATAAAAGCTTGTGCTTCTTCTAATTCTGCGTTTTTTTGCTCGAGCTCTAATTGATGGCGAACATGATCAGCATAAACTTCATCCATCTTCTGAATGACATCAATCCACGCCTCTTCATTATTTCCAGATAAGGCAATATGGTCCCCAACCCCCGCAATATTGATTAAGCCATCGCCTTTAGCATGATCATTTTGGTCGGCTGAGCTCATTGATTATCTATCCATCCTGTTTCGCTGTCCTTTCAGAATGCGTAAAACTTTCGATCTTATCAAGACTATATCTTTCTAATTTAGAGCGAAGCCCAACTCGAGAAAGGCCTAATTCCCGTGCAGCCTGGCTTTTATTCCACTTATGACGAATAAGAGTTTCTTTAATAATACGGGCTTCTAGGGCTTCAATACGGTCTTTTAAGGTGCCATCAAGGCTAGCAAAGGTCTCTAAAACCCCATCATCATCAGGCGGTGCCGCCCTTAAAATGCGCGGGCTTAATAAATCTGCCGTTAACTCTTGTTTTTCTGGGGCCATCACCACCATATGCTGAATTTCGTTCATGAGTTCGCGAACATTACCCGGCCAATGATACTTAGTGAGGCAATCAATCGTCTCAGCGGTAAATTCACCAACATTCTTTTGCAAATTAGCACGGGCTCGGTTAAAGAGATTTTTCGCAATTGGCAAAACATCTTCGCTACGGTCGCGAAGAGGAGGCAAGAGAATGGTCACCCCCGCAAGGCGATAATATAAATCTTGCCTGAAATTCCCTAAGCGAACTTCATTTTCAAGGTCTTTATTGGTTGCAGCTATCACGCGAATATCCACTTTGCGTGTTTTACTAGAGCCAACCGGGCGAATTTCTCCCTCTTGTAAAACCCGAAGAAGCTTAACCTGAAAAGCAGGTGAAACTTCACCAATTTCATCAAGGAAGATGGTACCGCCATTCGCCCGCTCAAACAGCCCGACATGATCTTCAACCGCACCGGTAAAAGCGCCCTTTTTGTGGCCAAACAATTCGCTTTCTAAAAGTTCATCAGGAAGGGCACCGCAATTTTCAACCACAAAAGGTTTGTTCCAGCGAAGACTATTATAATGAAGAGACCGAGCGGCCAATTCTTTACCTGTGCCTGATTCACCCGTAATAAGCACAAAAACATCGTAAGGGGCCAGTTGCGCAAGCTTAGAGCAAATCTCATTCATGGGGCTATCGTCTGTTCGAATAATCCCGTCGTCATAAGAGTAGCTTTCCTTAAGCTCTTTGCGTCTTGTATGCATCACGCTTTCTGCACGCTCAGAAGACATTTTAAGCTCAATGGCCAATAGCTCGTTATTGCGCTGCAAATCATAAAGCCCAGCAGCGTTTTTAAGGGTAAGAAGAAGAGATTCAGGTTGCCAGGGCTTCGTGACATATTGATAAATCCCGGCTTCATTCACACCGCGAATAATGTCCTCAGCTTCAGTATAACCAGATATAATGATACGAACCAAATCGGGCCACTTGGTGCGAGCTATTTTTAAAAACTCAACCCCTGTCATATCCGGCATACATTGATCACAAAGAATAATCTGCACATATTCCGCTTCGAGAATTTTCTCTGCCTCAGCAATGGAAGTTGCTGTCTTAACATCAAAATCTTCTTCAAGAATGCGCTCCAGCGCCTCAACACTGCGCGCTTCATCATCAATGACAAGAATGGAAGGTTGGTCTACATCCATATATCTTCTCCTAAAGCAGTGTCTTTAATAAAAAGCTTCATTCGCCAGCAGCGCTCACTTCTAAATTAGTTTGAGATGCAGAACTGTCTTTGTTGAAACTATGCCCAGTTGTTGCAAGGGCCAAGGTGGCTTCAAGCCAATTAATCCAATCAGAATAACCTTCACCGGTAGTAGATGAAATCTGCAAAACCTTAATGCCCGGATTAACCCGGCGCGCATTCTCAATGGTTTGCTCAACGTCAAATTCGATGTGCGGTAACAGGTCAACTTTGTTCAACAACATTAAATCTGCCGCATGGAACATATCCGGATATTTCAAAGGTTTATCTTCTCCCTCTGTTACAGAGAGTATAACAACTTTATGCGCTTCTCCAAGGTCAAAGCTTGCAGGGCAAACAAGATTGCCAACATTCTCAATAAAAACAAAGCTGCCTTCCTCTGGATTAAGACTACCAAGCGCATGCCCAACCATGTGCCCATCAAGATGGCAGCCCTTGCCTGTGTTAACTTGAATGGCCTTCACGCCTGTTTCACGAATGCGTTCAGCATCATTTGCCGTTTGCTGATCACCTTCAATGACGGAGCAAGCATGTTTGTCTTTCAGCTCATTGATCGTTCTACAAAGAGTTGTTGTTTTCCCCGAACCTGGGCTAGAGACCAAATTTAAAGCGAGGATACCACGCTCATTAAAGAACGCTCGGTTAGCTGAAGCATATTCATCATTTTTAGATAAAATATTTTGCTCAATTTGGACCATACGCGCTTGGCTTAGGCCAGGGGCATGAGCGTGTGCGGGGCCTTGTCCATAATCATGAGTGTGATCATCATGATGTACGTGATCGTGACTATGGTCGTGGCTATGGTCATGATCATGATCGTGCGTGTGCCCGTGATCGTGAGAGTGCCCCTGATCGTGTCCGTGTGAATGATCATGAGAATGACCATGACTATGAGAGTGAGAATGCGAGTGCTCATGAGGCTGATCAAGCATATGATCTTTACTCTCTCCATCAATTTTAAGATTGCCACTACTGCAACCACATACTGTACACATTAGTCGACCTCCAATTCCTTAATCGTTAATTCTTCACCAGCAGTGACTTGAAGTTGAGCTGAACCACAAACAGGGCAATCATCATACCTTTGTTTAATGGTAACAGTCTCAGCGCATTGCATGCACCAGGCTGTTGCTGGCATATCTATTATAATAAGTTCAGAGCCCTCAGCCAAAGACCCCTTCATAACAACATCAAAACTAAATCTAAGCGCATCAACCTCAACCCCTGAAAGAGGCCCAATCTCAAGAGCAACTTTTTTCACTTTGGTGAAGTTTTGTTTAGCGCTTTCTGTTTCAAGAATTTGCAAAATCCCTTCACATAAAGACATTTCATGCATAAAGCACCTCCGGTTTACGCATAAGTCACCTCCAATGAGGTTTTGGTGCAAGGGTCAATCGCCGGAATAAGTAAATTGGCCATTGTTTTGATTTCGGTTTCATCCTTGCTCGTAATATGAGACAGAGTGCTCGATAGAACACCTTTCGGGTGAAAGTTCCACTCTGTAGGCGCTAAGATTTTATAATCCCTAATTTTATCCCCCTCCAAGAGCACACCATGAACCAAAAGACCTCTCGCAGCTTCAACCATACCAATGCCAAATGAAGGTGTTGAGGAAAGTGAGCTTGGGGGTGTTTCGTCAGGTTTTTCAGAAGCTGGCAGAAGCTCGCGAACGGCACGTTTCATACGCAGCAAAATCAAGGCCAATTCGACAAGTCGTGAGACATAACGAGTAAGTAACCCTGTCCCACAATGAGCTAAAAGTAATTTTATTAAAGGGTGCTTATGACACCTTGAAAGAGAGGAGGTCTCATGAGGGCTTCCCTGCCATGTCGGTGCTCCTATAAAATCATCACTTAAACGTTGATCATTTGCAAAAAGCAACGAAGCACACTCAGTTGCTGAAAGGTTCGGTAAAAAGGGAATAGAAGTTTGCCCTTCTTGTGCCCATTCATTTTTTAATAATCTATCACAACAACGGGCAGATAAACATTTGTCTTGTCTCATCCAATGAAAGATAACATCACGCGCCTTAGCTTTCAGCCATAAATCAGGCGAACAACCAAATATAGTCTTCTCTAATATAGTTTCTAATTTTTGAAGGCTTTCAGAAAGCGGTTCTTTGTCTGGGTTGGCTGTCGTTTCAATTGAAAAAGGTTTGTCAGACTGAAATAAAGCGCGTTCAAATTCAACCATAAGCTTCATGAAATCGGCGGTTTCATTCATCGCTCTCTCGGTTTGCTCGTCACCATCAAGTATGAGCGGCCAATCAAGAAATATACGCAGTAAATGTTCACGAATGAGTTCAACATCAGAAAGGATAGTGCGCGCCATTAGTGTTGCTTTATCAGGCGTTTTATTTTGAGCCGCTTCTATAGCGCTAATAGCGGCAGCCCCTTGAGCCTTCCCGCAAACATGATAAAGAAGTGGAATAATTCTTAAAGCTTCATCAATGTTTTTACCAACAAGCAATTTAGCTGCATGGACTGGCCGGTTGTTGAGAATGGCAACCTCTTTTTTACCTGAAGGCAAAACAGTCAAGGTAATATCAATTTGTCCTTCTGGGTTCATGTGCTTTGCTCTGGGTTTGTTGGTGAAAGCGCAGCGCTGTTATCCTCTTCGCTTTTACGCCCTCTTAAAAAATCTCTTCGGCTTAGTTCAACGGGCTCACGAGGTGTTTCGGGGGCTTCACTAGTGCCATCTTCTTCTTCTTGTATGTCCGAGGTTTCAAGTTTTTCTTCAGGGTATTCACCCCGCCAAATCATATTCATCTCTTTCTCTTGCTCACTGATGGTTTCAGCTTCCTCAGCATCCATCAATGTTTTCAAAGAAAGAGCGGCTGTTTGCATAGCCGAATTGTGATCCCCAAATTGAAACATAGGTGAAAATAACGAACACATACGATAAGGTCCAAGCTCTTCATCCTTGCCCGAAATAAATTCAAACTGACCGGCCGGGAAAATATGATTAAATTTTAGCCCAGTTCTTTCCTCGTCCCAACCTT
Organism: Hyphomicrobiales bacterium; assembly: GCA_965230545.1. GTDB lineage: Bacteria > Pseudomonadota > Alphaproteobacteria > Rhizobiales > HXMU1428-3 > HXMU1428-3. The sequence goes on along the minus strand of CBDDLE010000003.1, from coordinate 137,866 downwards.
CAGTTTCATCACCTGGCAGTAGCATAAAATTCATGCACCAAGGCGTTACCAAAACCCCAAGCCACTCAGTTTCAAAAGGCCCAAAAGCAATGGCTTCAACCTTTAATTTATCATTGCATATCGGCACATCAGACATTGATGTTTCTAGAATGCGTTGAAAAACACGCTCCAACAGAACGCTATTATCATCTTTGGTTAAAACAATATGATGATCCTCTGGAAGAGGAAGCTCAGGCCCAGAAAGCTCAGTCACTGAAGGGGGAACCACTTCAGTCGATTGATCTAGTTTAAGATCGTTGCTTTCTTCAAGTTTCATTATATCGTCTCCAAGTGTGAGTGAGTTACTCAGTCTTTCACAACCATGAATTCCTCACGCTTGCCATCACAGTTCGGACAAGACCAATGATCAGGTAAATCAGCAAAAGAAGTTCCAGGTGGAATTTGCCAATAATCATCCCCCTCTTTAGGGTCGTAAATATGCCAACAAATCTTACACTCGAGCTTTGTGTTCGCGTCGATTTTTTCATTGTTCCCGCCATAAGAGCCGGCATAAAAATCATCAGTTTTAGTCATGATTAACATAAACCTCAATGATTTCACCAAGGCGGTATGCGCTGTCATCAATGTCTTCTTGCGCAGCACAAGTGACATTAGGAATGTTTGTAACCTCAATGGTGTTTAAGATAATGGCGTCCTGGCTGTTAAAGAACTGCACCCACCAAATATTTTTGGTAGCTGTCGACGATACACGGCAGTTGCCATAACCACGAGAAAGAATTGTGGTGTTCCCATAGCCAAGTTGTTTGCCCATAAACTCAATATCTTCATCAGTTTGTGGAAGCAGAGTGAGGTTAATCACATGCGCCAAATCACCTGGTCGATATTCTTTAAGAGCGTCTTCAAGCTCAACCACTAGCGGTGTCGCGTTAAGAACACCTTCTGGTAAAACATCAGGAACCGGCTGTGGTGCAGGAGCTGCTCTATTAAAAGTATAATCTAAAACTGATGTTGGAAAATCGGCAATTTCAACAATATCCTTGATGACAGTTCCTTCGTCATTGCCGGTTCGCACGCGCCAAACCCCAGCAAGCACAGCTTCTTGAGCTTGAATGGTGCCACCATCTCCAAGGGCAGAAACTTCCCCTTCACCAAGCACTTGATTAACTAGAGCCTGATTTTCATCATCCAATCCGCCAAGGTCAATGATGATGGTTTTCTCACCAACTTTATAACTATCAAGAGCAGCTTTTATTTCTAATAAAATTCTTTTTGCATCATCAAGACCAACCAAATTCTCTGGCTCAGGAATATCTGGCATTGCATAGGTTGTCATTTCAGAAGGCATTTCCATATATTCAAGTTGCCCGCCATCTTCTTCCATCGGCTGACTACCAGGACCAATGCCGCCAACCGGCAAATTGCTCGGGGGAAAAGAACTACTCATAAAAATCTCCATTCATCAAAAATATATGTTCGTTAGTCTTTAAAACCCTCTGGGCTCAATTCTGCTTTCAAAGAATGAAGCAGTTGTGGGGGAGGAGGTCAGTGTTTAGTGCACAGCTTCAGCTGCATCATCAGGCCCACAACCATGGGGCAATTTAAATGAAGGCGGCTCGGTTGGGTCTTTTTCTAAAATTTCCTCAACCATGCTCACATAGTCAGTCCAATCTTGCATGCGCGTAATGGTGCCGAGATATTGACCATCCTTTAAAAAGACAAGAGCCGGAAACGCATTAAACCGATATTTAACCTGCAACGGGCGTTCCGCTTCACGAGCGACAACAGCTGGTTTGAATTGCTCTCTAAAATGTTTTTCAAGCATGGGAACAACCACAGCTACATCGGGCGTTTCATCCAGGCGCTCACCATCACCACCAAAGAACAGCATTGAATAACTTTGCGCGCTGGTCCATTCATCGTGATTTTCTTCTGTGATAACCGGGTAATCGTGCTCTTCAATAAGCATTTTAACCAAGGGTATAAACATGTAGGTCTCCACTCTTTATTTATCTTTGTCAGTAGCTGAGGGCTTCAAATGATCTGGTAGTTCTGGTTCTCTATTAACAAGGTCAGCAAACAGATGGTCCAAGTCAGCTGTTGTTCCCCCGTGAAGGGCCTGGCTAACAGCCTCAAGAGCATTGATTATCTCTTGCGCCTTTTCTTCACTTAGCACTTCACGAGCACTATCTAAAAAGGTCAAAACCCAAGAGCCAACTTCCTGCTCGCCAACTAATTTCATATCAATGCTAACAGGGGCGGCTGTCAGGTCATCACCGCGCTGACAAAGTGCAAATCCAGGGCTCGTGCTGATGATTTTCATTGGGATGCCCATGCACATTAATTCGCATCTCCACTTGGAAGCTTTGCTTGTGGCATTTTATGCGGGTCAAATTCAGCAATCCCATCATCAGTAAAAGTAGGACCGTTCCAAGCATCAGAAATAATCAGCCGGTCATCACCAATGCGGCAAGCATCCCCCGCACTTGGGCGCTCTTTTTCATAAGCCTCTAAGGTCACGACCTCACAGCCCACCATGCCATCATCCGGCAAGGGCTCAGCGCGTTTTTTCACATCGATGCCAAGGCTTTTGAGGTAGTCGATTGCATGTTGAATGGCAGGCTCAATTTGCTCTTTAACTTTGGGGCGAAGGCTCCCCCCATAATCTTCTAATTCTACAGGCTGCACCCCAATTAAAAGCATGGATTTTGGATAATCGCCGAGCATCTCAGAGGTTGCTAGAACTTCCTGGAAACCAGTTTGATGCAAGCTCATTTTTTTAGCACCAAGGAATTTGGGAACCTCATCATCTTTGACCAGCTTCATAGTCCCAGGCTCAAGCCCATAATCAACAGCATCAAAAACAACGAGGAAATCAGTTTCACGAATGTGTTGAACTAGATACAAACCTTGTGTTCCACCATCCATAATTTTCACATGATCCGGAGCTTGATAATGACGGTACATATGCTCAACAGTCCGCACTCCAAAGCCTTCATCAGCCCATAGAACATTGCCAATCCCAAGGATTAGCACTCTTGGCGTCGTGGTCATGATTCCTCCCCTGGAATTACACCATTAGCAATTTGTTATTCTTAATTTTTATAAACTTTTTAAGTTTTCTAAAAACATAGCAATTGCCAGGCCAGTTGATTAAGTTATTGAACTTAAAGGGAAAAAGAAATAAAGACGATATGCAGTCCCACATACATGGAAACTAAGTAACCGGATGGGCGATTTTTAGGAAAGTTTCTTTTCGTTTTTGCGGTTTTTGGGTAGGTAAAACAAAAGCTGCCCAGCAATTTGCTATCAGAAATGAAAAGTTCCTTACCAACTATCCCTCTAGATTAGACAATAAGTCCAAAATCAATGACAAAATAGCCGATCAACTAGCTATATAATAATCTAATCCCCCCTCAAATCTAACAAGACGAAGAAGAAGTGACGCCGACACGTGGGTAATTGAAATACAAAAAAAGGCGTCAGGACATGGCGTAGCGCGAGCAAAGTCCGGCGCTTTGCACCGCCTAGTGCGGTTGTTAGTAGGCAACCTGAAGCACATTTTAAAATGTAGGGCCTGCCGCTTCAGCGGCAGAGTAGCCCGTGGACAAAAAGTTTATAATTTTGAGTTTTGAAGAAGGAGCTCAGCCCTTTTCGGGCTGAGGGACATGACGAAGCGTTAGCGAAGTCCGGTGCTATGCACCGCCCAACGGAGGGCCTGCCGCTTTAGCGGCAGAGTAGCCCGTGAGTAAAAAAAAAAGCGCTTCAAAGAAGCGCTTCAAGTTGATTTAGGAAGTAAAAAACGACTGCAAATAAAAGGGTTAGTCGTCGGTAGGGCGATTATCTTTAAATAAACGCCATCCAGAAATCATCGAGCTGATGATTGATTGTCGTGACATAATATCTTCGCGAACCGCCACATAAATGTGAATGATAGCAAAAATAATTAAGAGCCACATGACCAGGTGATGGTAGGTATGCACATCCTGGCTTTGCCCCATTAACGGGATAAACCATGATGAGAAGAACTGAAACTGCCAGCTTCCCATACCCGCGCCCTCGCCATATAAAGCAAGGCCACTAATGATCATAAAGATCGAGCCCCACACAAACATGAAGTGCATTGTTAAAATCGCAAGAGGGTTGTGACCGGTGTATTTTTTAGGCTCTTTGGCAAGGAAGCTATACCATTTAATTTCGTGCCACACCTCGCTCCAAAAGTCTTTGGAGAAAAAATGAGGCAAGAAAATTTCTTTGGAATGCGAATTGCCAACAATCGCCCAATAAGCTCTAAAAACAAAGCCAATGACAAAGATATATGCGGCGGCAAAGTGCACAAAACGAATATACCCCATCACATAGTGGTCACTAGCTTCCCCCGATGAAACAGAGGGAAGCGGTGAGCCTATGAAGTAACCTGTGACGCAAAGAGCCAGAATAGCAAATGCATTAATCCAGTGCCATAAACGGACAGGTGCTTCATAAACATAAACAGCAGTTTGTTTGGTTTCTATTGAATGATCAGCCATTTGATCTGCCATAACATCCTCCTTACCTCACCTTAACTTTGGCGAGCTCTTCTCCATCAGGTCCCATAACGTGGGTGGAGCAAGCAAGACATGGGTCAAATGAGTGAATGGTTCTCAAAATCTCCACTGGTTCGTGAGGACGTTCAACTTTGGTGTTCATCAAAGAAGCTTCAAAGGCACCAATGTTGCCTTCATTATCACGAGGGCTACCATTCCATGTGGTCGGAACCACACATTGGTAATTCTCAATTTTTTGATCTTTGATGCGGATCCAGTGAGCCAAAGCACCACGCGGCGCCTCAGTAAAGCCAACACCCTTAACGTCTTTAGGCCAAGTTGAAGGATCCCAGCTTTCAGTGTTAGCTGTTGTCTGGTCACCAGCCTTGATATTAGCAATCATCTTGTCAAGGAAGTAGCGTTGCTTGTAAGCACACCATTGAGCCTCGAGTGCACGAGCTGCTGTTCGGCCAATCGTTGTAAAGAGTGCTGAAACAGGAGCATTGCCAAGAGCACCAAGCGTATCATTAATCTGATCAGTAAACTCAGTATGCTTAGAAGCATAACCAACGAGATAACGAGATAAAGGTCCAACTTCCATGGCATTACCACGCCAGCGCGGCGCTTTAATCCAGGAATATTTAGCAGCTTCATCAAGTTGTTTGATGTCAGTTTTCGTTCCAACTGTTTTTGGACCAAGCTCATAGTTCGGGTCAGTAACACCGTCCCAAGGATGTAAGCCTTTGCTTTCATCTTCATATTTATACCATGAGTGAGGAACAAATTCTTGCACTTGCTCAGGATCACGAAGGTCAACATCATGAACTTCATTGAGGTTGCCTTTAATGATCGCACCGCGCGGCATCAGCAAGTTTTTAGCTGAAAAGTCATTCGCCTTATCAGGAATGTCACCATAGGCAAGAGCGTCGGTGCCAGAAATACCACCACCATAATGCCAACCAGCATCATAATAGATCTTACCAATCGCAAGAATGTCAGGGATGTAAACATTATCAATAAACTCAATAGTTTGGTTGATAATTGAGCGCACATGGTTGAGGCTTTCCATGTTGATCGCGCCAACAGAGCCTTCGCCATCAATATTAATCGGACAAGGCACACCGCCAACTAGCCAGTTCGGGTGTGGGTCTTTACCACCAAAGATGGTTCTTGTTTTCATGATTTCTTTTTGGAAATCAAGGGCTTCAAGATAGTGCGTCACTGCCATCAAATCTGCTTCAGGTGGCAGAATGTAAGCAGGGTTATCCCAATAACCATTTTTAAATGGTCCAAGCTGACCGCTCTCAACAAACTTTTTAAGTCTGTTTTGAATGTCGCGGAAATAACCTGGAGATGATTTCGGGTGCCGTGGACCAGTTGCTTTTTGCAAAGCTGACGTCTCACGTGGGTCAGCCTTAAGAGCATTAATCGGGTTCACCCAGTCAAGAGCATGCAGGTGATAGAAATGCACAAGGTGATCGTGAATCTCCAGTGAAAGCTGCATGATGTTACGAATACAATTCGCATTTTCAGGAACTTCAATGCCAAGCGCATCTTCTACCGCGCGAACAGATGTGAGAGCGTGCGTACCCGTACACACACCGCAAATCCGCTGCACAAAAGCCCACGCATCACGTGGGTCACGGTTCTTGAGGATAACCTCAAGGCCACGCCACATTGTGCCGGTTGAAACAGCGTTCGTGATAATATTTTCAGAGTTCACATTCACTTCACAGCGCATGTGCCCCTCAATCCGAGTAACCGGGTCAACAACGACACGCTCACCAGATGTATCTAGCGTAAAGCCATTTGGAGTTTGAATAGCCATTAGTCGTTATCTCCTTTTGTACGCGCTTGCTTTACAGCACTAACAGCAGCATGAGCAGCCGCTGCCGCACCAACTACAGTCGCGGCACCAACACCGATTTCATCGGCGTTCGCTTCAATGCCAAATTGATGAATATCTGTGAGGCGATCATAAAAGCCTCCCTTATCCCAGAAGCCATCTTCCGAGCAGCCAATGCAACCATGACCAGCTTGAATTGGGAAAGAAAGACCACCATTCCAGCGCACAGTTGAACAAGCGTTGTATGTTGTCGGTCCTTTACAGCCCATTTTATAAAGGCAATAACCTTTTTTCGCGCCTTCATCGTCCCATTTCTCAACAAATTGACCAGCGTCAAAGTGTGGACGACGATAGCACTTATCGTGAATACGTTGTGAGTAGAACATTTTCGGGCGACCCTGGCGGTCAAGCTCTGGAAAACGCTCAAAAGTGAGGATGTAAGTCACAACAGCTGTCATAACTTCCGCAATAGGAGGGCAACCAGGCACCTTAATAATCGGCTTATTGCCAATGCCAGGCACTTTATGAACCGGTGTTGCACGTGTTGGGTTAGGTCTTGCTGCCTGCACACAACCCCATGAAGCACAAGAGCCCCAAGAGATAATCGCTTTTGCGTGTTGAGACGCGTAAGTCAGCTGATCAGTAAATGGCTTACCACCAATGATACAATACATACCATCTTCATTAAGCGGCGGGTTACCTTCAACAGCTAGCAAATAGCGGCCTTTATATTTTTCGACGATCTCTTCAACAATCGCTTCAGCTTCATGACCAGCTGCAGCCATGATGGTGTCATCATAGTCAAGCGATAGCATTGAAAGCACCACATCTTTTGCAAGCGGGTGAGCAGAGCGAATGAAGCTTTCAGAACAGCATGTACATTCAAGACCATGCAACCAAAGCACCGGAATACGTTCTTTAGTTTCCATAGCATGAGCAATTTTTGGTGCGAAAGATGGACCAAGCCCGAGCGCAGCAGCAGTAAGGCTGCAATATTTCAAAAAGCTCCGGCGGGTAATCCCTTGACGTCGCATAACGTCATAAAAGGTTTCCATGTGCGGTGACCCTCCTTAAAATTAAGTTCCCTGAAACGACAAATGAAAAACACAAAAAAATTTGTAAGTGCGTTACGTTCGAACCGTTCCCCAAGCATCAGCGGTTATTTTTATTGATTGAGACCGTGACTTGATTTTATGGTTAGCAAGCCTTGTGCCAATAAAAATAAAGCAATAAAAACAATTAGTTGGGTGAGATGTTGGTTGATTTTGATTGCAATCCATGCAAGGCGAGATTATCTTATACAAACTGAGTGGTAAGTTACTTGCCAGTAAGAACGAGCGATTTTGCGCCCCAAATAATGAAAATTAGTCATCAGAAACTGAGTGGTTAGAAACAACATGAGCAACTCCCAGCCCAAAATTCCATTCCATCTTGAAATGGAATTCACCTACGGAGAACCAAGGGAAATTTGGTCTGGTGTGAGGCGCGTTGTTGCAAACAATAAGGGGCCACTCACCCATAACGGCACCAACACATATATCGTTGGTAAAAATGAAGTTGCCTTAATTGACCCAGGGCCAAATGATAGTGCACATGTGAGCGCACTGCTAGAAGCCGTTAAAGGAGAGAAGATCACTCACATCCTTCTCACTCATACTCACAAAGATCATTCCGGCGCTTTAAAAGAGCTCAAGGAAAAAACAGGCGCCACCGTTTATGCCCATGCCCCCATTTTCGAAAATAGAGGCGCACGCCGCAAAGCAGACGCTCCCCTAGATAATGCTTTTGTTGATATGGAGTTCCGCCCTGATCATATTTTAAGTGACGGTGAAATTATTGAAGGTGAAAGTTGGGAGTTAAAAGCCATTCACACCCCAGGCCACGCACCAGACCATTTATGTTTCGAAGATCAAAGGGAGCCAATCCTTTTTAGTGGAGATCACATCATGGCCTGGAACACCAGTGTGGTGATCCCACCTGAGGGTAAAATGTCAGATTATTTGGCATCATTGAAAAAATTATTAAAGAAAGACTATGAGCGCTTTCTCCCTGGTCATGGGGGGCAAGCTCGCGCACCAGAGCGCTTAGTCAAAGCATTTCTAATGCACCGTAAATGGCGTGAAACAGCCATTCATGACCATATTAAAGGGGGAAAAACAACTATTGATCAGTTGGTGCCTCTTCTTTACCCAAACGCAAAATCGGAAGTCTTGCCAGCGGCCGCGCTCTCCGTTCTAGCCCATGCTGAACACCTTTGCGAACAAGGTTTAATCAGCTCCAACACAACCCCAGCCCTCAATTCATCATTCGAGGCCGTAAGTTAAAAATTTTTCTGATGGAACTGAGTAGAAACGGCGAGAGTTTATCTTTGTTGTTGTTGTTGTTTCTGTGCCTTTTTACGTCTAGGGAGAAACAAAGGCTCACCTTCCTCTACACGCTTGGCTTTGTCACTTTGATTAATGTAGTCATCAAGAAAATCTTGAATTCGTCTTTGATTACGCCCCAAATCATATGATCCATAGCGAGCTGCCGAGCGCATATCTAAAATACTCTGACCCCTCTTTGAGCGAATTCTAATCACGATATCATCTGGCGCCGCCAAAATAACAGAGCGGTCAACAGCTTCAATGATGGCATCGGATGAATTTTTACCAGCTGGTTGCAGAGAAACAATCTCCCACTTTCGCTTCAAAACCAATTGCCGCGCCAAGTCAAACGCATCTTGTCCAGGTGAGAGAACGCGAACGGTTACAACATCAGGGTCAAAAGTTTCACCGCGCTCGATAAAGTTAATCGGATTGCTACCAAATTCACGAAACTTGGTGAGAGTTTTAAACTCAGGAGGAGAAACAAGACTGGTTGAGACATCATAAATTTGCGGCGTAACAAAATAAACCGGCAATAAGGATAACGGCCAGATAAGCACCGCAAGGCTAATCACAACACCAGCAACAGATTTCCCAAACCCAGACAAAAGTTTATTCCAAATTTGAAAAACAGCTATGACAGAAAGAATAAAAGCGAAAAACCCACCAATAAATCCAATTTGCAAAACGTTAAGCGCCACAGCCGTTGATTGGCCTGCATAACGATGCAAAAGAACAGTAAAAACAATGAGGTGAGCGCTAAAAATGCTGAGCTTGAACCCCCATTCAGCCAAGCGAGATTTCCTAAATGTCTGCCTATGTTTCATAACTCTCAACCAATTGAAGGGACGTCTAATATTAAAGTTTATGGAATAACCCCTTGGTTGGGGCTAGCCCCCAGATTAAGGGTAAAGTTGTGACTTTTCAAAAGGCAAATCTGCTCTTTCCCGTTTAAATTGCAAGCGATCATGCAATCGAAACGGGCGGTCATGCCAAAATTCAATCTCTAGTGGGGCCAAACGAAAGCCAGACCAATAATCTGGCCGCGGAATGGTGCCAATTGCATATTTCGCGGTATATTTAGCAACCGCTTTTTCAAGAGCAAAACGCCCTTCTAAAGGGCGAGATTGTTGAGACGCCCAAGCCCCAATTTGGCTCCCCTTTGCTCGGCTATGATAATACTCATCAGCTTCTTGAGATGAAACGGGCGATAGCTCACCTCTCACGCGAATTTGCCGCCTTAAACTTTTCCAATGAAAACAAAGCGCAGCTTTGGGTGTTGAGGCAATCTCGGTACCTTTTGCGCTTTCAAGGTTGGTGTAAAAAACAAAACCTTCCTTGTCATAACCTTTTAGCAAAACCATACGAACATTAGGAAGGCCACTTGCATCCACCGTAGCAAGAGCCATCGCATTCGGGTCATTGAGCTCTTTGGCTTCAGCATCTTTCAGCCACTTAGCAAACAAATCATAGGGCTCATTCTCATTCAAAAAATCAGCTTCAATGTTAGCTTGTTGCTCAGGATCATAAGGTTCATTGGTCATAAAAAGAATCGCTCATCATTAAATAATTCATTGTATCATTCCGCCGTCCCAAATTTACGAAGAGGGAGTGCTGCCCTTTTTCAGGGCAGCAGGACATGACGCCAGGGGCGTCCGGCGCGTTGCGCCGCCCCGTCGGAGGCCCATGAGCTAAGCACGGTAGCTAGTGGGCAACTGAAGTGCTACAAAAAAGCTCATGGAATAGCCGTGAGATAAAACAAAGCCTCCCTACTCATCCAAGCTAGCTTGGTGTTCAACAGAAACATCAAACGCCGAAGCCAGAAGAGCCTTTGTATAGTCTTCTTGAGGGGCTTCAAAAATCTGCTGACCAGAGCCTTCTTCAACGATTTTCCCATTTTTCATAACCAATACATGATTAGAAAGCGCACGTACAACTTTTAAATCATGGCTAATGAATAAAAAGGCAAGTTTTCGCCTGGCTTGAAGTTCACGGAGCAAATCAACAATTTGCGCTTGAACCGACATATCTAGCGCACTGGTTGGTTCATCAAGCATAACAAATTTAGGCTCCAAAACGATCGCCCGGGCAATCGCAATCCGTTGACGTTGCCCCCCAGAAAATTCATGCGGATACCTGTCAAGCATCTCTTCAGATAAGCCAACTTCTACCATGGCTTTAGCAACTCGTGCTCGCCGTTCTTCACGGCTCAGTTCAGGGTTTTGAATTTCCAACCCTTCGCCAATAATATCGACAATAGAAAGCCGAGGGCTCAAAGAGCCATAAGGGTCCTGAAATACAATTTGCAAATCTCGGCGATAAGGGCGCATTTCTTTAGATGAAAGGCCTGAAAGCGTTTGCCCCATATAAACAACCGGCCCATCTGATGAGATCAATCTCATCAGCGCTAAGCCAAGCGTTGTTTTCCCAGAGCCACTTTCACCAACAACACCCACCGTTTGCCCTTCGCGCACTTTAAGGGAAACACCGTTAACGGCTTTCACATGATCAATTGTCTTGCGCAAAACACCAGCCTTAATAGGGAACCAAACTTTAAGGTCCGTTGTCTCCATAATCACCGGCGCTGATAAATCTTCCTCCGGCGGTTCGCCAGAAGGCTCTGCTGAAAGCAAGTGCTTGGTGTATTCATGACTGGCATTTTGAAAAATATCTTCGCAGCTACCTTGTTCAACAATCTCACCCTGATTCATAACAGAGATCCGATCCGCCATTTTGCGAACAATCCCAAGGTCATGAGTAATAAGCAACAAAGCCATGTTAAATTCTTTTTGCAACTCAGTGAGTAGCTCCAGAATTTGCGCTTGAATAGTAACATCAAGAGCAGTTGTCGGCTCGTCTGCAATCAGCAAATCCGGCTCACAAGCCAGCGCCATCGCAATCATCACCCGTTGGCGTTGACCACCTGAAAGCTCATGCGGGTAAGCCTTTAAGCGAGATGCAGCATTTTGAATACCCACTTTTTTTAATAGCTCAATAACGCGGTTGCGAAGTGGCTCGCCTTCCATGTTTCTATGAATTCTCAGAACTTCCCCAACTTGCCGCTCAATTGAGTGAAGAGGGTTCAAAGATGTCATCGGCTCTTGGAAGATAATAGATATCTGATCGCCGCGAAGCGCCCGTACATCTTGTTTTTCCATTTTGAGAATATCTTTACCATCATAGAGTATCTCACCTGTTGGATGAGAAGCCGAACTTGGCAGTAACCTCATGATAGAAAGAGCGGAAACAGATTTCCCTGAACCAGACTCGCCAACAAGCGCAACTGTTTCACCCCGTTTAATATCAAAATTCACACCGTGAACAACGGTCGTGTCTTTATCTCCAGAGCGAAACGCAACGGAAAGATTTTTCACCTCAATCAAGCTTTGAGACGTTGTTAAATGATTATCTTTGCTCATAACACATCTCCTGCTTAATTAAATGTTTTGCGAGGGTCAAACGCATCGCGCACCGCCTCACCAATGAATATTAACAAACTCAGCATCAGCGCAATCACGAAAAAGGCGGTGATGGTCAGCCAGGGCGCTTCAATATTTTCCTTACCCTGCTTGAGAAGTTCTCCAAGCGACGGGTCCCCAGGAGGAAGCCCGAGACCAAGGAAATCAAGAGAGGTAAGAGTTGTTAAAGCCCCAGAAAGAATAAACGGCATCATGGTTATGGTCGCAACCATCGCATTGGGTAAAAGGTGACGATACATAATTTTCACATCACTTAACCCAAGCGAGCGTGCCGCTTTCACATATTCAAGGTTCCGAGCCCGCAAAAATTCAGCCCGAACGACACTAACCAAAGCCACCCAACTGAAAATCAGCATAATGCCAAGCAGCGTCCAAAACCCGGGGATTAAAGCCGCCGCCACAATAAGCAAAACAAACAGTTGCGGAATTGAAGACCAAAGCTCAATAAACCTTTGGAAAATCAAATCAACCCAACCACCAAAATAACCTTGCACCGCACCAGCCGAAACCCCAACGATGGAAGAGAAAATGGTCAAGATCAGACCAAAGAGAACGGATATGCGAAAGCCATAAAAAACCCGCGCCAAAACATCCCGTCCATTGTCATCAGTGCCAAGCCAATGGAAATTCCCAACTGTGCAATGCGGGCTATTTACACCGCCCTCATAAACCTTGCACAAATTTTCCCGCTCAAACGTCCACCATGGGGCAGAAGGAGCAGCTGTTGGAATATAGTCATTCACAGTTGAGTAAGAATAGCGAATGAACGGCCAAAGCATCCATCCAGGTGTTTCACCCTCAGTGGCTTTAATCGTTGGGTCATCATAGCACTCTTCATTACCGCCAGTTCGAATGAGACAAGCCACATCATGCCGGCGATAAATTGCTTCGGTTTCAAACTCACCGCCAAAAACGGTTTCAGGATAAAATTTTACAACCGGAAAATAATAGGATCCTTTGTACTGAACCATCAGCGGTTTATCATTGGCAATAAACTCAGAAAACAATGTAATAAAAAACAAAAAGGTAAAAACTATCAAGCTCCAAAAGCCGCGTTTATTTGCCTTAAAGTTAGCTAGGCGGCGCGTGTTAATCGGCGTTAAGTCCGTACGCGTCCAAAAAAAGACAATCCGAAAAACAAATCGAAACGGCCAGCTAAGAATCTCAAACAAGCGAGAAGCAAGGTGTGTCACTATTTCCATGTGATTATACCTCCCGACTTTCAAAGTCGATCCGCGGATCAACCAAAGAATAAATCAGGTCAGAGATCAAATTAATGAAAAGCCCTAAGAGTGAGAAGATATAAAGGTTAGCGAAAATAATAGGATAATCCCGCTGGAAAATCGCACGGAATGAAAGCTGCCCAAGCCCATCGAGAGAAAAGATGGTTTCAATCAAAATAGACCCAGTAAAGAGAACACTCAAAATCGCAGCTGGAAAACCGGCAATAATAATCAGCATCGCATTGCGAAACACATGCCCATAAAGAACACTGTTTTCAGACAAGCCTTTGGCCCGTGCCGTCATGACATATTGTTTCTTAATCTCATCGAGAAATGAGTTTTTCGTCAAGAAGGTCGTTGTCGCAAAAGCAGAAACAGCCATAGCAATGAGCGGCAGGGTGAGGTGCCAGAAATAATCAATGATTTTTTCATACCAGGTGAGCTCGTCAAAATTATCAGAAACAAGCCCGCGAAGTGGAAAGATATTCAAGAAATTATCACTGGCAAAAAGAACAATCAAAAGAACCGCAAGCAAAAACCCTGGGATCGCATAACCAACAACGATGACCCCGCTCGTCCATAAATCAAAACGAGAGCCATCGCTTACAGCCTTTTTGATACCAAGCGGAATTGAGATGCCATAAGAAAGAAGGGTGATCCAAAGACCAAGAGAGATTGAAACGGGCATTTTTTCAACGATCAAATCAACAACAGCTTTATCTTGAAAATAACTATTGCCAAAATCAAACCTGAGATAATTCCAAAGCATGAGCATAAAACGCTCGAGCGGTGGCTTATCAAAACCAAACTGCTTTTCAATCTCTTTGATGAATTCTGGGTCAAGCCCTTGCGCGCCTCTGTATTTAGATGTCGCTTGTGAGGCATCATTGGCTTGCGACGCGGGGTTGCCGCCACCAAAGTCACCGGTGTTGCCACCTCCCACACGAGTAGAAGCATCAACATCAGTCCCTGAAAGTTGCGCAATCACTTGCTCAACAGGGCCACCAGGAGCAAATTGAATGATCACAAATGTAATGGCCATGATCCCAAGAAGAGTTGGAAAAATGAGCAAAAGCCGTCTGATAATATAGGCGGTCATATGTCTGTGCAGGCTCCCGTTTGTTTTTCTTAATTGCTTTTATTATTCAATATCCACTTAGCATAAAGAACGAATATACTATCTAGATGGAAGTTTGGCAGCCTTTTCTTTGTCAAACCACCATAGATCAATAATCCCTCTATGATAGAGAGGCTTTTTAAGAGGCCGTGAAAATTTATTCCAATAAGCAACATTATGTGCATTTTTATACCAATGCGGAACCCAATAATATTCAGAGCGCAAAACTCTATCAAGAGCGCGGCAAGCTGTTACGAGTTCACCACGCGTTTTAGCGGATGAAATTCGATCAATCAAATGATCAATAACCGGATGGCTAATACCAGCCAAGTTAAAACTGGCGGCTTGTTTGGCCGCTTTCGAGCCAAAAAAGTTTCGCAGCTCAACACCCGGTGTCAAACGCATTGAAAAACGAGAGGTTGTGAGGTCAAAGTCAAAGCTTTTCAAACGCTCTTGATATTGTGCTGGGTCAACCAGCCTTAAAGTTGCTTGAATGCCGAGTGTTTTTAAATTTCGAATAATCGGCAAAATAATGCGAGAAAAAGAAGGGCTGAATGTTAAAAACTCTAATGTCAAAGGCTCGCCAGAT
This sequence comes from Hyphomicrobiales bacterium, assembly GCA_965230545.1. GTDB lineage: Bacteria > Pseudomonadota > Alphaproteobacteria > Rhizobiales > HXMU1428-3 > HXMU1428-3. Next base: position 122,723 of record CBDDLE010000003.1, on the reverse strand, counting down.
TTGTTCGTGCGAACCCCTTTTTTCATTGACCACCCCGCTGCCTTTAATAGCCGTGATGCCTTGCGTAAGTTTTTCCGGTCTTGCCCTGTTCCATTAGTTTGAGGAGAAAGTTTAATTTCTTCAAAAACACTTTTATTGAGCTTGTCTTTAAATGGCGTAAGAAGAGCAAGCTCCGCCTCGCTTGGAAGTCCCGTTGCTTTAAATTCAGAATTTTCAAAATAGCTACTGGTTCTTTTATAAAGATTGTAAAAGAGGTTCTTATTGGTCCATTCAAAGTCAAAGGCCAAGCCAATCGCTTCGCGAACCCGAATATCTTTAAATTTCTCACGCCGTGTATTGATGAAAAATCCTTGCGTGCCAGAAGGGGTATCATCACGCAATGTATCAGCAATGACCTTCTTTTTTTTGATCGCATCGAACTTATATTTCGTGGCCCAGTCCTTGGAAGTAAACTCTTCTCTAAGGTCAAAAACACCAGCCTTTAATGCTTCAAATTCAGCACCGCGATCTTTAAAATACTCATAGCGCAATTCATCAAAATTGTACCGTCCCTTGTTTATCGGCAGGTCTTTCGCCCAATAATCATCTCGCCTCATTAAGCGCACATAGCGCCCTTGCTGAAACTTGCCAACCTTGTAAGGACCAGAGCCGAGCGGCAAATCTAACCCAGCCTTTTCAAAAGGAACAGTTTTATAGAAATGCTCAGGGATAATAGGAAGTTCAGCAACTCGTTGTGGCAAGTCACGTGTTTGGTTGCCTTTAAAACGAAAGCGAACTGTTTTATCATCAACAGCTTCAACAAGCTCCACATCTCTTAAACTAACGCGATAGCGCGGATGCCCTTTTGACTTAAGAGTTTCAATGGTAAAAACCACATCAGATGCTTTCACCCGCACACCGTCAGCAAATTTCGCCTCAGGTCTCAGGTAAAATGTGACACCTTTTTTATCATTATGAACTTCAGCAAATTGAGCGAGCAATCCATAAACCGCATCAGGTTCATCATAAGCTCTCGTCATCAAGCTATCATAAATATATTCAAGCCCCTGCGCCCGATCTCCCTTGCGAATGAAAAGATTAAAACTGTCAAAGGTTACCCGCGCTTCCGTTCCAATCATCGAAAGCTTGCCACCCTTAGGCGCATCAGGGTTCGCATAATCCAGATGTTTGAAATCAGGCTTATATTTTAAAGCACCAAAAGTAGAGAGCCCATGCGATTTAACTGAACCAGAAGTTTTAACTTCAACAGTTTGCTTATCATCTGCATAAGCAGGCATGCTGCTAATAAGAACAGTAAGAGCAAGAGAAATGAGAAAAGCAGAGAAAGAAAAATGTCTCTTTTCTTCAATCTGGCTGATTATGAAATTAAGTGCCATAAGAAACCTCTAAAAGAGTCTTTGTTTAAAAAAAAGAGCCTTTATTTTAACTCAGCTGATTTCTTGCCACCCTCTTTCACAAGTTTGGCCTTGGCTTCATCAAACCACCAAGTTTGGAAATAACCGATTGAACGGGTAGGCTTAACTTTAGGCTGTGAAAAGCGATTCCAATAGGCAATGCGCTCTGAAGCTGAGTACCAGTTTGGAATGACATAGTGGCTAAACAACAAAACTCGATCAAGCGCTTTAGTCGTAGTGACAAGCTCTTCGCGATTCTTTGCGAAAATGATTTTGTCTATAAGTGCATCAACCGCTTTGTTTTTAATGCCAATAAAATTTCGGCTGCCTGGTTTATCAGCTGATGCTGAGCCCCAATAATAGCGCTGCTCATTGCCCGGGCTATCAGACTGACCAAAATTAGAAAGCACCATATCATAATCAAAGGTCTCTAATCTTTTTTGATATTGCGGGCTATCGACCAAGCGAATTGAGGCGCGTACGCCAAGTTGTCTTAAGTTAGTGATATAAGCTGAAATTACTTTTTGGAACGCAGGTTGCACAATTAAAAACTCAACATCGAGTGTTTCGCCAGCTGCATTTCTCAAGACATTCGTTGTCTTGGCAGACTGTAAGCCAAGCTTAATCATCCAAGAGCAGAAAAACCCGCAATTCTTGTCATTCACAGTTTCTGAGCGAATGGTCCATCCCGCCTTTTCCAGGAGTTTGCGTGCTTCACGCATCTGCTTGCGAGTACCTTTATTCCCATCATGGACAAAAGGTTTATATTCATCTGTTAAAACACGTGCTGGAATGTCAGCCTTTAAAGGTTCGAGAATAGCCAGCTCTTCAGCGCTTGGTTTACCAGAACTTGCCAAGACAGAGTTTTGGAAAAAACTGGTTGTTCTTTTATATTGATTGAAAAATAAATTCTCTGCAGCCCATTCAAAATTATAAACTCTTGAAAGAGCTTCTCTTACTCTTATGTCATCAAATTTCTTTTTGCGGATGTTAAAAACAAACCCTTGCATGCCTTGCGGGTTTTCAAGAACATAATCACTGTTTTTAAGGACTTGCCCTGTTTTTAAAGTTTTAAAATCATATTTTCTAGCCCAGCTCTTGGCAGACGTTTCACGGTAAAAATCAAAGGCGTCCGCTTTAAAAGCTTCAAAAGCAACCGCGCTATCCCTGAAATATTCAAATTTAATCGTGTCAAAATTATACTGCCCCTTGGCGGTGAGCAGGTCTTTCGCCCAGTAATCTGCAACACGGGTGACTTCCATGGTCCGCCCTGGATTAACAGTGCCAACTTTGTAAGCGCCAGACCCGAGCGGAACTTCAAGAGATTTTTTGCTTAAATCCCTTTGTTCCCCTTTTTCGTTTTTACCCATCCAGAAATGTTTCGGTAAGGCATAAAGCTGGCCGACGATGAAAGGGAGTTCACGGTTGTTTTTCACATCAAAATAAAAGGTGACTTCATTCGGTCCGGTAATCTTAGAGCTTGTTACATTTTTATAATATTGGCCAAAACGAGGGCTAGCTTTTTTAAGCTCTGTCATTGAAAACATGATGTCTTCAGCCGTTATCGGCGTGCCATCATGAAATTTGGGCCCCTCACGTAGTTTAAAGGTCACCCAAGAATAGTCAGAAGGGTAGCTAACCCACTCGCATAAATGACAATAGTGAATTGAGCCCTCATCCAAACTTTCTTTCATGATTGTGTCATATATAAAGCCGACACCAGCTCCTGGTATGCCTTTAATAGAAAACGGATTTAAACTATCAAATGTACCTGTTGCACGTAAACGAAGTGCGCCGCCTTTAGGGGCATTTGGATTCACATAATCAAAATGAGTGGATTTAGCCGTATATTTTGGCGGCTCAGTCAATGTAAGAGCAAAATGGCGCTGACTAGCCATACTATCTTTAAGGGGTTCTTGGGGGGTATCTTTCGAAGCGGCTTTTTCAGCTAACTTAGTATCTTGAGTTTTTTCTTCTTTAGCTTCAGCTTGTTTAACGGCGGGTTTTTCTTCTGTTGGGCTCACTTCTTTCATTTGAGCCGGAACAAAAACAGGTAACTCTTCGCTTTTTTTCTCTACTACAGCCACTTTTGTGTCATCAGCCATCTGCGCTGGTACAACAACGGGTAATTCAGTTGTTTTTTGAGATGATGGTTCTTCTAAAGAGGTTTTGGCAGGGTCAGCTATCAGTGCTGATGAGTAAAAAATAGGAAAACCAAAGGAGACAACAAGCAAACCAGAGATCGAAAATTTTTTAATCAAAATACGCACCCTTTATATATATTTTATAATTTTTATATGCTCTTAGCACTTATTTCTTAAAATTTATTATTCAGCCTAACGATGTAAATCTTTTATGGCAATGACATAACTTACTCACAAAGACTATAGTCTTAATCTATAGCGCGAAGTTAGCTCTGATCACGAAAAACTGAACAGATATGACCTAAAACACCATGAAAATGGAAATTTAGGCTTTGGGTTTCCTATGAGTGCTAAAAATCATGCCAAAAATGAGACTGAATGCCGTTTTTTTATTAACTATTGTTAATTTGCGCGGTTGCGAGTAAGCAATCTAAAGCGCAACTCAAAAAGCGCGGTTGCGAGTAGGCAATCTAAAGCGCAACTCAAAAAGCGCGGTTGCTAGTGGGCAACCTGGAGCGCAGACAAAAAAAGCGCGGTTGTTCGTGCCGGATGCATTGTGGGCATCTGAAGGCACCCTTAAAGAGGGGGCAACCTGAAGCGCCATTAAAAAAATCACTATACGAAGAAGGAGTGACACCGCTTAGGTGTCAGGACATGACGCCCCTTTGGCGTCCGGCGCTTAGCGCCGCCCAACGGAGGGCCCGCAGCAAAGCTGCGGAATAGCCCGTGAGATATAAAAAAGAAGGAGTGCTGCCCGTTTAGGGCAGTAGGACATGGCGCAGCGCGAGCGAAGCCCGGCGCCTAGCGCCGCCCCAACGGAGGGCAAAGCGCTTTAGCAGCGCGGTTGCTGGTGGGCAACCTGAAGCGCCACTAAAATCTATAGCCCGTGAGTTTAAGTTATTATGGCAATTTAGCTGGGTTATCGCTAAGGCTTCTCAAATAAGCAACTAAGTTAGCCAATTGCGCATCTTTACGAATGCCAGAAAAGGCCATCTTCGTGCCAGGTAGAAATTTCTTCGGGCTTTTTAAGAAAGCTGCAAGAGCATCATAATCCCATTTGCCACCTTTTGCTTTAAGTGCATCAGAGTAGGCATATCCTGAAGCACCGCCTAGGTCACGATTAACAATTTCATAAAGAGCAGGGCCAACTTTGTGTTTGCCGCCCTTTTCAAATGTGTGACAAGCCTTACATTTTTTACCAATTTTGGCACCAGCTTCAATGCTAGCAGAAGCCAAAAGAGGCTTAATGTCTAGAGCTTTAGGAGCAGCTTCTTCTTTCGTATCTTTTTTGCCAGCTTCATCACCTTCAACTTCAATTGCATAAGCTGTCTTTTCTTCTTTATGGTCGCCATGACCGTCAGCGTAAATTTCCATAAAGGTTTGCCCGCCAACAATAACGAGTGCAGCAGCCAACACCCAGCCTATAATCTTGTTTAATTCAAATGCATTCATGAAAGCCGTATCCTCTAGAAACAGGTCTTGTAAAATTCAATCTTGTGATTGATAGAGTTAATTATTTGTGCAAACTAGCCTTGTCTGTTTGTCCAATCAACCAGTGAAAACAGATTTTCTCAGGTAAATTTGAAAAAATATGCCTATATTTTGGCCTTTTAGACGACTTTTGGAGTTTCCAACATTATGGGTGTGGCGAATAACACAAATCTCATCTTAATACCAGCCCGCATGCAAGCAACCAGATTACCAGGAAAACCACTGAAAGAAATTGCCGGCGAGCCAATGATTGTCCAGGTCTGGCGGCGGGCGTGTGAAGCTGAGTGTGGCCCTGTTGTGGTAGCAACAGATGATGAGGCAATTGCTTCTGTTATTGCTAAAGTTGGCGGGGAAGCAATTATGACCCGGCCTGACCATCCAAGCGGCTCAGATCGTATCTGTGAAGCCTTAGAGAAATATGATCCTGAAAAAAAATTTGATACAATCATCAATCTTCAAGGTGATTTGCCCGTTTTAGATCCTGAAATTGTGCGTCAATGCGCAGCGCTCTTGTGTGATGATGAAGTCGACATTTCGACGTTAGTGGCTGAAATCACTGATATCAGTGAAAAAACCAATCCTAATGTTGTAAAAATGGTCGGTGCCAAAATCACTGAAACACGGCAAAAAGCGTTGTATTTCACCAGAGCGACAGCCCCTTATGGTGAAGGGCCTCTTTACCATCATATCGGGATATATGGCTATAAACGCCACAGTTTAGAGCGGTTCATCTCATTACCGCCGTCTCCCTTGGAATTAAGAGAAAAACTAGAGCAATTAAGAGCAATAGAAGCTGGCATGCGAATTGATGTCGCCATTGTGGATACGCACCCTCTGGGTGTAGACACCCCAGAAGATCTTGAAAAAGCCCGTGCAATCCTTGAGAATAATTAAGTGCTTATAAAATAAGAAAGAAAAAGAAGAATGACAAACCAAGAGTTGAAAATCATTTATCAAGGTGAACCTGGTGCAAATTCTCATTTAGCATGTAATGACGCCTTCCCAGGTGCTGAGGCCATTCCATGCGCCACTTTTGACGGGGCATTTGCAGCCGTGAGCAATGGAGAAGTCGACCTCGGCATGATACCGATTGAAAATTCAGTTGCAGGCCGCGTTGCAGACATTCATCACCTTTTGCCAGAATCAGGTCTCTATGTCATCGGTGAGCATTTTGAGCGCGTTCGTCACCAACTCCTTGTAAACAAAGGCACAAAATTAGAAGATATTAAAACCGTTCATAGCCACACAATGGCTTTAGGGCAATGCCGAAAAATCATCAAAGAGCTTGGTATAACCCCCGTGATTGAGGCAGACACAGCCGGTTCCGCCCGTTTGATCAAAGAAAAAGGCAACAAATCAGAAGCTGCCATTGCATCAACCCTGGCTGCTGAAATCCATGATTTAGACATCATTAAAAGCAACATAGAAGATGCAGAGCATAACACCACAAGATTTCTGATCCTCTCAAAAGAACCAAATGACGCCTTGCCTGAAGATGGGCCCGTGATGACGTCCTTCATCTTCAACGTGCGAAATGTACCTGCCGCCCTTTATAAAGCGCTGGGCGGTTTTGCAACAAACAGCGTTAACATGACGAAACTTGAGAGTTATCAGCTTGAAGGAACCTTCAACGCAACAATGTTTTACGCCGATATTGAAGGCCACCCAGCCACCAAGAATGTGCAATTAGCCCTTGAAGAACTTGGCTTTTTCTCATCTCAAGTGCGGATTTTAGGCACCTATAAAGCCCACGGTTATCGCTTCCAAAACAAGCAAATATATTAATTTTTGAAATTTTGCTCAAAAAGGCTTGCATTTTAAATCAAGAATGTAGAAAATATGCGCTGGGAGGTTGGCGGTGGACGAGTCCTTCGCCAACCGGGTCAGGTCCGGAAGGAAGCAGCCCTAACGATCTGGAATCGGGTTGCCGTCCAACCTCCTTTTAATCTCATGATTTTTGCAGCCCTTATTTATGATGATTATTTCTCTTGTGGCTAGCAAGTTTCACACAGCCAATACATATTGCATTTCAAGACATTTTGCATTTTAAGGCATTTTGCATTTAAAGTGTTGAAGAGGAGCAATAAGCAGTGCTGGCTTGGCGATGTTACGCTATTAAGCTTATGGTAAAGCAATCGTTCTGTTGCAAAAATGGTGGATCAAATGGCGGAAAATAAAGATAAACCTTCGACAAAAAAGCCATCAAAAGCCCAAAAAAACTTTAAGTCTTCCGCTAAATCAAAAAAAACAGAGCAAAATGCAGCTCAAGACCCATATCTAGTCCTGGCCCGGAAATATCGCCCAGCAGACTTTTCAGACCTCATTGGCCAAGAACCAATGGTCCAAACCCTGCGCAATGCGTTTGAAAGCAATCGCATCGCTCAAGGTTTCATGCTTTCTGGTGTGAGAGGGGTGGGTAAAACAACAACAGCCAGAATTTTAGCCAGAGCCCTCAATTATGAAACTGAAACAATAAGTTCACCAACCATCGATATGGAAAAAGAGGGCACGCATTGCCCCGCCATTATGGCCGGCACCCATGTTGATGTGATGGAAATGGACGCCGCTTCACATACAGGCATTGATGACATTCGAGAAATCATTGAAGCGGCCAGATATAAACCGGTTTCAGCACGTTATAAAGTCTACATCATCGATGAAGTTCACATGCTCTCAAAGTCTGCCTTTAATGGCTTGCTGAAAACTTTAGAAGAGCCCCCAGCTCATGTGAAATTCATTTTCGCAACAACAGAACTTCGCAAAGTTCCAGTTACCGTTCTTTCTCGCTGTCAGCGTTTTGATTTACGCCGCATTGATATCAGAGACCTTGAACAGCATTTTACAAACATCGCTGTAAAAGAAGATGTGAAAATTGACGAAGATGCCATCAGCCTTATTGCAAGAGCGGCTGAAGGCTCGGTTCGTGATGGTCTCTCACTACTCGATCAAGCATTTGCAAGAGCTGATAAAAGCTCTATTTCAGCCGATAATGTACGGTCTATGTTAGGCTTGGCAGACCAGTCTGAAATTTTAGGGTTATTAGGATTTATCTTTGAGGGAAAAGCACCAGAAGCACTGAGCGAGTTTCGCAGGTTTTACGATAATGGCGGTGACCCGCAGCAAATCGTCGCTGATATGGCAGAAGCCGTTCACATCATCACACGCACCAAAGCTCTAAGTGGTGGTCAAGGTGCGGCTGGCAGTGAGCAATTTGGTAATGACGATTTGCCAGAAGCCGCTAAAACTCAAATTATTGAAATGGCAGGGAAATTGTCCATGGCCATTTTAAGCCGTGGTTGGCAAACCTTGCTGAAAGGCTATGAAGAAATAGGAAGAGCCCCCAATCAGGTAAGCGCTGCTGAGATGATTATCATGCGCTTGCTTTATATGAGTGATCTACCGTCGCCAGGTGATGTAATCGCAGCCTTAAAAAAAGCACCTGATGGGCCAGTTACCGGAAATGGCGCTCCTGAAAATGGAGGTCAGAACACAAATGGCCCTGAGGCCAGCATGGCCCCGTCACAAAATGACGGAGGAGCAGGCGCTCATACCGTGTCGCGCTCGGTCAACGGCCCAGAATTGCATTTTGAAACAACACCAGTACAAGCCGTCAACACGGCACCGCATGCTGAAAACAACCAATTGCCTGTTCTAGAAAGTTTTGCAGATGTGCTGGGCCTTATTGGCGAAAAGAGAGATGTAAAATTAAAACTTCAATTAGAAGAATATGCAGAACTTGTCCGCTTTGCGCCAGGTAGCATCGAGCTCCATTTACTCGATGGCGCTACCGATGGCTTAGCCGGAGACCTCACAAATAAACTGTCTCGCTGGACAGGCACAAGATGGATGGTCGCCCTCTCTCATGAGCGCGGTGAAGAAACCATCGGCAGCCAAAGGCGCGTAAAAGAGCAAAAAGAATTAGAGCAAATAAAATCACACCCTTCAGTGCAAGGGGTAATCGAAAATTTCCCGGGCGCTGAAATTGTAGCTATTAAACCGATAAAATCAGAAGACGATAATTAATTTTATTTAAATTTAAAAGGAGCCCGTTAAAACGGGAGGATGCACATGTTTGACATCATGAAAAAAGCCAAGGAACTCCAAACCAAAGTGGCTGAAATTCAAGAAGAATTAGCCAATACTGAAATTGAAGGTGTGAGCGGCGCTGGCATGGTCAAAGTCACTCTAAATGGTAAAGGCGACATGAAAGGTCTTGCCATTGATCCAAGCATGCTGAAAGAAGATGAAGCGGAAATCTTGGAAGACCTCATCATCGCAGCTCACAAAGATGCACGTGTGAAAGTTGAAGAATTCTCAGCTGAAAAAATGAAAGAAGCCACTGGCGACCTACCAATCCCTCCTGGCATGAACTTGTTCTAAGGCTGGCAAAAAGGCCGGTTTCTAGTGGGAAACCTGAAGGCTCAACAAAGAGGCCGGTTTCTGGTGGGAAATCTAAAGGCCCAAGAAAAAAGAGGGAGGCTACGCCTCCCTTTTTTATTCAAGACTACTAGAAGTCTCACGACTCAGTTAAAAAGCCATAAGAAATAAGGTCAGTTGTTTATATAAAAACAAAAAAAGTAGCCACACGAAGAAGGAGCTCAGCCCTTTTGGGGCTGAGGGACATGACGCCAGAGGCGTCCGGCGCAAGCGCCGCCCCTCGGAGGGCCTGCTGCGAAGCAGCAGAATAGCCCGTGAGAGAAAAACAGAGGAGCAACTAAAATGCCTAGAGATGTCACAGGACCAGAAATTACAGAGCTCATTCAACTCATGAGTAAATTGCCAGGCCTAGGCCCTCGTTCGGCAAGACGGGCTGCATTGCATCTTTTAAAAAAGAAAGATCAACTCATGCGCCCGCTGGCAAAATCCATGACAGAGGCAGCTGAAAAAATAGTTGAATGCAGTAATTGTGGTAACATCGATACGATGAGCCCTTGTGCCATATGCCAAGATGAACGACGTGATAAGTCCATGATTTGCCTTGTTGAAACCGTCGGCGACCTTTGGGCACTTGAGCGCGCAGAAGTCATAAAAGGGCAATATCATGTATTAGGAGGAACGCTCTCCCCCCTAGATGGTATCGGGCCAGATGACTTGAACCTGACAACATTGATTGAACGCGCAAAAAGCGATGAAGTCACCGAAATTCTCATTGCCTTAAACGCAACAGTTGAGGGGCAATCAACAGCGCACTATATCACAGATTTGTTGGAAGATGCCAATGTCAAAATCTCACGTCTTGCCCATGGTGTGCCAGTAGGTGGTGAGCTAGATTATTTGGATGAAGGCACGCTTGCTGCCGCTATTAAATCTCGAAAAGAACTGTAAACTGAAACGACTCTAATTACTTCCCATTTTAAAAATCAGAAATCTTATTCCAGTCATAAAATCTTTACATTTCTCAAAGAATCTAAAGCGCTTGAGTCGCTTTTTAAACTGTATGTTTTTATAGGGCAAGCGATACGAAGAAGGAGTGCGGTTGCTTATGCCGGATGCGTTATGGGCATCTGGAGGCACACTTAAAGAGAGGGCAACCTGAAGCGTCACTAAATAGCGCGGTTGCTCGTGGGCAACCTGAAGCGCCACTAAAAAGTTATAAAGGTGAGAGAAAAAACGAGTTACACGAAGAAGGAGCTTAGCCCTTTTTGGGCTGAGGGACATGGCGGAGCGTCAGCAGAGCCCGGTGCCTAGCACCGCACCTCGTAGGCCTGTCGCTTTAGCGATAGATTAGCCGTGAGAGAAAATAAAAGGAGTTATCAAAATTACTAAGTTCATTGCAGTTTCAAACCGCAAAGGCGGTGTTGGTAAAACCACAGTAACTATGATGCTTGCCTATGGCTTTGCGTTATATGGTAATAAAAAAGTCCTGATCATTGATCTAGATGCACAAGCAAGTTCTTCTTTATGTTTCCTTGGTGCCGAACGGTGGTTGAAAGCAAAAAGCGATGGGCGGCATGCTGGCGATATGTTCATCAATGCCTTTGGTGATGATAAAAATATCGATATATCCAATTTCATCGTTGAAGATGGCGGTGATGTTTACTTAAGCGGCACGCAAACCAAACCTCATATTGATGTGATCCCAAGCTCATCTGAGTTGGATGATACAGAGCGCGGCATGCTTTATATGATGTCCAATTCCAAACCCACTTTGGAAGAGGTGTTTTTCGAAATAGAGCAAAAGGTTGCAAACATTATCCGCACAGCCAAAGGCAAATATGATGTTGTCTTGCTTGATTGCCCGCCTGGTCTTTCTTGTGCCGCCTGGGGCGGTCTGCGGTCTGCCGATTACGCGCTCATTCCATATACACCAGACCCAACTGCTGAAGATAATATCCGCTCACTTATGCGCAACATCGCCTTAAGGGATATTGAGGCAAAGCTGTGCCCGCTTGCGAACAGGGTGACAAACTCTGGGAGCAATCAGCTGGTGATTTCTGCCATTGAAGATGAATTTGGCAGTTTAGGTCTGCAAATTCCTTCAAAGCAAGCACTGGTGAACGCCAATCAATATAACGAGGAGACATTAAGTCCTTATATGAAGTTCGGCCCAGCCCGTGTGTTGATTGAAAACTTGCATGAAGCAACCCTCCATTGGATCCACAGAGTTGAATCATCAGAAACCGTTGAGAAGGGTGAAGAAACAAGTGATTATCCTCAAAATAGCACCTATAATGAAGCTTATAGTGATGACTATCTTGATGAGCAATATGATAACTCACTGGAATCACTTCATGATTTGGACGAAGAACCATCTTATGAATATAATGGCTAGCGCGGTTGCAAGTAGGCAATCTAAAGTGCATTAAAAAGAGCCGGTTTCTGGTGGGAAACTGAAGGCCGACTAAAAACACGGTTGCATATTGCGGATGCTACGTGGGCGTCTGAAGCAAAAAAAAGCGGATGCTATGTGGGCATCTGAAGTGTTACAAAATAGAGCTATACGAAGAAGGAGTGACACCACTTCGGTGTCAGGACATGACGCTTTGGCGTCCGGGGCACAAGATCAGCCCGAACAGAGCGAAGCGAGTACGGATAAGCTGATCGATAAAAATTCCGCCCCTCGGAGGCCTAAGCGCCACTAATCAGCGCGGTTGCTGGTGGGCAACCTAAAGCGCAATTAAAAAATTATAGCCGCGAGAGAGAAAAAACGGATCACGATGAAAGACAAACCAGCACATGAGATCTTGGAAAAGCTCTTTCAAACCATCGTGAAAGAAGCTGAGACCAATGAAAAATTCGCCAATGAAATGCTGGAAGCTTTTACCGAAAATTTGGTGATGACAAATGAGGTAGCTGATAGGCAAGAACAGCCAGCCTCAGCTAAAAAACAAACAAAATCCAAAGAAGCTACACCCAAAGAAGCTAGAAAGGATAGCTTTGATATAAAAGCACACAACCCAATTATTCTATATCGGAAAATGGGCGAGGATCTCATGCGTGTAAAGCTAAACAAAGTCTCTGCCGCAAACCTAAAAAAAATCAGCAAGCACTATCAACTAAAACTCACCAACCTAACAAAATCCAAATCCCCCACCAAACCAGACCTCATCAACGCCATTATAACTTTCGCGAAGAATTATGACGCGCAAAGAAAAGGTGCAGCTGGATAGAAAACCATCTTACCATTTAGATAAAATCTTAAGCTTATGCTCAGTTCTAAAATTTTGAGCCCGAAGAGTTTTCATTTCTTCAAGCAAATCATCCTTTTTCTTAGATAGTGGGGTCAGCCCCATATATCCCTCAGCAACTGCCTTGAGTTCTTTTATGCGGACTTGTTTATCAGTTTTAAGGTCGTTAATAGCTGAGCTAAACTCACTATCATTCTCATTCGCTGATTTAAGAGAGGCAACGTGCCGATCAACCACATCTTGCTTAATGGCAGCTGCACCACCCGCAGGCTTTTTGCGCCCCTCTAAGCCTTCACGTGCTTTTTTACAAAACGCATCAATGGTCATGTCTTCATAACCATCCATGAGTTCCACAAGCTTGTGAAAATCTTTGCTAACTTTCGTTGCTTCCCAACTTTCCAAAACAGGAAGAAGTTTTTCTAATCCAGCTTTTACGTTTTCAACTTTCATATCTTACTCCCCTGCCATTACAATTGGTTTGTCTGATTGAACTGAATTATTCCATCCTAGGCGCTTAGCAATAGTAGCGCCAAACTCTTCGAACATGATCTTATCATCAGGCCTGTTCCGATCTACAAGGTAAGCAATGTTACTAGCAGCATTTTGAGCGATTGAAGCACGTTGAATTATTGGTGAGCTTTTCAAGATATCCTTTCCATCTCCTCCAGCCCAAAAATTTTGAATGTTTTGATCTAAATATTCAAGAGCTCTTTTCTCGTAGGCAAGAAAGTCATTGTTTCTAGCTACTTTTGAAGGGACGACACCTAAAAGTTTAATCTGTGAATTTAATTCATTGCGATATTCATTGAAAACTTCAAGTGTATTAAGTGTAGCTTCTGATGAAGGCATATCCAAAATCGTAGGTATTATAATATGAGTGCTTGCGCATGCGGCATTCACTACTGCAGTTCCCGGTCGAGGTGGAGCATCAATAATCGTAACATCAAAACTATTCTGAAATATATCTGAACTTAAATGCTTGTGAAGGTTAAACCTAATCTCTTCACTCATTCCAGAAAACCAACGAAGTAACATACAATTTTCTGCGTCATTAAGTTCATAAAATGCAGGAAACATTCGAGAATTTTGACTTAAAATGCTAACTAATTCCGCTTGGTTTAAAACGTCAATAGGATTTTTATCATCGAATAGTAATGAGTTTGCGGACAGATCTGGGTGGCTGACATCCATTGCATTCATGATCATATCTGTCAGAGTGCCCTGGTAATCAAAATCTATAAGCAAAGTTCTTTTGCCAATGCTGTCAAAATATGCAGCTAAATTAGCTGCAATAGTGGTTTTGCCTACTCCCCCCTTAAAGTTGGCAATTGTAATAATTGGTTTGGAAACCATCAATTTTCTTGAGTGAGAATTAAGGTCAAATTGAGCTGGGCGACGCCAAATATTTCGCACTGTACGTATTGCTTCATGTTGTTCATTGAGAACTAACCCAAGACGTTCAGCTTGATTCTTTTCTCTACCATGTTTAATAGCTAGGCTACGATTTTCTTTTTTTAGTTTCGCTGTGATTTCATCATCAGTTCTGTTCCTCATCCATCGCCCAAAACCAAAACCAAATGTGAAAATAGCCATTGCACTAGCAATAATAGAAAACACAGCTTTAAAGTTATTGAGGTCGATAAACTCAAAAATATCCATAACGCAACACCCCCGCAACGCAACTATAACGTGCTTACTATTGCAGATAATATTTATACTTCACAAGATAAAAAATAAATTTTTAGTATTTTGAGTCATAGTAAAAGGTTTAGTGATAGCAGTTCATGGGGAAAGTCAGTATTCAAATTGATGATTGCAAATTATATGTAACAACTTGCAATCATTAGTAGTTCTAGCTTTCAAATAATCCATATTTGTACGATACAGAATGGCACAACTAGTCTGAGACTGAACCGGCGGGTAACCCCATCATTCTATCAAATCCCGCTCCTTCGCCCCGCAGAACAAATAGAGCGCCCCAAACAAAACCGCCCCTAACATATCCATAGCGATGTCTTTTTGAGCGTCCCAAATATCACCTTGGCTACCAAGAAAATCAGCTGCTTCATCACCGCCATAATTAATGGCGTAGATCATCTCAATCACTTCATAAAGTCCGGCCCACATACTCACCGCTAAAAAGCCAACAAGTGCTGCCACCTTTACGCCGTTGACTAAGTTCTTTCGAACAAAAAGCTCAGCCGTAGGGTAAGCAAAAACACCCACAAGAAAATGCCCAACCCGGTCAAAATTATTCCGCTCAGATCCAATGAGGTCATTAAAGAAATCAAAGGGAACTCTCGAAAATGTGTAGTGCCCGCCAATGGTGTGATAGCAAAGAAAGAAAAACATCAAAAAGTAAGAGAGGTTAGAAAATCGAAACGAACGATAGGTTAAAACCAGCAACCCTACCACAATCCACACAGGCAAATTTTCAGCAAACCAGGTCGCCCTGCTAAAGGGCTCAATAGCAAGCCATCCCATAAGCCCTAAATAAAGAACAAGGAGCAAAAGTGGAAAAAACACACCCTCGTTTTTTTGTGTAGTTTCAGTGATTTGAGCATTGCTTGATGTCATAACCTTGTTCCCAATAGGTTTGTTGCTTTAAAATCTGAGTGATAAGCAGGCCTAAGAACAGCACTATTCCCCGAAATATCGAGCGTTCTTCTAGTTTACTTCAGCTTTCTGCTTATATATTGCTTTCACCTTCAAAAGAATTAAGGTATCTATCAGCCAAGAAAAAGGCAAGTAAAGCCAAAAACATCGCCCATAAGAGGCAGTGAAACAAGTTTTGACGCGAATGACGAAAGACCAGCATGGCATTAAAAGAAATCATAACAATTCCAGATCCGGTATTAAGAGAGAATTGTTCGCCAATTGAAGATATTACCCCTGAATTAAAAACACTCATGCAAGACATGCTCGAGACGATGTATGACGCACCTGGCGTTGGTTTAGCCGCACCGCAAATCAACATACCCATCCGTCTCATCGTCATGGATGCCGCTCAAAAAGAAGATGAAGCAAAAGACCCGATCATCATGATCAATCCGGTCATTTTAAGCTCATCAGATGAGCGTTCTGTCTATGAAGAAGGGTGTCTTTCCATCCCCGAATATTTCGCAGAAATAGAACGACCAGCCATTGTGAAAGTTGGGTATCGTGATGAAAACGGCGAAAGCCAGGAGAAAGACTGCGAAGGCTTGCTAGGCACAGTCGTGCAACACGAAATTGATCACCTAAACGGTGTGCTTTTCATTGACTATCTCTCGAAACTGCGCCGGGATCGCGTTATTAAAAAATTCGCCAAAGCCAAAAAAGCGACAATTATTTAAAACATCAAACATACCTGACAGGATCATCATGACCTTGCGTGTAATCTTTATGGGAACGCCAGAATTCTCAATCCCAACATTGGCTGAAATTATCAATAAAGGTCATGAAGTCGTTGGCGTATATAGCCAGCCACCAAGAAAAGCTGGGCGCGGTGGCAAGGTGCGCAAAACACCGGTTCATGATTTTGCCGAACAATCAGGACTAGATGTGTTCACGCCAACATCTCTTAAAAAAGAAGAGCAGGTCGAAGCCTTTAAGGCCTTGAATGCAGATATCGCCATCGTCGTCGCGTACGGGCTCTTACTTCCAACACCTATACTAGAAGCTTGCCCTTATGGATGCTTAAACGTTCACGGCTCTCTTTTGCCAAGATGGCGCGGTGCTGCCCCCATTCAACGTGCGATTATGGCAGGAGATAGCAGCACAGGTGTCATGATCATGCAAATGGATGAAGGGCTAGACACAGGCGATATTTTATTAAGCGAGCACATTCCGATTGGTGAAACAATGACCGCTGGCGACTTGCATGATGAAATGATGATACGCGGCGCTGACCTTTTAGGACGCGCCCTTGATGCGTTGGAGCGCGGCTCGCTAGTGCCAACACCTCAACCAACAGAAGGCGTGACTTATGCCAAGAAAATTTCAAAATCTGAGAGCAAAATAAACTGGGCACAATCAGCTGAAGAGATCCACAACCACATTCGCGGCCTAAGCCCTTTTCCAGGTGCGTGGTTTGAAATGGAAAAAGCCAATGAGAAAACAGAGCGCATCAAAGTCATCCGCTCGGCTCTTCCAGAAAATCAATCGAACGCTCTTGCCAATAAAAGCGATGATGAACTCATCATAGAATGTGAGACAGGCTGCATTCAGTTGCTAGAAGTCCAAAGAGAAGGCAAAAAATCAGTGCCTGCAAAAGATTTTATAAATGGCTTACAAGGTGAGTTGAAGGTCATCAAATAAAAATGTTGCGGCAATTGAGCACGTTTGCCCCCTCCGTTAAGCCAAACGCAGAATTAGACCTGACAAGCCGCACCGCTCTTGATAATTTATGAAAAAACAAATCAATTGAAGCGGTTAAATTGCATGCCCCATGAAACCAACAATCATGAAACCAACAATCAGAAAACCAGCATCATTACCGTCTCTGGTATTGTACAAGGTGTTGGCTTTCGTCCCTTCATCTGGCAACTCGCTAATGACATGGGCCTAAAAGGCGAAGTTTTAAATAACGGCCAGGGCGTGCAAATCATTCTGAATTTTACCGGCAATGAGCAAGAAATCTTTTTAAAACGATTAGAGAGCGAACACCCGCCACTAGCAAAAATCTCAAATGTAGAAACTGACCAAACAAAATACCAACAGTTTGAAAATTTTCAAATTCGCAAAAGCCAGCAAGGCGAAATGAAAACCCAAATATCTCCAGATGCCGCAACATGCCCAGCCTGTATCAAAGAAATTACCACTATCGGTGAACATAGATACAGATACCCATTCGCAAATTGCACACATTGCGGCCCACGCCTTTCAATCATTTACGAAGCCCCTTATGACCGGGCAACCACCTCTATGGCCCCGTTTAAAATGTGCGATGTATGCCAAGGGGAATATGAAGACCCAAATGACAGGCGCTTTCACGCCCAACCCATCGCCTGCCAAAATTGCGGCCCTAAGTTAGAGCTCAAATGGTTGAGTGAAACCATCGCTCCACCGTTTGAGTTGAAGCAGGGTGATCTAATCATAGAAACAGCTAATTTAATAAAAGCTGGTTATATCGGAGCGATTAAAGGACTAGGCGGTTTTCATCTGAGTTGCCTGGCAAATGACGGTAATCTTGTTGAAGAGCTACGAAAAAGAAAAAGACGATCAAACAAAGCCTTTGCTCTGATGTGTAAAAATAGCGTCCAGTCCAAAGAATACGGTCACTTTTCAAATGAAGCACTTGAATTGCTAGAAAGTCCACAAGCTCCGATTGTCCTTGCGCAAAAGGGGAAAAGAGAGCTGCCAGAGGCCATCGCTCCAGGGCTTCATGAAATCGGCATCATGCTGCCAAACACCCCCTTGCATCATTTGTTGTTGGCCGAGTTTGATGAACCCTTAATCATGACCAGTGGTAATTTATCAAACATGCCGCAACTCATCACCAATGAAGAAGCCGAAACAGAATTGAGTAAAGTCGCAGACTTTGCTCTTCTTCATAACCGCAAGATCACAAACCGAGTTGACGATAGCGTGGTTCGAGTCACAAACAAGAAAACAACCATGCTCCGCCGCGCCAGAGGCTATGCGCCAGCTCCTCTCCCCTTACCAAAGGGCTTTGAAAATGCACCAAATATCATTGCTTGCGGGGCAGAGTTAAAATCAACCTTTTGCATGTTAAAAAACGGCGAAGCCATTCTCTCTCAGCATTTGGGAGATTTAGAACATGTCCCAACCTATGAGGCATATCAACAAACCATCGCGCTCTATACTGACCTCTTTGAATTCCACCCCTCTATGCGCGTCATTGATGAACACCCAGAATACCTCTCTTCTAAATTAGGAACAGAGCTAAGTGAACATGATGAAGTCCCGCTTGAAAAAGTCCAGCATCATCATGCTCATATGGCCAGTGCTTTAGGGGAAAGTGGGCACGGGTTAAATGAAGGCAAGTGCCTTGGGCTCATCCTGGATGGCATAGGCTTTGGAGAGGATGGCACCATTTGGGGCGGAGAATTGCTTTATGGTGATTATAGAGAATTCAATCGCATTGGCGCGTTTCAGTGCGTCCCTCTTTTAGGAGGAAGTGCGGCTGTTAAAGAACCATGGCGAAATCTTTTTTCTCACACAGAGCAGACAATAGGCTGGGACAAAATTGAAGCTGAATATGCGAACCTATCTGTTATAAACTACATGAGCAACAAACCAATTCCTACTTTAAAAGCCATGATGAAAAAGGGGATAAATTCTCCTCTTAGCTCATCTTGCGGTCGTTTGTTTGATGCCGTGGCAGCCGCCCTTGAGCTCTCGATTGATGAAGTGACATATGAAGGCGAAGCAGCCATGCAATTGGAAGCCCTAGTCTCTTCAGTCCTCTATAAAGACCTACAGGCTGATGATTTATATAAAGCCGAGATCAATTGTGAGAGTGGAAAAGGTAAGGTTAATTTTTCTCCTCTATGGCAAGCTCTTTTTGAAGATCTAAACCAGCAAAAGTCAAAATCTTACATCGCCACAAAATTCCACAAAAGCCTCACATACATTTTATTGGATTGGATTAAGCAAAGCGTGCATAATTCAAAGGTGAAAAAAGGGCCTGATAACTCTGCAAATAAACTTAAAATAGCACTTTCAGGCGGGTGTTTTCAAAATAATACACTTTTAGAAAATATGACCTTACTCCTTGAAAAAAATGGGTTTATTCCCATAATACAAACAGAATTACCAGCCAATGATGGTGGAATAAGCTACGGGCAAGCGCTCATAGCAGCTGCAAGGCATATTTCTTCTGAGTAAAATTTAAAGATGGAACCTAAATTGATCAAAAGAGTGCAGGCATATCTACTCTACGGAGCAATCACTTTTGCTATGTTAGCAGGAGGGTCTTTAAGTGCCGAGGCGGAGATGAAACTGTTTTCTTTAAAAAACATCCATCAAAACATTGTTGATGACTATAAAAGCGTTAAACACATTTCTCGCCAAAAATTAATCGCAGCTCTGCAAACAGAAGATAAAAATGATTATCTGATTTTTGATGTAAGAGAAAAAGATGAATATGCCGTTAGCCATATCAAAGATGCAAAGCTACTTCTTCCTTCAACATGGAAGAGCTCGTTTTTCAAAAAATTTGGAGAACAAATCAAAGGCAAACAAATAGTGTTCTATTGTTCGGTTGGTGTCCGCTCATCGAAAATGGCTGAATATTTAGGCCAAAGCTTAAAAGAAAAAGGCGCTAAAGAAATTTACAATCTTGAAGAAGGAATTTTTGGTTGGGCCAACCAAGGCGCCCCTCTTTATAAATTTCAAGAGAATGAGAAAAAAGCTGAAACCATAGGGCATAACCATAAACAAAGCCGCAGAACAACAAGAGAAAAACTTGCAGATAAGTCTCATAGCCAGCAAGTTGAAAAAGCCCTTAACCAAACAACCAAAGTGCACCCCTATAACAATCATTGGGGGCAGTTGATTAATGATGAAACAATCAGAAGTTACGTGCCTTAAATCAATGAGGAAATCATTTCTCTAGATTTCGATATTTATAGATCGTCGCTAAAATTTTATAGCCCGCTTTAAAAGTGCCACTAATCGTTCCAGAAATTTTAGAAACCCCAATGCGCTGACGATAGCGAACAGGTACTTCAATAATCCGGGCTCCTAAAATGTGAGCTTTAATTTGCATCTCTATCGTCCAGCCAAAGTTCCTGTCTTGCATTTGCAAATTTTTCAGCGTTTCCGCATCAATTGCTCTAAAGGGGCCGAGATCAGTAAAGCTGGTTCCCCAAATTTTATTCATCAAAAAGCAAGCCAATCTGTTGCCAAAAATTTGAGGGATCGTCAGCGCTCCTTTTTCAACTTGTCCGCCCGTGCGAGAGCCAACAACAAAATCAGCTTCATCATGAAGAATAGGGTCAACCAAATGAGCAAGGTCTTCTGGAAAATCAGAATAATCACCATCAAGAAAGCAAATCACTTCTGCATCACGAACAGCACTCATGCCGCGCAAACAAGCCGCCCCATACCCAGGCTCAAGCTCATAAACAACATCAGCCCCAAGACTGGCCGCAATAGGTGCAGTGTCATCTTTTGAGCCATTATCAGCAACGATGATTTGATCCACAAAATCAGGTAAATCTCGGATAACATCGCCAATAGCATTTTCTTCATTGAGCGCAGGGATAATAACGCAGATTTTTTTAGACAGGCGCAAGTGAGCGTCTCCTATGATTTAAAAGCTCAAATGCAAGCAGTCCCCACACCGGCAACCAAATGAGAAAGCTAAGTAAAAATTTATAGTCTCTTATTTCATCTACAGTATTAAAGTAAAACCCTAAATAGTAAAACGCCATAAAAGGCACGAGAACCACAAATCCCCACAAAGGGTAAAACACTAAAAACGGAGCAACCCAAACAAAATACCAAGGAAACTGCGCTGGGCTCAGTAAAAACAGGGCAAAGCTAATCAAACTAAAAGAAAAGAGAGTTAAACGCTCACGTTTCTTATCACCATTTATTTGGGTAAAGGCGAGCCAAAATACAAGGCCAACTAAAAAGAAACCGATAATCGCACGAGCAATTAAAGCGCCATTTTGGGGGGGTAATGAAACCAAGTCAGTAAAAAATAAAATGAGGCTCTCAAAGGTCGGGAAAAAGGCTGAATTTGTTTTCCATTTCACGCCATAAGCCACAAGACCAGAACTTTCATTCAAGCCAGATTGAAGAAATGGCCAAACAATTACGCCTCCAATAAATAATGATAAAAGAATAGACAGGCATAAGATAAGTGGTCGTTTGATCAGTGGTTGCCAAACAAGGGGGAGAAGTAAAGCCGGCCAAAATTTTATACTCGCTGCCAAACTTAAAAGCAAACTTGATCTGGCGAAAAAGCCCTTCATCGCCAAATAAACACCGCCAAGCAAAAAGGGCAGTAAAACCGCTTCCATATGCGCTGAGTTCATCAATTCTTTAATCACAAGCGGGTTCCACCAATAAAGGCTAATCCAAAGTGGAGAGCGCGTTACCAGGATGAGCATGGAAAGAACCAGAGTAAATGTTGTGAGCTCCGCCATGAGAATCATAATGCGCCATGCTGTAAGGGACCATGGCCCAAAAAAATGAGAAACAGAGAAAAGTGCTTGTGCCCCTGCTGGGTAGATCGTTCGAAGATCAGGGTGGTTAATCCGCTCTGGCACAGGAGATGCCCAGGAAGACAGCTCTTTTAAAAGCATTGGCGTATCTTCGCTCTCTAAAATATCCGTCGGGCTATATTTATAAGGGCTAACCCCATGCGCAAGAACGCCCCCATCCCACAAATAACGATGATAGTCATCCTCTAAAACCGGCTCACTAAACAACAGTAAAACCCTGGCTAAAAGACCAATAAGAAAAATGGCGCAAAGCGGAGATACAGTGAGAAATCTGAATGAGAAGACATCATTACTCTCAAAAGGAATAAGCCTAGGGAGTAAAAAGCGCAGGCAAACAAATAATAGGCCCGTGAGAAAAAGCCCAAAAACCAAAGTAGGAATTGGCATCTCTCTCACACGATACGCATATGAAAAATTGTCAGAAAAAAAATGAAAACCAAATGCAAGCGCACACAGTAAAAAACCAATCAACCAAAACAATCGCCAACATAGAAGTGGAGAGAGTGAAGAAAGAAAATTTTCAGCTCGAGAGAACATGAGGCCCTGATCTTAAATTTATTAGGAATGACGTATATTGTAATTTACGAATAGAGCTATAAAAATTAAAGAGCAAGCAAACAATAAACACAGACAGTCAAATGAGTGTGATAATCGTTAATGACGTGGCGAGGAAAGTTGTGTTGGAACAAAAATTTAATAAGTTCTAACGTACCCGTATCTGCACCCGGTCCGTTTTTCCAAGTGCATCTATGACAGAAAATTCAATAAACCCTTTTTCATTTGGTTGAAAAGAACTTTCCCTCTCAAAAGCTTTTGAAGAAACCTGGCGTCCATCAACAAGCCAAGTTAGAGGTAATTTCCCACCAGAAGCCTTCAAAGCAATTTGAAATTTATTTCGTCTTCTTGGAGGCATATAAAATTCAGCTCCCTTAGGTGGAAAGGCAATTTGCAAAGGTGCGATAGTGGCATCTTTAGAATTAGCTGCCATACGGCGTTTCTTTTTATCAAAATATTGCAGAGGTGGCGGCAAATCATTGCCACTCACTGTTATGATACCTTGAGGCGGAGAGCGAAACGGAACACGAGCCTCTCCAATATGTTGGAATGTATCAAAAAGAAGAGGGCCAGCTGCTCCAATACCAGTTAGATTGGTTGTCGCGCCTCCATCCGGCCGGCCAATCCAAACAGCCACGAGAAATTGCCCATCAAACCCAACGGCCCACCCATCTCGATATCCATAAGATGTGCCTGTTTTATAAGCCAATTCACCAGGCTTTGCGTTTTTAGGGGGCGGTGCTCCTCTTAAAATATGGCTCACATAAAACGCCGCTTGTTTGCTCAAAAGCGGGCGATGCTTAAAAACTTTGGTATGACGAAGAGGTTTATTATGTTTGAGTGTATGTAACTCAACAGCACTCTCAGGGTTCGCAATATGCATGTAAGCCTTAGTTAAATCAAAAAGACTAAACCCTACACCGCCAAGCGCGATAGCAAGATTGTTCGGAATAGATTTATGCAAACCGGCATAACGAAATCGCGCACTAAAACGAGCCGGTTTAATAGAAGCAAGTAATTTCACAGCCGGGATATTCAATGAGCTTTGCAAAGCTTTTCGAAGTGTAACTGTGCCATGGAATTTGCCATCAAAGTTCTCAGGCGCATAAAGTCCATAGCGAACAGGCGCATCCTCTATAAGCGTTTCAGGATGGGCAAGCCCTGCGTCAAACCCCATTCCATAAATAAAGGGTTTTAAGGTTGAGCCTGGTGAGCGAATGCGTGTCGTCATGTCTATGGGGCCAAAGCGGTCATGATCAAAATAATCAGCCGCGCCCACATGCGAGAGAACTTCACCGGTTTGATGGTTCACAACCAAAATCGCAGCTGATAATCCCTTGCCAAGTCGGTGCGCATGAGAGCGAGCAAGTGTCTCTAATTTTTCTTGTAAATGCCTTTGCAAGGTTGTTCTGATAATTTTCTCTTGCCGCTTTTCAGTAACAACTTTTTCAGAGAGGTGCGGCGCTATCATCGGAAAGGCCAAGCGCTTCGTGATCATGCGTTGCCGCAAAGCATATAAATAATCTCCCTTTGAAATCACACCATTCATAAAGGCGCGGTGCAAAACTCTGTCCCTTGCCTTTTTAGCTCGGTTAGGGAAGCGATCTGGTCGGCGATTTTCTGGCGATTGCGGGATGGCCACCAAAGTCGCAGCTTCTGCCATTGAAAGAGACTTCGGCTCTTTGCCAAAATAAGCAAGAGAGGCTGCCCGCACCCCTTCCAAATTCCCACCAAAAGGGGCCAGCTGCAAATAGAGCTCCATAATTTTTTGTTTGCTCAACTGTTTTTCAAGCCGAAGAGCAAGTTTAATCTGAGCAAGTTTCGTCCATAAAGATCGTCTATGCTTTGTGTTTTTATCTTGCTCAGCTGAACTATGAGCCGCTATTAAACGCGCCACCTGCATGGTCAGTGTCGAACCACCAGAGATAATCCTGCCATTGCGCCCCCATTGCCAAGCCGCTCTTAAAAACGCTTTAGGCACAATGCCATTATGCTCGTAAAAAGATTTATCCTCAAAATTAAGTAGCAAGTCATAATAATGCGGCGCTACATCTTTTTGAGATAGAGGGAGCTGCCAACGGCCATTGTCGGTCGTAAAGGCACGCAACAGCTTATCATTTCGATCAACCACAATAACAGACGTATTAAACGTTTCAGACAAATCCACAGGAGCCAATCGTTTCATCATTTGGTTCCAGGAGACATCTGCCATAAATAATAACGCAATTACTGATCCAGCCACCCAAAAGGAGCGCGTGGCAGAATTGCGCGCACGCTCCCAAATTTTTTGAGCATGAGATGTGAAGTTAATTTTAAAGCGTCTCAAGATCATAAATGAATTGCTTTCCTCGATCCCCTACGAATACCTTAAGGTCTTTCAATCAGAATGTTCTGAGCGTTTGTCCGAGCAAATCTATTCGGGCGATACATATCTTCAACATTGGCAGCCGGATGGATGTAACGTCCAAGATAAGCCGCTCTCATAATGTAAGCCACCCGAATGGTGCGTGTGCTCGTCGCGTTATGGCGCGTTGAAAGGTTAAAGGCAGCAACAAACTTATCATCCCTAAAGCTCTGATGCGTCGGGTAAGCCCCAATCTTCAGCCATTTAAAATTACGTAAATTAGAACTGCTCATTAATTTAGGGTTTTCAATCATATAGCCCGCTGGCAAACGATCAGTAAGCAGTAAGCGCCCACCTTTATGTTGATTATCAGAGATGGTCAGCACCACAACCACACGGTCATTTTGCTTCGCGTTAATCAACGAAATTTCTTTGCCTGCAAGTGTGAAAAACTGTCTCTTTAATCCAATGCCTTTTTCAAGTGCAGGTAAGGGGTTTTCAGAAGCACCATGAATTGTCAAAACCGCGTTGATATCTTCCGCGCTTTTATTCACGGCTGAGAAAGGCGCTTGAGACAAATCATCTGGCGAGAAAGTGTAACGCTGCTCGCCCTGCTTGGCTTCGCCATTAATCTCAAGCAAAATCGAGCGGTCATTCGCCTCAAGAGCGTTGGCCGCAAGAAGCATCCAGGCATTTTCTTGTGTGGATGTAATACCTTTTTCACTACGTGCTTGTACCACAGCATTAATCAGTTTGGCTTGAGGTAAAGCTTTCGATTTAACCTCGGCACTTAGTGCTAAAATGGCCGCTCTGTCACGCAAGTCTGTGCCAAAGTCACGGCGGTAAGCCCCAGTGCCAGTGAGTTCTGGTGCATTTACAATGCTCTCATAGGCCGCCTTAAAGGCCGCTTGAGACCGCGCCTGGTCCCCATACATGGCAAGACTGGCCGCAATTTGCGATTGTGCGAGAGCTGTCGAGAAATTTTTAATTTTCGTATCAGCATAATATCGCAAATCTCCAATATTAGCCTCGCCATTGCGCGCAAGAACATAAAGCGCATAAGCCAAGTTCTCACCACCCTTGGAAAAATCGCTTGCAAAATTGACTGTATTTTTCAAGCGAGCAAGAGCTGTCGATATCATCTCAGGTGGCACAGAATAATTTTGCTCTTTAGCCCTTGTGAGGAAGTCTGTGACATAAGCTGTTAACCACATATCAGCACTATGTGGAGACCAAAGACCAAACCCACCTTGGCTATTTTGCAAAGACGCAAGACGCGCAATGGCCTTTTCCATTTGTTTTGGCAAGTCTTTCTCGATTGATTGTCCGTAAAGGGGGGCTATACGAGAAACATAAAGCAATGGCATCGCACGGCTTGTTGTTTGTTCAGCGCACCCATAAGGATAGCGCTTTAAAGCTTCAAAAATCCCCGTTACATCAAGGCCAGCTCTGTTGCCAATGGTAACAGAGGCACTTGCCGTCTCTGGAATGAGATCTGCAAATATATCTGTTGTCAGTGAAAGTTTTCCTCCATTTGCTGAAAGCATCTTAACAGTGCGCCAAGACGCATCAGGCTGCGGTGGGTTCACATGTATGTCGTATGAGTGAGTAAGGTTAAATCCGTCATCATTTGTTAGCTTCACTGCGATCTTAGCAGCCCCTAATTTTAAGGCGTTCATTGAAAGGGCCAAATTAACACGCGAGCCTTTATTCAATTCAATAGGCTGTGCAAATTCTTCTTGTTTAAAGCCCAGCTTGTCAGTAGCTGTCACGTCTAATTTATAAAGCCCATCAACAGCATCAACATTGTCTAGTGATAGGAAAAGTTTAGAGGCATCTCCTTTGGTTAAAAAAAGCGGCATGCTAGCAAGCGCCACAATCGGGTCACGAACAGTTAGTTCGCTTTCAAGCGTGCCGAGTTTTGTCTCACTCCAGGCATAAGCCATCACCCGCAAGCGCCCGTTAAATTGAGGCACCTCAAAAGAAACCTCACCCTTACCAGCACTATCAACTTTCACAATGCCAGAATAAAGCGCCACAGGCTTAATGCTATTTGGTTTGCCTTGCAAGGCCAATCCACCCGCGTCACCACCGGTTCGAATGCGGCCAATAGTGCCGTTCATACCATTAATTAAATGCCCGTAAATATCTCTAATTTCACCAGAAAGGCGGCGTTGACCATAATAATGTTTGTCTGGTCGCGGCGTTGCATAATTGGTAAGACTTAAAATTCCTTCATCAACTGCAGAGATCATAACATAAGCCGTCTCGCCCTCGCTCAAGCCTTTCACTTCAACCGGCACACGCAAGGTTTCATTAGCCTTTTGCTTTGGTGGTAAGGTCAATCCAATTTCAAGCTTGCGAGGCGCTTCATTTGTCTTCAGCCATTTCACACCAATAGCGCGGCCAGGCATTTGTTTAATCGTTTCATCAAGAGTGTGATAATGCATAGCAACAGCGTACGCCCCAACACCCCATTTTTCTGAAACTTCAAACTCAACATCACCGCCATCGTCACCAAGCGAAACTTCGCGAACATCAAGCAGTTTTTCATTCATAATCGCAACCAGAGTTTTCCCCTTGGCTTGCGGTTTCAGTGTAAGCGAAACTTTCTCGCCAATATCAAAAGTAGATTTCTCTGTTGCAAGTTCTAAAATATCAGGCGTGTCAGCATCGCGCGCTGCGTACCAGTCAACAGAAAAGCGTGTGCTTGCAGCCAATTGGTTAAATGTATTCGAGACAACTTCTAGGCGATAGTTCCCCCGTTTAACTGGCACCTTAATTTTAACGGACCCATCTTCAGATGTTGTAATTTCACCTTTGGCAACGCGGTTCGTGTAAACCACCGGCTCAGACCGCCAACGCCCATTTTGGCTATACCATTGATAACTTTTTTGAACATCCAAGAGTTCCCATTTCAAAACTTCAGCTGTTCGTTTCGCTCGTTTATCAAGGCGAACAATTTCAAATTCGGCCACTTCACCGGTTTTCAGTTCAGAATGTTTGAACAACTTCCTGATGCCAATCATCGGTTTCTCATTGGCAACCGGCAAAGTAATCGCACGCACAACTTGCCGTCCACCTGGCTCAAGCAAACGAATATTCATTTTAGCTTCAATTGGTTTTGACGGGCGAACAAAACTCGGTAAGTCTAAATTAAGTGTGGTTTTACCCTTTTCATTCAATAGGCCTAGATTGTTAAGTGGTTTATGAACTCTAAGGAAATTTTCATTAACTAAGCCAAACTGAAACCCTTCAAAGCCTTTAAGCCCCTTTGAGCGAGGTTGAATGGTGATATCACCTTTTAGTTGATGCTTTGCAGCTGGCGCGCCGTAAAGATAAGAGCCAGCAACCCGAACCTCAGCTTGAGCTTGGCTTGACCAAACCTCACTGTCTTGTCTAAGTGTAAGCTCCATTCGTTCAGGCACATAATCCTCAACTAGGAAGGATGTTGAAGCAACAGGGGACGCTTTTACATCTCCATATGCCTGCACGCGCCATGTTCCTGTCATCGCGGTTTGAATGAGAGGTAAAGCAAGGCTGCGCCCACCTGCTCCTTGGTCTGGCAGTGTCACACGTTTGTGCTCTTTGCCATCAGGCCGAGTGAAAACAAGAGTTAAAGGCACACCTTTAACCGCCTTTGCATGTTGGTCACGTAGAAGAGCAGTTAAAAACACTTCTTCACCGGGGCGATAAACACCGCGTTCAGTGAAAACAAATCCGTCAAGCGGCCCCGGCGCATCTCTGCCTGCAACACCGCGATCCGTTAGATCAAACGCAGCTTTGGTAAGGTCAACAAATCCATAATCACCTTTGGGGCCATTAGCGACGAGAAGAGCTGGTCGGTTCCCCCCTTTACCGCGAAGTAACCCACCTTCAAAATGCACCATGCCTTTGGCATCACTTTTTGCAGTGCCAAGCACTTCATTATTACGAGCTAAAAGCCGAATAGAAACATCTGCCATTGGTTCAGCTGAAGTGATGCTGCGCACAAAACCATAAAGCCCATTTTGCGCCTTTAAAGTTGAAAGACCAATATCAGAAATAATGAACCACTGAGTAGATCCCCGGCTTGAGCCATATTTACTATTCTCTGGCCAAGCGCGAACCACATAAAGCCCAGGTTTCATTTCGGGCAAGACTTCACCAATTGGCACAGCCGTTGTTATGTCTTTATTGAGTTTAGTAGATATATTAACTTTGCCGCTCCAAACTTCAGCACCAAAGCGGTTGCGCAATTGCTCGGTTTCATAAGTACCAAGATCAGATTGAAATTGCCCATCGAGAAGTGAGCCTACCAGGTTCCTGTCACCTACACGATAAAGGGCTAGAGACGCAGCCTTTGTATTCACACTCATTAAAGGCAGGCCGCGTTGACCAAATTTAGGAAGTACAAAAGATTTAGATGAAAAACGAACCGAGGGGCTACGATCCCGCACATAAACCGTTAAGTCAGATGTTTTTAACAGCTGCTCACCCACAACAGAGGGCAAACCTTGGCGTAAGGAAACTTTATAAGTCTCTCCATGTTTAAACCCATCGATACAAATTTGCCGGCGCTCTACCCGCACGCCATCTGGGTCGTCTTGGTTGATTTTCACAAAGGTCGAATAGTCAGTACCACGGGCAAATAGATTTTCAGAAAATTGCACACAAAGCCGCGGGTTCAAGAGATCTGAGTTCATTTTATAATTGGTGATGCGAAACCCTTTTTCAGCGCGTAATTCTTTATAAATTTGCGCTAGAGCCTCGTTAGGCTCTAGAGAAAGGCTTGCTTTATACGCATCAAGAGACGGCCGCCAATAGGAGCGCGCTTTTAAAAATCCGGCTAAAACCCCAAGTGCATCTGCTTTAACAGCATCTGACGTTGCATAACGATAGGCATTGTAACTCGCGCCAGTACCATCGCGGTAAAGCTGATGACGATTATAATTGTGAGGTTTGCCAAATGAAATAGCTTGAATGGTTTTAGAAAGCTCCAGCCAGAGAGAGGCTTTTTCAGGGGCCGTTTTTAAAGCTGCTTCATATGAGCGGCGCGCTTTTATAGGGTCTTTGCCGCGCTCAACTATCGCCCGCCTAATCCATTCTTCAATCGGTTGGTTCTCACTAACACGCGCTCTCACCAGGCGTCTCTTGTAAAGGTTAGCTTCATAGTTTGAGTTGCTATGAGAATATACAGCTGTTTCTGCCAAAGCCACTTTGCCAAATTGGGTGAGCGGAGCGCTAAAAAGACCAATGACAGCCAGAGCCATAATAAACAGAAATTTAGAAATAATTGAATTGATCAAAGAGGTAGAGGTAAGTGAAGAGCGCATGAATTAAACCTCGTTTAGTTTCTGTGTGTTTTGAGAGTTTCTTTCTCGCCTGAAACAAGAAGAAAAGAGGCCACACAGCCATTATGGTAAAAGATGATAATCCCATCTAGCGAGAAAAAAGCTAATCCCGACATTTCCCGCAGTCAGGAATTATTATTCTCCTTATGAGAATGTCTAAACAATGGCAGGTCAACAAATTTAACTGATTATTACAAAACTTTAATATTCAGACGGTTTTGATCAGAGAGATATTTATGAGAAGAAACATCATTTTTTAGAACTTTGACCATCATTTTTCTTATCAGTTTTTAAGGTCTCTTCAGGCGCAATAGAAATGGCAGGTGTTGTCACCGTTTGTTTTTTTAAGGGAGCATTTGCAGCCCGCATTCTCTCCAAAGAGCTAAGTTTTGGTTTTTGAGGGTGTGCACTTAACTTACCTTTAGCAGGTGTTTGCCCATCAGAAGATTTATCATTTTTATTTTGAATATCAGTGAGTTCCAAAACAACGCCAGGCATTGGTTGCAAGGCTCTCGAGGTTTTCCAATAAATGGTCATGGCATCAGACAAGGCCTCAGCTTCAAAAGCATAAAGCCGTCTCCCGCGTTCAATCGAGTGTAAAGAAAGATCGAGACAAATTGTACGAAGGGTTGAACGAAAAGGTTTATAAAGAGCTTTGATAGCTTTCTTTTTCTTCAAAGCTTTTTTATGAGATTTCATAAAACGTTCTATGTCAGATAAATCATTCTCAGTTCCAAGTAATCTTGAAATTTCTCTCGCTAGCCGAATGCGCGGCATTATATCTTCAGGCCAAATAAGCGTTAAAATTTGCATGTGTCGCCAGGTCTGTTGCACATCCTTTCGCCATTCGTGAAGGTAATAATTATCTTCCTTTTCAATGGCAACCATTAAGCTTTCTCGCCCACGCTCATAAGTTTGAGCAAAACCATGCGCCAAACTTTCAAAAGAGACAGTATCAAATGGAAGTTTTTTCCACCGCTCAATCGAAGCATCAATTTTTGTGACAAGTGAAGAAAGTGAAATAAGCTCAAGTTCAGTTTCAGAAACTTTTTTTTCATCCTGAATGAGTGATTTAAGCTCTACGATCAAAGGACCGAACTGCGCAAAATCATCACGATTTTCTAATTTAACAATGGTCTCTAGCATGGCACCAGCTTGACGGGGCTGCGCCAAAGCGCGTGCAATATCGCGGTGTTTCTTATTCTCTTTGCGAAAAACATCTTCCCCTAAAATCGGTCGAGCAAGCCTTAATAAAGAGCGAAACCGCTTCAAGCAGGAGCGAGATTTATGAACACCAGCTTGTATGTTTTGTGTTGAACTAAGCTCACGGCGCACCTTAGTTAATTGTTCAAGGCCAATTCGCCGAATGGCAGGGGAAATTTCTTCACTGAGTAATAATTTATAAGGCATGTACAACTCAAATAGGGTGAAAAATATAATATAAAAAAGGAAGCTACCTTAATCATATGTCAAAATAACGAGATGAAAATCTTTTTATAAACAGTAGGCTGAGTATAGGTGAATGAGAAAAACAAACGCCGGGAAATCTCAATGATGGTTAAAGCGGGTAGGTAAGAGTTTCGAGGCTACCCTTTAAGAAACAAGATCAACCCAAACCTTTGTTTGAGCAATAGGGTCTTTGGCTGTGACCAAATCTGTCACCACCGCGCAGCTATCAGCCCCAGCACCTAAGACAAGCGGTGCCCGTTTGGGAGTAATGCCGCCTATCGC
The DNA here is from genome assembly GCA_965230545.1 of Hyphomicrobiales bacterium. Taxonomy (GTDB): domain Bacteria; phylum Pseudomonadota; class Alphaproteobacteria; order Rhizobiales; family HXMU1428-3; genus HXMU1428-3. The sequence continues at coordinate 90,924 of CBDDLE010000003.1, read as the reverse complement.
TATAAGGGGCAGATCTGTTTTAGTTCGCCAAAGAGCAACCTTCTCAAGCCCCTGCGGTGCCCATTTCATCTTTTTCAATAGAGTTTCATAAACAGGACCAAGCGCCACATAATCTGGCTCAGCCTTTAAAGCTATATCAAGTTCCTCAAGAGAATGAGTACTCACCCCAAGCTTTAAGTTATTTGCTTTAATTTCTTCTATATCAGCTGCTTCTAAATCTTCCTGGCCCAAATGAATATAATCAGCGCCAAGCCGAATAGCAGCTTGCCAATAATCATTCACAATCAATTGGATGCCATAGCGTTTTGTTATTTCTAGGGAAGCGGAAATTTGCCGGGCCACCTCTTCTTCAGGCGCATCTTTTAATCGCAATTGCCACAACTTTAAGGCCATGAGGCGCAAGACGCTCAATCCAATTCACATCAGGAAGGACAGGGTAAAAGTTAGGAAAGTTTTTCGTCAATTTAAATTGTCCAAATCAAAAAAAGGCGTGCCAGCAACCGGAGTGGAGGGGCTCGCCATGTCACGTTGTTCGATGATTAAAGCCTGATGAGCCAAGCGCCCTGCCTCAACAGCCAGCTTGAAGGCTGCTGCCATGGCAACGGGGTCTCCAGCTTTAGCAATCGCGGTGTTTAACAAAATGGCATCATAGCCCATTTCCATAGCCTCTGCAGCATGAGAGGGAGCGCCAATACCTGCGTCAACAATCAAAGGAATGTCTGGAAAATAAGAACGCATAGTGCGAAGAGCATAAGGGTTCATCAAGCCACGCCCCGTGCCAATTGGTGCCCCCCAAGGCATCAAAACTTCAGCCCCTGCGCTTAAGAGTTTTTCAGCCGCTCCAAGGTCTTCAGTGGTGTAAGGAAAAACCTGAAACCCTTGCGAAGAAAGCTCTTTAGTTGCCTCAACCAATTCAAACAAATCTGGCTGCAAAGTGTCATCATTCGCGATGACTTCAAGTTTGAGCCATTTCGTGCCAAAAATTTCACGTGCCATTTGCGCTGTCGTGATTGCATCTTTGGCCGTTCTACATCCAGCAGTATTTGGGAGTAAATGAACATTAAGTGCTTTAATGTGCTCCCAAAAATCAGCACCGCTTCCTTCACCCGCTGTTTCACGCCGCAAAGAAAGAGTAACAATCTCAGCCCCGCCAGCTTTAACAGATTGAGTGAGATGATCAGGTGATGGGTAAAGCGCAGTTCCCATAATTAACCGCGAAGAGAGAGACGTCCCATAAAGATGCAATTGGCTGCTTGTCATTTTTATTATCTTTAAAATTATACTTCTGGCTCATTTGTGAGCTCGAAAGCCCCTCGCGTCAAGCCATTCAAAGATTATCAAACCAGTTTTTTAGAATATTTAACCGATGAAGGGGGTAAAAAAGAGAAATACGCATTTTGGATATACCTCGAAAAAATCCGTCCTATATCATCCACCTTGACGAGGAGAGAGAATTTCAACCTTATCTCCGTCTTTGAGCATATAGTCAGGGCGATCATTCACGGGCACAAACTGGCCATTCACAGCCGTTGCAATGGTATGAGGGTGATCTAAAAAACGTTTACAAAGAGCAGCTAACGTACTTTCTGTAATCTCTTCGCTTTTTCCATTAACAATTACGTTCATTGAAATAAACCCTCTATTGGCATGCCCTCTTCAATATGAGCTAAAACCATTTCAGCCAACAAGGGAGCCAGTAAAAATCCATGTCTGTAAGCACCATTAACAAAAATATGGTCGCCATCAAGCACAATTTTCGGTAAATTATTGGAAAAAGAAGGACGGCTCCCAGCGTTAAACTCGATAATTTTCGCCTCTCCAAAGCTGGGATGAACGGTAAAAGCTGAGCCAAGCAGCTCTAACCCGGCGCGAAGGGTAATAGGACCATCATCATCTGTTTCAATAACTGTCGCTCCGATCATATAATGATCATCTGGCCAGGGCACAATATAAGAAGGCATGCGCGGGTGCAGCAAACGAATAGGGCGATTGAGTTTTAAATCAGGTAAATGAACAACAACCATTTCACCCCGAACGGGTCTTAAAGTTTTGTCTAAGGTTTTAAGATCAGATTTCGCGCCCATTCCTCTTGTATCAACTGTATAATCCGCATGCGGCAAACTGCCCTTAAAACCAAGCGAAACTTGACCGTTTAGTTCTTTAATAGCCGCAAGCAAAGCTTCCATAGCCGGGCGCGGTGCTAAATGGCCCTCTCTTTCATAATAAAGTGCTTCATCAAACCGCCCATCAAGAGCTGGTTCTAATTGCGCAAGTTTTTCTGATTTTATAAGCTCATGTTCAATGGTGCGCTTTGCAAAACTAATAAGCTCAACACGGTCCCGTGGCGGCGCAATAATCAATGTACCATTGTTATGAATTTCACATGGGCCCTCATGCCATAAATCAAGTGATTTTAGAGCATGCGGTATAAGCTCTTTCTGGCTGGCCTCAGATTCGCAAAAAGGAGCTAACATCGCCCCGGCCAATCGGCTAGATGATTTTTCAAAAAGAGTCTCAGCTTGTTCTAGAAGGTGAACTTGGTGACCAGCTTTAGCAAATCGATAAGCTTGCCAAAGACCAAAAATTCCAGCACCAACGACATTAATTTTCAACACAATTTTTCATTCTCTATTTAATGCACCTTCAGATTGCCCACCAGCAACCGGTGCTGGATCGTGCTTGTTTCGTTTGTTTATCATTCACCAAGAACAACTCCTTCTCGGCGCGGGTCAGCACCGCCAATAAGCTCTTGATTATTAACAACGATCATTTGAGCGCCAGAAGTCATGTCAGCAAGGCGCACCTTTTGTCCCAAAGCTTCTAAAGCAGATTTGAGTATAGTGTCTTGGTTATGTTTTTCCAGCTCAAATGGTCCATTTCTAGAACCAAAATTTAAAAGTGATACAGCCTCTTGCGGTCCAAGCCCCCAATTTAGATGCGCCACCAAAGCTTTCACCACAAAAAGGATAATGCGAGAGCCGCCAGGCGAGCCAACCACAATGCGCACGTCCCCTTGCTCATCAAAAACAATAGTCGGCGCCATTGAAGAACGAGGTCGTTTTAAAGCTTGTACCCGGTTCGCAATTGGTTTGCCCTCTTTATCCATCGGTTTAAAAGAAAAGTCGGTTAGCTGATTGTTTAGCAAAAAACCACCAACCATCTGCCCCGAGCCAAAAGCTCCCTCAATTGAGCTGGTCATTGAAACCGCATTTCCTTCAGCATCAATAATGGAAATATGGGTCGTCCCCCCAATCTCAACGGTGGCGTCCTTTCCAAGAGCTGCTTTTTCAGCCAAAGGCACATCACCAGGCTCAGCCTTTTCTATTGAGCCTTCAGCTTGAATAAGCTGGCGTCGTTTTGAGAGGTAATCAGCTGATAAAAAGCCAAGAGGTTGAGGCACAAAATCAGGGTCTGCCATATAGTGGTTGCGATCGGCAAAGGAAAGCTTCTCAGCTTCAGCAATTTTATGAATAGCATCAGCAGATAGGTTTTTGCCTAAATCAAGCGGGTCAATAAGCCCTAAAATCATGGCAACTGTCATCCCACCTGATGAAGGTGCACCCATGCCACAAACTTTATGTTTTAAATAGAGGCCGCAAACAGGCTCACGCAGTTTCGCTTCATAAGAACGAAGGTCATCCAAAGAAAGTTGACTGGCAACAACAGGCGCAGCTTGAGCGGTTTTAATGATCTCAGAAGCAAGTTCCCCCTCATAAAAACCTTTGACCCCATTCAAAGAAATCAGTTCAAAAGTCTTTGCCAATTCTGGGTTTTTAAGTGTCTCTCCAACAGCTATGGCTGAGCCACCTTCTTTGAAAAACAATTGCCGCGCAGCTGCATTAAAGAAATCTGGTCCCTTGCGTTTAAGTAAGTTATGCAGTCGTTTTGAAACAGGAAAGCCATCACGCGCCAATTTTATGGCAGGTTGAAAAAGGTCTGCCCATGGCAATTTACCATAGTTCCCATGCGCTAATCGCATCATTTTTATAAGCCCTGGTACACCAATAGAACGACCAGAACGCACAGCCTCACCAAAGCCAAGTGCGCTGCCGTCTTCTCGTAAAAATAATCGCTCACTAACAGCTTTAGGCGCTGTTTCTCGCCCATCATATGTTTTAAGTGAACGAGCAGCTTTCTCCCAATGCAGCAAAAAGGCCCCGCCACCAATACCAGAAGATTGAGGCTCAACCACATTTAAAACAAGTTGCGCAGCAATAGCGGCATCCATTGCACTGCCGCCTTGTTTCAATATTTCTTGCCCTGCTTTAGAGCCATGAATGTTGGCGGTTGCCACCATATATTTCTGGGCGCGCACTTCTTTGCGCTCTACTCTGCCTGTCGCAGCTTCAGGATTTGCCCGGCTTTGTACAAAACTATCTTTCTTAAGATCTGTTATATTGGGGGCTATATAGCCAAAATGCCGAGCTCCATAAAGCGCGCCGATAACAAAAATGCCAAAAAGAAAAATGAAAAAAATACGTTTCATTCGACAAAGCCTTTTTTAAACGAATTAAAAAGAAGTATGATAAAATACCAAAACAGCGTCGCAAAAATGGCGCGTGATAATGGGCTGAAAAAACAATTAATCACTGTTGGTTTGGAAATCTGTTTTGATGATCATAGAATTAGAAGAACTAAAAAACCGCATTGAAATTATAATATTTCCTGAGTTAATGATAAAAGAAAAATAATGTCCAATCAAACTTTTGAAAAACAAGTTATCGATCAAAGCTCATTTAAAGAAAGAGCTCATGATGCTCTTGTCGACGAGAAATTACAACAAGCACTTTCCGTCATCCCTTCAGGTTTTGTTGGCAAACGAAGCAAAGCCAAAGCCGCATTCCCTCAATTTTCAGAACTGTCAGACCAAGCCGTTCGTATTAAAAACCACACCCTAGCGAACATAGAGCAGTATTTAGAACTATTCGAGGCTGCTGTTCAAAAATCAGGGGGGCAAGTTCATTTTGCCCCCAAACCTGAAGATGCCCTTGAAATCATAGAAGAAATTTCAAAAAGCAAAGGGGCCAAACTCATTGCCAAAGGCAAAACAATGGTGGGAGAGGAAATCGGTCTCACCCATTTTTTAGAAGAAAAGGGCTATGAAACTGTAGAAACTGATTTAGGCGAATATCTCATTCAATTAAGAGGAGAAATGCCAAGTCATATCATCGCTCCAGCTGTCCATCTCACAAGAGATAATATCCGAAAAGATTTTATTAAAACTCATAAAAACCTTGCCCAAGACCGCGTGCTTGAAACACCAGCCGACTTTGTAAAAGAGGCTCGCCACATTTTAAGAGAGAAATTCATAAATGCGGATATCGGCATAACGGGCGCGAATTTCCTCGTGGCTGAAACAGGCTCTTCAATTATCGTAACCAATGAAGGCAACGGAGATCTCTGCCAATCACTTCCTAAAACTCATATCGTTATCGCCAGTTTAGAAAAGCTCGTGCCCACCCTAGACGATGCCTCAATCCTTTTAAGACTTTTAGCGCGCTCAGCAACCGGCCAATCAATCTCAACTTATACGACCTTTGCAACGGGCCCAAGAAGAGAAACTGATACATCCGGCCCGGAAGAGTTCCACATCGTTCTGCTAGATAATGGCCGAAGTGAAATGCTCGGTTCAGAATTTGCCGAAATGCTACGCTGCATCCGCTGTGGTGCTTGCCTAAATCATTGTCCTGTCTATCAAAATTTAGGCGGGCACGCTTATGGCACAGTTTACCCAGGGCCGATGGGCTCCGTTTTATCACCACACTATTTTGGTGAAAAAGCAAAAGATTTACCCTTTGCTTCAAGCTTTTGCGGGCGCTGCAATGAGGTTTGCCCTATGCAAATCCCGCTTACCAAATTAATGCGAAAATTAAGAGAAAGACCACAAACTAAAAGAACCCTCTTTGCCAAAATAACAATGTTTGCATGGAGCCAATTGGCCAAACGCCCAAAGCTTTATAATTTAGCTCTGAAAGCGTCTTTACCGCTCCTTTCGATGGCCGCAAAACAAAGCTGGCTGATGGAAAAAGTCCCTGGTGTAAAGGCTTGGAGCAAACACAGAAGCCTCCCGAAAATTACAAAAACAAGTTTTCAAGAGGCTTGGGCAAAAGAGAAAAAAAGCAGAAAAAAACATCAAGAATTAAATGGGGGGAAGAATGACTAATCTAACGCCCCTTAACAAAACAAGTGAAAAACGCCGAGCACAGTTTTTCAAAAAGATCAAAAAAGCGGTTAATCAGAACAATTTGTCTCATGAGCAAAAACATAACTTATGCGAACAAGAAGCAGCTTATCAAACATATAAATACAAACCAGAAACCTTATCAGCGGAACAACGCCTCACTCAATTTAAAGAAATCCTAGCCTCCCAAAGCGCTGTTATTCATGAATGTTCTGAAGAAGATCTTGCTGAAAAAATAGAAGAAATTTTAAAAGAACATACAGATAAAAACGAAATACTGATTGGAGAAAAAGCGGGCATTGAAAAACTTGGTCTCACAAAAAGTGAGAAAATTAATTTTATCGAAGTTGAAAGTTTTGAGAAAAATAAAGAAAACTACAATCTAACATGCGCACTAACAACCGCCTTTGCAGCCGCCTCTGAAACAGGAACACTATTTTTAAGCTCAAGCTCAGAAAATCCAACCTGGCTGAATTACCTCGCAAAATATCATTTTGTGTTGTTAGAGAAAAGCACGCTCTGTCAAACATATGAGCAAGCTTTTGAATTGGGAAGAAAACACCAAGAGAGCATAAACCAACCTTTTCCCCCGCGCTCTCTAAACATGATCAGTGGACCCTCAAGAACTGCCGACATTGAGCAAACCCTCACCCTCGGTGCTCATGGTCCAATTGAGTTACTTGTTCTTATCTATACATCTAAAGAGAATGCTTCTGAAAATTAGAAAAGAATTTATTCATCACTTTTAGGCAACCTTCAGGGTTGCATTGCAATAAAAAGTGAGGGCCTTCAACTTCTTCAATCTCAGCTTGGGTATAATATCTCTTCATCGTGTAAGAGGTTGATCCATCAAGCAATCGATCATCTTTTGCTTTAAGAATTAAAAGAGGCACTTCCATATCATCCAGCGCGCCCCTTAAATCAACATGAAGAGCTGAGAGAATACGTTGTTTTAAAACCTCAGTTGGTAGCGCATCAACAACGCGAGCAACGCGTGTCGATAAATCAATGTTTAAATCATTACACAAAAGCCAGTTGATCAATTTAGGAGGTGCGGAAAAATTCATTAAAAACAGCAATTTAGTTGCAAGTATTTTCCTAAGAGGAGACAACGGCGAAAAGCAAAATGATGAAACCAAAACCAGCCCCTTTAATTTAAGAGGCGCAAGAGTGGCAATTTCAATCGCAACCGGACCAGAAAAAGACTCAGCTAAAATAATATAATCTCGGTCACGAGGCAGTTGCTCATAAATATGGTCAACAATGTTAGCATAAGATAATTCTTCATCTCTTGGGTAAGAGATGATTTGACTGCTGATCGAAGAGGGCAGCAATCTTCGAAACCCCTCAAAAAAAAGACCAGACCCATCCAGTCCTGGCAAAAGTATAATGTGCATTTACACGCCTAGATTTACAAAGAGAGTTGAGCAACCTTTTCTGAGTGCAACATAACTCAATGAGAATGTCCATCATGATTATGGATAGAATCTGGTTTTGCTTTATGCTTTTTCTCGTGCTCATGATTATGATGATGATCTTCATGTCCACTATGTGAAGCTGGTAAAGATTGCACCCCAAGCCCAAATTTATAAACCAAATGAGACCCTTTATATCCTGTAATCATAAGAGAACTAAAAAGGAAAATTAAAACGAAGGATGTGAGTGTCCGAGCTGTTAAAGTCTTAGAAGAAAATTTAAGGACTAACAAACTAATAAATAGTAAAACACTTGTACCAATTCCCCAATTTCTATGATCAGTCATAGCTACATGTGAAGAGCCGTCATGAGCAACAGTCGAATAGGCATGAATGCCTGCAATGAGCGTTAAAATAGTGAAGAAGCCAGCCAAAACCAATGACCAAATAGAAACGAGAAGCATTTCTTGTCCCCATTTTGAAGAAGGGGAAAATAAATTAGATAAAACGTAGAGAACTGAACCAATAGAAATAAGAGCAATGGTAAAGTGCACAAAAAAAGGATGCCAGTTAGGTAAAATTTCAAAGTCCATGTCGGGCTCCAAAAATTAGAAATGAAAGACTTTAAGTAAATAACTAAGTCTAAGCTATCCTCTTAGGGGAAGGTCAATAGCGACATGAATTGTAAAAAAAGAGAACTGAAGCCATTAGAGGCAGAATTAATATGATTGTTTAATATGCTTAGCGAGTTTCTCACCTAAAATCTTATGCTCTTCTTCATCCAGATGCACACCATCAACTTTGCTAAGCCCAATATGATCAGAGGCTAAAAAGTAAGGGACATCAAGTTGAGATAAAACGGATTTATAAGCTTGCTCCGAACCTTTCCCACGTTCAGCACCGCCAGAAAATTTTTCAGCCATTGGGCCTTTCGGTTGCTGTAATTCAGGTTGGATCACGCATAAAATCTGCGGAGAAGTCTTCATTGGTTCAGGTGTGATGCTTCTTACCTTTTCAATCAACTTCCCAAGTGAAGCAGCACTTTCAGTTGCCCTAATTCCAATGCAATCTTGAAAATCATTCACACCCAACATGAGAATAAAAAGATCAATTGGCGAGTTTGATTCTAATACCATCTGCACATGATCAATCCCATGTCGGTTAGGCCGTTTAGGGTCTTCATAAGCAGTGGTGCGCCCATTTAAACATTCTTCAATGAGGTGACAGTCATCCCCTAGGCTAAGTTTCATAACACCAGGCCAGCGTTTTGAAAAAACTTGTCGTTGACGAGACCCAGGGATGATGCCCCAAGACATAGAGTCGCCATAGACAAGAATATTCATAAAAAAACTCCAAAGAGGGGTGAAAAATAATTATGAATTATTGAAGATTAAACATCCAGATTATCAACGCTAAGCGCATTATCTTGAATAAACTCGCGGCGAGGTTCAACAACATCTCCCATTAGTTTGGAGAAGATATCATCTGCCTCATCAAGCTCACCGATTTTCACTTGCAACAGCGTGCGCACAGATGAATCAAGCGTCGTGTCCCAAAGTTGGTCCGCATTCATTTCACCAAGGCCCTTATAGCGCTGCATGCTCAACCCCTTGCGGCCAATTTCATAAACAGCCTCAAGCAGGGCAACAGGTCCGTTAATTTCTTGCGAGTCTTCACGGCGAACCAATTTGGCCATGCCGCTGTAAATTTCATCAAGCGCGGTCGCAAATCCATTTAGTTTGCGCGCATCAGCTGAGTTGATTAAAGCTTCATCAAGCACATGAACCTCTTTCACGCCGCGTAATTTGCGAGAAAAACTAAGGCCTTTATCTTCACGCACTTTACCTTCCCAGCCCTTTTCAGTTTCATCTGAAATGGCGTTTAAGCGTTCAGCAATTCGTGTCGCAACATCCAAAGCTTTTTCAGGTGAATTTAAAAGTTCAGGATTAAGCGCACCACAGATGGCCGCTTGCTCAACAACAGAGCGAGTATAACGACTATGCAAGCCTTTTAAAGTGGCTTCAAATTCTTTGGCGTCATAAACAACCTGGCGCAAATCTTGAGAGCTGCGAACTTCACCATTTGCCAAATGCAAGCTGGTTTCATCAAGCCCACTATCAATGAGGTAATCTTCAAATGCGTCTTGGTCTTTCAAATATTGTTCTGAATTTCCGCGCTTCACTTTATAAAGCGGCGGTTGAGCAATATAGAGATATCCACCCTCGATTAATTCCGGCATTTGCCGATAGAAGAAGGTAAGAAGAAGCGTGCGAATGTGCGCCCCGTCAACGTCCGCATCCGTCATGATGATGATTTTATGATAGCGTAATTTTTCAATATTAAAATCATCACGGCCAATGCCAGTGCCAAGCGCTGTAATGAGTGTGCCAATTTCTTGGCTGGAAAGCATCTTATCAAACCGAGCCCGCTCAACATTCAAGATCTTACCACGCAATGGCAAGATGGCCTGGTTCTCCCTATTGCGGCCTTGTTTGGCCGATCCACCCGCGCTGTCACCCTCCACGAGGAAGAGTTCAGACTTCGCCGGGTCACGCTCTTGGCAATCGGCAAGTTTTCCGGGCAAGCTCGCCACATCAAGCGCGCCTTTGCGCCGGGTAAGCTCACGTGCCTTTTTCGCAGCTTCGCGAGCAGCTGCCGCCTCAACCACCTTGCTCACTAGAATTTTAGCTTCAGCAGGGTGCTCTTCAAACCATTGACCAAGTACATCATTCAGTGAGCTTTCAACAACAGGGCGCACTTCAGAAGAAACGAGCTTGTCTTTCGTTTGAGAGGAGAATTTCGGGTCAGGTACTTTAACAGAAAGAACACAAGTTAACCCCTCACGTGCATCATCACCAGTAAGAGAAACTTTTTCTTTCTTAGCAATGCCAGATGAATTCGCATAGCCGTTCACAACCCGAGTGAGCGCACCTCTAAATCCAGCCAGGTGCGTGCCGCCATCTCTTTGTGGAATGTTATTGGTAAAGCATAAAACTTTTTCATGGTAGCTATCATTCCACCACATAGCGACTTCAACAGTGATGCCATCTTTTTCAGCTTGCACAGTAATAGGTGTGTCAATGAGCGGGGTTTTATTCTCGTCTAAATAGCGAACAAAAGCTTCCAAACCACCATCATACAAAAGCTCTTCAACCACTGGGTCAGCACCGCGATTATCAGTTAAAACAATGCGCACGCCAGAGTTCAAAAAGGCAAGTTCACGAAGGCGGTGTTCAAGGGTTTTATAGTCAAATTCAACCATAGAGAAAGTTTCAGAGCTTGGCATGAACCGAACTTGCGTGCCCTTGCGCCCATTAGCATCACCTGTAATTTCAAGAGGCTTGGTTGAAACACCATGTTCAAATTTAATTTGATGCTCTTTATCATCGCGCCAAATTGTCAACTCAAGCTCGGTTGAAAGGGCATTCACCACAGAAATACCAACGCCGTGCAAACCACCAGAAACTTTATAGGAATTTGAGTCAAATTTACCGCCAGCATGAAGCTGGGTCATAATCACTTCTGCAGCTGAAATACCTTCTTCCGAGTGAATGGCAACAGGAATACCGCGGCCATTATCATTCACCGTCACAGAGCCATCGGCATTAAGGATCACATTCACAGTGTCACAATGGCCAGCAAGAGCTTCGTCAATGGCATTATCCACCACTTCGTAAACCATGTGATGCAGGCCAGAGCCATCATCAGTATCACCAATATACATACCAGGACGCTTACGAACAGCATCAAGACCTTTTAAGACCTTAATCGAATCCGCGCCATAATCCTCACCTTGCTCGGCTGGGTCTTGGCCAGGATTTTCTTGTGGTTCATCACTCATAAACGTCCTCAATTCCATATTGTAAAACTGGAAACTTCACTTTTTAAAAAGTGTGTATCGTTCAGTATTAATCTTCACTATATACCAAGCTCAGAAACTGAAAAATCCCCAGTATCGGGCATAGATAATTTATACCCAAAAAACAAAAAAACCGAATTTTATTCCGAAATCCCAAAGCCTAAAAAGAAACCTTGAGAGGGAGTATAAAAATCGGATGAATAAATTAAATTTAAACTCAGAGAAAGGCCGTTTTTACTCTAATTTATTTACAGTTTAGAATAAAAACATCTACTTTACCAAGGCGCATTAAGTCTTAGAAAAATATAATATTTTTAAAACACCTTAGTATAGAAAAACAAGCGTAGAGAAAACAGATCTTTGAGTTTATTTTCTTAATGACAACACTAGCATAGCTCTAAAATTTATGCGACTATTTCAGCACCATCAACAGTGAAAATTTGGGCATTTTTCCCAAAAAATTCAAAACTAGTATGGTCTGTCCCAGTCATCCACGCCTGACAGTTAAGTTTTAAGATTTCTTCAAACAAAGCATGGCGTCTTTCCTTGTCAAAATGAGCCGCAATCTCATCTAATAACAGCAAAGGGGCAAATCCACCTGCTTTGTCATGAACAAGCCGCGCATGCGCAAGGATGAGCCCTGTTAGAAGAGCCTTTTGCTCGCCAGTTGAGCAAAGTTTAGCCGGCATTTCTTTAGGACCATGGCCAACAACAAAATCTGTCCGGTGCGGGCCTTCTAAGGTGCGCTTAGCGGCGCGATCTTGCATTCTGTTTTCTCGCAATATTATGCGATACTCATCTTCAACATCAACAGCTGCCTTTGTCTCAAGTGCTTTTTCTAATATGCCGTCAAGTGCAAGTGTCGCAAATGGAAAAGCGGTTTGTTCCTCTCTATTTTCCCGAATGACCCCCCGCAAGCGCTCAATCGCCTCTAGGCGGCTTGCAGCGAGCGCAACACCATATTCCGCCATCTGAATTTCCAACCCAACAAACATATAGTCAGATGTTTCATGGGTCTCGAGGAGTTTATTGCGTTGCCGCATGGCGCGTTCAAAATGGTTCCATTGCTTGCGGGTCTCAGGGTTAAAAACCAACATTAACCGATCAAGAAACCGCCGCCGCTCAGAAGCAGCGCCAGTAAATAAACCATCCATTGCAGGAGTGAGCCATAAAATTTGAATAGATTGTCCAAGAGGTGTTGAGGAGCTCAAAGTCTCCCCATTAAGCCTGATCTTCCGCCGCACAGTTTCAGAAAGAGCAGACCCCGTCACACCAGTGCCTATTTGCGCCTCGCCCATAGCACCATGTACTTTTGCAGAAACCGCCCAATCCCCATTCCCAGAAAAAGAGGCTAAATCAGCGGTAACGGCTCGTCTTAACCCTTGCCCGGGGCTCAACAACGAAACAGCTTCAAGTAAATTGGTTTTGCCAGCACCATTAGAGCCAACAAGAACAACAGGGCGCGGAGATAAATTAAGCTTTAAGGAAGGGTAATTTCTAAATTGATATAACGAAATTTGCTCAACCCAATTGCGCCCATTTCCATTATGAGCACTCCCCTCACATTCAGCCTCATCAGACCCTTCGTTAAGAGCCGCTTTTTGATCATCAGGGGGTGTTTCGTAAGCGCTGGTCAAGTGAAGTTACACTCTCATTGGCATCAAAACATAAAGAGCAGATACATCCGTTCCATCACGAACCATGGTAGGTGACCCTGGGTCTGCAAGAAGTAAATTTGCAGTATCACTCTCTAATTGTTGCGTGATATCCATAAGATAACGAGCATTAAAGCCGATCTCTAATTCATCATCATCATATTCAACGGAGAGTTCTTCAGTAGCACTGCCGCTATCAGGGTTGTTCACTGTAAGAACAAGGCTCTTGTCGCTTAAATTTAATTTAACCGCACGGCCCCGATCAGAAGAAAGCGTTGAAACCCGGTCAACAGCTTTGGCAAATATTTCACGAGAAACGGAAAGAGCTTTATCATTCGCTGTTGGAATAACACGGCTATAATCAGGAAAGGTGCCATCAATTAGTTTTGATGTCATCACAAGATCACCAACAGAAAAACGGATCTTTGCATCCGACATTTCAATGGTCACATCGCTTTCTGTGTCAGCCACCATGCGCTGAACTTCAGCAACCGTTTTACGAGGAATGATCACACCAGGTAGCCCAGAGGCACCCTCAGGCAAGTCGACTTCAACTTGAGCTAATCTATGTCCATCGGTTGCAACAGCGCGCAACATAGCCGTGCCATCTGTTTCTGCTTCATGTAGATAAATTCCATTGAGGTAATAGCGCGTTTCCTCAGTTGAGATTGCAAATTTTGTTTTTTCAATAAGCTGTTTTAAATCAGATGATTTGAGAGAAAACTTATGGCTTAAATCATCCGTGCTTAATTCTGGAAAATCGTCAGAAGGAAGCGCTTGTAAATCATAACGCCCCTTGCCAGCTGCCAGCATCACCCGGTCATCTTCACCACGAGAAAGCTCAACATCAGCACCATCAGGCAATTTACGAACAATATCATGCAAAACATGAGCTTGCACTGTGGTGCCGCCTTCACTGCCGATTTTAGCAGGCACTTTTTCAATCACTTCTCTCTCTAAATCTGTCGCTGTTAAGCAAAGATGGTCACCAGATGCAACAAGTAAAACATTAGAAAGAATAGGAATGGTGTTTCTCCGCTCCACAATGCTTGTTACATGGCTAAGAGCTTTAAGAAGAGCGCTTTTTTCTATGACAAGTTGCATCTTTTTGTTCCACTTATTGAGTGTTTGTCTAGTCAAGAGACGAAAGAAAATTTCTGAGGATCTAAGAGATCCCTTAGGGAACGCAATTGAACCCGTTATAGGGTGATTTTGCAACAGTTTTTAGGTTGTAAAGGGCTAGTTTTTACAGCTTTTCTCTATTTTTCAGGGATTTGTTCACATCAAGGGTAAAGCAACGAATAAAATTCACTAAAAACAACGAGCAGATCAGCTTTTTGGGGGAGCAAATTAAAAAGGCCAGCTCAAATGAGCTAGCCTTTTTAATGTAAGTTATCAATTGGTTTAGAGCTAAAAATTAGTCTTTTAACAACCTCTCAAGAATACCAAGATCTTCCCGAAGGGTCTGGTTGCCGCCAATCTCTTTTTCAATTTTGCGAATTGCATGCAACACTGTTGTGTGATCTCTACCGCCAAAACGACGGCCAATTTCTGGCAAAGACCGAGCTGTTAAACGTTTCGCGAGATACATACCAACTTGGCGCGGTAAGACAATAGAGCGATTGCGACGCTCAGAAAGAATATCCCCGCGAGACACACCATAATGACGAGAAATCACTTTTAAAATATCGTCAATTTTAATGCGGCGCGGCTCTTTCGTGCACATAAGGTCACGAATGATATGCTCAACCGCAGTCAGTGTAATCGGCTCACTTGTAAATTGAGAATTGGCGTAAATACGATTAACAGCCCCGTCAAGCTCACGACCACTTTCTGTAAGGCGATCAGCAAGGAAGTTAACCACTTCATCATGAACAACAAAATTAGGGTCTTCATTGATCTTCTCATCAATCCGGCGACGAAGAACTTGTGAGCGCAACTCAAAATCAAGCGCCTCAACTTCAACAACCAGGCCGCCACCCAAGCGAGAGCGCATACGTGCATCCAGGCTCTCAAGTTGTGTCGGCGCTCTGTCAGAAGCCACAATCACCTGTTTGTTGCTATCAATAAGGGAGTTCAAAGTGTGGCCAAACTCTTGTTGAGTGGCTTTGCCTTGTAAAAATTCCATATCATCAATGAGCAAAATATCAATGCCACGTAATTTGTCTTTAAATGCCATTGCATCACGAGTGCGAAGCGCATCAATAAAGCTATACATAAAGCGCTCAGCTGTCAGGTAAAGCACTCGTGCAGAGCTATTGCGTTTTGCCACATCCCAGGCAATCGCATGCAAAAGGTGAGTTTTGCCAAGGCCAACAGATGAATGAATATATAAAGGGTTAAACTTTAAATTTTGCCCGAGACATTCAGAAACTTGCTTTGCTGCTGCATAAGCCAAACGATTTGATGCGCCCGTGACGAAACTGTCAAATGTAAAACGCTTATCAAGCGGAGAGCCTTGAAATCCTTCATATTCTGTGAAGTTTTCATTGTTCCCATCACTAAAGATCCCACCACCTTGTGAAGGCGTGCCAACATTTGTTCGCTTCGTTGGAGACGATTTCGTTGAAACTTCAACTTCACCTGCATCTTTAACCGCTTTTGGTTGCCTAACATTAAAAGATGCAGAGCTCACGTCCTCGTCTATTTTAGTAAATTCTTCGGATGAAACTCTAAGAACAACATCGTAATAGTGTGAAACAAGCCATTTTCTTAAAAACTTTGTTGGAACAGAAAGCTTAAGTTGGCCTTGTTCTAAACCAACAAATTCAACCCGACCAAACCAACTGGAAAAAACTTCTTCGCCAAGTTCAGCACGCAAACGTGCCAAAACTTGTAACCAGCTTTGTTTTTTATCTTCAGTCACAATTAATACCCCGAATAGTTCTGAGCCATTTAGGCCAATTATTTATTTAGCCGTAAAAAACGGCTTACCTCATTGTTACAAAATGCTAGCCACTCACTAAACTTTACCAAGGCGTAAAATGAAATGAGGCCACAGGCTAGTACGCAAAAGCACCTTTTAGTCCCTCAGGTGCCAAAGATTTTTGGAATATTATTTAATCTGAAAAGAAGACAATTTTCATACATTTCAAACCATAAATCGGGTTTGAAAACGAACCGCTTTGAAATTGTTTTAATGCCGCTTTTAAAATCCGCTTTTGAAACCCGTACCCCTTAAACCAAATGATATTGCCACATATCAATGCAGAGGTCTGAGCGCTTTTAAGTCTTAATTTAATCTCTTTCGATGACCTAAATCTGAGGCATTCTTAAAGGTTTAAGAGTAAGCCAAAGATGCAACCAGTAAATACCCTCAGTTGCGATTTGTTTTATGCGGTTCCAAGTTAGTCTTTTCAAAAAGTTAGTCTTCTCAAAAGTTTGCTTGCACAAAAAGTCAGCTCACTAACAAAGTCAGTTCATACAAACTGAAAGTGAAAAAACTCACGTAAATTAAAAACACTCGTAAAAGAAGTGAGCGCATTAAAATGAATAACATTAAACCGAATAAATCAAATATGGTCCATCGTTCGCTTGCCGAGCGAAGTGACTAAATAGAAATTAAAAGCCAAATAAAATTCAGAACAAATTTTCTAACTCTGTAAAGTTTAAGAGCACTCAGAAAAGTTAAGTGCATTCAGAATTGCTTCTAAAACCAAAGCAACTCCATTAAATGCTCACTAAACTTTGAACCATATCTACTCAAGCTGCATAGCAGCTGAAGTTACAGAGTATTGAGAGTAAAACATTTGAGTTTTTAAGAATAATGATTAGCGACAAAACTGTAAGCCTTAGAAGAACTAAACTCTAAAAAAGAGCTAAGCCTGATTTAAGGACAATACCAAATCTGACACGCTTTCATCATATAGAACCAACCAATAGGTACGGTCTGGAACAAAAGGCACAGCCAATAAAAAGAGGCATAGCCAATAAAATGTCCATTCTCTTAAGTCGTGGATATTCAATTTTTACAATTCGTGATGGTTAACAATATTTTAACTCATCGCAGATATTAAAAACCAATAGCCGGACTTAAAACTCAAAATGATATAAAAATCAGAGTTACATAAACAGTAGGGTTTTCATTCAAAAGCAATTAGCAAGCGCAAAATGAGTGAAAATCATAAAATCAAAAATGTAATAAGTGGCCTTAAATTCAGTAAAAATTTTAAGCACCAAATACAAATCTGAGTAACTGGCTTAAGAAGTTAATTAGCTTGCCGTTGATAAAACAAAATCACATCTTGTGAGGATGTTGTCTTTAAAGCAGCTTAGTTAAATTCTTAATCACGTAAGTCTGTAATTATAAAATTCTCAAAAATTAAGTTCATGATTTTAAAAGGATTGGCAAAGCCAGCCTTTCTATTCAGATAAGTTCCCCCCTTCCGCTATTTATTATTATTACCCTCTATGATGACTTATTAGGTTTAGTCACCTAAGTTTAAGTCAAAATTCTTTAACCAAAAAAACTGAAATAGAGCGATTTTGCAGTTCAGAAACCAAAGAGAGTTAAGAGTTTCAAAAGTGGAACTTTTTTCTCTTTAAGATTAGCAAAAAAATTTCAGTTCATTGGTCTTCAAAAAAAGCCTTAAAAATTGGCCTTTAAATAAATTGCTTGCTTGTTGCTGCTATCCTTGTGTGATTTTCACAAGTCTTGGCTTTCTGCTTTCTTGGCTTCCAGGGCTTTTGCTTCCAAGGCTCTGGGCTTACAAGGCTTTTGCTTCCAAGGCTCTGGCTTTCACAATTTTTGCTTTAAAAGATTGATAATCTCAGCATAGCAAAACTTAAGAAAACAGCCACTAATACTCATCAAGCTCTATAAAAAGTCAGGTCTTGATCCAGGTAAATTTGAAAGTAAAATTTACTCTTAGATATCGCAGACGAATAAAGCTGATGCGGGCAACTTATTTAAAGGTCAAGCACTCAAAAAAATCTTTAAAACTCAGAGTTTAAATTAGGTAGTTCAAACCAAGCTGTCTAAATCAGTTCAAAGGTCCATCTTTCAGTGGTTAGCAAGTCAATGGTGAACAATTCAATTGCAAACAAGATGAAATGTGCTGAGTAGACATAAGAATTTTAAGAATATTGAGTTTAAAAGGTGAGCATCTCCTTTCTCATTTACCAAAAATATTAATTATAACTTTCATCTCACCGATCCCTGTAACCCAAACTCGGGCATATAAAAACAAGAGACAAAGCCATCTATACTCAAAGAGTACAAAAGAGGTTGGGCGAAGTAAAATATTCCGTTCACAAATGATCTGAGCAAAAAAACGAAGGTTTTCTATTTATTGCTCACTCTCCTGCTAAGTAAAAACGTAAATTATAGTGCAAAGGCAAAGGAAATACGCTCGCTCAAATTGTCTAGAGCGTTATTTACTTGTCATTTACGCTAGGTTTACATTTAGAATACTATGTGAGTGGTCTTTGCCGTCCCTCTATTTTCAAGACTATACACAGTCCTAAATCACCTTGCAAGTCAGACTTGAGCTCCAATGGCGCGATTTTAGGTCAAGCAATTGCCCGATAAATTAACCATCCAAGGGGCGCATTAAGGCTAATCATTAACCAACTTATTGGGAATTAATAGTTTTTTTACGAATCTGTGAAAATTGACTTTTGCGAATCAAGTCAAGACTTGCATCAAAAAAAACACAATTATTTTTTTTCTTAAAAAAAGAAGAGGTAGCAGAGTAATTTGATCAAAAAAAGCGGCCTCTTAATAACATATTGAATCTAGGAAAATTCCTGAGCTGAAGCTTGAAAAAAAGCGCAAAAAAAAACACCCAGAGAAATCTAGGTGTTTCTAAATTGCAACAGAATAGAGCTGCAGTGTAAAATAAAAGTCAAACAGCAAAATTTAAGCGCTAAGCGCTTTAATACGAGCTGAAAGACGAGAAATTTTACGTGAAGCGCTATTTTTATGCAGAATACCTTTCTGGGCACTGCGCATAATTTCTGGTTGTGCCGCAACTAGGGCTTGTTGAGCCACTGCTTGGTCGCCAGCTGAGATAGCTTCTTCAACTTGGCGAATAAAAGTGCGCATACGGCTGCGGCGGTTTTTATTAATTGCCGTCTTGCGGGCAATTTTACGAATGGCTTTCTTAGCCGATTTAGTATTGGCCATGAGGGCTAATCCTCGTTATATCAATCTATTAAGAAAAAACGCATAAACTTTGCATTGGTCTGAAAAACCAGGCTCTTTGTAAAAAAGTCAATAAAAACAATGAATTATTGATCGTGAGCTTAGGTTAAGAGCAAAAGTAAAGTTGCGAAAAGCAAAGCCGCCCAGCATTAAAAAATGCAAGAGCGGCGAAAACTCTGCAATCTTGTATCATTACATGCTTCAAAGGTCAACAGAGCAGTGTCAATAGTCAAACAGTCAATTTTTCGATTTGCCCCTAGTCCCAATGGTTTACTGCACTTGGGTCATGCATATTCAGCAATAAAAACATATGAAATGGCAAAAAAATATAAAGGCGCGCTCTATCTTCGCATTGAAGATATAGATCAACTTCGCTCCGAAGAAAGATTAAAAACAGCCATTATACGAGATCTACATTGGCTAGGGATAAAATGGAAAGAGCCGGTTATCTATCAATCAGGCAACTTTAAAGCTTATAACCATGCTCTAAACCAGCTGATTGAAATGGATTTATTGTACCCATGTTTTGCAAGCCGCTCTGATATTAAACGCGCTATAAATGAGAAAAAAAGCAGTTTAACAGATCCAGATGGAGCCCCTCTCTATCCATCAATTTATAAAGACTATCCAAAGTCAAAAGCAGAAAAACGCATAAATGCAGGAGAGCCCTATTCATTAAGACTACATATGGATAGAGCAATAGAGAGGGCAAAGAGCTTGCAAAAAGCCCCTTTAACTTATCGCGCTGAAGATGCTATGGGGCAGGTGTCATCGGTTTTGCTATCCCCAGAGCGCTGGGGAGATGTGATAGTGAAAAGAAAAGATACACCCACAAGTTATCATCTATCAGTAGTTGTCGATGACCACGACCTCGGTGTGACGCATATTTGCCGCGGGAAAGATTTAGAAGCCGCCACCGACATTCACCGCATTTTACAGATTAATTTGCAGTTAAATCAGCCCATATACCACCATCATGAGTTGGTATTGTTTCATGATGAAAAACTATCCAAGTCAAAAAAACATCCAAGTCTTTTCGATTTAAGAATGAAAAATATCTCACCAATAGATATTTACAAAGATGCTCTAAAGGGGCCGGAGGCTTTAAGCAATTATTTACTATGAAACACATTCTTGCTCGAAAACTCCTTTTTTAAAGCTGACTTTAACATCTTCTCATTAGTTTAGATCCCATATATTTCGAGTATGTGCGTCAAAGCGCATGCTTTAAAGTTAGGCTCAGGCAGGAATAGCAGGGATTGGGCTGATAAAGAAATTTATCATCATGTCTCAAGGTGCACGTACCAAAGCGCATGCACCAAAGTGCATGTTTAAAGTTACAAAGTGTAAGGCGTTTTAAGGTCATGTCAGCGACAGGCAATTTTAATAAACCTGAAAATAAGTTCGGGAACATAGCTGAAGAAAATAACCCAGCTCAATATAAGAGCTTGGCTGAAGAGAATGCCGCCTTAAAACAACAACTCATTAAACTAGAAGAGCGCGAGCAAGCAAACGCAGAACTTTTAGCAACAGTAAGTCATGAGATCAGAACACCCATCGGTGCGATTATGACAATGGTTGAGCTTCTTCAAACAACCGATTTAAACACCAATCAACATCACTACGCACAGACGTTGCAACTCGCTGCAAAAAATTTAACAACCCTAACAAATGATATTTTAAATTTTGCAAGGCTAGAGGCCGGGCATGTTGAATTGGAAGAAGAAGTTTTCAATTTAAGTGAATTTTTAGAAACAATAACAAGCTCAATTAAAATGCGTGCCCTGGACAAGGGGTTGAGCTTTTCATGTATGTTGGATGAAACGTGCCCCAAAATGATCAAAGGAGATCAGGTGCGCCTTAGCCAAATCATCAATAACTTGGCGAACAACGCATTAAAATTCACCGAAAAAGGCGCGATAAAACTCAAAGTTTCATCATCAACAAAGAGCGATGAAAGCAATGGTGAGCACTCTCACCTTATTCGAGTTGAATTATCTGACACAGGCATTGGCATTAGCAAGGCTGAGCAAGAAAAAATCTTCACACCTTTTTGCCAGGCGAATAGTACCATCCAAACAAAATTTGGCGGCAGCGGCTTGGGGTTATATATCTCTCGCACATTGGCAAAACATATGGGCGGTGACTTAAACTACAAAAGTCAAAAAGAGATTGGCAGCACATTCTGGTTCACCTTCCAATCTGAGCCTGTCCAAGATCAAAAAACATCTGACACTTCTGAAGAAAAAGAGGAAGAAGATGAGCTGATCTTAAATGGCCATGTTTTAATCGTAGAAGACAACCCGTTAAACCAAATGCTGATTAAGACTTATCTTGATCAATTTGGAATGAGTTATGAATGTGTTACAAACGGCCAGCAGGCAGTAAATGTTTTAAAGCTAAGTAACTCTGCTCAAAGCGGGTTGAATAATAATTATGATATAATTTTGATGGATATCATGATGCCTGTTATGGATGGCATCACCGCAACAAAAGAATTGCACGCAATGTGGTCAAACTCCGGCAAACAGGCGCTTCCTATAATTGCGCTAACAGCCAACGCTCTTGAAGATCAGGTCGCAGAATATTACAAAGCTGGTGTAGATGGGTATGTTTCAAAGCCCATTCGCGGTATTGATTTATATGCTGCCTTAGAAGCAGTGTTACAAAAAACAGAATTGAAAAAAACAAGTATCGCCTCTTAAGCTAAGAGCAATCTGTTACCTCGCAGCTTAAAAAATATAAAACCAATCTTGTCATTCTCTTGCCTTTTAAGCTCTATAAATTATGTTTTTTACAAAGGTCAATAATCAAAAGTAAATTCACTTAATATCAAGCGCCAAAGCAAGCTTTTGATTGAAAATTGCGACGGGGGTAAAAGGGGTAGAGATGACAAGTCTGAACATCAACAAGCTAAAAGTCAGTGAATTGAGCAAAGTGCTCGGTCTTTGCATTGCTTTAACTTTAAGCAGTACCTATCTTCTTGCCAATTCAGTTGCGAAGTCTCAAACAGCTGAAAAAGTAAAGCTTCCTCAAAAAGAAGAAAAACAAGCCTTAAAAACATCTTTGCAGGAGCGTCTGGCAAAAGCCGCATTAGAGAGAACCAAACATCTCGTCATCTACAATCCTAAATATTATAAAATTCCATATCCAAATGGAGATGTCCCGGCTCACTTTGGTGTTTGTACAGATGTGGTCATCAGAGCGTATCGAGCTGTTGGTATTGATTTGCAAAAAGATGTTCATGAAAAAATGGGAGGTGATGCCAACATCGCCCACCGGCGAGTAAAAGTGCTTGAGAAATTTTTCAAACGCTATGGTCAGTCCTTACCTGTGAGCAAAGATCCCAAAGCTTATAAACCAGGAGACATCGTGACCTTTCATTTAAAAGAAGCAATTGCCTCAAAAGATCATATCGCCATCGTTTCAGATAAAATTGGCATTTCAGGCAACCCAATGATCATCCATAATATCGGCCTTGGTCCCAAATTAGATGACGATCTTTTCAGCTATCAAATTCGCGGTCATTTTAGATATGGCAAAAGTAAATAACTCAGAAAATAATGACTGGGCTTTCAAGCCTGGTTACGCCTATTCTAGAGTATTTATCGCTAGAATTCTTAATGTTCACATTTTGTTCTTGATTGTTTTTCAGTAATATATTAGCTTGTACTGAAGAACTCATAGGAGAAGCGTGAAAAGCTTGAATGATATGGCGGAAAAATCAATTCTTGAAAAAGCATTTTCTATGTCAGATGAAGTGTGGGCGCGTCATGCCAACCTATGGAGTGTTTGGACAAGATATTCCTGCCTGCCACTTTTAGCCATTGCCGTTTGGTCAAGAGAGTGGATTGGAGTTTACTCACTTGTTCCAATTGCGCTCGTCTGTTTGTGGACTTGGTTAAACCCGAGATTTTTCAGCAAACCAATAACGACAAATCATTGGGCGTCAAAGGCAGTTCTTGGTGAGCGCGTTTGGTTGCATCACCCTAAAGAGGAAATTCCAGCTCATCATCATCGAGCCATTAGACTGTTAAATATCATCACATTTGCAGGATTTTTGCTCGCAATTTGGGGATTAATTAATTTAGCCATTTGGCCCACGGTTACAGGCACCATCGTCACAATGATTGGAAAAAGTTGGTTTTTAGATCGAATGGTCTGGCTCTTTCAAGATTTAAAAAATGAAAGAGAGCAGTATCAATCGTGGGATTATTAAAGCGGGGCTCATAAGAAAAGTAGCAAGAGCCAAAGTTAAACCGGGAAAAGAGGGGAAGCAACATGTACGCTGAAGTTAAAACAGTTGCATTTATAGGCGTTGAAGCAAAACCGATAGACGTTCAAGTTCAAGTTGCTTCTGGGCTGCCCGCTTTTAATATTGTTGGCCTACCAGATAAAGCTGTCGCTGAAAGTCGAGAGCGCGTCAGAGCAGCGTTAAATGCTCTAGGGCTAGGTTTACCACCTAAACGAATAACGGTGAATTTAGCGCCCGCCGATGTGCCCAAATATGGCTCGCACTATGACTTGCCAATTGTGCTTGGCCTTATGGCAGCAACCGAAGCCATTTCAAAAGAACCTCTTGCTAAATATATGGTTTTAGGAGAGCTTGCCTTAGATGGCGGTATTAGTTCTGTTGTTGGGGCTCTTCCTGCCTCTATTAGTGCAAATAGATTGAACCTTGGTCTTATTTGCCCTGGCGTTTGTGGGCCTGAAGCCGCCTGGGCTGCTGAAGATATGGATATTCTAGCCCCAAATCATTTGTTGAATTTAGTCAATCACTTTAAAGGGACACAGGTTCTAAGCCCGCCGAAACCCAAAATAAGCAGCCCTCCTGTCTCAGATGAAAATAAGCCTGATATGTCAGATATTAAAGGGCAGGAAGGGGCAAAGCGCTGTTTGGAAATAGCTGCCGCCGGTGGGCACAATCTATTAATGTCAGGCCCGCCAGGTGCTGGCAAAACCATGTTAGCCTCTCGGTTGCCCACAATCCTGCCACCTCTTTCACCTGAAGAAATGCTTGAAGTGTCTATGGTACAAAGTTTAGCCGGGGAGTTAAGCGGTGGTGAATTAAAAGAAGCCCGTCCCTTTAGAGCACCGCATCATTCAGCCACAATGGCAGCTTTAGTAGGAGGAGGCAGCAAGCCAAGGCCTGGTGAGGTCGCACTCGCCCACCATGGTGTATTGTTTCTAGATGAATTGCCCGAGTTCTCAGCCCAAGTCTTAGATAGCTTAAGGCAACCGCTAGAATCGGGAGAAACCTCCATAGCAAGAGCGAACCATAGGATTACATATCCGTCGAAAATTCAACTCATCGCAGCCATGAACCCCTGCCGTTGCGGCAAAGCCTTTGAGCCAGGATTTGCCTGCTCCAAGGGGCGCAATTGTGCGGAGCGCTATCAATCTAGAATTTCAGGCCCCTTACTTGATAGAATAGATTTACAAATCGAGGTGCCAGCCGTAACAGCGCTTGATTTGCTTGATGAAAGTCCTGTTGAGAGCAGTTCTGAAATTCGCAAACGCATCATCTCAGCCCGTCAAATTCAGCGGCGCCGGTTTGAAAAGTTAAATGCGAGCCCAGAAATGCTAAACGCAACTTGTTCTGCAGCTTTGTTAGAACAAATCGCAGCGCCTGATGAGTTAGGCAAAAAGCTATTAAAAGAAGCAGCTCTAAAATTAAATCTATCTGCCAGGGGCTTTCATAAAGCGTTAAGAGTGGCAAGAACACTAGCAGACCTTGAAAATTGCGAACGTGTAAACCGTGCACATATAGCTGAAGCTTTATCTTATCGAGGGAATAAAACAGAAAATAAACAACCAAAACAGGCTCATAACACCAAAATACTCAATTTTTAAAGCAGTTTAAGCCTTTTTATCGACTTAGTTAAAATTTGAATTGTTATTCTAAGTCTTTCTCAAATCAATTCTGATTAACTGGTTTTATAGCGTGTTGCTCAAAAGTGGATGCCGGTTTTGCGAAAACAACAGCTTTACGTGCGGCAGTTAATCAATATTGAGTTCATTAGTGAAACATAAAATTTCAAAATTTTCTGATAGATACGAGATCAATCCCGCAGAAGAAAGCCATGCCTGCCTTAGCTCGGCTTTAGCAGGGAATGAGGCCTGTTGTGCTGGCGTGCAATATGATTTCCAATTTGACTGTGAACACGAAGAAAACGACAAAGCTCTTACCAGTCAGAAAAAAAGTATAACGCCCTTATTGAAAGAGGCAAAGTCACACATAAAGCAGGCCCAACGAATAACAGATTACCATAAGTTCTTTAAAGGCATCACTGCGAAAAACCTCATTGCAGCAGGTGCAGTGCTTTCGCTCGTATTCTCAATTTTAACATTTTTAATTTCGGTTGTACTATTAGCGATGACTGTTGATCCATTTTGGACAGGTCTGTCATTTGCTGCGATTTTAATGATGATGGCGACAAGTTGGAGTGTCTTTTACCTAACAATTTCGAACACAAAGACAATCTCTGCCGACCATATTGTCGATGAGTTAAGTGAGCAGGTAGAGCAATTTAGCGATGTTCAATGGGAGCTGCGAGACAGTGAGTCTCGTTATAGAGATTTATTAGATTGCCAAAACGACATCATCATTAGAAAAGATGTCGATAACAACCTAACCTTTGCAAACAGTGCCTTTAACAGGCAATTCGGCTCTCAGTTTGAAGTTGAGCACAAACAAAAATTTAACCCAAAAATTGTCGATGGCGATAAAACACCCCCCGTAGAATTTGAAGTGGGGCAAGGCCGAAGAAATTACACACAACGCATCGCAACAACTTTCGGCTTAAGGTGGTTTGAATGGGAAGAGTTTGCCATTCGAGATAACGCTTTAAATATCATCGAAATTCAATCGATCGGTCGTGATATCACAGATCAAAAACAAGCCGAAGATGAATTGCAAGAAGCGCGCGATCAAGCTCTGCGAGCCAATACGGCAAAGGGCCAGTTTTTGGCAACTATGAGCCATGAAATCAGAACCCCTATGAACGGTATTCTTGGCATGACCAGCTTGATGATGGACACTCAATTATCAGCTGAACAAAAAACATATGCTCGCGCGATTAATTGCTCGGCCAAAAGCTTGCTATCATTAATCGATCAAATTCTGGACTTCTCAAAAATTGAAGCCGGAAAATTGGATTTGGAAGAACAGCCCATTGATTTAAGAGAAATTGCGCAATCAGTTGTAGAGCTATTATCTCCGCGCGCGCATGATAAAAAATTGCAATTAGCCTGGTATATTGACCCAACCATACAAGAAACTCTAATTGGTGATGAAGTAAGGTTGCGTCAAGTTTTCACAAACCTGATTGGCAACGCAATTAAATTCACTGAAACGGGCGGAATAACCATTGAGGTTTTAGATGCTGATAAAAAAGATAATAGTGATAAATTTTTCCAAAAGCCAAATGTAACGAAAACACAAAAAATAAAAATTAATGTCAAAGACACAGGCATAGGCCTTACGAAGACAGCTCAGAAAAAAGTCTTTGGTGATTTTGAGCAAGCTGATAGTTCACATGCACGCCGCTTCGGAGGGACAGGTCTAGGCTTGGCAATCACAAAACGTATTGTTGAAAAAATGAATGGCTCAATAAATATTACTTCAGAGCAAATAGAAAATAGCGAAAACCCGGGTGCAGAATTCCATATTGAAATTGAGCTAAAGCGGTCTGAAAATCCAAGCCATATCTATCAATCTTATCAATTGCCAGAAGACCCTCATCATGTCTTGCTTGTTGGAGAGCTGGACATCGAAATGAAAACAATCATAAAAACTTTAAAAGCAGCTGGCCTCACGGCAGAATATTGCAAGCCGCAAAGCGCAATGAAAAAAATCACACAAGCCGGTAAGTCTGGTCAAGCTTATGATACTTTGATTATTGATACAAAAACAGCCAACACCATTTCTAAAAAAATATCGCATGAGTTAAAAGAACAACTAAAAACACAATCAAAAACTCAAGAAGCCAAAATCATTGTTGTGATGGACGTTTCTGAGCGCGGTGGTTTTTCCGCGCTGCAAGAGCAGGGCATTAATGCATATCTCACAAGGCCCGTAAGACCAATCTCGCTTTTTGCACGTATCAATGCAAATTATGGCTTTAAAAACATCTCTAGAAATAGACCCGATCATCGAAAGAAGAGAGAAGGTCTAAGCGATATTAATAAAGGTCAGAAAAACACCATTCTTCTTGCTGAAGACAATGAAATTAATGCGCTGCTAGCTAGAACGATTTTGGCCAAACTGGGTGTCGAAGTACTTCACGTTAAAAATGGCGAGGCTGCCGTACAAATGGTGAAGGATTACAATGAAGCTGCAAGACCTATTGATTATATTTTAATGGATATTCACATGCCTGAGATGGATGGATTTGCAGCCACCAAAGCTGTGCGGCAATATCTGGAAAAGAATGAAAAGTCTATTTCAAAACAAGTGCCGATTATCGCTCTTACTGCAAATGCATTCCCTGAAGACAAAGAAAAATGCATAAAAGCTGGAATGGATGACCATCTAGCAAAACCGTTTGAGCAAGATCAGCTCAAGGAAGTTTTGTTAAAATGGCAAATGCTTAAGAAAAATGAAGAGCAACAAAAAGTCATTGCCTAAAAAGCCCGTTAATCTGAAAATTTTATTCTAGCGGTTTGTCATCATCATCTAATATGCGATGAGCTGAACCTTCTAAATCTTCAAATTGATTGGTCTTTAAGGCCCACAAAAATCCAAGAAGGCCCAAAAACCCAAGTCCAAGTGCTATGGGAATAAGAAATAATAAATTGCTCATCGAACGCTTCCCTTAAAAAGGTTAATCCCGCCGCCATTGAAAGGAAGATGCCAGCCAATGCAATCGTAGCGCATTTAATGTCACAATCATAGATGAAAGAGACATCGCAAGAGCAGCCACAATCGGGGTCGCAAATCCAAATACAGCAATAGGAACAGCGATGAGGTTGTAAACCAGGGCCAGAGCAAAGTTTTGATAGATCAAGGTCTTTGAAGCTTTAGAAAGTTGGAACAACCCTATGATTGATTTGAGGCTTTCATTCATCAATACAAAACTTGCTGTAACCTGAGCTACATCGCTTGCACTCGAAGGAGAAAGCGAAGTGTAAGCCGCTTTTAAAGATGGCCCATCATTAATACCATCACCAACCATAAGAACTTTTGCCCCCTTATAGCCTAGTTCTTCAATATAATGGCATTTCTCATCCGGTTTCATCTCCGCTTTAAAATGATCAATGTTCAAACATTGCGCCATGCGCTCAACCGCCTCGTGGCGGTCGCCAGACAATAATTGCACATCAATATTTTTCGACTTTAAAGTTTCAACAAGCTCCATTGCACCAGGTCGCAATTCATCTTCAAAAGTATAAAGTGCAACAAGAGGCTTAGCTCCAGGAAGAGTATGAGACGCCCACAGCATCACATTAGTTTCATCAAATTTTTCATCTGAAGGGTCAATGTTACACCATTCAAAAGATCCAAGCCGAAGTTGACCACCCTCATAATTAGCTTGAAGTCCTAACCCAGGATGCTCTTCAACATCTTTAAGTGAACCTGCGAGCTTTGTGTCATTAGCTGAAGCGGTAGAGTGAAATGCTTGAACAAGCGCTTTAGAAAGAGGGTGCAAACTATTTTTAGCCAATTGCGCTGTTATGGGAAATAATTCATCAGCAGCAAAAAAATTATCAGACAAATTTAATTTGGATAAAGTCAATGTACCCGTTTTATCAAAAACAACGGTGTCAACTTCACTGAGTTTTTCCAAAGCGGCGCCGTCTTTCATCAAAAGTCCTTGCTTATGCGCAATAGAACTGGCAACAACTTGCACAACAGGAACAGCCAGCCCAAGTGCACAAGGGCAGGTAATAATGAGAACAGAAATCGCGGTGTAAAGGGCATC
The DNA here is from genome assembly GCA_965230545.1 of Hyphomicrobiales bacterium. GTDB lineage: Bacteria > Pseudomonadota > Alphaproteobacteria > Rhizobiales > HXMU1428-3 > HXMU1428-3. Next base: position 61,746 of record CBDDLE010000003.1, on the reverse strand, counting down.
TTGCCAAGGCATGCCATAAAGCATCCACCCAGCTAAGGTGAAAAGACCAATTAAATGAACAAGTGGGGCGTAAACAGCCGCAGCTCTATCGGCTAACTTTCTGTAATGTGGGGCCCGTTCACTTGCTTGCTCCATCAAACGAATGATTTCAGAAAGAAGCGTGGTTTCACCAACTGCTGTCGTTTTAATTTCTAACGGGCCAGAGAGATTAACAAGCCCCGAATAAACAGTGTCTCCAACTTGTGCCTTTTTAGGGATAGCTTCCCCATTCACTAAAGACCAATCAATATCACTTTTACCCATGAGAATTTCACCATCAATAGGAATGGTCTCTCCAGGTAGAACCAAAACTTTCATCCCAACTTCTATTTCAGAAATAGGAAGCGTTTTCGGCTGGCCATTGTCATCAACTATTTGAGCAACAGAACTTTTAAAGGCCAAAAGCTGCCGCACACCTGAAAATGCCTGATCTTTCATTAACCTATCAAGAGTGCGTCCAATAAGAAGAAAGAACAAAAGCGTCAGTGCCGCATCAAAAAAAGCATGCTCTCCATGATTGGCTGTCTCAAACAAGCTAAGTCCAGTAGCCAAAACAACGGCTAATGAAATAGGGACATCCATATTCAAATGACCGGCACGCAAGGCCATCATGGCAGAATTGAAAAAAGGGCGCCCTGCAAAACCAATGGCTGGCAATGCAATCAAAGCAGAAACCCAATGAAACAAATCTCTCGTTGCTCCAGTTGCACCAGACCAAACAGAAACAGAAAGAAGCATCACATTCGCCGCTGCAAACCCAGCAACACCCAGACACCAAAGCAGATGGCGCATTTCAGATTTTTCTGCCCGCTCAACGTCATCATTGTTCAGCAAAGGAGAGGCTTTAAAGCCAAGGTCAGTTAAATCATCAAAAACATTATTGGCAGTTGTATCACCGGCCACCCATTCAAAGCGTACTGTCTTTTGGCTTAAATTAACGCGCACCTTTTTAAGTGTCGGGTCCTTAGAGAAATGACGTTCTATCTTAGACATACAACCCGCACAGTTCAGGTTTGAAACTATCAAATCAAGACCAACACGATCGTTCTCTAAAACTTTTTGAAATAAGGAAATATCCTTCTTCAATGAGAATTGATCGGAACTTTTCTTTTCAGAAGAGGTCGTATTAGTCTCTCGCGAAAGAGCCGGAAATTTGTGATCTGTTATAAATGCCATTGCATTTGCCTTTTAATCTGGAGACTGCCTATTTTACAGGGCTTTGTTCAGGTGCAATAAATTTATATGTTTGAATGAATTTATCAGTTTTCTTCTTATCTGAATTAGCCTGCCCCTGATCCGTGGGGCAAATGGCTTGCACATTTAAATGCCAACGCCCCGGCTTGAGGGGGGTATAAGCCAAATAGTCACCACTGACTTTATTGGTTTCGCTTGCCTTATATGTAAAAAAGAGGTGTTGGTTCGCATTTTCATGAACAGGACGATTTAAAAGCCCTGTCACTTGACAATTCGCAAGAGCGGTTGAGTTTTTCTTTAAAGATAAAATAAAGGTTCCATCCTCATAAAGAAGTTCACTGTTCCATCCCGCAGCAACCAGATCTTCTTGTGCCTTTTGGTTTTTGTTAAAATGTTGGCTGGCAATATAACCATTTTTTACAACAAGCCCCGTCCAGCTTTTAGTCGCCAACGTTGCCATAGTCAGGTTGACGGCAATAATCACTCCAAAAAAACTGAGCATCACAATGAGCATATGCTTACCAGTAAATTTAGGTTGATCGTTCAAATCAGTTTGATCAGTCATAACTAGGTTCCTAAAAATTGTGGGCTCAGGATTAAAATTTGCCCCTAATATTTCTTCACATAAAATTTCGTAGATGTTTCATGATGTTCTTCACTTGCCGGTATTTCAGCAACGAATTTAAATGATTGATCCGATTGAGGCAAAAACGAATGAGGAAGTGTCACATAAATTTTTAGCTCCCTTAAAACATCGGGCTCTAAAGTCAATTTATAACGTTCACCATTCTTAATGAGTTTAGCTCCTTCTTGTTCAATCCGCATAAATCCTTTCTCAAGCCCCTTGAATGAGACAAAAGCCGTATGTCTCTTGGGCTCCATATTCAGAATTTTTACAGTATAGCCATTGCGAATAGAGCCATCTGAAAGTTTTACCATCAAAGGGTTGCGGTCATGCAAAACATTCACATCAAGGCGGCTTCGGGTGGCAAGCACAAAAAGCATACTCAAGCCCACAAGGCACCAGATGGTCGAATAAATAAGCGTTCTCGGGCGAAATAAAATCGACACAGAGTGCTCGGTTGGCATGCCCTCAGCCGCATGATTATATTCTTTTAAAGTGGCGTAAGAAATAAGCCTCTTTGGCTTTCCAATCTTTTCCATAACACTATCACAAGCGTCAATACAAAGGGCGCAGGTGATACATTCCATTTGTTGGCCATCACGAATGTCAATGCCCATCGGACATACAACCACACACTTATTACAATCAATACAATCACCCATCGGAGCTTGCGAAGTATCATCATTTGCATGTTTCTTACGATGAGCAGTTCGTGGTTCACCGCGATAGTCATTATAGGTAACAACAAGGCTCTCCTCATCAAGCATCGCGGCTTGAATGCGGGGCCAAGGGCACATGTAAGTGCAAACCTGCTCCCTCATGAAGCCACCAAAAATATAGGTGGTTGCTGTTAAAATACCAACGGTTGAATAAGCAACAAAAGGCGCTTCAAATTTAAAGAAGCTCACAATAAGTGAGGGCGCATCGGCAAAATAGAAAATCCATGCGCCACCAGTTGAGAGGGCAACCAAAAGCCAAATAAAGTGCTTGCTTGCTTTCAAGCGTAATTTAGTGAAACTCATCGGTGCTTTGTCAAGTTTGATCCGCGCATTGCGATCTCCCTCAATTGCCCGCTCAATCACCAAAAACAAATCGACCCAAACCGTTTGCGGGCAGGTGTAACCACACCACGCACGTCCCCAAACAGAAGTCACTAAAAACAAACCAATGCCTGCCATAATCAGCAAACCTGCCACATAAAAAAATTCTTGCGGCCAAATTTCAATAAAGAAGAAATAAAAACGACGGTTTGCGAGGTCAACCAAAACGGCTTGGTCTGGTGCAAATTCTCCTCGATCCCAACGTATCCAGGGAGTGATATAATAAATCGCCAAAGTAACAGTCATAATCAACCATTTTAGCTGGCGAAATTTTCCTTCTACCCGTTTCGGATAGATCTTTTTTGTAGCGGCAAATAATTTTTTAGCACCGCCTTTATTAACAGCCTGAACATTAAATTGCTCAATCTGTGTAGGTTTGGTCATTCGAAAATCACCTTTTATGAAGCTTCTTTTATCTCAGGGGTAAGCTTTTAAATTAAGCTTTCCCCTGAGTATTTTATATTATTGATCGAAGTATTAGGTGAAGTAGATGCAAAGGGTACTAAGAGGTCATGGGGGGCCTATAGAACCGGCTTCACACCTACTTCTCTCCACCCCCGAGGGAGTGAACATAAATGGCTAATTGTTTAATGGTTTCAGCATCAAGTCTATGTGCCCATGCAGGCATAACAGCTTTGCGAGAATTATGAATGCTCTCAATAACTGTCTTTCTATCACCACCATATAGCCAAATCTGGTCATTTAATGCAGGAGCACCAACAGCACGGTCACCCGCACCAGTTTCCCCATGACATGAGGCACATTGCTCAGCAAAAATCTTTGCCCCTGAACTTGAAGCATCAGCAGTTCCTTTACTTAAAGAAAGAACGTAATCAGCAACTTGTTCAATTTGATTTTGATCGAGCAATTCATCTTTACCAAAAGCTGGCATATCAGAAAGACGAGTGTCTTCATCTTGCTCATAGCGGGCGCCATGCTTAATAGTCAGGTGAATGTCTTCAAGCTTGCCACCCCACAACCAATCATCATCATTAAGGTTAGGGTTGCCAACAGCGCCCTCAGCACCAGAGCCATGACACTGAACGCAATTCACTTTAAAGGCTGCCTTGCCGCCAGCTTTTGCAAATGAAAAAAGTTGAGGGTCTGCAATGATGTTGGCTAATGAACTGCTTTTAATCTTTTCACGCAAACCTGCCTGAGCTTCCAGCGCTTCTTCTAAAGATTTATTCAGTTCACCTCGTGAGGAGTAACCCAAAGTCCCTTGCGTATTCGTGTTAATAAGTGGAATAGCAGGATAGAGGACACAATAAACAATCGACCATGCAATTGTAATATAAAAGGTGATCAGCCACCAACGAGGCATGGGGGTATCAAGTTCACGTATACCATCCCACTCATGTCCAGTTGTTTCAGTTCCTGTAATGTCATCAATAGGTCTTTTAGTCATTTTTTATTGTCTCCTCATTGAGGGGGATACGGGCTTGTTCTTCATAAATCTTCTTTGATCCTGGGCGAAATGCAAAAACGCAAACGCCAAGGAAAATAAGAACCATGTAAAGCAAGCCCCAACTATCAGCAAAAGTCCGCATGGCGGTGTAAGTTTCCATAGTCAGACCTCCTATCTCAAATTGGCTTTGGCATCATAGGTTGAGAAATCAACCATTGTGCCAAGCACTTGCAAATAAGCAATGAGAGCATCCATTTCAGTTAATGTTTCAGGTTTGCCATCAAAGTCCCGAACAACAGCTTTTGGATAACGGCTTGCCACATCTTCCGCCCCATCAGAGTCAGGGTTGGCTTGTGAAACAAGATCAATAGCTGCATTGTCAATTTGCTCTTTAGTGTAAGGAACACCCAAAGTTTTATTAGCAATAAGGTGAGCTTTAATGTCGTGAACCTTCAAAGGTTGCATTAAAAATGGATAACCAGGCATCACACTCTCAGGAACAAGATTGCGAGGAGCAATCAAATGTTCTCTGTGCCATTCATCTGAATAGCGCCCACCAACACGCGCAAGGTCTGGTCCCGTTCTTTTAGACCCCCATAAGAATGGTTGGTCATACATACTCTCAGCAGCAAGAGAGTAATGTCCATAGCGCTCAACCTCATCTTTAAATGGACGGATCATTTGACTATGGCAAAGGTTACAGCCTTCACGCTTGTAGATGTTTTGCCCCATCAATTCGAGCGGAGAGTAAGGGCGCATGCCCTTAACTTTCTCAATCGTATTCTCTAGATAAAAGAGAGGTGCAATTTCAACTATACCACCGATCGTAACTACGAGTAGGCTAAGAACAAGCAGTATAGAACCATTTCTTTCAACAGTGCCGTGATTCATTGTTTTTCTCCTATGCACCAACTGTTATGACTTGAGATACTGGCTGATCAACTTTGGATTCGCCGCGAATGGTTCTCCAAATGTTGTAAACCATGATGAGTGAACCAATAAGGAACAGCACACCACCAAGAGCTCTAATTACATAGAAAGGATGCATTTGAACTACGGTTTCAGCAAAGGAATAAACAAGGAAGCCTTCACTATTATATTCGCGCCACATCAAGCCCTGCATAATTCCAGAAACCCACATAGATGAAGCGTAAATCACGATACCGAGCATAGCGGTCCAGAAATGCCAGTTAACAAGCTTGAGGCTATAAAGGTCTTTGCGTCCCCATAATTTAGGAACCATGAAATAAACCGCACCAAAAGAAACAAGGGCATTCCAACCAAGTGCACCAGAATGAACGTGACCAATGGTCCAGTCAGTGTAGTGACTTAAGCTGTTCACTGCTTTAATAGACATCAACGGCCCTTCAAAAGTTGCCATGCCATAGAAAGCAATAGAAGCAACCATCATCCGCAAAATCGGATCGGTACGTAGCTTGTCCCAAGCACCAGAAAGTGTCATCAGACCATTGATCATACCGCCCCAACTTGGCATCCAAAGCATAATAGAGAACACCATGCCAAGAGTTTGAGCCCAGTCAGGCAAAGCTGTGTAATGCAAATGGTGTGGTCCCGCCCAAATATAAAGGAAGATAACCGCCCAGAAGTGAATGATAGAAAGACGATATGAGTAAACAGGTCTGTTTGCTTGCTTTGGAACAAAATAATACATCATTCCCAAGAAGCCAGCTGTGAGGAAAAAGCCAACAGCATTGTGGCCATACCACCACTGCACCAGAGCACTTTGAACTCCAGAGAATGCCGCATAACTATGTGAAGAAAAGACGGAAACTGGCACAGCCAAACCGTTCACCACATGTAACATGGCAACGGTGACAATAAAGGCCAAATAAAACCAATTCGCCACATAGATATGCGGTTCTTTACGGCGCAGCAGCGTAAAGAAAAATACAAGTAAATAAGCAACCCAAACAATAGTGAGCCATAAATCAACATGCCATTCTGGTTCAGCATATTCTTTAGCTTGAGTAGAGCCAAGAACATAACCGGTAGCAGCAAGAACGATAAAGAGCTGATAACCCCAAAAGACAAACCAGGCCATACCATTAAAAGCCAAGCGTGTGCGACATGTCCGTTGAACCACATAAAAGCTTGTTGCAAGCAGTGCATTACCACCAAATGCAAAAATCACAGCCGATGTGTGAAGCGGACGAATTCGTCCAAAGTTGGTCCAAGGCAAATCAAAATTGAGATCTGGAAAAGCGAGCTGACTAGCAATAAGCACCCCAACAGCGAAGCCGATAACCCCCCAAAACACAGTAGCGATAACACCATATCGTACAATGGAGTCATTGTACGTCTCAGGGCCATCTACTTTGGCAGTTTTGAAGTTGCAATTTCGAACTAGGTAAAAAAGCGTCAAGGCGCCTGCGATCGCAAAGATCATCATGTGAACAGCAAAGACTGTGTCATGGGCCTGAGCTGAGGAATATAAAGCTAAAATAATTGCAAGCAGAGCGGCGGCTGCTGCAGCAATGGTGCTGATAGGATCCATCAGAAGTCCTCATTGTTTGTTATTAATGGTTTTCAAAATTTTTGGAGGACAATGAAAAAGAGATCATTGGGCATATGCCAACAGAAATAGAGTAACACAAACCACAGTATTTAATTTTACTCTCAAATTAAAAACTGTCCCACCTCCCTGTCTTAGGCAAGCCACTAATAATATGTATTGATGTAGGTCAATTTCATTTGCGCAAGGCAGCCAAGAGGGCGAGGTAAATTGTCGCAGGGTGGAAAAAGTGCTTTTTTCAAGAAGGCAAATGGTTCGTCAGCTATAAAAACCGCTCAATAAATGAGATAAAAGTGCCGTTAGCACTAGAAATTTAGTGGTGAGTCTAAGGGGTTAATAATCTTCATGCCCTGCAAGAGCATCCAGAGCTCGTCGATCAAGAATTTCAATAAACCTTTGATTTTGAACATTAATTAAGTTCTTCTGTTTAAGAACAGAAAATTGACGGCTCACAGTTTCAATCGTTAATCCAAGAAAATCAGAAATTTCAGCTCGAGTAAGAAGAAGCTCAAATTTGTTCATTTCACTTTCCAGGCCCTGTAGCAACTTTGCATTGTGTAAACGCTCAGAAAAATTCAATAATAATGCCGCAACTTTTTCTAATGCTGTCATGCGGCCTAGCATCAACATCCATTCACGCGCTGAATCAAGCTCATTTAAGGTAAGCTCGAATAGTTTATGCTCAAGAGTCGGGGTCGCTTTTAAATAATCATTAAAAAGATCCCGCGGGAATGTGCAAACGGTAACATCTGTAAGCGCGCTTGCGAAAGAAGAGTTCTTTTCTTTAAAAGCGCGGCCTATGAAATCCGGCGGAAATCCAAGACCAATGGTTTGCTGGCGGCCATCAGGCAAAATTTTGGATAGTTTTACAATGCCGTTCTTAATCGTTGCATAATTTTCGGTCGGTTCATCATCGCAAAAAATTTGATCACCAGCTTTATACTCTTTTGTACGAGTAATTTTGCGTAATTCTTTAAGAGACGTCGAATTTAGCTCAGAACACATGCCACATGCCCGAACTTCGCAGGCTTGGCAAACAGGATGATCAGAACCGCAATCAGAATTTTCAGTTATAAAAGGGACAACATTCTTATTATGCATTTTCATTCCTATATGGGCACAGCTGTACTCACTTTGCACGATAATATTGATCTATGTCAATTTAAGATATATCTTTTATATAAGAATGTATTTAATTATTTAATTTAATAACTTTTTTCTTCAGTTTTTGGCTTTTTCTTCATGGTCTCGTGCAGTTCACGCGGAACATATTTTTCATCATGTTTCGCTAGAATAGTTTTGGCTTTGAACTTGCCATTTTCTTCAAATGACCCTTCCGCGATAACACCTTGACCTTCCTTAAATAAATTTGGCAAAAGCCCTGTATAAGTCACAGGAATAGAGTGACTAAAATCAGTCACTTGGAAAGAAACTGTCAATCCATCATCAAGGCGCTTAAAGGTACCATTTTCAACCATGCCACCAATGCGCAGCTTCGTAGCTCCCTTAGCTTTTCCAGCCATAACGTCAGTAGGTGTGAGGAAAAAAACCAAATTATCCTTAAAAGCAAAGGCAACAAGCCCAACGCTGACAAAAAGAAGTGTCAAAGCACCCGCAATCACCAAGGCACGTTTTTTCTTTCTAGTCATCTGACAATTTTCTCCTTTAAGTGCTCGTCAATTCTATGCTGCATAAATTAAGCTGCTCTGGGCAGTTTGATTTCAGACCAAATCTTAGAAAGAGCAGAGACAAGTTCTTTCAACATTTCAGGCGTATGAAGTGGGCCCGGAGTTATGCGTAAACGCTCAGTCCCGCGAGGTACAGTTGGGAAATTAATCGGTTGAATATACATGCCAAATTGCCCAAGCAAGCGATCTGAAACTTCCTTGCAGAGCACAGGGTCGCCAACCAGAACAGGAACAATATGCGTTACAGAATCTATATAAGGAATCTCTGCTTCAGTTAAAAGGTCTCGTAACTGAGAAGCTCTCTCTTGTTGCAATTTTCTCTCAGCGTCTGATTTCTTTAAATGACGAACACTTGTTAAGGCACCAGAGGCAACAGCTGGTGGAAGTGTCGTCGTGAAAATAAATCCACTAGCATAACTACGAATGGCATCAATCGTTGAGCTTTTACCAGAAATATAGCCACCAATAACACCATAAGCCTTGGCCAAAGTGCCTTGTATAATATCAACACGGTCCATAAGGCCTTCTCGGTCAGCAATGCCGCCACCTTTAGGGCCATACATACCAACCGCATGCACTTCATCTAAATATGTAAAGGCATTGTATTTTTCGGCTAAATCAAGAATTTCTTCCATCGGACAAATATCACCATCCATGGAATAAACACTTTCAAATGCCAGCAATTTCGGCCGGTCAGGGTCTATGTCTTTCAGAATTTCTTCTAAGTGCTCCAAGTCATTATGACGGAATATGCGTTTTTCAGCTTTGCCATGTAAAATACCTTGAATCATAGACGCATGATTAAGCTCATCAGAAATCATCACACAACCAGGTAGCAATTTAGAAAGAGTGCTCAGCGTTGATTCATTTGCAACATAACCAGATGAAAATACAAGAGCAGCTTCTTTGTCATGTAAGTCAGCCAGTTCTTTTTCAAGCTGAACAATTAAGTGATGGTTACCAGAAATATTTCGTGTTCCACCAGCACCAGCGCCCATACGGTCAATCGCATCTTTCATGGCTGCTAAAACAGCTGGGTGTTGCCCCATACCAAGATAATCATTTGAGCACCAAACGGTAATATCACTCATCGGCTCCATAGTGTTGCGCGGGCATTTGCCATCAACAGAGGTATAGTCACCAAAGTTATAAGCCTTTGGATATTGTCCAACAATACGCTCTAAGTCCAAAAAGACCCGGTAACGCCCCTCATCCTGAAGCGACTTGATATGGTCCTCAAGGCACCGATCATAATGAAACATGATATTTCCTTTCTAAATCCAATTGAGTAGTCTTTGTGAGTTTAAAAAAACTCATACTCACCCAGATTCATTTTTCTTGGGGCTTAGCCCGATTTTTATCCAGTTCGGCCAAAAGTTGCTTTACTGCATCTTGTGCCTTTTTGTTGTCTTTGGCGACATCCTTTAGTCGCACCAGTATTTTGCGTGATTCTTCAATCTTCCTGTCACGGATTAAAGCTAAAGATTTATACCAAAGCGCTTCAGGCTTATCGGGCTCTATATCAAGAGCTTGATTGAAATAGGTTAGCGCTTCAGATTGTTCTTGCTTTTCCTTTGAATTAAAATGGATTTCTCCAAGCGCCATAAGAGCGCCAACATCGCCTTTATTCTCCGTAGTAATCTTTTTATAAAGAGCAATCGAGTCAGCTCTGCGCCCAAGAACCAAGAATGAGCGTGCAAGCATCATCTTATCTTTGCGGCTGCCTTCTCCATCAGTAACTCGTTTTTCCAAAGTAGCCACCATCTGCTTGATCTCAGGCATTGTGGTGTTAGCTGCTCTTTCCTGCGGGCTAACTTTGCGAATAACATCCTGGCCATTCAGGTGAAAAATCAAAGCAGCTGTTGCGACTAAAATAGAAGCAGCAAAGCCCATCCCATAGCTTGGGTAAGCCCGGGGTTTATGATGAGCACTCGTGGCGAGTTTTTCGCTCATGCTACGCGCTTGACGCAATTTATTGAGCGCGCGTTTCGCATCTTCCATCACTTGTTCGCGCTCAACCTTATGCGTCTCTTCAGAAATTTTCCCCTCAGCAAGGGCTACATCAAGATCGTTCTGCTCTTTCACCAGTCGGTCTTTCTCGCTTTCCCATTGAACGGAAAGGTCATTGGTTTCAATGCCTGTTCCAAGAGAACGGTCAGAGCGGCGCTGCCAAAGGGGCACCAACATAATAAAGAGCGAAAGCCCCCCAAGGGCTAAAATGCTAATCAACGCACTCATAAACGCAGCTCCTTAATATCGCTCACTTCTGTAGAAGGATCGCTGGGATGCCCCTCTTGGTCGAAATCTTCAAGAATAGTTTCTTCAATGTCTTGTGCACTAGCTTTCAAATTTTGAAAGAGGAACAAAGCGCCAAGTAACGCCATAAACATAGGGAAAACCCAAATCACCCAGTGCAACCCTTCGGCAGGTGGTTCCATTAAAATGAAATTCCCATAACGGTCTTTGAAATAGGTCAAAATCTCTTCATTTGACTGGCCAGCCTTTATCTTGTCTGCAATCAAACGTTTCATTTCAACAGCCACATCTGCATGGCTGTCATAAACGCTCTCTCCCTGGCAAACAGGGCAACGCAGCATACTGGCTACAGTGCGAATTTTCTTTTCAAGCTCACTTTCAACTCTGATTTGCGGAGCTTGCGCCTTTTCGGCCGCTAAGAGAGAGGCCGGTGCAAAGATAAGGCTCATGCTTAAGCAAACAAAAGCAATAAGTTGTTTCATTGAACCGCCTCCGCTTGTTTTAATTTATCAGCTAAAATTTTGTGCGTTAAAGCGCCAATATGCTTAGCCGCTATAATACCATCCTTATTAATGAAAAAAGTCTCAGGCATACCATAAACGCCATATTCAAGCGCCATCCGCCCTTGTCGATCAATCACAGAAGGGTACGGGAAATGGCCTCGTTTATCCATAAAACCAAACGCACCTTTATCCGTGTCTTTTGAATTCACACCCAAGAATTGTACTGTGCCTTTCGGCTGTAAAGCATTGGCCGCTTCAAGCAAAACATGGTGCTCTTCTCTGCATGTCACACACCACGAAGCCCAAAAATTCAAAATAACAATTTTGCCTTTATAGTCTGAAAGCTTGATGTTGCTCTCTTTGCCCAATTGTTTGAGGTCAAAGTCAAAAGCGGGCTTTCCAACGAGAGGTGAAGGGATAAATTTAGTATCCCGCCCAAGACCAGCCGCAAAGAGGATGAACATCATGATCATTACCCCAATAAGGGCAAAATGCCACCAGCGAATTACTTTTTGAGGTTCAGCGTTTTTTTGAGGTTCTGCCGTCATTTATGCGATCGCCTCTTTTGCTGGTTCCGACTTAGGAGTTGAAACAATTTTTGGCGCCCGTTTCGTCATAGCAAATAAAACACCAAATAAAACAACCATCCAGCCAATCCAAACCCAATTCACTAGCGGGTTCCAAAACACTCGTGTGGTCACCTCTCCCTTGCCATGCTCATTTCCAAGCACCACATAAAGGTCACCAAGTAAGGTTGAGTGAATAGAAGCCTCCGTCGTCACCGTTTGCGTCACCGGATAATTCCGCTTTGAAGGCGTAAGAGAACCGGTTGTTCCATCATCCTTTATCCATTCAAAATAAGCCATACGTTCAGAATAATTTGGCCCCTTTTGAGGAACGATTGTTTTATACGTCAAAGTATAAGGACCGCTTACAATCTGATCACCCGGTTTCATGTTCACAGTAGCTTCTTCTTTGAAAAACGCAGAACCGATGACACCAATGATAAGAACAAGCGTACCAAGGTGAACAATAAAACCACCATAGCGCCGTTGATTGTTCCCCGCCAAAATTGAAAGGCTAGAGAACCAGCTTTTGTCAGTTACTTTCATATGAGCACGAACCGCGCCAAAAATATCAAGTAAAGTGGCTGCAAAAACAAATCCAACAAGCCCAATGGCAATAAGAGCGATGACATCAGTTGCACCAAGAAGATAAGCGACTAAAGAGATTAACAGAGCCAAACCAAACGGTATGCTAAATTGCTTCTGCATCTTCTTATAGCTTGATTTCCGCCATGGGATAAGTGGTCCAAGCCCCATCAACAAGACTATGCCTAGCATCACAGGAGCCATCACCTTGTTGAAATAAGGTGCCGCAACAGAAACCCGCTCACCCGTTAGCACTTCAATAGCAAGGGGGTAAAGCGTACCCGTTAAAACAATAATCGCAGCTGCTACAAACAATAGATTATTATATAAAAGAGCAGATTCGCGCGAAATCAGATTTGAAACTTTGTGAGGGCCAATCAAACGGTGCCCGCGCCAAACCAACAATCCATAAGCAATGACAGATACAACAATCAAGAAACCAAGAATGTACGCCCCGCGCCCAGGGTCAGCTGCAAATGAATGAACAGATGTAAGCACACCAGAGCGAACCAGGAAGGTGCCAAGTAGCGATAGGGCAAATGTCGTGATGACTAAGAACACATTCCAGGTTTGGAATAAATTACGTTGGTCTTGCGCCATAATAGAGTGCAAGAATGCAGTGCCCGTCAGCCATGGCATTAGAGAGGCATTCTCAACCGGGTCCCAAGCCCAATAGCCGCCCCAACCAAGCTCATAATAAGCCCAGTACCCACCGAGCAATATACCACTGGTGAGAGTAACCCAGGCAAATAACGTCCAGCGCCGTGTGGTCACAACCCATTCACGTCCAGATTGTCCTCGTGCCAATGCAGCAATGGCAAAAGCAAAAGGAATAGAAAAAGCCACATAGCCCATATAAAGCGTTGGTGGATGAAAAGCGAGGCCAGGATCTTGTAAAAGAGGGTTCAAGTCTCGTCCATCCGGTAGCGCTGGGTGTACCTCGATAAAAGGGTTCGAGAGAAAGAGGATAAAGACCATAAAACCGATCTGTAGGCCAGCCAAACTCATAATGACGTAAGGCATAGAAAGCGGGTGGCTCTTCCAGTGAATATAAACGGCAATGGCTGAGAACGTAGCCAAAAACCAGAGCCATAACATCAGTGAGCCCTCATGAGCCCCCCAAAGAGCCGTAATACGATAAAGCAGAGGAAGTTGGCTGTTGGAGTTTTGCGCAACATAGAGAACAGAATAATCTTTAATCACAAAAGACCAAATGATTGTAAAACATGCAATTGTTGTTAGAACAGCAATTAAAATCATGCCATGACGAGCTGCATGCAAAAATGAGGGGGCCCCGCGCTGAAGCGCAAGAAAAGCTAGGATCATGGATGCAATCGCAATGATCAATGAAAGACTGGTCGCACCAAGTCCAATTTCAATAAGACTACCACTCATGCATACGCTCCTCTAATGTGGGTGTCATCTATCATTTGGTGTTCCGCTTGTTTGTTTTAATTTCAGCAGCTAAGTTCGAAACGCCAATTTCAATATCTTCAAGTGCAAGAGATGAATAGCCAAAAATTAGGGCCTGCTCATCAATTTCACTTTGTGAAACAACAGTTGATCCTCCAGTTTGCACGCTATATAGGCCGATATTATGAGTTTCTAACATTCTTTTAGAAATCTCATCAGCAGATCCAAATTCTTTTGGTAAATGCCATATCAAATGCAACCCGCCCTCAACTCCAGAAAGGGTAATATCTTCACCAAAATGGCTTTTTAGAAGAGAAATAAGAAGATCACGCTTTTCTTTACATTTTTTGCGCAATTTACGCAAATGCCGGTCATAAGCACCATTGTCAATAAATTCGGCAAGTGCAGCCTGCTCTAGCCAAGAGGCCGAGCCAAAACCCAAAGTTTTAAGAGAATGCAACGCCGGAATTAAGAATGATGGCACAACTAAATACGCTACTTGAATACCAAGAGATTTCTTAAACCCACCAAGATAAATAACACTTCCATTTCTAGAAATGATATCGGCAGAACCGGTGTTTTCTGTATCAGTTATGCGATTATCCAGGCCCTTAAGAGCTGTTAAAGGAGAGCCACCATAACGAAAATCACTTGTAGATTCATCTTCAACCACCATGATGCCTGTTTTATTGGCCCATTCAAGCAGTTCTACCCGGCGCGAAAGAGCCATGCTCACACCTAATGGAAACTGATGTGAAGGAGTGACATAGGCCAAGCCATTAGATATCCCTGGGTGAAATCTATTCTTTTGTAGTTGAGAAGATTGAGGGTCAGTAAAGTCCGGCAGATGAGAGGTTTGCAAGCCTTCTTCATCGACTGCAATGTCATAAACATTTGCTTTATAATGAGAAAATAGCTGAGCAATACCATTTGGGCCAGGGGCTTCCATAATGGCCGGCGAGTTTTCGCCGAGTAACAGCTGCGCCAGTAACCCTCGTGCTTCTTGAACACTTGAAAGGATGACAACATCTTCAGCTGAAGCAATAATTCCGCGCGCTGGGCCTAAATGCTCTGCAATTGCACGGCGCAAATCAAATGAACCAAGCTGATCAGTTGCCTCATAATAATGATCATCAATTTGCATGAGTTTACGGTTCAACAAACGACGCCACGTACGTGCAGGAAAAGCTTCAACATCAGGTAAACCAGGTTGAAAATCTATGGTAACCGGTTGTTTTGAATGGATATCTATTTGAGAGGGAAGGGGGAGGTCGGTTGGTTGAGCTGTATGCTCAAAATTCGATACCTTTTCAAAACTGGCAGAGTTCGCATTCAGCTCAGATTTTGCTCTCTTAAGATCAGTTACGTTACTATCGTTGTTTTGTGGCTTAAAACCACTTTCAGGAATGGCATCACTCACAAATGTGCCGATAGAACGCTTACTTTCAATATACCCTTCAGCTAGCAAGCGGTCATATGCCAGCACCACAGTATTTCGCGAAACACCAAGTTGCTCGCTCAATGCCCGAGTAGCAGGAAGCGGAGTACCGGAGGTGAGCTGTCCATCTATAATCATCGCACGAACTTGCTCAAACAGCTGCGCCTGTAAAGGGCGGCCGGTATTTACATTTAGCATTAGAGCTACATTTTCAGCAGCTTTTAGCACAATTCACATGACCTTTAACTTTGATAAGAGAGGCCTCTTATCGTGAAAACAGCAAAATAATTCTCATGGTCTCTAGGGTTTATTTTTTGATTTAAAGCAGAGACCTTTAAAATTCATTGGGAATGAGTGGTAGACTGAACAACCGTGGACCCATAAAAATTTTATTTTTTATACTAAAAACAAGTCCAGTTTCCAACAACTTTATGGGTCCACCTGTACGAAAGATGACGAAAAAAGGCAATTTGTCGCAATTATTACAGATATTTAATAACGAAGACGCCAATTTAGAGGTATTACAAACATGGGAACTTTCTAATTGAACAGTGTCAATCAATTGAACAGTGTCATTATGAAGCCGTTCTGATAAATTGGACTATAATCGGCGGTGTAAGAAATAAGTCGAGGCGGGAATGAAAAAGAAAGAGGCATGTAAGTTATGAGAAAACAATACCCAACCAATAAAGCGGCGAAGCTCACCATATTTCTTAAAAAAGTCTCTTTTATCTCAGCGCTTATTACCGCATCTTTTTTTCTCACGACCAAGACTTTTGCTGCAAAAGTGGAATATACCTGTAATGAGGGGATTCCGTTAATTGTTGAATTTCTGGAAGAAAATAACGTTTCAATTGCAAGAATTTCTCATGATAGTTCACCCCAAATCACCCTTGTAAATGTGAGATCTGGTTCAGGCTCTAAATATTCAAATGGTAATTGGGTTCTTCATGTGAAGGGAAAAATAGCGCTTGTAGGCACACAAGGTGAATTTGATGATAAATGTACCGAAGTTGCAAGAAGAAGTGATGAAACACACAGTCCAGCTGCCATTACATACCCAAGAGAAGCAAAATCATGGGGAGGCATTGTCCGCTCTGGTCCTGGGCAACGCTATAAGAAAAAAGCATCTCTAAAAGAAGGAGAATGGATCATTTTGCTCGGTCCAACAGGCGAAATGTTTCAAGATCGCCCTTGGTTCAAAATCAAATATAGAGGCCGCATAGGCTATCAATGGGGCGGCATCATCTGCTCAGTCGGCCAATATGTCGAAGGCACCTATCAGGTTTGTAATTAGCGCGGTTGTTTATTGCGGATGCTATGTGGGCATTCGAAGCACAAAGAAGGCAATCTAAAGAGCCACTAAAAAGCGCGGTTGCTCGTGGGCAACTGAAGCGCAGATAAAGAATCGCGTTTGCTCGTGGGCAACTGAAATGATTTAAAGAAAATTTCACTATACGAAGAAGGAGTGGCACCACTTCGGTGCCAGGACATGACGCCAGGGGCGTCCGGCGTTTAGCGCCGCCCCTCGGAGGGCCCGCTGTGGTAACAGCGGGATAGCCCGTGAGAGAGAAAAACTTTTTTAATTCAAGCGGTTAAAGAAGAATTCGTCACTAGAGCCAACAATTTTTGGATCTGGTTCAGTGGCCACCTCAGGATCTTTGGCACCATAATCAACTTTGCTCAAAACAAGCTTAATTGCATTTAACCGCGCACGGCGTTTGTCATTTGATAAAATGACCGTCCAAGGGGTTTTTGCCTTATGCGTTGCCTTAAACATCTTTTCTTTAACCGCGGTGTAATCATCCCATTGATTAATGGCCTCAAGATCGATAGGAGAAATTTTCCAATGTTTTAAAGGGTCATGACGCCGTTTATGCAGCCGGCGCAATTGCATTTCCTGGCCTATGGTGAGCCAAATTTTAACAAGGTGGATCCCATCATTAACAAGCATCTCTTCAAATTTAGGAGCTTCTTCTAAAAAGAGTTTGTGTTGGGCGTCTGAGCAAAAACCCATCACCGGTTCAACACCAGCGCGGTTGTACCAGGAGCGATCAAAAAACACCATTTCTCCAGCTGTTGGTAAATGCTGAATATAGCGCTGAAAATACCATTGCCCTCGCTCAGTATCAGAAGGTTTGGAAAGCGCAACAACATGAGCATGACGAGGATTGAGATGTTGTTGGAACCGGTGAATAGTTCCACCTTTGCCAGCGGTGTCCCGCCCTTCAAACAAAACAACAATCCTCTCGCCAGTATTCGCTATGGAGCGTTGTAGTTTCAATAGTTCTATTTGTAAGGCTTTGAGCTCTTTTTCATAAGACTTCCTGCTCATGCGATCTTCATAAGGGTATCCACCACTTGAAAGGGCATGGTCTTCAATCCATGGGTCTAATTCTGGATCAGAAAGGGTGAAATTCTTAATTGCCTCAAGTCGTTTTTCATCGCTCATATTTGATCCACTTTCTTTTAAAGCCAAAAAAGCCTAGAACTTTATCTGGTAACATATAAATGAAATAGTTCTCGTCTATCTAGGGTGGAAGTAAACCATAGGTGAAGTCAATGAACTTTGAGTGCCTGGAACCAATTGAGCACAGATTCTTTACTCAGTATAAATAGGGAACTAAATAAATCATCTATTTGAAACAGTGATTAAGGTTTTAGATACCATCTAAGCGCAATGATTAATAATTTTAAAACAATATGTTATTTGGCATATAGTGCTTAGCCCAACAAATTTAATGGTACGAAAACTATTGATTGGTACCTTTAAAAAACATTTTTAAGTGAATTAAAACGTGAAAGATCAACTCCCATCTGCCCTTTATAGGCTATTAAGCATATGGCCCTTCATGCTGTTTTTAGCGACAGTTTTGGTCGTCATCAGTTATTTTACAAGCCTTTCTTTTTCTAACGCTTTATTTGCATTTGTCTCTCTCACTTGTGGGCTCGCATGGGTGTCAGCACCAATTGCAAAAGAAAGGGAACAGAACTCAAAATCGGGGCGTAGTAAAACCGCAAAAAGAAAAAATGAAAAAATAATCTGGTCGCAATTAATCGAATCTATTCCAGACCCGGTCTTTATTCTTGGCAACCAAAACAAACTTTTATACGCCAATGAGCAGGCCAAAAACATTTTTAACATTAAAAAATTGGGTGTTGGGGTTTCAGCAGTTATTCGCGCGCCAAAATTACTTGAGGCAATAGATGCGGTCGCTGAGAGCAAAGAAAAGAAAAAAATTCAATTGCATGAAAGAACGCCTATTGAAAGGCAGTTCTCGGTTCACCTTGCATGGTTATCACGAGAGGATGAGGGGGACCCAACCATTCTTGTTCATTTTAGAGACTTAACCGAGCAAGAACGATTAAATAAAATGCGCGCTGATTTTATTGCAAATGCCAGTCATGAATTAAGAACTCCAATCGCGTCACTTCTGGGGTTTGTTGAAACGCTCCAGGGGCCTGCAAAGGAAGATGAGGCCGCAAGAGAAAAGTTTTTAGGCATTATGGCTGTTCAAGGCAAACGCATGACCAACCTGGTTGATGATTTATTATCTCTTAGCCGTGTTGAAATGAACGCTCACAAAATCCCAAGTGAAAAAGTTGATCTGGTCACAATACTTCACAACACAATAGATAGTCTCACACCGTTAGCTGAGCAGCAAAATATCAAACTTGAGTTAGAAGAGCCGAATGGAGAGTTCATCGCTGTTGGTGAAGAAGATGAGTTATCTCAGGTATTTCAAAACTTGGTCCACAATGCCATTAAATATGGCAAAAGTGATGGTGAAGGTTATGTCCGCATTTATTTGGCTGAAATAAAACGAGATAAAAATAAGCAAAAGAAGATCAAAATAATCGTTGAGGACAATGGTATCGGTATCGCGTCACATCATATCCCCCGCTTAACAGAGCGTTTTTACAGAGCTAACATTGAGCAAAGCCGGGAAAAAGGGGGAACTGGTCTGGGGTTAGCGATCACCAAGCACATTATCACCCGTCACAGAGGTGAATTAAAAATCAATTCACGCCAAGGTCACGGCTCAATTTTCTCTGTGTTGCTGCCAAAGGCTTAAAGTGGTGTTGACCAAAAATTTCAAGAATCCCACCAGATGTTTTCAATTATTACCAAAATCTTAAAGCTAATGCTTGCAGCGTATTCATAAATGACACTGAAAAACAGGTTAAATATGGGAATAAAAGAAATAACTTAATAAAATCAAGCGGTTAAATTGTCATAATATATTTGCAAAAGTGTCATAAAACTCTGGTCAAGGGCCGTTAGGTTGACAGCGCTCATCCAAAAGATTTCGTGTTGTGTACTTGGTAATCGAAAGCTGGAGATGAGATATAAAACATGATTATGATAAAATACTCTTTGAGGAGTTTCCCCATGAATAAGTTATTAGTCGGAGCAGTTGCTGTTCTCACAGCTGGCACATTCGCAAACACTGCAGCTTTTGCTGGTGAGCGCAAGCACGTTTCAGTTGCTGGTTCTTCAACTGTACTACCTTATGCAAACATCGTTGCAGAAGAATTCAAAAAAGCTTTCCCTAAATATAAAACAGTGGTTGCTTCAGGCGGTTCTTCAAAAGGCATCAAGCTTTTCTGTCAAGGTCTTGGCGAAGCAACAATCGACGTTGCAAACGCTTCACGTAAGATGAAAGAAAAAGAAGTTAAGAAATGTGCTGAAAAAGGCGTTAAAGAAATCATCGAAGTTCGCTTCGGTTATGACGGCATCGTTTTCGCACGTGACGCAAAGTCAGAGTGGAAAAACTTCGCACTTACACCAAAAGACGTTTACCTAGCTCTTGCTAACGTAATTCCAGTAGACGGCAAATTGGTTGCAAACCCAAACAAAACTTGGGACCAAGTAAACCCAGCTTTCCCTAAGTGGAAAATCACAGCTTACATCCCAGGTGAAAACCACGGTACACGTGAAGTTTTCGAAAAGAAAGTTATGCGCGCTGGTTGTAAAGAAGTTGGCGGCGAAAAGCTACACAAAGCTGCAGTTGTTGCTGCTGGCAAAATCAAAGAAGAAAAGAAAATCAAGAAAACGGCTAAGAAACTTTGCTACAAAGTTCGCACAGATGGCGCTTCAGTAGACATCGCTGGTGACTACACAGAAACTCTAGGTCGCATCGACAGCAACAAGCAAGGCATCGGCGTTTTCGGTCTTTCATTCTATGAAAACAACACAGACAAGCTAAAAGTGGCAACAGTTTCTGGTGTTACACCTTCAGTTGAAACAATCTCAACAGGTAAATACCCAGTTTCACGTCCACTATACTTCTACGTGAAAAAAGCTCACATTGGCAAAATTCCAGGTCTTAAAGAATACATGGAATTCTTCACATCTGAAAAAATGATCGGTGAAGATGGTCCACTAGCTGAGTATGGCTTGGTTCCAATGCCTAAAAATGAGTTTGATGAGCTTCAAGCAGCTATCAAAGCTCAAAACGTAATGTAATTTTACGTCTCTTAAAATTAGCCAGGCCGAGAACACCTCGGCCTGGCAATATTACGAAAAGAAACGACAGTTTAATTATTTAACAGATGCCTATTTATGATAAGCTTTTCATTCATCGGCAATTGATCAGTCACCAAAAAAATGAGCAAAAACTGAAGGCTATGTTTTTTGGTGAACCTGCGAGGTAAAAGTGTCTGAAGTGCTTTCACTATATCTATCCGGTTTCCTAACCTATATATTGCCGCCAGTTATTGTGGTGTGGCTTGTCTATTTTATAGGGAAATGGAAAGCACAAGGCATTTTAAAACAGACAAAAGCACAAACCGCTGCAAGTGCCTCTAGCTTGCATTCTCGCCCCCCTTATCACGGAGCATTTCTGGCCCTTGCGACTTTCCTACCAGCTGTCATTGTATTTATGGCCTGGAGTATCGCTGAAGGCCCGGTCATTCGCGGTGCGGTAAACAGTACATTGCCAGCCACTATAACAGAACAAGAAGCCGGTAAGCTAGATTTGGTCACAAGTGTGATTGGCACAATTCAATCAGGCTTTTCAAAACTAGATGCAAAAGAACTAGAGCTAATTAAAACAGCAGCTGAAGGTGATAAAGCTGCCACTCCCATAGCACCGGATGTTATTAAAAACTTATTTGAAGCTAAAAACATCATTTTGGCTGAAAACCCTCAGCCCTATTTACTCTCAGCTGCGCTTAAAAAAAATGAGCTAATTTATTACAGCACATATGGCAAATACATAGCCTTTATCGTGCTGAGTTTGCTGGCATTTTTGTTGGCCTATTCAAGCATAAAAGTGAGATTGCGCGCCCGTAACAATGTTGAAACAGTGGTGAAGTGGTTCTTGATCTTAGCGTCAACCATCGCGATTGTGACCACATTCGGTATCCTGTTCTCAGTGTTATTTGAAACAATTAACTTCTTTAAAGTGATCCCACCCTCTAACTTTTTCTTCGGAACAGTTTGGGACCCACGTTTCGGTTGGGGCGCAACTGGTGGAGATGGCAACTATGGTCAATATGGTTTTCTACCACTCCTTTGGGGCACGCTTTACATCTCATTTGTCGCGCTACTGGTCTCTGTCCCCATCGGGTTATTTGCAGCAATTTATATGTCGGAATATGCAGGGTCAAAATTGCGCTCAATCGCAAAACCAGCTCTTGAAATTCTAGCCGGTATCCCAACAATCGTTTATGGCTTTTTCGCCCTTGTAACACTCGGCCCCTTCTTTAGAGATGCTGGCGCAGTGGTCGGGCTTGAGATCAATGCCTCTTCAGTACTCACAGCCGGGTTTGTTATGGGAATTATGCTTATCCCATTCATCTCATCTCTCTCGGATGATATCATCAATGCAGTGCCTCAAGCACTTCGTGAAGGCTCATTAGGACTTGGCTCAACCAAGTCAGAAACCGTTTCTAAAGTTGTGTTACCAGCCGCGCTACCAGGCTTGGTTGGCGCCATTATGTTGGCAGCATCAAGAGCAATCGGCGAAACCATGATTGTGGTTCTAGCTGCTGGTATCGCAGCGAAGTTACATATGAACCCATTTGATGCCCTCACAACCATCACAGTAAAAATTGTTAATCAGCTTACTGGTGACCATGAATTTGGCAGCCCAGAAACGCTAGTGGCGTTTGCCCTTGGCCTGTCCTTATTCTTGATCACTTTAATGTTGAATGTCTATGCACTTTACATTGTGCGTAAATACCGGGAGCAGTACGACTAATGGAAGTACAAGAAAATATGTCAGCAGATCTCTCAGTTCATTCAGCTGAAGTGAAACAACGCATTGCCAAACGCCTGAAAAAAAGACAAGCGGCTGAAAAACGCTTTCAGTTTTATGGGCTTGCCGCAATTTTTATTGGCATGATGTTCTTGGTCATTTTATTCACCACGATCATCAGCAAAGGCTGGACAGCATTTCAACAAACCTCAGTTTTACTCAACATCACTCTTGATCCTGAAATAATCGATCCATCAGGTGAGAGAAACGTCGATAAAATGATGCAGGCGAACTATACCAAGATCGCAAGGCAGGGTCTCTATGCTGAACTTGGCGGCAAACCAAAAAATCGCAGAGACCGCAAACTGATGCACAAACTTTTATCGCGCGGTGTGGATGTTCAAATTCGTGATGCGGTGGTAGCTGATCCATCCCTAATCGGCAAAACAGTGCCTATGTGGCTCTATGCGCACGGCAATGTTGATGCCGTTCTAAAAGGAGCTATTGATCGAAATACGGAAAATTCAAGCCGCCTGGTTAAAGATAAGCAGCTGGCCTGGATGGATAAACTCGTCGCCGAAGACAAAATGGTCAAACTGTTTAATTGGGGCTTGTTCACACACCCTGCTTCAAGTCAGCCAGAAACAGCCGGGCTAGGTGTTGCCCTCATTGGTACTTTCTTTATGGTTCTTATCGTTCTCTTGCTGGCCATTCCAATTGGTGTAGCAGCAGCAGTCTACCTGGAAGAGTTTGCTCCTAAAAATAGAGTTACAGATATTATTGAAGTCAACATCAATAACCTGGCCGCGGTTCCTTCAATTGTGTTTGGTCTACTAGGTTTAGCCGTTTTCATTAATTTCATGGGGCTGCCAAGGTCAGGGTCTATCGTTGGTGGTCTCGTACTGGCTCTGATGACTTTGCCAACAATAATCATCGCAACAAGATCAGCACTTCGCGCTGTTTCTCCTTCTATCCGCGAAGGTGCATATGGCGTAGGGGCTTCAAAGATGCAAACAATTTTCCATCATGTTTTGCCTTTAGCATTCCCAGGAATAATGACAGGAACAATCATCGGTATCGTGCAAGCTGTAGGTGAAACAGCACCGCTTCTTATGATTGGCATGGTAGCTTTTGTGCAAGATTTCCCCACAACACCTATGGAGCCAGCAACGGCTCTTCCTGTGCAGATTTTTATGTGGGCAACTTCAGCTGAACGCGGGTTCGTAGAGCGGACAGCGGGTGCAACAATGGTCCTGCTTGCTGGGTTATTTATTTTAAATGCTGCAGCGGTCTATTTAAGAAGAAAGTATGAAAGAAAATGGTAGCAACACACGTAGTGGAAAGTAAAGCGCCTATGTTAGAGACAAATAACCTGGCAGAAAGCACTGAGACAACAAATGTTGAACCAGCTGAAGACTCTGCAAAAATCACCTCTGAAGATGTGTCTGTCTTTTATGGTGAGAAACAAGCATTGTTCGGAATTAATCTGGATATTCCAGAAAATTCTGTAACATCACTGATCGGGCCATCAGGGTGCGGCAAGTCAACCTATTTGCGCTGTATCAACCGGATGAATGACGTGATTGATATTTGCCGCGTTTCTGGCACGATCAAAATCGATGGCAATGATATTTACGACCCTGCCTTAGATGTTGTCGAGCTACGCGCTCGCATCGGCATGGTGTTCCAAAAACCAAATCCATTTCCAAAAAGCATTTTTGATAACATTGCTTATGGCCCACGCATTCACGGACTTACCAGCACAAAAGCTGAGCTTGATGAACTGGTTGAGAGCAGCTTAACAAAAGCTGGTTTGTGGGATGAAGTAAAAGATCGCTTAAGCGGTCCAGGCACAGGGCTCTCAGGTGGTCAGCAACAGCGCCTATGTATCGCGAGAGCAATTGCAACAAAACCAGAAGTAATCTTGATGGACGAGCCATGCTCTGCGCTTGACCCAATTGCAACGGCGACCATTGAAGAACTAATCGATGAATTGCGCCAGAATTTTACCATCGTCATTGTGACCCACTCAATGCAGCAAGCAGCCCGCGTTTCACAGAAAACAGCATTTTTTCATTTAGGAAAAATCATTGAGGAAGGTGAAACAACGCAAATTTTCACTAACCCACAAAATGAAAAAACACAGGATTATATAACTGGCCGCTTCGGCTAAGATTAGGAAACACTCATGACCACTGAGCATATTGTAACCTCTTATGAAGATGAACTCGCCAGTCTCGATAGTAAAATCGCACAAATGGGCGGGCTGACAGAAACTCTCGTTGCTCAATCTTTTGATGCCTTATGTAAAGGCGATGTAGCGAACGCCAATAATGTGATCTTGGATGATGCCAAGATTGATGAATTTGAGTTGGAAATTGAAGAACAAGCCATCACCATGATTGCGCGCCGCCAACCAATGGCTCTTGATTTGCGCCAAATTATGGTTGCGATTAAGATTACATCAGATCTTGAGCGCATTGGTGATTTAGGAAAAAACATCGCAAAACGTGTTTTAAGTATTCACAGCGAAATTCAGCCAACTCAACTGATGCACGGCATGAAATCAATGCATGACCTGGCGCTTTCTCAATTAAAAGACGTTCTGGATGCTTACGCAGAACGTAATACAGAAAAAGCTCTTGCTGTTTGGCGCGGTGATGAAGAAATTGATGCGATTTATAATTCTCTCTTTCGTGAATTACTGACCTACATGATGGAAGATCCACGCAACATCGGTCTTTGTACGCACCTTTTATTTTGCGCAAAAAACTTAGAGCGCATCGGTGACCACACAACCAATATTGCTGAAAATGTCCATTACCTAGTTCTTGGAACAAACATTAATGAAGCGCGCCCTAAAGGGGATAACACTTCAAGAATGTTAATTAATCAAGATGATTAAAAGTCTCAAAAGGGGAAATGAGTTTCTCACTCCCCCTTTGAAAACGAAAATGAAATAACAGGACCCCACGAATGAACGCTAATATTTTAGTGGTAGAAGATGAAGAGCCACTTGCTCTTCTATTGCAATATAATCTTGAAGCAGAAGGTTTTAATGTCAACATCATCGATCATGGTGATGATGTAGAATTAGCCGTTTTAGAAACAGCACCAAACTTAATCATAATGGATTGGATGCTCCCTGGTGTTTCAGGTTTAGAATTGTGCCGCCGTGTTCGTTCAAATTCTAAAACAAGCAGTATCCCAATCATTCTCTTAACTGCTCGAGGTGAGGAAACAGATAGAATTCGTGGGCTTACAACAGGCGCAGATGATTATGTAACCAAGCCATTTTCAGTTCCAGAGCTCGTTGCTCGTGTAAAGGCTGTATTACGGCGCGCTAACCCAGAAAGCATCGCAGACGTTCTTAAAGTGGGAGACGTCGAGCTAGATAGAAACGCATTTAAAGTAAACCGCGGTCCCCGTGAAGTGCGCCTTGGGCCAACAGAGTTTAGATTACTCGAATTCCTAATGGAAAGCCCTGGCCGTGTTTATAGTCGCAGCCAGCTATTAGATAGCGTTTGGGGACAAAATGTTTATGTCGATGAACGAACAGTCGATGTTCACATTGGTCGTTTGAGAAAAGCCCTTAACCGCGGCAAAGAGCAAGATCCAATAAGAACTGTTCGCGGCGCCGGTTATTCAATCTCTGATCAAAACGAAAAAGTCCAGGCACGTGCCTAATTAATAAAAATCACCGCTGAAATCCTCTAGAAGGAAGAAAGAGGTGATTTTTGCGTTGTAACAATTTTGTTGTGTAACTATTTGAAACTTATGGAGTTATTACAACGCCCTTCCAAATAAACACGTTTTCTCACATAGATGTGATAATGTCTGAAGTGCATTTTTTATAAATTCAGGCAATCTATAAAGCAATCGCAGCATCGTGCACTAAAAGCACTGTTCCTAAAATTTGAGATTTTTAGGAACAAGCTGATTGTATGTGGCATAAAACAGCCCATGAATAAATGAACAAGGGTGATGAAACTGCCAAGCCAAACAATCAAAAATAAATAATGAAACTATGCTAAGATCTTATGCGGAGAAGGATGAGATAATGAATGTGAATAGACGACTTTTCTTAACTGCCAGCACGACAACATTAGTCGTGGGCGCTATAGGAATTGCAGGTGGAGGCATTAAATTTATGAGTACAGCAAATGCAGAAACAACCATCACACCCATTAAAAAAACGGATGCTGAATGGAAAAAAATCCTCACAAGTGAACAATATCGCGTGCTGAGAAAAGAAGGTACCGAACGCGCTGGTACTAGCCCGTTAAATAATGAAAAACGCGAAGGAATTTACCACTGCGCAGGCTGTGATTTACCTTTGTTTGCCTCAAGCACAAAATATGATAGTGGCACAGGCTGGCCAAGTTTTTACCAACCCCTTGATGGCGCTGTCGGTACAAAAGCAGATTATTGGTTAGGTTACAAACGCACAGAATATCATTGTGCAAGATGTGGTGGCCATCAGGGCCACGTCTTCAATGATGGACCAGAGCCTACAGGCCTTCGCTATTGCAACAATGGTGTCGCCCTTAAGTTCAAACCAAAAGAAGCTTAAAATAAAAAAGCCTTTGCAATTCTATTAACTGAGTTGCAAAGGCTTCTATGTTAAAAGGCTTCTATGTTAAAAAGGCTTTTATTTTGAGAATTCTAAACCTTAAATAACATAAATAAAGGCAAGTAGAGCCGCGCCTAAGATAAAGCGGTAAATAACAAATGGCATCATAGACATCCGCTTTAACAGTGCCATCATAAACCAAATTGAAAAGAGAGCTGTTAAAAACGAAAGCACGCCAACAAAAATTGCATCCGTTTGCAAGGACGCATCACCAGATTGAACCAGTTCATAAATCGTCCCAAGCCCAAGCCCTAAAATAGAAGGAATAGCAAGCAACATTGCAAAGCGGGCCGCTTCAACCCGATTAAATTCTAAATAACGAGCAGCAGACATCGTAATACCAGAGCGTGACGCACCCGGAATGAGAGCAATAATTTGCGAAAAGCCAACAAATAACGCGTCCTTCCAAGTGATATCTTCAAGCTTACGTGTCATTGGTGGGTTTTTATCACACCACCAAAGAACAAACGCAAAAATGATATTTGCCCAAGCAATCACCTGTATGGTTCTTAGCTCTTTATAATACCCAGATTTAAGTAAAAGAAACCCAGCGATCAATAAAGGAATGCTTGCAACAACCAAATAAATTAGAAATTGTGTTTCGCGGGTAAAACGACCTAAAAACAAATTGCCAGTTGCTTTAAGAAGCATGGCTATATCGCGCCAAAAATAAATGAGAACAGCAAACAAACTACCAAAATGTACGGCCACATCAATTAAAGGGCCTTGGTCCTGCCAATTTGTGAGGAGATGAACAAGGTTTAAGTGCCCCGAGGAACTAACCGGCCAAAACTCAGTTAAACCTTGTATAATTGATAATATGAGCAACTGTTCTATTGGCAACTCAACCTCCATATGCTCACAACTAGTTTTGTGAGGCAGTTAAAAAATGTCTGTTTTTCGACATGAAATTTCAGTATTCCATATATCAGACTTAAGATACAGGGACCTGCTAACACTATGTATTCAGTAGCTTTAGAAAGTACAGATATCTTTAACAAGCGCTAGATAAGGCTGGGCTGCCTTTTCAAGCATTGTTTGATAACAAATGGGTCTTTCTAAAGCAACCCCAACAGAACTCTAAATAGGAGATCTAAGGCGCTGAGCTCAATATCTGAAAAAGATGAAAAGCTCAATTTCTAAGGCCTTCAAGATAGCTAAATTAGAGGTTTAGATCTAAAAATACATAGTGTTAGCAGGTCTTGTGTTTTAACAAGCCAATTATTGATGCTTGTTCTCTATTGATATGATAAGTCATTATCATGGCGGCATTTATACAGTAAGATCGAGCCATCTTACACCTAAAGTTTAAAGATTGACGGAGCCTTTCATCGTGCAGCTCATACATTATTCTCTTTGCCCACACTCTAGAACAGCCAGACTGTTATTAAATGAGTATGGCATAGAAACAGCATTAGCTGAAGAAAAGCCCTGGGAGTGGCGCGCGCCATTTCTAGCTGTCAATCCTGGGGGTAACCTGCCGGTAATATTGCTCGATAATGCGGCTATCTGCGGCATTTATCCAATAACAGAATATTTAATGGAAACAAATATTTATAAACCAGATTCCATGATCCCAGAACTTCTACCGGAAGAGCCAGTTGCAAGAGCTGAAACAAGGCGTATGGTTGATTGGTTCCATACTAAATTTTATCACGAAGTGTGGTCATACCTCTCTTATGAACGCATTGAAAACCCATTTGTTCACAGGAAAGCCCCAAATCCAGAGGCCATTCGAGCTGCAATGGCTAATTTGCACAATCATATGGCTTATCTCAGCCGTTTATTGGAAGAAAGATATTGGATTGGGGGAGATTATATTAGCATCGCAGATATTACAGCAGCCGCTCATATTTCTTGTCTTGATTTTATCGGCGATGTGACATGGGAAAAAGCGCCAATAGTTAAAAATTGGTATGCAAGGGTTAAGTCACGCCCGTCATTTCGACCATTATTGCAAGATGCAGTTCCTGGCATTGTTCCACCTCCCTTTTATACCAATCTGGATTTCTAAGGCGAACCACGCCATATTAAGTGAATGATGAAAAGCGAATTGAAACCAGCGCTAAAAAAACAAGCTTTCCAAGAAGGTTTTGATTTAATTGGCATAACAAGCGCTGCTTTACCAGAATTGAACAAGATCGCTTTTGCAGAATTTCTTATCAATAATTGGCATGGAGACATGCTGTGGATGGAAGAAAAAAAGCAAAGACGAGAAAGCCCAACCCATTTGTGGCCAGAAGCGAAAAGCGTCATTATGCTTGCAATGAATTACGGCCCAGAGAAAAACCCGCTGCCAGAATTAAAAAAAACAAAAAACGGCGTTATTTCTTGCTACGCCAAGGGCAAGGACTATCATGACATTGTCAAAAAGAAGCTAAAGAACCTGGCCCGCTGGTTTGTCGCCGAAACCGGTGCCGAAGTGAAAGTGTTTGTTGACACAGCACCCGTGATGGAGAAACCTCTTGCGATGCAAGCCGGTATTGGTTGGCAAGGTAAGCACACCAATATGGTGAGCCCAAAACTCGGTTCATGGACATTTCTTGGGGCCATATTCACCACTCATGAGTTAGAGTTAGACAAAGAAGAAAAAGACCATTGCGGCTCTTGCCGTAAATGCCTGGATATTTGCCCGACAAATGCATTTCCAAAAGCCTACAAACTAGAAGCAAAAAAATGCATTAGTTACCTAACCATAGAACACCAGGGGATGATCGACAGAGACTTGCGCTCTAAAATGGGCAACCGGATTTATGGGTGTGATGATTGTCTCGCCATTTGCCCTTGGAATAAATTCGCTAAAAAAGCCAATGAAGCACGTTTTCTAGCCAGAGATGAAATAGACAACCCCCCTTTAAAAGATCTGTTAAAACTAGACGATGCGAGTTTTCGAGATAAATTTAGAGGAACGCCGATAAAACGAACAGGAAGAAACCGGTTTATCAGAAATTGTTTAATCGCCGCTGGTAATTCCAAAGACCAGGAGTTGGTGAGAGATGTGCAAACTCATTTAAACGATGAGAGCGAGCTTGTGCGGGCAACATCTGTTTGGGCCATGGAGCAACTTCTTAAAAAAGAAGACTTTACCAAACTAAAACAAACTGAAATAGTGAAAGAAAAACACCCGCTTGTTTTAAGCGAATGGCATAAAAGCGAACCTGAAAATGAACAATAAAAATGATCTGCTTTGTTTAGGAGCTGGCTACACCGCTCAAACCATGATGAAACTTTACCCCGCCAATCAAATGTGGGGTACAACCAGGTCTCCAAAAAAAGCGAATGCAATTCAAGATGTTGGCGCAGTTCCAATCATTTTTTCAGGAGAAACAGCATCAGAAGAACTTAGTCCAATTTTAAGGGAAGCTGAAAACATTCTCATCTCCATCAGTCCCAAATTAGATGGCGGTCCATTGTTGAGGCATCACGAAGAAGATATTCTCGCCAACAAAAACTTAAAATGGATCGGTTACCTATCAACCGTTGGAGTTTATGGCAACCATGATGGTGAATGGGTTGACGAAAATTCAGAAACAAGACCCGGGTCAGACAGGTCGTTATGGCGCAAGAAAACGGAAGATCAGTGGTTAACGCTCGCAAAAAATCATGGAACTCCGGTGCATATTTTTCGCCTTCCAGGTATATATGGTAAAGGAAGAGGACCGCTTGAAAAGTTAAAAGCCGGCACAGCACGGCGCATCAACAAACCAGGCCAGGTCTTTAATCGTGCTCATGTAGAAGACATCGCCATGGTCTTGGAAGCTTCATGCCATAATCCAAATCCTGGAGCGATTTATAACATCGCTGATGATGAACCAGCCCCCCCTCAAGATGTGTTGGCCTATGCCGCTGAGTTGCTAGGTGTTGAAGTGCCTCCACTCATCGAGTTTGAAGATGCAGAAATGTCAAAAATGGCCAAGAGTTTTTATTCAGACAACAAACGCGTCTCCAACAAACGCATTAAAGAAGAGTTAGGCATAACCCTAAAATACCCGACTTACCGAGAAGGTATAAAGGCTTGCTTGTAAATTTTCTAAAATGACTAAGCTGTCTATGTGTGAGTAAGTGATGACCTTAAACTCGAATTTCAAAGGAAGATTATGGGTGTAACTTATTTTTATTTTTGCGCGCCTCATGCTGAGCTAGCACTAGAAAGAATGAAGAAAGAAAATTGGTTTGCAAGTTTTGATAGCGGAGAAAATGAAAATCTTGTGGTTCCATTAAAAGGGATCGACCACACGGTCATTCTAGGAAAGTTAATTTCACTCATTCGTCATGACTTAGGGAGCAATGTCTCACTAAATAATAAATCTCTTTGGCCACCTGTTGAAACCAAACCAATAAATCCGGAAGATTTTGCAAATTTATCACCAGACTCTCCCTGGCTAAATGGCCCCTATTTAGAGATGCTGGATGTAGAAATTCGTGACAGCTTGCAATCTGTAGCTTTAAAAGCTGT
Organism: Hyphomicrobiales bacterium; assembly: GCA_965230545.1. GTDB lineage: Bacteria > Pseudomonadota > Alphaproteobacteria > Rhizobiales > HXMU1428-3 > HXMU1428-3. The sequence goes on along the minus strand of CBDDLE010000003.1, from coordinate 30,104 downwards.
GCCAGGCTTAGCGGCTGAGTGGGCCAATATTGATGAATGGGAAGAAAGAGAACCTACCGCAGAGCGTAATCTTATCCCAATAATAATTGACCTGATTTCACTGGCCAGAAAAGCACACGAGAAAAATGAAATGATGTTTGCTCTCACTATTTTATAGCGTATATTTAAAGCTCAGTGAGGAGTGAGGGTATGCAACCAAGCGATTGTCTTCTCAGGTCACTTAAGCAAGCAATAAAGCCGGCTCATCATCTAAGTCTGCAATATCAACAATCTCATCTTTTAAGGGAAGTTGGATTGTAAAGACTGTTCCCTGGCCTTGCTCCGATTGCACGCCAATTTCACCATCATGCATTTCGATTAGGGTTTTCACCAAGTTAAGCCCAATTCCTGTCCCCGGAATACCAGTTGATGTTTTTGCACGGAAAAAACGACCAAATAATTTAGACAAGTCATCTTCATCCATACCCAAGCCATGGTCCTTCACAGAAATGAATGCAGTATCATCTGTTGTCCAGCCCTTTACTATAATTTCAGGGGCATCAGGTGAATATTTTACCGCATTAGATAAAAGGTTCGTCATCACTTGAGAAAGTGCACCAGCATCCCCAATGAACAAATCAGGCAAGTCTTCAATGTCATAAGTAATAGTATGGCTAGGCACAATTTCGTTTTGGTTGTCACAACAATGTTCAATCAAATCACGTAAATTAATCTCTTTAGGAGAAATGGATAATTTTCCATTATCAGCTTTTGCAACCAGTAAGGTAGACTCGATCAAATCAAGCATACGCTGCACTGAGTTATGTATTTTTTTAGTGCGCTTCGTAATATCCTCAGATGTTAATCTATCTTTGCGGCGTTCCATCCGCCGTGCTGAAGAATCAATAATAGCTAAAGGTGTGCGGAATTCATGACTGGCCATTGAAACAAATTGTCTTTGCAATTCATTTAATTCTTTTTCTTTAGAAAGAGCCTCTTCTAGTTCTTCAGCTTGAAGTTTAAAATTTTCTTGCAAAGATAATCGATCAATCACCCCATCGCGAAACCCTGCAACAGCTCTAACCACAGCACCAATTTCATCTCTCCGCTCAACTTGATTAAAGGTTACTTCTGTATTGCCTGTTGCTAACTGTTCAGCAGTTTTTACTAAATTGATAAGCGGCATACTCAAACCACGAGCAAGGAAAAAAGCAAAAATGGCAAATAGAACTGAGACTGCCAAAGTGAATGCTAAGGTCGTCAATAATGTTTCATTTAGCTCTTGCTTAGATTGTGCTAACTGCAAAGAAGCTTCTTTTTCTGCTAGTAAAATTAGTTCTTTAACTGAATTTTCCAGCTTTGCCTGTCGGCGTTTATAAGCTTCTAAAATCGGAATGCGATCACTTCTCTCAAGCCCTAAAAGAAGTCTACTATCTTTCAGCCAAGCTAACTTTTGTTGCCTAATCTGTTGGGATTTAAGCTGCATCTTCTGATTGAGGGAATGTTTTAACAAACCTTCAGATGCTTTCATCAAGGCCGAATAAGTATTGTCAAATTCAGCTTGAATTTCCTCCCGAGTGATAAAACTAGACATGGTTAAAACGCGTTTGTTTAAAGCGTCTATTGCCTCAAAACTTTTTCGAAATTCAACAGAATAACGCGTGGCTTCAAATGCTTTGTTCGTAATTTCTTGAACTTGTTGATTGCCCGTTTTGGCAGACCAAAAGAAATACCCACAAAGCAGAATGCCCAGCAGTAATGCCGTTAAAATAGAGAGGAAAATTTTAGAACGTATTGATGTCATTTGAACCCCCTTAGTTCGGCAGAATGGGCATGCTGACATCTTGTCGTTCAGCTGTTAAAGATTTTAAAAAAGCTAAAAGGTCTTCCTTTTGTTTATTGGTTAAAGGGATGCTTTCAATTTTGGGGGAAGTAGAAGAACGTTTAATCACCCCAGAAATATAATGATCCAAAACCTCTTCTAAAGTTTTCAAACTACCATCATGCATGAAAGGGGCGCGGTGCGTTAAGTTTCGAAGCGTTGGGGTTTTAAAAGCATGCTTAGCAAAAACATTATCTGGCTCTTGAGCTGCACGGCCAATATCGTTGTTTGTATTTAAAAGCCCAATATCATGAAATTGATTGTCCGTAAAATTCCATCCTGAGTGACAAGAAGCGCACTTGCCAACACCATTAAAAATCACAAATCCTCTTTTGGCCGAATTTGAAATAGCTGTTTCATTGCCCTCAATCCATTTATCAAAAGGCGTCCACCCAGATATGATGGTTCTCTGGTAAGTCGCAATGGCTTTTAAAACATTCTCTTTACTAATGCCTGATAGAGGGAAAAGATATCGAAAGAATTTTTTATATTCAGGGCTTTGATTAAGTCTTTCAATGATTGTTTCAAAGTCCCCGCCCATCTCATCTGGGTGTGTAATAGGACCAACCGCTTGTTCTTCAAGAGTTTCAGCGCGGCCATCCCAAAAAAGCGGTGCAACCCAAGCCATATTCAATAAAGAAGGAGCTTGCCGCTGCAAGGGAGTGAGTGTTGCGCCAATTGGTGTCTTTACTGGAGCTTCATAACCAAAAGAAGGGTTATGACAACTCGCACAATTTAGGTTATTTTTTCCCGATAAACGAGTATCAAAAAAAAGCATTTTACCTAATGTGACAAGCTGAGGAGAGTAAGGAGCAGTTCTAGGGAACTGAATTTCTACCGGTCTTTTATATTGTCGTTTAAGAGAAATCCCATCACCAGCGGTAACAGTGCCAGAATAAAAAAACAGCATACTGAAAGTGACTAAAAATTTTAAACAGTTACGCATGGGCTTTCCGTAGCCAAACCACGGCCTTAAGTTAAGGCATAAATAAAAAATCAGTCCTTCATCCACTCAGTGATTTTATCATCTATCACGCTATGCTCAGAAGGCAATTTAAGTATGCCAGTCAATTTAGTCGTATCTAATTTAGAGAGCAAAAATCTTGTTAGATTTTGGTCTGAAGGTTCCGTTACATAAATCATTTTATTCTTCTGAGTAGTGCAACGTGGATAAAGATGTGAAAAATCAACATCATCTGTCTTAAGCCAGAAAAAGGTGAGATCAGCTTTTGTATGCTTTCGCTTTGTTAAATAAGTACGTCCACTAGTGAATGTACTGACCTTATCACCTTTTAATTCAAGTTGATTTTTTAACTCTGAAAGCAACTTCCCTTTTTTACCAACAAAAACAAAATTTCGAACAGGCTGAGGAGATGTTTCAGCAGCTTGTTCTGCTGCTTGCTCATCATGACGTTTTTGCAGTGCCTTATAAAGAAGAACTTGTTCTTTCTTTTTCTTCTTAAGCATGCGGTCAGCTTGCCGTAAACAGGTTTCAATTTTTGTAAGAAGAATATCAAAATCAATAGGCTTAGTGATGTAATCATCCGAGCCAACCTTCATCCCCTTGAGAACATTTTCTTTATCAGCAAGCGCCGAAAGAAAAATAAAGGGCATGTCGTCATATTTAGGGTAATTCTGCCTTAAGCTAGATATTAATTCGTACCCATCCATTACAGGCATAGTAATATCGCTTACAACAAGGTCAGGCCCGTCATTTAAAATAACTTGTAGGCCCTCTTTACCATTGGCGGCTTCTAAAACTTCATAACCTGCATCTTGCAGTTCTTCAACAATATCCTGCCTAAGGTCTTCTTCATCATCAATACATAAAATCTTTGGCAAAACATCCCTCCAAAAAATAAAAAAGGATCAGTCCTTAAAGGGTCAGTGAACTTCTAAATAGAAATCGAATTAATATACCTTAGGCTAATAAGGTTTATTATTAATTAAATGTAGTTGTTCATCTGATGAAGCTACTTTTATGTGCTAGAAATTGCCATTTCAAAATAGATTTAGATGGAGGCTTCATCTCTATGTAAGGTCTCTGTAAGGAATGAGTAATAACAAGATCCAAGCCATATTTTCTCAGAACTTATTTATTTTTAAATGCTCATTTAATGGGGACTAATTAATTGCTCAACCAATTAGGATAGATCCCAAATGACAAAGAAAAATCCACATTTACCTTCAAAAAAAGCACGGCTTTCTGCAAAAGTTTCACAACATATTATAGGCACACTCAGTGTTTTTTTTGCACTTACAGTCTCATTTGCAGGGGCCAGTTTTGCTTATGAAAAAATCGTCAATGAAAAACCTCCCCGCCCCACCCCCTGGGTTATTAATGGTTGTGAAATTAAACCAAAAACAGTGTGCCCAAATGCAGATCTTAGATTTGCCGATCTAGCTCAAGCCAATTTAAGCGGAGCAAATTTAAGAGGTGCTAAATTATCAAGAGCCGATTTACGCGGTGCTAATCTCATCAGAGCTGATCTTTCCGGCGCAGATCTAGAAGCAGCTGATATGAGAATTAGTCTGCTAAAATATACAAAATTTATTGGTGCAAATTTACGCAGTGCCAATTTAGAGTTCGCCAAAGCTATGCAAGCAGATATGAGCTATGCAGATCTCACAGCCTCTAATTTCGAAGCTGCAAAAATATATAGAATACAAATGGTTGGTGCAAAAATAGTGAAAGCTAATTTTCAAGAAGCTAAGCTTTATCAAGCGAATTTATCACATGCAATCATGAAAGATACAAAAATAACATTCGCTATCTTCCAAGATGCTTATATGGAAGGCTGCGTCGGTTGTCCGCACAATTGGTAGGGCACAAAGGGGGGAAATATTTAGAAAAAAGTTATCAAGACAGTTTCCTAAAATAAACTCACGAGAGTTAGAAAAGCTGATAAGTCTATTGAGAAGACTTGTCAGCTATAAAGCTAATAGAGTGAATGCATTTTTTTATAGCAACTCTTAATGAGTGTAATAGCATAAATATATTTAAGTGATTGAACCTAAATATACCCTCACTTTAAAAGCGCTATTTGTTCGCAAGTTCTAGCTGCCGATCCGGAATATTGCCGCTTTCCTTTTCAGCTCTTAAAGTGACTAGTTCACTTTGCATGGCTTCCATTTGGCTAAGAAGAATACGAAACTCTTTTTTCGTCATAGGCAAATCATCATCGGTGCCTTGGTCTTCTGCTTCCATCTTATGAGCAATTTGCATTGAATCGACAACAATACCGATAAAAAAGTTAAGAACAGCAAAGCTGGTCACAATAATAAATGGCAAAAAGAAAAGCCAAGAGAGAGGGAATAATTCCATTGTTGGCCGCACAACCCCCATTGACCAACTCTCCAACGTCATAATTTGAAAGAGTGTGTAAGCCGAGGCCCCTACGGTGCCAAACCACTCTTGCATATTCGGATCAGGGTGAGTGCCGAAAAGTTTGGTAGTAATAACAGCAGCAACATAAAAAATCAGAATAAGCACACCACCCACTGAAATCATACCAGGAATAGAATGACCAATTGCTGCAATAACCCTGCGCATTTGCGGAACAACAGAAATAAGCCGTAAGACCCGCAAAATTCTCAAAGCCCTAAGCACAGCAAGTGCACCAGACGCAGGAACCCAGGCAATAACAACAATGACAAGATCAAATAAATTCCACCCAGATTTAAAAAAATCAAAACGATGCGCATAGAATTTGAGCCCAAGCTCAATGGTGAAAATAATAAGGATTAACTTATCTATAAAAGATAGAAATACACCATATGAATTCACCAATGATTTATCCGTCTCCATGCCCAAGGTAACGGCATTGATAAGAATTAAAATAGTGATGAACCAAGTGAAAGATTTATGATGAACAATCTCAGCAATCTGGCTGCGATTGAGTGAAAAGCTAGTCCCCATGAACATTACCCTGGAATAAATGAAGCGATTTGTAGGTTGCAATTATGTGAGTTGTTTTTAACGAAGAACAAATGAGTGCGAAGAGGGAAACTGTCAAGCCCTAAGCGAATAACTATTGAAAAGTTTTTCGTGAAAAAACTAAATTCTCCAACTTTTGGGAGGTTTAAGATCAATGAAAGCCAATAAAGCACAAAAAAGCAGCAAACCACTGACCATTATATGCGACAGAACATCGCGACGGTTGTTTGTGGGCAACCTGAAGGAGCACTAAAAAGCGACGGTTGCAACTAGGCAATCTAAAGGAGCAATAAAAAGCGACGGTGGCTCATGAGCAACCTGAAGCGAAGAAAAGCATTATTGCTTAATCTTAAAGCTTTCCTAATGAAGAAGGAGCATTGCCCATTTCGGGTAATGGGACATGGCGAAGCGAAAGCGTAGCCCGGCGCAAGTGTGGTTGCTTGTGGGCAACCTAAAGCACAAACAAATAAGCGCCGCCCAGCGGAGGGCCTGCTGCTTCAGCAGCGCGGTTGCTTGTGGGCAACCTAAAGCGCAACTAGAAAGAATAGCCCGTGAGTTTAATTCACGCGGATGCTTAGTGGGCATCTGAAGCGAAGAAAAGCATTATTGTTTAATCTTAAAGCTTTCCTAATGAAGAAGGAGCATTGCCCATTTCGGGCAATGGGACATGGCGAAGCGAAAGCGTAGCCCGGCGCCTAGCGCCGCCCAGCGGAGGGCCTGCTGCTTTAGCAGCAGAATAGCCCGTGAGTAAAATTAATGCCTAAAGTGCCGCATACCTGTCATAACCATGGCAAGGCCAGCTTCATTGGCCGCTGCAATCACTTCATCATCTCGCATCGAACCACCAGGTTGAATAACAGCCGTTGCCCCAGCTTTAGCAGCAGCAAGCAATCCATCAGCAAATGGGAAGAAGGCGTCAGACGCAACAACGCTGCCCTTAGTAAGTGTCTCTGAAAGCCCGGCTTCTTTAGAGGCCTCTTCAGCTTTCCAGGCTGCAATGCGCGCACTGTCCACACGGCTCATTTGCCCTGCTCCAATACCAACACTTGCCCCATCTTTCACATAAATAATCGCGTTAGATTTTACATGCTTACAAATTTTAAAAGCAATCTTCATGTCGGCAAGTTCTTGTGCCGTTGGTTGACGCTCGGTAACAACCTTCAGGTCTAGTTCTTCAATCGTGCCATTGTCACGGCCTTGAAGTAAGAAACCACCTGAGAGCATCTTGGCGGTAATACCTGCAGCTTTCGGCTCAGGCAAACCATTGGTTAGCAACAAGCGCACATTTTTCTTCTTTGAGATAATTTCTTTTGCCGCATCAGTTGCATCAGGCGCGACAACAACTTCAGTGAATATTTTAGTAATTTCTGTAGCGGCTTCTTCATCAAGCACTTGGTTAAGCGCAATAATGCCACCAAAAGCTGAAACAGGGTCGCAGCGCAGTGCTTTTTGATAAGCATCAGTTAAAGAACTGCCAATAGAAACACCGCAAGGGTTCGCGTGCTTAATGATCGCAACAGCCGGAGAAAGGCTTGCGTCAAATTCAGAGACCAATTCAATCGCTGCATCTGTATCATTAAGGTTATTATAACTAAGTTCCTTACCTTGGATTTGCGTGGCGCTCGCAACACCTTTGCGTTGGTCGCCGGTTGTATAAAAAGCGGCCTTTTGATGAGGGTTCTCACCATAGCGCATCTCTTGTGATAATTCCCCAGAAACGCTCACCCATTTCGGGAGATCGATTTCAAGAGCTGAAGCAAACCAGTTAGAAATCGCCGCATCATAATTAGCTGTGCGGGCATATGCTTTTTGTGCAGAAACTTTTCTAAACCGCTCAGTTACTTGGCCATCATTTTCCTCAAGCTCAGCCAAAAGAGCAGGAAAATCATCATTATCCACGAGAACAGTAACACCATCATGGTTTTTCGCAGCCGCGCGGATCATCGCAGGACCACCAATATCAATATTCTCAATGGTGGTGTCAAAATCAGCACCCTTAGCAACAGTTTCTTCAAACGGGTAAAGGTTCACAACCAGTAAATCGATATTTTCAATGCCATGATCTTTTTGAGCTTGGTTATGCGCTTCATTATCTCTAACAGCTAAAAGCCCACCATGAACAGCTGGGTGCAATGTTTTGATGCGGCCATCCATCATTTCAGGAAACTTAGTAATATCTGAAACGTCTTTAACTTCAAGTCCTGCTTCTTTCAAAAGCGCAGATGTTCCACCTGTAGAGATCAATTCAATTCCTCTTGCGCTTAGGGCCTGAGCAAATTCCACAATTCCATTTTTATCCGAAACAGAAATAAGAGCGCGTTGAATAGGGCGAAGCATGAGAAAAAAGAACCTTTCAGCAAAAACTTTAATAAAAGAGGGAAAAGAAAGTTTAAGAAGCCGAAGAAGCGCTGGAAGTCACCCGTTAGGTGAAACTCAGACGCAATAAAGAGCGTTAATGCAGCCACGAAATCTTAAATTAAAATCCTAAAAAATCTGCACAAAACCTTGTGCAAATGCCTATTATTAAAGGGTGAATGAATTAAAAGACATGCTCTAGCCTCAAATTAAGCAGCTGTCAAACGACGAATAGCCTTATGCCCTCTATTCGTTCATCATTCGCCATCATCTCGCTCACTCTCATTAGTAAGGTCGCCTTCTTCAGATAAAGTCCAAGGACCAGGCTTTTTACTCTTAGAAGAAGAGGGCGAGCCAGATGGAGGATTACTTTCAGATTTTTCTAACGGTGATTTTTTAGGCGGAAGTTTCTTCACGGGAAGAGGTTTGTCTTTTTGAGAACTGTTTTTGTCATTGTTCTCTTTATAGCTACTTGGCTCTTTGTAGGCACCCTGCTCTTTGTGCGCAGCTTGCCCTTTTTGGCTAAGTCCAGAAGATTTTAAGTTATCTTCATTTTGCTCACGAAGAGAGGCAATACGGTCAGAAAGCACAGCTGATGAGTGGGCTGAACTTTTCTCTCGTTCAGCTGAAAGTGGCGGCGGTGGCGGATTGTTACCTGTCTTATTTTTGCCTTTTGAAAGAGGCTTCTTGCCAGTCTTTTCATCTGGTAAGTCATAATGGGGTAACCTCTCCATTAGGCTACTTGAAGCATCCTCATGTTCGTCTTCAAATTCATCATCTTCGATAAGGTCAGTAATAGCTGTTGGCTCATCTTTAACGGGTGGCGGTGGTGGCGCCTGACGTGATGTAGTTTGGCGAGATTTAAGAGCTGGTTGTTTATCACCTGGTGCTTCATATTCTTTATTAGAGCCAGAAACAACAGTTTCATCTTGCCCAGTTTCTAAGTTTTCTTTCTCTAAGAAGCCTTCTTGCTCTAAAGCGTCTTCTGTTTCACCTTGCCGATCAAGCGGAATAACATTTTCAGAAATCCACTCAGGCACTTTAGGGGCTTTTGCAGCATGAGTTTTAACCACTTTAGCTAATAGCCAGGATACTTTGGTATTTTGAATGCAATTGCCGCGAATAACAGCTTGAACAGATTGGCAAGGACCAGCAAAATCAGCATAGAAAATACTTTCTTCTAAATAGATGATTTGCCCTTGTGCAGAAAATTTCCACTCCTGGCTATCTGGTAAAGTCAGTGTAATGGATTTGCCATCAGCAGCCCGTGTTGTCACAACATCGGGGTGAATATGAAAGTGAACAGCAAATGGCCACCCCATCTGATGATCTTCTTCACTCTCAGTTGCAGCCACTTCAATCCAGTCTTCACCAATAAAGCTATACCCATCATGAGAGAGAGACAGCATCCGATGATGAATAAGCCCAAATCGGTCTAAATATCCATCATGTGAGCCAACTATTTTGCTCTTTTCAGCATCATGCTCATAAACAGTTTTGACCGTCGGTGGCCCTGACAACAAGCTTGGATGCTCACTGTGTTTCACGGTTTTATCGTGAATAAATTGCGCTGAGGACCGATTGTTAATCGTAACAGTAGAATGAGAAACACTGGCGCGCGCATTACTGGCCATGGTGTGATACGCCGGAGGCGCCGCACCACAATTCACAATCACAGGACAAGAGCCTGATGACATTTCAAAAGACAAACAACCAGCATGTGATTTTTCACTAAGGTTAAGTTCAGGGGGGCCACCACCATCCATCAAGAGAATGACATTGCCTTTTTCCAGGCGAAAATATTTAGAGGCAGAGGCTTCTTTTAAAGGTTTATTCCCTGCATCATCATAAGCCATAGCGGTGCTGAGTGTATCAGGCAAAGTTGTGCCAGCTCCATTGAAGCGGCTCATCAAACCGTCGCCTAATCTCATATAATGGATCATCGGCAACATCCGATTAATCGCATCAAGAAGTGGTTGAGGTGGTGTTAAATTGCGTGTCACAAAACATTGTTTAAGCGGCAATAAATCAATGAGAATGCTTGCAAGAACAGAATTATCCCGAGAGATATGCCCACCATCAGAAAGGATCTGCTGATCAAGCTCATTACATAAGAGCTTAACATGTTGATCAGCAAATTTCTCTTGTTCATTCACGCAAAGCCCAGCAAACATCAAGGCTATAAGAGAGAGCAAACGCGGCGTGCCTGGTTTGGCATGAATGCCGGTCATTGATAAAAACGTCATGTGATCATCAATGGCAGACATCATGGAAAGATAAGTTTTTTCATCCACTTCATAGAGTAAAAAATTTGAATGAGATAACCAGCTGATCAACCGGCGTGCCGCAACTTCTGGTTCCCAGGCAACTCCTTTTTGAGTTGAGAAATCCGATAGCCAATCAATGGTTATTTCTTGGGCCTGTTCTTGCGCCCGATCAGTTCGTGCAGCTCTAAGGTTTCGCACCCAACCAAACCCATGTAATTCTTTTTCCCAATTGATATTAGGCGGCGTTGCATGAAGCGGGGAACCACCATTAAGAAACACAGTTGCCCCAGCCAAACCAAACTGTCCCATATCCAATTCAATAGAAAGACTAGGGTCAGCTGTTCTCAAGTCACGAGGCACAAGCAATAATTGTTCTACATTTCTTTTGCTATAGCGCCAGCTTAAGAGGGGCGAGCGTTTAAATCCAAGAGCAAGGTCACGCTTGGGCTTGGAAAGAGACGGTGAAGAAGATGAACGATTAAAAAATTTTCCCATGAAACTAATACTGTGGGGTTCCGCTTTGTATGAGGCCTAAATCAATCTACCTCTCGATAAGGTTTTCCCTTCTAAAAGAGCTTTCCCCTTCTTAAAGAAAAGTAGATTTATGTAAAATATATCAGATGCAGGCCATCGATCATATAGTTTTTAATAAATTTCACATGGAAGATTTGAGAGCCTTTAAGCTTTTAAACGAAGCCGGCTTATGAAAAAACCATCCATACCAGCCCATTCATTGTCCTCAAAGGGGCTAAAAAATGGCAAAAGCCGTACATCACCAGATTTTGTCAACCAATCGGCATGTCCAGCTATCTCTTTAGCTAGAATAGGGAGACGCTCTAAATTGTCATCTTTTTCTAAAAGATTCTCAATTTGCTCCTCTCCCTCTTCAGGTTCTAATGAGCATGTACAGTAAATGAGTAAGCCACCAGGTTTTAACAAAGAGCACGTCTTTTCAAGCATTTGTCGTTGTAGTTTGCGCAACTCATAAATGAGAGATTCAGACTTAGAATATAAAATATCAGGATGCCGCCTGATTGTGCCAGTCGCTGAGCAGGGCGCATCGAGTAATATGGCATCATATTTTTCATCTGGTGAAAAAGTTAAAACATCACTTTGAATAACTGATGCATTGAAGTTTAAGCGCTCTAAGTTCTCAGTTAATCGAGAAAGCCGCTTTTCCGAAATATCTACAGATGTAACATGAGCTCCCTTGTTCAAAAGAGCCGCTGTTTTGCCACCAGGTGCAGCGCATAAATCGGCCACAGATTTGGCCTCAAGCGTTCCAAAACCGGGTGCGCTTTCAAATAAAGTGCACGGTAAATGAGCTGAAAAATCCTGTACCCACCATTGCCCTTCAGCAAAGCCATCAAGTTCGGTGACAATGCCACGATGATCTTTGCGAAGCCCATAACCATCTTGGCTCTCATGTGCACCGAATACACGGCCATTAAGTTTAGAGGCCCAATCTAAAGCATCTTGTTTGACGATAATATCTAATGCAGGGGGCTCTAAGCAGGCCTTAGCGATTTTGCTAGCAACTTGCTCACCATAATGTTTCGCCCATCTTGTTCGCCATAATTTAGGGATATTAATCAGTGCTCCCTCTGAAGGAGTGAGCTCGTCAGGTTTTGCTCTGGTGACCTGACGCAAAATAGCATTCACCAGTTTTGCTAAATGCCGTGATTTATCTGATCTTTTCGCAAGTCTTACACTCGTATCAATCGCAGCATGATCAGAAACTTCCATGAACAATAATTGAGCAACACCAATTGAGAGAATTTCATTCACTCTCGTTTTTGCTTGCGGAGGTTTCTTTAAAAATTTCCCAAGCACCCAATCAATCTCTCCTTTATGCCGAAGAGTGGTCATGAGTAATGAGCGCGCAAAAGCACGGTCCCTAGAGGTTAGCTTTTGCCAATCATTATTCTGTTCACTCAGAGTAAAAACATCATCTAAAGAACGGCCGCGACGAAAAATATCATACAGCCAATCCTGCACAATAAAACGTGGCACAAGCCCCGCATCTTTAGATTGTTTTTTTGAGTTAGGAGAGGAAGCCACTAATTTAGTCTTCAAACTCTGGAAGCATGCCAAGCGCAACTAAATAAGTCTGCAAAACGGCTTCTTCTTCTTCACGAACATGAGGTTCTTTTTTACGAATGCTTAGAATTTGTCTCACCGCTTTCACATCAAACCCCATAGTTTTCGCTTCAGCAAAAACTTCACGAATATCATCCGCAATAGCTTTTTTCTCTTCTTCAAGCCGTTCTATACGCTCGATAAAGGCCCGCAAATGCTCTTTCGAGCTGCCCTCAAAATCTTTCATTGTGTAATATTACTTTCAACTAAAAAGGTTAACCAGATCAGGCAATCTAATAGTCAATAGAGTGAAGTGCAAGAGGTCCTTTGAATTTAAAAAACGCAATTTCAAAAAACAAATATAAGACTAATGCTAGAAGCTAAAAAAATAACTGAGAGCGTTTGTTTTAAAAATGAGTCTCATATCATTTAAGCCGTGTCTCAAAGGCTTCTTCTAAATATGGCTTCTTCTAAATAGAAAACAATTTAGAAGGTAAAAGCAGAGCGATAAACAGATCGTGAGGCTCTATATTCAAATCACTTTATGTATGCTTTCTTAAGTTTAGCTAAGAGCTCTTCACTCAAATTTACTTTCAACTATGTGATCAGCCAGCAAGACAAGCCATAACGACCGGAGGGCAATTATGTATTTTTCAAACATTTTACGCCTTAAACGAAGTTTTCAATTTATCCTAATTTGTTTGTTGTGTTTCGGAAATCTACAGCAAGCTCATTCTGGAGATAATCTCAAAGAACTATATAAAGAATTGAAGCAAGCCAAATCCGAAAGTCAGGCAAGGGCAATAGAGAATAAGATTTGGAAAAATTGGATCATCGGTCCAAACAAAATGGTGACTGATTTACTCGCCAAAGCAATGGAACGACGAAGAGCTTATGATTTTGCCGGAGCATTAAAAATTCTCAACATTGTAGTAGAGAAAAGTCCCAATTGGGCAGAGGGCTGGAATCAGCGGTCTTTTGTCCATTTCTTGCGCCAGGAATATGACAAATCCTTAGAAGATGCAGAAAAAGCCATAATAATAGAGCCAAACCACTTTGGTGCATTGGCTGGCAAAGCGCAAATCCTTATGAGTCAGGGGCGAACAATACTGGGTCAAAAAGCTATACGAAAGGCCATAAAGCTAAACCCATTCCTCCGAGAAAGAGCTCTGTTGATCGAAATCCCAGGCCAAGAGCTCTAAATTAACTGAAAAGTCGAAATTTAGAGATAGTTTTACAACATGTTGCGATTTTACAACGTAACCTTTTGTTAAACTTTGGTAGCACCTTGAAATAGGTCTAAAAGGGGTGTCCTAGCCTCTATAAGTATGATTATACCGCTTTCTGAAAAAATCCCAAAATACTCCGTTTGCCGTCTAAAAAGGCTTAAGTGCCACTATTCAGCCCTTCTGCAACATTTCGCAACAATTTAGAAATTATTCGGCAACATTTGCAATTCAGGGTGCGATTATTAAACATTCAAACAATGATTTAATTATAGTTCTAATATTTAAATTTACTTATTGAGTTTCCATTTTAGATGGGGATGGAGATAAATTAATGATTGGGGAAATCATGAAAACGAAACTTTCTTTAGCCGCGCTTCTAGCCGGTGGAATGATGGTTGCAACTGCAGGTTCAGCATCAGCTGCTGATCTTGGAGGGGACTGTTGTGCAGATTTAGAAGAGCGTGTTGCTACACTTGAAGCAACAACAGCTCGCAAAGGAAACCGCAAGGTCTCTCTTAAAATCTCTGGTTGGGTTAATGAGGCCATTGCATACTGGGATAATGGGGTCAATAGCGATGCCTATCAGGGTACAAATACAAACGCGACTTCACGTATCCGTTTTTCTGGTGGTGCTAAAATCAACCATGATTGGTCTGCTGGTTACTTAATTGAGTTAGACTTTTTAAGTGCAGCAACACATGCATTTACTGAAACTGCTGATGATGCAACAAGTAGAATTGCTCTTCGTAAGAGTGAATGGTGGCTTAAAAATGCTCAACTTGGTAAGATAAGTGTTGGTCAGGGATCTTCTGCAACTGACGATATAGGTTTCTATAATCAAGTAGGGATCTCTGCGCTCGCATTCCAGCCTGATATGTATCAAGGCCATAGTATTGGACTTAGAAATCTTGATGGTACGTCTGCTGGGACCAATTTAATGCAATTAGCTCAAGCTGGTAACCTTTCAGTTTTTGACGGACCACGGATTAACCGAATTCGTTATGATTCACCAACGATTGGTGGTTTTGTTCTCTCTGCATCTTGGGGTGAAGATGACTTCACTGACGTAGCGCTACGTTATGCTGGTGCATTTGGTGATATTAAAGTGAAAGCTGCTGTTGGATACTCAGATAACTCTGAGCCAACTGCTGACATCGAACAGATATTTGCTAATGCTGGTGCTATGCATACACCAACAGGTCTGTTTGTACATTTTACTTGGACCTCATTGGAATATGACTCAACGCGTGCAGACTCTGATCATTGGCAAGTGCAAGCTGGAATTCAGCAAAGATGGGGCTCACTTGGTAAAACCACACTATTTGGTGCTTATGGGGAAGTTGATGATGCAGAAAGTACTCTAGTTTCAGGCGTAGCTGGTGATTCATCAAATGTTGAACGCATTAGTCTTGGTGCTATCCAAGATATTGATGCTGCAGCAATGAAGCTATATGTCACCTGGGATCATTATGAAACCGAGCTTAGAGGTGTTGAATTCCAAGATCTGGATGTAATCACTTTTGGTGGTGTTATCCTCTTCTAATTGGAAGAAAAAATTCCTTTGATCATGAAGGGCCTGGAGTTTAACTCCGGGCCCTTTTTTTGTAGTAAAAATTAGAAAAACTGGAGCGTCTCACGGGATTGCACTCATTGTTATTAGTCATTTAGATAATCAACATATTTCCACAAAAGTACTTTTCGGTAGACAAGCAGCTTATGAATGCTGAAATGCTAATTTTTAATTTTCTTAAAAATAAGTCTCTTTAAAAAAAATGACATTAGAGCGATCACACCCGTTCAATGGCAATAGCTGTTGCCTCACCACCGCCAATACAAAGAGAGGCAATACCAGTTGTTAGATTGTGATGCTCAAGAGCATGCAGTAATGTAACCACAATGCGCGCGCCTGTAGCACCAATTGGGTGCCCAATGGCACAAGCACCTCCATGAACATTTACAGCACTATGATCCATGCCAATTTCAGTCATCGCCGCCATAGGAACAACCGCAAATGCTTCATTAATTTCCCATAAATCAACATCCAAAACAGATATGCTAAGTTTCTCGAGTAGCTTTTGCATAGCTGAAATCGGCGCGGTTGAGTACCATGCTGGTTCATGCGCATGAGTGGAATGAGCTAAGATACGAGCGCGAATGTTAACCCCTTTTGCTTTCGCATCACTTTCTCTCATCAAAATAACAGCAGCCGCACCATCAGAGATGGAAGACGCATTAGCTGCAGTAACAGTACCATCTTTATTAAAAGCAGGTTTCAAATGTGGAATTTTCTCAGGCCGTGCCCGAGAAGGGCCTTCATCCTTGCTAATCATTACATCACCCTTACGTGTAGAAAGAGTAATAGGAGTAATCTCAGCATCAAACGCACCGCTTTCTTGTGCCTTTAGAGCTCGGTCTAAGGAGGAGAGCGCATACTCATCTTGAGCTTCGCGAGAGAATTGATATTTCTGTGCGCAATCATCGGCAAAGCTGCCCATCAAGCGCCCCTTATCATACGCATCTTCCAAACCATCATGAAACATAAGATCAACAACTTTAGCATGACCAAGCCGTACTCCATCACGCATTTCAGGGAGCATATAAGGCGCCTTCGTCATACTCTCCATGCCACCAGCAAGCAGAACTGAACCATTCTCAGCCTTTAATTGATCATGTGCCATCATAATCGTTTTCATGCCAGAGCCACACATTTTGTTAAGCGTGACTGCTGGCACATTTATATCTAGCCCCGCCGCAAAACCAGCTTGTCGAGCAGGCGCCTGGCCTTGTCCTGCAAGGAGCACGCACCCCATAAGAACCTCATCCACATCGGTCTTCTTAACACCAGAACTTTCAAGCGCCGCTGAAATAGCATGTCCCCCAAGCTCACTGGCCGTAAGGTCAGAGAGTTCACCCTGAAAAGCCCCCAAAGGTGTGCGGGCAGCGCCCACAATAACGATTGGATCAGACATAAGCTCACTTTCTATTTATGTTCAAAATTCGCAGGCCGCTTATCGCTAAATGCTTTCATCCCTTCTTTCTGATCTTCAGTTGAAAAAAGCGGATAAAAAACCCGCTGCTCATAATGCAGTCCTTCCTGAAGGGTTGTCTCAAAGGCCCGATCAACGGCTTCTTTCGCTGCAAAAACTGAAGGGCGAGAATAACCAGCAATGATCTCAGCTGTTTTTAAAGCTTCATCAAGTAATTCATCCGCTGGAATAATGCGAGAAACTAGACCCGCACGTTCTGCCTCATCAGCGTCCATCATACGCCCCGTTAAAATCATTTCCATTGCTTTGGATTTACCAACCGCGCGCGTTAAGCGCTGGGAACCACCCATTCCAGGAATAACACCGAGCTTAATTTCAGGTTGGCCAAATTTTGCTGTATCAGCAGCCAAAATAAAATCACACATCATGGCAAGCTCGCATCCACCCCCCAAAGCAAATCCAGAAACAGCTGCAATAATCGGCACGCGGCATTGCCCCATGCCATTATACTGCCCGAAATGATCCGTCATCAGCATTTCAATATATGATTTAGAAGACATTTCTTTAATATCAGCACCGGCCGCAAATGCCCGATCAGAGCCGGTAATAACAATGCAACCCGTATCAGCATCATCAGTAAGATTTCCAAGATGCTCCATTAAAGTTTCAAGTAATTCAGAGTTAAGGGCATTCAAAGCTTCAGGTCGGTTTAGCGTCAATAAAGCAACACGTCCCTTTTTCTCTAATGTAACAGTTGTGCTCATGGGGTTTGTTCCAATCTTTTGAAATATCTTATGTGCGAATTACTTTTTATCTAAATGATGAATAATAGCAGAAAAGTCGGCCCCGCCTTGCCCCTCATCAACCATTTTTTTGTAAAGCTGTGTTGCATGCTCCCCAAGGGGCGTTGCCGCATTAACAGAACTGGCTGCTTGTTGTGAAAGGTCCATATCTTTAAGCATTAATGCAGCAGCAAACCCGGCCTTGTATTCATTGTCAGCAGGAGAGTGCGGCCCAACACCAGGCACAGGGCAATAAGCATTCACAGACCAGCAAGAGCCAGAGGATGTCGAGACAACATCAAACAAAGCTGATTGCGAAAGCCCGAGTTTCTCAGCCATTGCAAACGCCTCGCATGTAGCAATCATTGAAATGCCAAGCATCATATTGTTACAAATTTTAGCCGACTGACCAGAGCCACCATCGCCGCAATGCACAGCCTTTTGCCCCATAATCTCAAAATAAGGAGCGCCAACCTCAAAGGCTTCTTGAGAACCACCGACCATAAATGTAAGCGTACCACCAGCAGCCCCGCCAACACCGCCAGATACAGGCGCGTCAAGACTAAGCACACCAGAGCTATGGGACATTTCATGTAATTCTTTGGCTGAACTCACATCAATTGTGGAGCAATCTATAAGTAAGCTCCCCTTGGCAAGAGTGGTTAAAATTTCACCGGCTACGGTTTTAACAATCTGCCCATTGGGTAGCATTAAAATGACGATTTCTGCAGTCTCTGCAACCTGGGCATTGCTCTCACCAATTTTAATTCCAGTTTGAGCAGCAGCATCTCGCGCACTTGCCAATGCATCAAATCCAGTAACATCATGCCCGGCTTTGGCAAGGTTTTGCGCCATAGGTAATCCCATGTTCCCCAAGCCAATAAAACTTATTTTAGCCATCTCATCCTCCCAAACGAATTATCTAATTGTCTTTCTGTTCTTAAAGGCTCATCCATTCCTCAGTATCAAGAGGTGCAAACAAACTATTAAGCTGGTCAGCTGTCACGTCCTCTAAGGTTGGAGGTTGCCATTGAGGGGTGTGGTCTTTATCAATGATAACAGCTTTCACACCTTCATAAAATTCTGTGCCTAAAAGAGCGCGGTAGGCAAATCTATATTCTACATTTAAACATTGCTCTATTGTCTCAAGCGAGCGTGCTTGAGAAATTGCTGTAAACGCAGCCGAAATGGCAAGAGGAGAATGACGCCTTAAGAGTTTCACAGTCTTAGCCGCCCATTCATTTCCGGTCTCAGCCATATCCTCAATTTTTTGCGTGCATTCAAGCGCGCTTGCGCCACTAAAGCTTTCAGTTATATCTTTTTGTAAGTCAGCTAACTTTCCATCAGGCGCGTCACTTGCAAATTCAGCTATTGCTTCATCAATCTTTGCCCCGCCCCTTAGCTTTTCAGTCAGCTGAGGTAGTTTTTCTGAAGAAACAAAGTGATCAGCAAAACCAGCAAAAATAGCGTCCGCCCCATTCATGCGTGCCCCAGTCATGCCGAGATAAAGTCCGGTTAAACCAGGAGAGCGAGATAGAATGTAAGTGCCTCCAACATCGGGTAAAAAACCAATGCCAGTTTCAGGCATAGCAAGCATAGTATTTTCAGTTACAATCCGGTGCGACCCATGTGAAGAAATGCCAACACCACCGCCCATGACAATACCATTCATGAAAGCAATATATGGTTTGGGGTAGTTGTGAATAAGCGCGTTTAACTTGTATTCTTCGCGCCAAAAATCGCGGCCAGGTTGAGGGTCTTTTTTACCATTTTCATAAAGGTCACGAATATCACCGCCGGCACAAAAAGCGCGGTTCCCCTCAGCATCAACAAGTACAAAAGAGATGCTGTCATCGCCTGCCCAGGCCTCAAGCTGGTCTTTCATTCTATAGGCCATTGCAGCAGTGAGAGCATTTAAAGCATTGGGGCGGTTCAAATGAAACCGGCCAATGAAACCATCTTGAGAAATTATAAGATCATTATCACTCATGAGCGGGCCTCTTTGATCAGTTGCCGAGAAATGATCAAACGCATAATTTCATTTGTGCCTTCAAGAATACGGTGAACACGTAAATCACGAACGATTTTTTCAATGCCATATTCAGATAAATAGCCATAGCCACCATGCAGTTGCAGAGCTTGATCAGCCACTTCAAAACCTGTTTCAGTCGCCCGGGCTTTAGCCATTGAGCACCACATCGTTGCATCATGTGTTTTCTGATCAAGTTTACAAGCCGCTTTGTAAAGGAGCGTTCTCGCCGCTTCCAAATTCATTTTCATCTCAGCAATGCGAAATTGTAATCCCTGGAAATCGTTAAGCTTTTTCCCAAAAGCTTCTCGCTCATCCATATAGGTAAGAGCTTTGTCAAAAGCAGCCTGGGCACCACCCAGGGAGCAAGCGCCAATGTTAAGTCTTCCTCCATCAAGACCAGCCATGGCAATTTTAAAGCCCTCACCTTCTTCACCAATCAGGTTCTCAACGGGCACACGGGCATCTTCAAAAATCATGGCGCAGGTTGGTTGAACATTCCATCCCATTTTATGCTCATTTGGTCCAAAACTTAAACCTGGCGTATCTGCTGGCACTAAGAGAGCTGAAATGCCGTTTGGCCCCTCCTCACCAGTGCGCACCATAACAATGTAAACACCAGCAGCCCCAGCCCCAGAGATAAATTGCTTTTGCCCGTTTAAAATATAATGGTCCCCATCACGAACGGCACGTGTTTTCAACGCTGCGGCATCAGAGCCTGAGCCAGGTTCGGTTAAACAATATGCGCCAATTAAATCCATTGAACAAAGTTGGGGTACCCATTTTTGTCTTTGTTCCGTTGAGCCAAATTGATCAATCATCCAGGCGGTCATATTATGAATAGAGATAAAAGCGGAAGTTGCAGGGCAGCCAGTCGCTAAAGCTTCAAAAACAATCGCAGCATCAAGGCGCCCAAGCCCAGAACCTCCCACATCCTCGTTCACATAAATGCCAGCCATACCAAGAGGAGCAACCTCTTTAATTACATCCAGTGGAAAGTGTTTGTCTTTATCCCAGCGAACAGCATGAGGAGCAATTTTTTCAACAGCAAAGCCAAGCGCCATTTCCTGTATGGCTAATTGTTCTTCGTTCAAATCAAAATTATTCATATCTGCAAACCTGCTCGTTAGTGCTTAAAGTCAAAGCATCCTCTCCCTTTTATTTTCAGCTTCTTAGTTTTTTCAAAAGCCAAAAAGACCAAGGGAGAGTGAATTATGAGATAAGGTTAGCTCATGGTTGGTATAACAAATTCAGCTCCCTCTTTAATGCCAGATGGCCAGCGTGAAGTGACAGTTTTTGTTTTTGTGTAAAAACGAAAAGCATCTGGTCCATGTTGGTTCAAATCGCCAAAGCCAGATTTTTTCCATCCACCAAATGTGTAATAAGCAAGCGGCACAGGAATAGGCACATTCACACCAACCATGCCAACATTAATGCGAGATGTGAAATCGCGCGCCGTATCACCATCACGAGTAAAGATTGAAACACCATTGCCATATTCATTTTCCATAGGCAGGCGAATGCCATCCTCATAGGTCTCAGCACGCATCACACTAAGCACAGGGCCGAAAATTTCTTCCTTGTAAATGTCCATCTCAGTTGTGACATTGTCAAAAAGGCAGCCACCAATGAAGTTGCCATCTTCATAGCCTTGCATGCTAAAATCACGGCCATCAACAACCAAATCAGCCCCTTGTTCAACACCTGAGTTAACAAGGCCAAGCACCCTCTCGCGCGCAGCCTTCGTAATCAATGGGCCAAAGTCAGCGTCATCACCATCTGTATAAGGGGCAATCTTAAGAGCTTCCACACGTGGTTTTAATTTTGCAATGAGTTCATCCCCCGTCTTTTTGCCAACAGGAACGGCCACAGAAATTGCCATGCAGCGTTCACCTGCTGCGCCATAGCCAGCTCCAATCAGGGCATCAGCCGCTTGGTCAAGATCAGCGTCAGGCATAATGACCATGTGGTTTTTCGCGCTGCCAAAACATTGAACACGTTTACCGTTTGCACAGCCCCGCGAATAAATATATTCAGCAATCGGAGTAGAGCCCACAAAACCAACTGCCGATATATCTTCATGATCAAGAATGGCATCAACCACTTCCTTGTCACCATTCACAACATTTAAAATGCCGTCAGGCAACCCGGCCTCGCGCATTAATTCAGCAAGCATGATAGGCACAGTGGGGTTGCGCTCTGAAGGCTTAAGAATGAAAGCATTGCCCGCAGCAATCGCAGGGCAAAATTTCCACATAGGGATCATAGCCGGGAAATTAAATGGTGTAATGCCAGCAACAACACCTAAGGGTTGGCGCATTGAGTAAATATCAATATTCGGACCAGCTCCTTCAGTGAATTCTCCCTTAAGAAGGTGAGGAGCGCCCAAGCAAAATTCAGCAACTTCAAGGCCGCGAATAACATCGCCTTTCGCATCAGGCATGGTTTTGCCGTGCTCGCGAGATAAAGCTTCTGCAAGTTTGTCCATATCGATGTTCAGCAATTCAATAAATCTCATGATCACACGAGCACGTTTTTGGGGGTTGGTCGCTGCCCAAGCTGGTTGAGCTTTTTTAGCAACTTCCACAGCTTTAGCTAAGTCGTTCGCGTTAGAAAGAGCAACCTTGGCAATGACGTCACCTGTTGCAGGGTTAAAAACATCTCCAGTGCGGCTAGATGTACTAGAAACTTGCTTTCCACCAATCAGATTTCCAATTTCAGTTACCATGAGGACAGTCTTTCATTTCATTTAAAACAATGTTGATCAATTATTTAGCGAAAATCTGGCCAGACAAGCAGTTATTCATAAAGCAATTCAAATGCATTCTTTCGATAGCATTTTATAGCCGGTCAGCGCCTGATTGGACTTTAGTATACAAACAGCTGGGTACAAGCGAAAGTGCTTAGAATGCGCTATCAATTGTGCAAAAATTCACAGGTGAGGATTATTGTGATAACGTGAACGCTTCACATTAAATTTGCTAACGCTCAAAGCAGGTGAAACGTGCTGATAATAAAAATCAAAAATCTAGGAGGAAGCTCAAAATGCCCCTTAATTGGAATGATTATCGCTTCTTTCTGGCTGTAGCACGCTCTGGTCGATTAAGTGTTGCAGGGCGCCAATTAGGCGTAGACCATGCCACGGTGGCCCGGCGAATAAAATCTTTAGAAGAAGCCTTAAATATTGTCCTATTTGACCGCGCGCCAACCGGCTATAGCTTGACAAGAGCAGGCGGTGAATTAATTCCTTTTGCTGAGAGAATTGAAAGTGAAGCTCTGGTTGCTGAAGACACCTTTGGTGGGCAGAAGGAAAAGCTTTCTGGTCCTGTGCGCGTTGGTGTGCCTGAGGGAGTTGCTTCCCATATAGTTGTAGGAGTGGCGCAAAAGCTTTGTGAAACTTATCCAAAACTTGAAATGCAACTTGTGGCCTTACCGCAAAAATTTTCACTCTCTAAAAGAGAAGCCGATTTTGTTATCGCTGTTTCCAGGCCTGAAAAAGGCCGCGTGCGGGTGCAAAAAATTGCCGACTATAAACTCCATTTATACGGGTCTAAAAACTATTTAAGGCAGCAAAAAACGATTAAAAAAGTCTCAGATCTTATTAAGGTAAGAGGTATTGGATATATTTCAGATATGATTTTTGATGATGAGTTAGACTATATCCCTCTTGTTGATGGGGCTTTTAACCCTCACCTCACAAGCACGAGTGTACATGTGCAATTAAACGCGGTTCTCAATGGTGCTGGAGTGGGCATTTTACATGATTTTATGGCGCAATCTCATGATAGTTTGGTCAAGGTTTTACCTGATGAAATTTCATTCAAACGGACTTTCTGGTACATTGTTCACGAGGATTACGCGCAATTAGAGCGAGTAAGAGTATGCTCAAAAGCCATCATTGAAGGCATGAGATCTCTTTTAAATTCAATGCCTAAATAAGGTTGTGCCCGATTTTCTCTGAAGGCGAAAAAGAGGTTTAGACATGTTGGAAGCCCTTTGATAAAAAGTTACTCAACATCATTCACCAATCATTGACAAAATAAGTCATAAAATAACACTAAAACGATTACACGAAATAATAAATGGTCAGAAACCAAAATGGCAGACAACAAAACCGATAGCCACGTAGCTATCATAGAAGGTGATCCAGATAGTTCAGTGCTGCTGCAAACCTTTTTGCAACAAGATGGATTTCGCACGTCTAGTTTTGGAAATGGAAGCTCCTTCTTAAGCGTTATGGAAACAATAAAGCCGGATGTTTGCCTCATAGCCTTAAGTCTGCCAGACCAAGATGGAATGAAACTGTTAGATGTCATCATTTCATCCACCGATTCAGCTAGTATAATTATCTCTGATCGCTCAGCTGCTGATGAAAAAATAACAGCACTTAAACTAGGGGCTGACGATTATATCGTAAAACCTTTCGAGCCCAATGAAGTGGTTGCAAGAGTACATGCCGTTTTGCGAAGAACCAGACGAACAAAACCATCAGAAAAATTAAATGAGATAGCTGCATTTGGTAATTGGGAAATTGATTTCAATACATATAAATTAAGTTGGGTGGGAGAAGTAGAGAAAGAAGATCAATACCTCTCTCACGGGGAAGCAGCGATTTTAAAAGTTTTTGTCGATAATCCAAACCGCCTTCTCTCTAGATCTCAAATTCTAGACCAAATCACAGATGACCCGGATTTAAACTTTGACCGAAGCGTTGATGTGAGAATTTCAAGGTTGCGCTCAAAATTGGAAGATAACCCAAGAAAACCAGTGTTGATTAAAACGGTTTATGGTGCCGGTTATTTGTTCGTTAGCCAGGTCGTTTGGAGTTAAGTTTAAAAAGGCTAGCGTAGAAGCTGATACAATAAAACAAGGTTAATAACCAATAAGATCAATGAGATAGATTTCCAGAAGACGATTGGGTTTTTCTCAATTAATGGCACATGGCTTTCATTTAAGAATTTGGGATTGGGCTTATATAGATCCTGTTCAAATTCTGAAAGGGTGTCATAGCGAAATGAGGGGTTACGCCGAACAGCTTTACGAAGAGCTGCAGAAACCCAATAAGGAATATCATCTCGGTGATGATGAGCAAGGGTGTGTTTTAATTTCTCAACCAACCCTTTTGTCGCAAATCCCTTCCCAAAGGGGAGTTTATGGGTCAGCATTTCATAGGCCAAAACACCAAGAGAATAAATATCAGCCTTTTTACTTGGCTTGACACCAAGGTGATATTCAGGCGCTGTATAATCAACAGTCCCACGCATCTGTAATTCATTTGAAGGCGAAATCTCCTCAAGACCTGCCACCCAGGTAGAGCCAAAATCAACCAGTTTCACAACACCATTTTTATCAATCATAATATTATCTGGCTTTAGGTCCTGATGCAGCATTTCCTTTCGATGAAAGCTACGCAATCCCCTCGCAACTTGCACAATGATTTCACGCACCTCATGCACACTCGGCTCCGGGTTATCATTCATCCATTGAGCAAGCGTCACCCCTTCAATATATTCAGTGGTGTAATAAAGTGCGCGTCTTTGCTGTGCTGGCTCAATCACTTTCACCACATGCTCAGAATTAAGCGAACGACCAATCCATTCTTCTCGAGTGAAATGCTCAATATATAAAGGGTCATCTTCAAAATTCACTGACGGCGTTTTTAAAACAACCCGTTGCCCAGTTTCTTCAATTTTAGCTAAATAAATTTGCGTCTTATTGCTGGCATGCAAAAGCTTGATGATCTCATAGCCCTCAAATTTGCTTTGTGGCTCAAGATCAGGCGGAAAGGGCAGGGAAGCTAAAATCGTTTTTCGTGAATTCGCGTCAGCTTCCCCTACAGAGGAAATCTGCACAATCTGGCAAGTCACATTATCTTCACTACCATTTTCAATGGCGAGGCGAGAAAGCGCTTTTGCGGCATCGTTTAAATCATCTTCTTTTTTAATGGTTGAAATGATGTCTGGTGAGTTAACAAAATCATGAACGCCATCGGTCGTAAAAATAAGAATGTCATCATCTCTAAGAGGAAGGGATTTATAATCAATCTCAAGTTCCGGGTCGATGCCAAAAGCACGAGAGAGCACCTCTTCGCTACGAGAAAGGCGTGTTCGATGTTCCTTCGTCAAAGGCTCAATTGAACCTTGTCGCAAAAGAGAGATGCGACTATCGCCAGCATGAAACACATAAGCAATACCAGATTTAAGCACCAACCCAGAAAAGGTACTCACCATCCCCCGGTCAGATAAATATTGAGTTTGCCCCTGCCCATAAAGCCAACGGTTGGTTGCGTTCAAAACCCGTGCAACAGAGGTTTGAACAGTCCAGCTATCATGGGTGGAGTAATAGTCCATCAAAAAACTTTTGATACAACTCTCGCTCGCTTCCTTGGCCGCTTCGCTTGTGCTCATGCCATCAGCAATCGCCATAGCAATCCCCTTGTTCATTAACAAAGGGGGCTCAGGCATCACAACGCCGTATGAATCATCATTGCGCGCCTTTAAGCCTTTGTCAGAATATTGCCCGATAGAAATTTCAGGAAGTTTCATTTAAACCGGTCTCCATTCTTTCACCCCCCTAATGATAAGCGGAGGAATAAAATAGCTTATTTTGAAAAAGGCCCGCATTCAATTAAAGTGCGGGCCTTTTTTTGTTTATCGTAAATGATGAAACTTAAAACTTACGTCACATCAATCATCTGCACTGATCCATCAGGCATCACTTCAGCCATCTGACCTTCAGGCTCTTTCAAGAAAAAGAAAGTGATAATAAAGGTGAAAATAGCAGCCGAAGCGATCACAAGGAAGAACACTTTAGGTTCCACAAAAGAAAGCACTGTTAAGAAACAAACCGCCCCCACATTACCATAAGCCCCAACCATACCGGCAATTTGCCCTGTCATGCGGCGTTTGATAATTGGAACCATCGCAAAAACAGCGCCCTCACCAGCTTGCACGAAGAACGAACAACACATGGTCATAACAACGGCTAAAGGCAACCAGAATTCAGAATTAATCTGAGACATGCCAAAGTAACCAAGCGTCAATCCGGCAAGTAGAATAAGCAAGGTTTTCCGGCGCCCAAACTTATCAGAAATATAACCACCACCAGGGCGAGCGGCTAAGTTCATAAAGGCATAACCAGAAGCAAGCAAGCCTGCTAGCACCTGGCTCAAACCAAAGGTATCTTTAAAGAACAGCGGCAACATAGAAACAACCGCCAATTCAGAACCAAAAGTAACAAGATAAGCAAGGTTTAAAACGGCCACTTGGCGAAACTCATATTTATGAATTTCATCAACTTCAGTTGTAAAAATATCTTTGTTTATGCGGTAAGCTTGAAGAACTTGATAGGTATATAAAAGCATAAGAACACCATAAATAATGATCTGGCTCGTTCCATCAATCATCTTCAAATTAGAAGGGCCAAGCTTCCAAGTGAGAACGGCCAACGCCAAAAGCAATGGCGCTTGCATGCTGATGTAAAGAAAGAAATCACCTTTACTAGTCACCTCTAAAGCACCTGCTTTTTTGGGCTTGAAGTATGTCGCACCTTTAGGGGTATCACTCACTGAAAAAAAGTAAATAACACCATAAATAAAGGCAATCACACCAGTTGTAGCAACCGCATAGCGCCACCCTTCATCGCCACCATAAAAGAGAGCAATCGTTGGAATGCTCATTGCAGCAGCAGCTGAGCCAAAATTGCCCCAGCCACCATAAATGCCTTCAGCAATACCAACTTGTTTAGCCGGGAACCATTCACCAACCATGCGAATGCCAATCACAAAACCAGCGCCGACAAAGCCAAGCAAAAAACGTGTAATGGCCAATGTCTGGAAATCTTTCGCAAAAGCAAAAGCCAAACATAAAACACCAGAAAGTGTAAGGAGTGTACTATAGGTTTTACGAGGACCAAAACGGTCAACAGCAATACCAATCGCGATGCGAGCCGGAATAGTCAACGCAACGTTTAAAATAAGAAGGGCTTTGATGTCCTGGTCAGACAAGCCAAATGTTTCACGAATAGATGAAAGCAAAGGCGCAAAGTTAAACCAAACATAAAAGCTGATAAAAAATGCAATCCATGTGAGATGCAAAGTTTTAATCTTCGGCTCAAGTGAAAACAGATTAAGCCGTGAGGAAGAGGTCTCAGACATTTTATCTCCAACGAAAGAGGCCGCCCGAAAAATAGGCAAGCAGCTAAATTATAGTCACCCTTTCGCAACCCCCATGCCAACTTTGAAAAATTGAATATTTTGAAATATTTTACAAAAAGCTTGGAAAAAAACAGATTAAAATTAGCTTGGATGATGGTTTGCTGAGATTTGGGTTGAAAAAATGCCCAATTTATAGTCCGCGATGAAAAGAAATGCATAAAGTTTCATCAAGAAATTATTTAGCTTGTCGAGTAACTTTCATGGTTATCGTTCAAAGTGTGAATTAACCCTGACTTTAAGAGTGCTGTTTAATGCTCCTTTTATAACCAAACCAAATTCACTCCCAAACCCACCTCTGGTCGGTACAAAACAAAAAGGTCACCAGGGGAAAGCTGCATGAATATGTGATCGAAAAAAATAAAATGTTTTTCTCCAAACTCAGCACCAGTTTAAGAGAGGTCTGAATTTGCCGTTCAAGTTTCATACAGAGAGCGACTTTAAAGCTTCTCCTTCTTCCATTCTTAGCGATGGTTTTAAATAAATTCGTTCGATGAACTTGATTTCCAATTTTACTTTAATTCCTTATTGATATGCATCAATCAAAGTGTTTATGAGTAATGATATCCTACAATATAATTGTCTTCTAACTATGAAATAATTGGAGATGTGTATTGTGAAAAAAACGGAAACAGGGGATGCTCCCCCCACTGAGCAATCTTCCATGTTTGATTTGATAGACCTTGGAAATGATCTTTTAACCTCATCGGTTCAAATCAATAGTAATTTATGCCAGACTTTGTTCTCAATAAATTTAGAGATGATGAATTTCATTAGCCATAGGCTCGAAGTAGACATTGAAACGGCCAAAAAGGTCGTCAGCTCTCAGACCCCTAGAATTTATAATGATAACCTAATGGAATTTTATGATGTAGCAGCCCACGAATATGTCAGTGAAGCTACCAAGATTTTTAATTTAAGTTCAAGCATTAAAGATGAAGTTGCTGAAGCGACACTAAAAACGGTTAAATAATCCGAGCAACAAATTTTTTTATCGTGATGGAATATAACCCGTTAGCGTACTTAAGAATTATTAAGTTCCAGCTTGAGATATTTGTAGCCAAACAACTGGTGCAGACATTTTCCTTCACGAGTAGATAAGTTGCTGAACTTACTTTCATATATATAGCGATAATTTAAAATAGAAGGCTGGCATTGGTTCAAAAGCAATGGCCTTAAATCTTGGTTGATCTCAATCAGTTTTTTTGAAGCGTCTGTTAATTATCACAGAGGTGGGCACCTAATAGGGCCGTAGCTGGTCATATAGTTTTGAGAAAGGATCAGGAATATTATGATAAAATTTATACAGATGATGGTGTTTGGTCTTTTCTTTATGTTTCAATCTCAAATGACTGCATATGCTGATATTGTCAAGGATGGGAAAGAAAACTACCGCCGGTTTTGTATTTCATGTCATGGAGTTACAGGGGGTGGTGATGGGCCGGTTGCTGAAAGTTTGATAAAGAAACCAGCTGATCTCACTCTGTTGACCAAACGCAATAAAGGTGAGTTTCCATCTCAGCGAGTAATTAAAACCATAGATGGACGATTAATGCCTGAGGCTCATGGGAACGCAGAAATGCCTGTTTGGGGGCAATGGTTTGCCATTTTAGCATTGGTTGAAGGCATCCCTCAAGAAGATGTACCTGCTATTGAAAGGAAGGTAAATCAACTTTTAGAGGGGCTTGTCCTATATCTAAAAACTCTGCAAAAATAATCATAAGGAAAGGTAAGTACTTATGATTGTAAAATTGTCTTTTCTTAATTTAATTTGTAAAAGCCTCATTGTTTTTTGTCTTTTGTTTTTATTCTCAGTGGCACCGGTTGAGGCCACAGAGAGTGGAGACGCAGAGGATGGCAAAACAATTGCTGAGACACTTTGTTCTGGATGTCACTCAATTTCTGCAGATGGTGACAGTCCTTTTCCTAAGGCGCCACCTTTTCATCAAGTTGTAAAAAACTGGTCCCCTGAAAATTTAGCAAAAGCACTCAGCGAGGGAATTGTAGTAGGACATGAAGCAATGCCTGAATTCCAATTTGGAGCAGAAGTACTTGCCGATTTTATGGCTTATTTATCTACGCTGTCTAAAAATGATCCGCTTTTATAAACTCAGCAATAAAGCCCTATAGCATAGACAAGGGTGAAGCTTTAATAATTTGAAAAATTGAGATTGTTAAAGGAGTATTTCATTCGCCTATTGACTGCTCTTTTTCTCCGGGCTCACAATCCGCTTTTTTCAGGTGTGCTTTGAGGGCAGCGGTGAATTTTTCTAAGTTCCTACAATAGGTGCGGTTCTTTATTTCTTCTTCAGTTACAATCAAAGACGCAATGGATTCTAGCTCACATAGAGAGGCCATATCCTGCA
>CBDDLE010000002.1:0-33716 GCA_965230545.1 Hyphomicrobiales bacterium | reverse complement strand
CTAAAAAGAGTACAAGCAGTGAAAAAGAAATAGTTTTATCCAATTTTACAAATCTCCAGGATCAGGTTTTATAGAATCGTATTTCCTGCGGTCTTTTTTCGTCGGCCGTCCCCCTCCTTTAGGACGACTTGGCGTTTTAGCAGTAAATTTTCCTGGTTTTGGTCTTGGTGTTTCTTTTGGAGTGATATCATTATACAAGCTTTGAGCTTCACTAGCAGGGCCTCGGCGAACACCGAGATCTAAAACCTCGATCACTCTTAAATCTCGATTGATCATCGATGTAATAACATCGCCCTGACGAATAAGAGAGGATGGTTTGCTAATCTTAACCTTATTAACGCGTATTTTACCTGCTTCAACCAGACGACCTGCAAGACTTCGTGATTTAACCAATCGCGAATAGAAAAGCCATTGATCAATCCGCCGCTCGGTTACCTCTTTACTCATCCAGCACTACTTATCCAGCTTTGTCTTCAATTTGGTCTTTAAGAGCCTGTAATTTCGCAAAAGGTGAATCAGGGTCTATTTTTTTCTCACGCATTTGTGATTGTTTTTTGCCACCATTGTTCTTTTTAAAGCCATTTCCACCCTTACCACCGGCACCCTTAGCACCGGAATGTCCACCAGCATTTTTAAAAGGTTTCTTACCTCGATTTCTGTTAGAAGAGCGGTTTTTATGTCCCTCTCCATCAGAAGCTGAGTGGCGCTTGTTGTGAGAACGCTTTTGTGAAGAATTATGAGAACGGTTAAAGCCAGATTTCCGGCGAGGACGCCATACGATAATTACAGCTTCTTCTTCATCTTTAGAAGAAACTTCAGCTTCATCAGTCCCAGAGGCACCAGCCTTTAGGTCATCGCCATTGGCAGCTGCTTCTTTGGTTTCTTCTGAAGTCTTTTCAGCTGTGTCAGCTAAAGAAGAGGCCTCGTTTGTTGTTTTATCATCTGGCTTGCTTTGTTTCCGCTTATCAGGCGCAAATCCTAAAGAACGTAAAACAACACCAAGCTCTTCCGCCGAACAACCCATAATCGACATCATCTCAGGAATGATGATAAAGCCACCATCACCTGTCGAGCCATTAGGCTGCTCAGTTTCAGAACTGTCTTTAGAAGCTATTTTCTTTGCATCAGTTTGAGCAGTTTGTTTTTCGTTATTCTGAGGGCTTGCATCAGTAATTTCAGCTGATGTTGAAAGAGCAGCCGTTTCGTCTGAAGAAGTTTCGTTTAGAGGTGTCCCATCAGTTGCCTGTTTGTCTGCTGCTTGCTTCTCGGCATTTGCAGCTTCATCGGCATCTTTTGGTGTAGCTGCGATTTCTTCTTTTTGAGAAGTCGCTTGAAGGTCAGATGTTTTGGGTTTGCGCCAAGAAACCAATGGTCTGATTTGATCAGCCAACCGCTCCAACATATCAACCCGAACAACCCGGTTCCCACAAACATGGAAACCAGCAGTGCGGTAATAAGCTGCCTCAATTTCAGGAGTATGAGCTGCAGAAGTTAACCCAGCACGTGGCAGCTCCCACTTTTCTTGATTTTCAATGTTTTCAGTGAACAACAGCCATAAGAGACAGTTTAACTCAGCCGCCGCCGGTTTTAATAATAGCGGGAAATAAATGTTAAACGCACCAAAGCGAACACCAAATTTACGTAATTGTTTGCGCGCATCTTGGTCAAGTTGACGAATGTCTTGAGCAATTGGTTCGCGCTCCAAAATACCTAAATTCTCAATAAGTTGAAAAGCAATGCCTCTAGCAAGGCCATTAAGCTCTTCATCCTTTTCAAGGTTAACAAGAGGGCCGAGTTTCTCGGCAATCAAATCATTAACAATTGACTGAATTTTAGAAAGAGTTTCTTCTCTTTGAGATCCATTCAGCTGTTCGTCAGCTTTTAAAAGGACAACGGGTCTTAAAATATGCTCTCCTTTTTGCAACGAAGCAACGGGGCTGTCTTTCCATAAGACCTCACCATTGGGAGAGAAACTAAATTCAGTTTTTTCAGCAGATAATAATTGTTCTGAACGCATAGCCAATTCTTTAGTCAATACCTTTGCAGCCGCTGCTCGTGCGGCCCGGCCATCAACACCAGTGCTCTCGCTAACAGGTGTAAATTGAAAACCGGAAATTTTTCCTATCAAATGATCCTCGACATAAACTTGTCCATGATCATTAATCTCAACATATAAGTCGTCACTATCACGTAGTCGTTTCATCAGTGTACTAGTGCGCTTATCAACAAACCGCTTTGTTAACGCTTCATGCAAAGCATCAGACAAACTATCTTCTATCTCACGGGTCTTCTCTTGCCAATAGGTTGGATCAGACAACCAGTCAACCCTATTTGCAACAAATGTCCAAGTTCTAATGTGAGCCAGCCGTGTTTGTAGAGTATCTATATCACCTTCTACACGATTATGCTGCTCAATTTGTGAAGAAAACCAATCATCAGGAATGAGGCCATTTTCATTCATAATAAAGTGGAATAATTGCCGAACAAGCTCGCTATGATCACCAATACCAATTTTACGATAATCAGGCAGCTGGCAAACTTCCCAAAGTCGTTGAACATTAACGGGGCCTTGAGCAAATTTTAAAATATCTTGATCAGTTGAAAGAGCTTCAAGAGCAAGAACATCATCAGCTTCCCGAGCCTTTTGCAAATAAGGCTTCTGGGGTGAAAGTTTCAACGACTCTAACAACCGAGGAACAGAGGCAAAATCAAGAGTTCGAGCCCGCCATTGCAAAGCTTTTACTTGCTCAAATTCATGCGCCTCAATGGAATTAATCAATTCAGAATCAAAGGGGTGAACATCTCCTGTCACCCCAAATGTACCATCTGTTAAATGGCGTCCGGCACGTCCAGCAATTTGCGCCACTTCTGTCGGTAATAATTCCCGGTGATGAATGCCATCAAACTTACGATTACCAGCAAAGGCCACATGCTGAACATCTAAATTAAGGCCCATTCCAATGGCGTCAGTCGCGACAAGAAAGTCAACTTCACCAGATTGAAACAGCGCCACTTGAGCATTACGCGTACGAGGGCTCAGCGCCCCAAGAACCACAGCTGCACCGCCGCGCTGCCTGCGAATAAGCTCTGCAATTTCATAAACATCACGCACAGAAAAAGCTACAATAGCTGTTCGTCTTGGGAGGCGAGAAATTTTCTTCGGGCCTGCATAACTTAATTTTGAAAGACGCGGGCGAGAAATAAAATTAACACCTGGCAACAACACATTCAGTGCTGTGCGCATTGTCTCAGCTCCAAGTAATAAAGTCTCCTCAGTGCCGCGCGCATGAAATAACCGATCAGTGAAAACATGCCCACGCTCAGGGTCAGCAGAAAGTTGAATTTCGTCCACAGCCACAAATTCAACATTTAAATCCCGCGGCATCGCTTCAACGGTAGAAACCCAGTAGCGCGCATTCTTCGGCTTTATTTTCTCTTCGCCTGTAATAAGAGCCACATGAGACGCGCCAATACGATCAACAATCTTGTCATAAACTTCCCGTGCTAAAAGGCGCAAAGGCAAGCCAATCAATCCGCTATGATGCCCAAGCATTCTCTCAATCGCGAGATGAGTTTTACCCGTATTCGTTGGTCCAAGAACAGCCGTGACATTAGAAGCACCAGGGACGCCATATAGATCAGAGGCGTTGGGGTGTGAAGACATAAGAATTTCTCAATTTTTACAAACCGGCCAACATTCACAATGTCGGCGCATAAAGGCAATGAAAAGAAAATGTTAAAACCAGATGTAAAGTAAGTTTAGTTACACTTTACATATGAGACTTAAGCCCGAATTACAAACACTTTAACTTCAAACAAATTATCACATGATCGGTATTTTTCAAAACTGAACATACATCCTTTTGCGTATAATGAAAATTTGCAACAACCTTGTAACAAGATAAAAATTTAAAAAGGCAATCCTAGGGCAATTTCTATATGAAGTGCCTAAAAATTTGGCCGTGTGAGTGTTTCAACTTTCATCAGATTCTTGTGAACTCCTCTCGTAATTTTCTCAAATTATCCTATTCTCCATAAAGGACAGTTTTTTATCGTGATGATAGAACAATAAATACGAGGCAATTACCAAAAGCCATGTATGTGTCATGTATATGGTAAGGATGGAAAGATAAAATTATGCTACAACTACCCAGAAAACGCCGGCATTTCCTTAAAGTCATAGGTGTTATGTCTCTTGTACTAATCGGCTTCATTTCAGTTGGTCGAAGTGAGCAAAATAACGGTGTTATAAAAACTGAATCTGAAAAAAAAGCTGAACACCAAGCAAAAACTGAAACAGCCATTTTTGCAGGCGGGTGTTTTTGGTGCGTTGAATCCGATTTTGACAAAGTGAAAGGCGTGATAAAGACCATTTCTGGTTACACTGGTGGTAAAACAGAAAACCCAACATATAAAGAGGTTACCTATAAAAATACAGGCCATTTCGAAGCCGTTGAAATTACCTACGATCCATCAATTGTCTCTTACAAACAGCTCTTACATATTTTTTGGCGCACGGTAGATCCAACAGATGCTGGCGGCCAGTTTTGTGACAGAGGCGCATCATACAGAACCGCCATTTTCCCAACCAATGATGAACAGTTCAAATTAGCCACAGCCTCAAAAGCTCATGAGCAAACAAAAGGGAAGTTAAAAGGAAAAATAGTAACACCAATTCTAAAAGCAAAAATGTTTTATAAGGCCGAGGGCTATCATCAGAACTATTATCAAACAAATCCAATCCGCTATAAATATTACCGCTTTAGCTGTGGTAGAGATCAACGGATAAAAAATCTCTGGGGCGAAGAAGCTCTAAGTGGTTTGCAAAAAAAGGCAACACACTAAAACAAACAAAACCCCACTTGAATAAGTCATTCAGGTGGGGTTTATAAATTTAACAAAATGAACTTAATGCCAATCAGCGAGCTAAAGCGATATTACCTGTTTTAGATCCAGAAACTCTAAAACTATCTAATTCAGCACTTGCTGTTCCAATCATAATCGGCACAACGATTTTATAAGGCACATACATTTTCGCCTTCGGCAAAGGCACCAGCCAAATTTCTAGCCCCTTAGAATTCGCCATGTAAGAAACCGCTTTATTTTTGCGCTTGTGCCCTGCAACAGGTTTATATTTGGCGCGGCAAACAAAAGCAGTGCGAGATTGCCCATTAGAAAGTTTAGCATAGGCCTTGCGTTTGAAGCTTAAAGACACATTAAAGCGCTGACGACCATCAAAAATCTTAATACTACGGTTACAAGCTCTCGTGCCATTTGTAAGGCTTGGTGCTTTGTCCGTAAAAGCAAGCATGGCGCTTAGTGGGTCAACAACATTTCTTAAATGAGATTTGTTGACTTTAATTCGTTTTGGATGAGGCCGATTTGGCGGAACGGCCTTAATTTTCTTCACGCCACTCCTGGAAAAATTCATCCGTATCGCTTCAGCTTTTTCATCACTGCGAGCTGTGAAAGCGTAAATGTTAGGGCGTGGTTTATAGCCATAAATATAGCCATTGCTAGCAACTGAGCTCTTCCACTTATAAAACCCAAGAAAAGCTTTAAATTTAGCCGAACCTTGCATTTTATAACGATTGCCAGATTGAGCAGAAGCAAAGTGAAATTTACCGCTTCCAACAGGCGCGTTGATTTTATAAACAGCCTGAACAGTTGTTTCACCAGCATGAGACGTTGAAACCGCAATTGGCGTCAATGCTAGAAGAAGAGAAAGAGAAAAAGATTTAAGAAGTTTATTAGAACTCTTAGACCTTTTTGAACAATTCTGATGAACGCCCCAATTGAAAACGCCAGTTCTATTCAGACAATTTTTCATAATATATTACCCAACAAAAGCTGAATTCAGCTTATTACCATCACTAATCAATATTAATCCCAATTAATTACGCCCAATCAATTAAGAATATGATTATGGAATACAAAATCTTAAAATTTAAAAAACTTTACCAATAGTCACACTTAAAAAAAGCAAACCAAATGCAATAGAGCTAAATTCACATGAGTTTAAGTGATAGCGAAATATGATGATATGAAATCAGAACAAACACAAAACCATCACCAACAGCCGTAAAGCTTGATTTGGTCAAATCTATGGCTAAAGGCTGTCATCTATTACTCCTTAAAGATGAGACGTCTTTAAAAAAGCCAAAGTTTAATAAATCCAAAGTTAACAAATAGCCCTCTTAGCATTAAAATAAAATTTAAGTGATGCCCCTATGAAGAACCAAATTGCTTCCCTAAAGGGGTTAAAAAAGCCCAAAACGCCATTAACTTAATGTCTCATACTTATCTATTATTAGAAGTATTAAGGAGATAAATGACAAGAATATTAAGTAAATTGAGCGTTTATTTTGTCCAAAAAGGCGAAAGAGACACAATTTTGATGAAGAAGGGGCAAAATTCTTTTCATAAAAATGAAAAAACACTCAACCGAAACCCTTGACGTTCAGGGAAAAAGTGCATTATAAAGGGCCGCTTATGCACAAGAATTTTTCTGATGCATGAATTTTCTCAATAAGCTGATTGGTGGTTAAACATCTGGCATTGTCTCGTTTTAGGCATTGTCCATAATCAATTGCAATTGAGAAGCAAGCAATTTTATAAGCACAAATATGAGTGCGGCTCTATTTATCTAGATCACCCAGTGTTAATGAGGGTGCAAGAAAATAGAAGCAAGTTTATAAGGATTTAAGAGATGTCACGGCGCTGTGAATTAACAGGCAAGTCAGTGCAGTCAGGCAACAATGTGAGCCATGCGCACAATAAAACTCGTCGTCGTTTTTTGCCAAATCTGTGCAATGTAAGCCTACAAAGCGAAAGCTTAGGCCGCAAATTTAACCTACGTGTAAGTGCACATGCACTTCGCTCAGTTGAACATCGTGGTGGGTTAGATGAATTTCTAATCAAAGCTCGCAAAACAGAGCTTTCAATTGCAGCACGTCGCATCAAACGCGAAATCGAAAAGAAAGCTGCAGCAGCAACTGCATAAAGCACACTTTCTTTTAAGAAGAATTTATAAGCCAGGCCTTAGCGCTTGGCTTTTTCTGTTGCTGAGGTCGCATCAATAGCTCTAAAGGCTGTAGCTATGTGATAGACACCCAGCGGTGACCGGCGCTTAGCGCCGCGCCCTCGCAGGCCCACCGCTTCAGCGATGGAATAGCCGTGAGAGAGTTTGCGAAGATATTCTATAGGCATCTAAAGCGCCATAAATTTTACTTCCAAGCAACTTTCCAGTTCTTAGGCAAAGCAAATTGCATCAGTAACGTTTGTTGAAAGCCATTGAAGTTATCATCTGAAAGTAAGGTAATGATCGTCTCACCTTTTTTGTTGGTGTGAGCTGAAATCCCTTCCATATTGTCAACCACATGATCATGGTTATTTGCTTCAAGAACAATTCGTCCCCGAATTGGCCGTTTTGACAAAAGCTCAGATTGCTTCACATAGCGGACACGAATATTCACCGTTAAAAATTTATAACGCCGCTCTAGAAGCAATAGATCCCCGTTAGCAAGACTGACAGCATCAGTAATGCGGTATTTATCAAGAGGAGGCGGAGTAAAGCGTATCTTCCTGATTTTACCTTTGCGAACGATCCAGCCAATAAAATTCCCGTTTCTATCTTTTTTAGATTGGGTGATAGCAACAAGCGCCCCTTTATATTTCCCGCCTCTCAAAACGGCCATAGCTTCTAAACCTGCATTGCCGCGAAGGCGCCGTGTAATAGAAGGAAGTTTTAAATATTTCGGTGCAGAATTAATCCCTTTTTTGCCAATGGAGAACCGACCAATACGGTGATTGTCTTCAAACGAAATCAGAGCTTTACCAAAAAACTTATCAGATTTTAAAAGTGTAATAGCTTCGGCATCTCGGTCTCTTGAGCGTTTTAAAACCTCTCCATTTTTGGAAAGAAGCGGGCCAACAAACGCATCTTTTGGTGGGTTTAAGCGCTGGTCTTTGTAAGATAGGTCAAGCATCGCCCAAAATCCGGCATCAGATACTAGCGCAAGTTTTTCACCCTTTTTAGAAATTGCCATCCCAGATAACCCCCCCCAAAATGGTGAGGGGGAAGAAATGGAATAACCATTTTTAAAAATCAAAGATCCAAAAATTTTTTGATCCGCAATGCCACGACGAAAAGAAACAGCTCTGGCTTTTAAATTAATTTTTTGAGGTGTGAGTTTTGTAATATCCGGTTTTGAACCAGCATGGACAGGTTGCGCACCTATAAAAAGAACAGATGCGCTAATGATCATTGATTGCGTTGCAAAACAAGAAAATTTTGATTTCATGATCAAAAACCACTTCATAAAAATTCACTCCATAGCTGAGGCTATTCACGACTTTAGTTTATTCTACTTCTTAAATGCCAATTTGAAGAGTACTAAACCTCAACAAAACAGCTTTTTCTAGACAAATCCTCGATTAATTCGCAGTGTGATAATTCACACATCTATTCTTTTCTCAATCTCCTAAATTCAAATCATCAACAGCGCGGGGCAAGAAACAAAGCGAAGCGCAGTAAATTAAGATGAAAACACAAAATAGCGCGGTTGTCTTAGGGCCGGTTTCAGGTGGGAAACCTGAAGGCCCATAAAAAACTACAACCTAAAGCGCAACTAAGCAGCGCGGTTGCTGGTGGGCAACCTAAAGCGCAACTAAAAATGGAGAAATACAATGAACACTTTAAAAACAATGATCATCAGCGCAATCGCAGTTCTAACAATCAGCTTCACAGCACTAACCGCTTCAGCAAGCGACGCCAATGCAGGTGGATGGAAAAAACACTACTATGGCCACAACCACTATTACGGTCATAATTATGGCTACAAATATAAGCGCGGTTACTACGGCCACAAATTTTATAAAAAAAGAGGTCACTTCAAATTCAAACGCTTTAACAAAGGCCGTAAATTCCGCAGAAACTTCCGTCGCAATTTCCACCGCTAGGATCTAACGAACGGATAGAATTGAAAACAAAAGAAAACCGGTCTCAAAAGGGACCGGTTTTTTATTTGAATAATTCCAAACCATCTAGACGAAGAAGGAGTACTGCCCTCCCTCAGGGCAGTAGGACATGGCGAAGCGCAAGCGTAGCCCGGCGCTTAGCGCCGCACCTCGTAGGCCCATGAGCCTCAGCTCATGGAATAGCCGTGAGAGAAAATAAGCACGGTTGCAGGTGGGCAACTGAAGTGCAATAAAAATTTAAAAATTCTATTTTTTAGGCTTCTCATCAAAAAGCTCGGTGAGTTTGTCAATCATCGCGCCAGCCAAATCTTCAGCATCTGTAATGGTAACCGCGCGTTTATAATAACGGGTCACATCATGACCAATGCCGATGGCAATGAGTTCAACTTTTGAACGGGTTTCGATTTCATCAATCACGTTACGTAAATGTTGCTCAAGAAAATTACCAGGATTGACACTCAAAGTAGAGTCATCAACTGGCGCTCCATCAGAAATCACCATCAGAATTCGGCGTTGTTCTGGTCTGGCTAATAAGCGTTTGTGAGCCCAGGTAAGTGCCTCACCATCGATATTTTCTTTCAAAAGGCCTTCACGCATCATCAAGCCCAAATTATTTCGCACCCGGCGCCAAGGGCTATCAGCAGTTTTAAAAACAATATGGCGTATGTCGTTCAAACGTCCTGGTTGCCCAGGTTTGCCAGCCTCTTCCCAAGCACCGCGCGCTTCGCCGCCTTTCCAGGCTTTCGTGGTGAAACCCAAAATTTCAACTTTCACCCCACAACGCTCCAACGTGCGAGCAAAAATATCGGCGCAACTGGCTGCAATCATAATAGGCCTGCCGCGCATCGATCCTGAATTGTCAATCAAGAGTGTCACAACCGTATCGCGAAAATCAGTGTCGGCTTCTTGACGAAATGAAAGCGGAGAAAATGGGTCAGTTACAACGCGAGACAAACGAGCAGCATCAAGCACGCCCTCTTCAAGGTCAAATTCCCAAGAGCGATTTTGTTGAGCAAGTAACTTGCGTTGCAACTTATTTGCAAGGCGAGAAACAGCTCTGTTCAAGCTCTCTAATTGCCGATCTAGCAAACTTCGTAAGCGCTCAAGTTCACTTGGTTGCGCTAAGTCTTCCGCTGAGACAACTTCATCAAAGCGTTTTGTAAAAATTTTATATCCAAAGGCCTCAGGCACTTCTAGAACAGAAAAGTTAGGAAGAGCCGCTTGTTCTTGTGCGGGGTTTGACTGCTGCTCAGCTTCTCCATCACCAATCGATTGATCGCTAAATTCAGTATCTTCGCGTTCATCACCATCATCATCAGAAGGGTCAGCCTCTCCATCAGAACTATCGTCATCAGGCAAGCCACCATCTTGGTCTTCTAACAAGTCTTCAGAATCTTCACTGAGAACCTCATCGTCAGAATTACCCTCTTCAGAACCAGGCTTGTCAGTCCCAGTTTCAATATTCAGCGTTTCTAAAAGGTTTAAAACTTCAGATGAATAAGCGTCTTGGTCATGAATAACATCTAAAAGAGAAGAAAAAAGATCATCTGACTTTTGTGCCAATTCTTCACGCCAGTGAGTGGCAACCTCAGCGGCTTTGCCACTAAGAGGTTTGCCTTGCATGGCTTCACGTGCCAATAAGCTAAGCGCCGTATGAAGAGCCACATCATCAGTACTAAAGATTGGATTGGTGTAGCGTGTCTCCAATTCATTCTGCTGACGAGCCCATAAATTTTCTTCCATGCCGGCCATGCGCTGGGAGCCGATCATTTCATAACGTACTTCTTCCAAAGCATCGTAAATCATGCGGGCTTCAGCATCATAAGGCACACGTTTTTGATGGGCACTTACATTATGGCAACTGGCCTTCAAACTAAGGCTATCTGCCATTCCACGCAAAACTTGCACGTCAGTCAAAGTTGGTTTTAAGGGTAAATCAGGAATTAAAATGGTATCTCCGGTCATAGTGGGGCCATCTTGACCAAATGTCATTTGCAAATCTTCGTTGCCAGAAACAGCGCGAGCACACCCCTTTAAAGCCTCGCGAAATTTTTCTTTCTCTTTATTATTTTGATTTGTAGATGTCGGCATCGGTCAATCATCCTAACCTAAGGCCAACTAACTTAGCTTAATGCCAGGCTAGCTGTTGATTGTGGAAGATCTTCATCAAAACATCTTTGATAAAATTCAGAAACAAGACCTTTTTCCAGCTCATCACATTTATTCAAAAAGCTAAGTTGGAAAGCAACGCCAATATCTTCGAAAATGGCAGCGTTCTCAGCCCATGTAATAACTGTTCGTGGGCTCATCACTGTTGAAAGATCCCCATTAATAAGAGCGCTTCTTGTCAAGTCAGCAACACGCACCATTTTTGAAATGACTTCCGAACCTTCCTCGGTTGCAGCCAAGTCTTTCACCTTGGATTTAACAATCTCAACTTCATCGTCGTGCGGTAAATAATTCAAGCTCGCGACAATTGACCAACGATCCATTTGACCTTGGTTGATTTGTTGTGTCCCGTGATAAAGACCAGATGTATCTCCAAGCCCAATTGTATTGGTGGTGGCAAACAAACGAAACGCAGGGTGAGGGCGAATAACTTTGCTTTGGTCAAGCAAAGTGAGCTTGCCTGAAACTTCCAAAACCCGCTGAATAACAAACATCACATCGGCCCGGCCCGCATCATATTCATCAAAAACAAGCGCCGTATTTGATTGAAGTGCGTAAGGCAATATGCCTTCTTTAAATTCAGTAATTTGCTTGCCATCTTTTAAGACAATGGCATCTTTACCAACCAGGTCGATGCGGCTCACATGACTATCAAGATTAACCCGCACGCATGGCCAGTTTAAGCGGGCTGCCACTTGTTCAATATGGGTCGATTTTCCCGTCCCATGATATCCTTGAACCATAACGCGGCGGTTATGTTTAAAGCCAGCCAATATCGCTAAAGTAACTTCCCGATTAAAAAGATAATCCTCATCGATTTCAGGAACATGTGTGTTTGCTTCACGAAAAGCAGGCACCTTCAAGTTGCTTTTAAAACCAAACGCATCTTCAACAGAAACTTCACTATCAGGCATCATTTCTTCAGCAGGGATATTCATAGCGGTCATTTAACAAAAGTCCATTTCTCTAGCCTATACAAAGCGTCTTCAATTTTTATCATTCTAATTTTAATATTTATAGACCACTCTATAGAAAATTTATCAACTCTTTCGGCTTATTTTATTGGGATAATGCCAATAGCTATAGGAACACAATGAAATTTGAACAAAAGACAGGAAGGCAAGAAACTAGATTTAAAGTACTTGCCTAAACCATCCCAACTTTCTTCAAATAGTTATAAGCAGTGATAACTTCTGCGAGTTTTTCTTCAGCATTACGATCACCGCCATTTAGATCAGGGTGGTGACGTTTAACAAGCTCTTTATATCGCGTTTTGATATCATCTTTAGAGGCGCTTGCAGGTAAACCCAAATCATCAAGCGATTTGCGCTCCATATTGCGAAGGCGGCGACCGCCTGCGGTTTTAGGTGCAGTGTCAGCTTCTTCTTCTTCAATAAAGTTCAAAGGGTCATGAATTGAGCGCTGGCCTTTTTTAAGGGCCTCTTTTTCCTTAAAGGCCCAAGTTGGGCGGTGACCAGTTGCATTTTCTTTTTGATAATCGACAATATCATCCGCGTCCATACCAACAAAATAATTGTATTTTTTATTATATTCACGAACGTGATGTTGGCAAAAAAGATAATATTCACCTTCTTTATCTCGGCCCTTTGGCGCCGGGAACTTACCCGGCCTCTCACAACCACGCCAATTACATGTCGGCCCGTCTTCTTTTTTCGAACGGTCATCTTCTGGCTTAAC
The DNA here is from genome assembly GCA_965230545.1 of Hyphomicrobiales bacterium. Lineage (GTDB taxonomy): Bacteria > Pseudomonadota > Alphaproteobacteria > Rhizobiales > HXMU1428-3 > HXMU1428-3. The sequence continues at coordinate 20,870 of CBDDLE010000002.1, read as the reverse complement.
ACGAATAGAATCAAAATATTTAGATGTGAGTTTCATAAAAACCTATTTATCTGGTTGCCAATATTTGGTTGCAGTGTCTCAAATTTTTTATCAATGGCCAAAGTCAATCAAACCAACCTCATAAAAGAAAAATTTGGCAAGAGGTAGGTCAAAATACTCAGTACCTTGATCTACTGAGAACAAAATTTTCAGACTGAATAAATCTCAGCCAATAATCTTTGAGAGTGTTTAGCTAAAAACGAAAGAAAAGAACTTAAAATTATTTACAAGAGATCAGTTCTAAGAGTGATCATCATGAAATAGTGTGTTATCCAGTCAACCGATAATAAATCGTAAAACAGCACTAGATTAAGTATTTATCTTTTACAATCGAGATTATATTACCGCAAAAAAGGGAAGTATCAGTCTCAAAGGGCGTCGCACTATAGCCTAATTTTGCTCTCACGAAAACAAAAGAAGGGAGCAAAATCTATTTTTTTTACGTTAGACCTAAAGAAAGCGAAAGATGTCAGATAATCATTCAGATGAAATTCCGATGGCAGATGTTATTGCCGCAAAATTAAATAAGGCTTTAGAGCCAACTTCATTAGAGGTGATCAATGAAAGTCATCTGCACGCAGGTCATGCAGGCTCACCAGGGACCGGTGAAAGTCATTTTCGTGTTAAGGTGAGCTCAAATGACTTTGCTGGTAAATCGAGGCTGCAAATTCACCAGGCAATAAATAAAATATTGGCTGAGGAGCTAAATGGTAAAATTCATGCTCTCGCAATAGAAGCAAAAGCCCCTTAAAAAATCAAAATGAGAAAAACCGCATTATTTTATAAAAGCATTTTATGAAAGCCAGTTTTGGGGCATGTTTTAAAAGCAAAAAAGATCCGAAAATTGGTGTATTTTGCCAGAAAAACAAAATATTTCTCAAATTCGAAAATTAAATCGCTACAAATCACCTAAAAGCAGGCTCGAGCGCTTGACAGCAGAAAATGGCAAGACTATGGTCCAGCCCGCTGAGGGAGCTGTGATCAAACATGATCAAAGACCCAAAAAATTGAGGTATCGATGCAATCTCCATCTGATCAAGATGAAAAAAGTTCTTTAAAGGATGGTAAATCCCTTGAGGACAGATTTGGTCAGCTCAAGGAGCAAATGGATACCATCCACGAAAGTAAGGCGAATGAAAAGCCTGAACGGGATGGAAACGCTATTGGCAAAGCCATGCGCATGGGTACTGAATTTGTGGTCGCGGTTCTTGTTGGTGCATTTTTAGGATGGCAATTTGATACGTGGTTTGATACGAAACCACTATGGCTCATTCTATTTATGCTAATTGGCTTTGGCGCAGGTGTGAATAATGTCTTGCGACTAGCTAAAAAAGAACGAGAAGCTGAGAATTTGGGTGAAAAAGACCAAAATCAGTAAGTCTTAGTGGCAAAGTATGCAACTGAGGCAAAAATTAATAAGCACGGTTGCTAGTGCGGATGCTTTGTGGTGGTTTCTAGTGGGAAACTGAAGCCACACTAAAAAGTGGCGGTTTCTAGTAGGAAACTAAAGCACAGAAATGGCAACCTAAAGCGCAAACAAACAGCGCGGTTGCTTGTGGGCAACCTAAAGCGCAAACAAACAGCGCGGTTGCTTGTGGGCAACCTAAAGCGCAAACAAAGATGGAGATGCAACGTGGCAAGTGAAAATGGCGGTCTAGATCCAATTCACCAGTTTGAAATTAAGACGTTATTTCCAATGGAATTCTTTGGTGTTGACGCATCATTCACGAATTCAACGCTTTATATGGTCCTGGCCGTTGGTTTAAGCGCGGCCTTCCTTATTTTCAGCATGCGCGGTAGAGCTTTAGTTCCTGGCCGTTGGCAATCAGTTGCTGAAATGATGTATGAATTTATAGCAAACCTTGTCCGTCAGATCTTAGGCACCGAGGGAATGAAGTTCTTCCCACTGGTGTTCACACTATTTATCTTTGTTCTTTTCTGTAACGTGATTGGTCTACTACCTGCAGATCTTTTCGGCATCATTCCAATCCCACATGCTTTCACAGTAACAAGTCACATCATTGTCACCTTTGCCTTAGCTATGTTGGTTATGACAGTTGTTGTTGGTTACGGTCTCTTCAAGCACGGACTTGGATTTTTTAAATTATTTATTCCTGATGTACCTTTGGTGCTTTTACCGATCTTAGTACCAATCGAGATCATCTCTTTCCTATCACGTCCAATCAGCCTTTCTCTTCGTTTATTTGCGAATATGCTAGCTGGTCACGTGGCAATGAAAGTGTTTGCTGGTTTTATCGTCAGCCTCGGATCATTAGGAACATTAGGTATTTTGGCATCTGTCATGCCTTTTGCAATTGGTGTGGCATTAACTGCACTTGAGTTTTTGGTAGCGTTTTTGCAAGCCTTTGTGTTTGCAACGCTTACCTGCATTTATCTTCGGGATGCTATGCACCCGTCGCACTAAACATGTGCGTTATCTAAAAACGAAAATCGCTTTTGGATGACACACTAAGACCTAAGGAATTAGAGCGTTTTATTTGAATAAGGAAACATCAGTAAAACGCTCTTTGAAACAATTCAATTTATGAATTACAGCTATTTCGAAACTAAAGGAGCCTAAAATGGAAGTTGAAGCAGCTAGAATGATTGGTGCTGGTATTGCGTGTCTCGGTATGGGCGGCGCAGGTATCGGTCTTGGTTTGATCTTTGGTAATTATCTTGCTGGTGCACTACGCAACCCTTCAGCAGCTCCAGGTCAATTCACAAACCTACTCCTAGGCTTTGCGTTGACTGAAGCGCTTGGCATTTTCTCGCTCGTTATCGCATTCCTAGCGCTATACGGCTAATACAATAAATAAAACTGGAGTTTTATTGAGCAATCATAAAACTCCAGTTTTATCTTTATTAGATTTTGATAAATCTAAAACAGCAACTTTGTGCTGAAGTAAAATTGTAAGAGTTTATCTCAAGCTATTTTATGAAAACAAAGACAAGAATTCTATAAAGCCCTCGCTACATCGAGAGGCTGAAAAACACGTAAATCGTGTCAATCTAAAGATACATAGATATGTCAGATACTGGTTTGTATGCTGGCAGATTCTAGTGACAAGCTTAGGATAAGTGACCGTGGCAGAAAAAAGCAATACTACTCACACTGAAGTCCCGGCAGATGGCCATAAAGCGGTGTTCCCACCATTTGATAGCTCAAAATTTGAAGCTCAGCTTGTTTGGCTCGCCCTCACCTTCATCATTTTATATGTTGTAATTTCTCGTATGGCCTTGCCACGCATTGGCGAAGTTCTAGAAGAACGCCAAGACCGCATCCAAAGGGATATGGACGAAGCCAATCGCTTGAAAGAAGAAACAGACAAAGCCATTGCAAATTATGAAGAAGCATTGGCAACAGCTCGTCAAAAAGCAAACGGTATTGCTGAAGAAACTCGCGCAAAACTAAAAGCTGAAATTGATGCTGAGCAAAAAGCTGTCGAAGAAAAAATCAATAAAAAAGCTGAAAGTGCTGAAAACCGCATCGCCAAAGCAAAAGAAGAAGCTTTCGGTGAAGTGAGTAAAATCGCACAATCAACAACAGCCACCATTGTTGAAAAGCTAGTTGGAACAAAACCATCAGATCAAGATATTGAACAAGCTTTAAAATAAGCAAACCTCAGAAAAACGGTTAAACTATTGTTCAAGATAAGATCTTAAGAAAGGTCGCAAAACATGAGTATTTTCGCAGATCCATCCACTTGGGTGGCTATATTTTTCTTCACCTTTGTTGGACTTCTCATTTGGAAAAAAGTGCCAGACTTAATTGGTGATGCATTAGATAAACGCTCAGCTGATATTCAAAAAGAATTGGATGAAGCCCGCAAACTTCGTGAAGAAGCCCAGCACATTCTTGCGGAGTATCAGAGAAAAGCAAGAGAAGCAGAACAAGAAGCTGAAGGCATTGTAGCACAAGCCAAAAAAGAAGCTGAAAATTTTGCTAAAGAAACACGCGAGAAATTAGAAGAAACATTAGAGCGCCGCTCTAAAGCAGCTGACCTAAAAATCGTACAAGCTGAAACAAAGGCTGTAGAAGAAGTAAGAACAGCAGCGATTGACGCAGCAGTAAAAGCATCTGAAACACTTCTAGCTGGTCAAGCAACAGGCACAAAAGGTGATGAATTGATCAATAAATCAATTTCAGAACTAAAAGATCGTATGAACTAATTTTAGATCTAAAAACAATATGTTTAAGAAACCGGGTTCTAGTAATAGAGCTCGGTTTTTTTTATGCCCTAATTTTTCTTGCCTCCAGTTTTCTCTAAATAAGAATTAAGATAAAGTTTCAAGGACAAATACATTGATAGGCTGAGTAATAATGACAGAAAAAACTGACGATAAGCGTTTCGAAAGAGGCCATGCTCTTTTAAACAAAATTCACGGCACCACAGGCCAAGATGTATTAAAAGGTTTAAGCGAAGTCTCGCCAGATCTAAGCAAGTTCATCACTGAATATGCCTTTGGTGATATCTACTCTCGAGAGGCTTTGGGCCTAAGAGAAAGGCAAATAGCCACCATCGCGTCGCTTATCACTCTAGGTGACGCATCAAGCGAATTAAAAGTTCATATCAAAGCAGGGTTAAATGTCGGCCTTACCAAAGAGGAGATCATTGAGATCATCTTGCAAATGAGCCTTTATGCCGGCTTCCCCAGAGCCATTCATGCCATAGAGGCCGCTAAAGAAGTTTTTGAAGAAATAAAAGAATAAAGCAATTTCCCGAAATAAAAAACGCCAGACCAGTTTGAGCACTCAAGCCAACAACTGATCCAGCGTTTTTAAACTTAAATATAGACCCGCCGAAACTCGTCTGAGGGGAGGGAGGGAGGGGATAAAATTTCAACCAGATCTATATTTAAAAGTCTATATTTAAATCTTAACTCTCTCCTTATGGAAGCTCAGGGTAGTTAATGCCATGAGCATTGTCGAAAGTTTCAGGATACTGAATGCCAAAAGTGTTTTCGATTTCACTTGAAACAACACTTTCATCAAAACCAGCACTAGCTAGATTATCAGCAAATGCTGAAACAGACCCACCAACAAGTGAAAATAGAACAACTGATAAAGCGAATAATTTTTTCATAACATAATCTCCGATTTTAATTTTCAGCCACTGTGCATTGTGCTGTGTGGCTTGCGTTGAAAACAACATGGCGCATTGATCCGAGAAAAAAAAGAGCACCTCACAGCCCCGTGAAATCGTTTGATAATGGAGAAGAAAATAGTTGTGTTTCGTGATCAATTCTCACGCCCACGTGAAGCTCACTCGCGAAAATGAGAGCAAAAACAAAGCCTTTCCTCGCATTTGCGTGAAGGCAAAGAACGTCTAGCTAAATCATGATACAGTCGAGAGTGGGGGAATGCTTAGTTTTATCTCTTCAAAATTCCCAGCCGTCCTTCGGTCAAACTGGTAATTACGGTCTGACTTCCAACATGAAGACCACCCGTCACCATAGCGTAGGCGCCTGACGGGTCTTGCAGCGTTTCTAACACTTTCCCCTCACCAGAAAACCTCACAGCAAAACCATAGCGTTGTGGCTTCGGGCGAATAGCCTCAGGTAACCTCATCATCACTTTGCGTAAAAAAGGGTAAGAAGAAAGCATGTCCAAAGGAGCTGAGCGAGGGCTAACTAAGCCAACCCAAAATGAGCCATCAGGGTTGTCATTAATATTATCAGGAAAGCCAGGTAAGTTTTTAAGCAGCACCTCAGTTTGCCCTGTTTTTTCACCTTTAAGCCAGTGCTTTAAAATACTGTATGTACCCGTCTCAGCGATGAGCAAATAGCTATCATCTTTGGCAAGGGCAACGCCATTCGCAAAATTCAAATCTTTGAGCACAGTGTGAGTTTGCTTAGTTTTCGGGTCATAAGCCAGCACGCGCCCATTGCCACCATGGTCCACCAGATCAAGCAAGGAGGCCGGCAAAGTTCCACCAGCAGCTTTGGGCGAAAATTTTTGCGAAGCATCAGTAAAATAAATTATACCATCACGAGTGATATCTAAATCATTCGCATAAATAATCGGTTGCCCATCAGAAGATTGATTAGTGAGAATTTCAACACTGCCAGTTGAAGATATTTTTAACAAGCCTTGATAAGCATCCGCACCGTAAAGCGTGCCATCTGCAGAAACTTCAAGACCTAAAACGCGTCCCTTTGGATCAGCAAATTCTGTAACTGATTTTGTTTGAAGATCGACTTTGAGAATCTTCCCTGAATGAGCGGAAACATAGAGATGGCCATCGGCTCCAAGTGCGGCATCTTCTGGCCCAGTTTCACCGTTGAGATCAATAAACTCGAGATCTTTTAATAGTTGATTGGGCTGGAAAGCACCAACATACCCAACAGAAGTTGGCGCTTTCCACGCTACAGGATCAACCGGAACAGGCCAAAACAATAGATAGGCCAGTAAAACTGTAACCAATATGAGTAAGAAACGCCCCATCAATTTGAAGAGCTTTCAAACCGCAAAATAGGTTTCCTCGCGGCCGCCGTTTCATCAAGTCGGCGACGAGGCGTATGCACGGGTGCTTGATGGAATGCCTCTTCATTTTCACCAGACTTCGCTTCTTCAATTAAAGACGCTAGCGTCTCAACAAAAAGATCAATGCTCGCTTGAGATTCACTTTCCGTTGGCTCAATAAGCATCGCTCCCTTACAAACAAGCGGGAAATATATCGTCATCGGATGGAAGCCTTCATCAATAAGTCGCTTGGCGATATCAAGAGTTGTCACGCCAGTACCTGCTAGGCTGCTCTCATCAAATAAAACTTCATGCATACAGGCCTGATCACCAAAAGGCTGGTTGAGAAGGTGCTTGAGTTTTGCACGAATGTAATTGGCGTTAAGAACAGCGTCACCACTTGCCTGAGCCAAGCCATCAAGACCATGACTAAGAATATAAGAAAGCGCGCGAACATACATGCCCATCTGTCCATGGAACGCAGTGAGACGACCAAAAGGCTCAGCCTCAGCCTCAGCATCATTGCCGTCTTCATGTTCTATCAGTGTTAACCCATCATCGCTTTTCTGCAAAAACGGAACCGGCGCAAATGCCGAAAGACGGTTAGAGAGAACAACCGGGCCAGAACCAGGCCCACCTCCTCCATGAGGAGTTGAGAAGGTTTTATGCAAATTAAAATGCATGGCATCAACGCCAAGATCACCTGGGCGAACCCGCCCCATAATCGCATTAAAGTTCGCACCATCACAATAAAAATACCCACCAGCTTCATGAACGGCATCAGCAATGGCTTTAATCTCGCGCTCAAACAAACCGCAGGTATTAGGGTTCGTCAGCATAATGCCAGCAATGGTCTCTGCCCCATTTTCCTCAATAGCTGTTTGCACAACACTGGCACGCACAGTGCCATCTGCATCAGCTGGAATAGAAGCAACTTTAAAGCCAAGTTGCGCCGCTGTGGCAGGGTTGGTGCCGTGCGCACTTTCTGGCACAAGCACAATGTTTCGAGAGCTATCAGCCGCCTCAAGCGCAGCTTTAATAGCCATCATGCCACAAAGCTCACCATGGGCCCCAGCTTTAGGAGAAAGCGCAATGGCTTCCATACCGGTCAGTTCAAGCAACCAATGTGAAAGCTGCTCCATCAACTGGAGAGCCCCTTGCACGCTTGATTGCGGTTGCAGAGGATGAATATCTGTAAAGCCAGGCAATCGCGCCATCTTCTCGTTCAAACGTGGGTTATGTTTCATGGTGCAAGACCCAAGCGGATAAAACCCACTATCAATGGCATAGTTTTGTTGGCTCAATCGAACATAATGACGAACAGCTTCAGGTTCAGATAATCCAGGCAAACCGATTTCACCTGCGCGCTCAAGCCCGCCAAGCATGCTCTCAGTCTCAGTACAATCCGGCAAATCAACACCGGTTTTGTCAAGTTCCCCCACTTCAAAGAGAAGCGGCTCATTCATCAACAAACCTTTATGGCCGCTATAGCTGCCTGCCAGTTCAATTTGGTCGTCAGTGCTTTCTTGTGGGCGCGTCACCCGTCCTTTATTATTAAGCATTGAGCGCCTCCTTTAACCCAGCACATAACTCATTAATATGATCATCACTCACAGTTTCTGTTGCAGCTAAAATAAGAAGATTTTCAACATCAGGTCGTTCTGGCCAAAGGCGGGATGCAGGAACGCCGGCCAAAATATTTTTCTTCACCAAAATCTCAACAGCTTGCTCAGCTGAGCTTTTTAGACGAACGGTAAATTCATTGAAGAAACTTTGGTTGATAACCTCAACACCATCTATCTTTGCTAATGCCTTTGAAAGTTGCACGGCTTTAGAGTGATTAAGGGCGGCTAGTTTTTTTATGCCCCTTTCACCAAGCAATGTCATATGAATGCTAAAAGCAAGGCAACAAAGGCCAGAGTTCGTGCAAATGTTAGATGTCGCTTTCTCACGGCGAATATGCTGCTCACGTGTTGAAAGAGTGAGCACAAACCCGCGCTTGCCATCAGCGTCAATAGTTTCACCACAAACCCGGCCTGGCATTTGCCGTACATATTTTTGGCGGCATGCAAAAAGCCCCAAATAAGGTCCGCCAAAATTAAGGCCATTACCAATAGATTGCCCCTCGGCAATCACAATATCCGCGCCCATATCGCCTGGGGCTTGGACGGCACCAAGGGAGACAACTTCGGTCACCACAGCAATGAGCAAAGCGCCCTTCGCTTGCGCTGCTTCTGCGATGGGTTTGAGATCATAAAGAGAGCCAAACACATCAGGTGTTTGCACAACAACACATGAAGTTTTATCGTCGATTCTAGCAATGAGATCATCCGTAGCAGATTGCCCTGCCACCACTTCAGATTGATCAACTTGAAAAGAACTCATATGCGATAGGGTTTTCACCACACTTGCATAATGAGGATGTAGATTGCCAGAGAGCAAAGCCTTCTTGCGTCTTGTAATGCGATGCGCCATTAAAACGGCTTCACCACACCCGGTAGAGCCATCATAAAGAGAAGCGTTGGCAATTTCAGAGCCGAGTAAATTCGCCACTTGAGTTTGAAACTCAAATAAATATTGCAATGTCCCTTGGCTGATTTCTGGTTGGTACGGTGTGTAAGATGTTAAAAATTCAGATCGTTGAATAAGATGATCAACACTTGCCGGTACATGATGGCGATAAGCGCCACACCCCACAAAAAACGGACCATCACCAGCTACTCGGTTTAAACCTGAGAGTTGAGAAAGGTGCTGCTCAACTTCCATCTCAGATTTATGAGATGGCAATGATGTTGGCGGTTGCTTTTGAGGAGTACCCGCTTGCTCAAATAAATCCTCAATGGAAGCAACACCGATCGTGTCAAGCATTGCTTGGCGTGTGCTCTCAGTATGTGGCAAATATCGCATCGAACAAATCTCTTTATTGGTTTTGTTTTACAAAGGCATCATATTGAGCCCGATCCATTAATTTAGCGAGTTCATCTTCATTTGTAATTGTTTGCTTGAAAAACCAGCCAGCCCCTTCAGGGTCTTCATTGGCAAGGGCAGGGTTTGCGGCCAACTCTTCGTTCATCTCTGTGGTCTCACCGGCAATTGGTGTGTAAACTTCACTCGCAGCTTTCACAGATTCAACAACAGCCGCTTCATCACCTTGTTTAAAGCCGCGGCCAGTTTCAGGTAGTTCAACAAACACAATGTCACCCAATTGACTTTGTGCGTAATGGGTAATGCCAATGGTGGCCACACCATCTTCAACGGAAACATATTCATGAGATTGGCTGTAATAAGTTTTAGTCATCAAAAACTCCAAATGTAAAATTAAGCAGATCTATCTATTATTAAAAATATTATTATCAACGAATGAGCTAGTGTTGCGTTGGGCGTTTCGCATTATAAGTTCTATAAGGTGTAAACGGTAGGTCAGTGACCCGCCAAAGCGATTTTCTCCCCCGAACTTCCACAAAAATTGACGTACCTAATTGATCGTGAGGCAGTGTGACATAGCCCATCGCAACAGGCCCCCCTATGGTTGGCCCAAAACCACCACTGGTAACGACCCCAATTTCTTGCATCTGCTCATTAAACAATTTCGCCCCTTCTCGAGCCGGAGCCGCAGGACCATCAGGCAATAAACCAATGCGTCGTTTAGAAGGGCTATTAGCCACCTGGTTAAGAATGACAGTATCCCCCAAAAATCCACCCTCCTGCCGGCGCCTCTTATTCATAATCCATGAAAGGTCAGCTTCAATGGGTGTAATGCTTGTATCAATATCATGGCCATAGAGACAAAACCCGGCCTCAAGGCGCAAACTATCTCGGGCACCAAGGCCAATAAGCTCAACATCCGGGTGGCTCATAAGCATCTTTGCAACGCGGCTGGCATCTTCATTGGCAATAGAAAGTTCAAAACCATCTTCGCCTGTATAACCACAGCGAGAAACTCTGCACGGCACATCAAAAAAATTGGTGTCGATTTCTGACATATAAGGCATGCCAACAGCTTCACCGCACCAAACCGCCATAATTTTTTCAGCATCCGGCCCTTGCAGCGCAAGCAGTTGGCGATCATCTAAAATTTTAAAATCAACTTCATCTGGTAAATAGGAACTGATGTAAGCATAATCATGGGATTTCCGCCCCGCATTAACAACCAAGCCAACTATATGCGTCCCATCAGCTTGAACACGGTGGGTGATCATCAGATCATCTTCAATACCGCCCTGTTCGTTGAGAAGAACAGAATAGCGCAAACGCTCAGGCTTGAGGTTTAACACATCACCAGGGACGATTTTCTCTAAAGCGCGGGCCGCAGTTTCATAATCTTCAGCAATGAGTTCTGCTTGCCCCATATGAGAAACATCAAACAAACCAACAGTTTCTCGGCAATAAAGATGTTCTTGCTTGATGCCCTTCTCATAATAAAGAGGCATAGAATAACCAGCGAACTCCACCATTTTTGCACCATGCTCAAGGTGCAAATCATGAAAGGCTGTTTTTTTCAGTTCATTTTGTTCAGACATTGTCGCTCCGCTCTATCAGAAATTTGACCTAAAATTTCGGGGCAAAAAGAACCCAAAATAACAAGGCATACCCCCCTTCTGTCGCGGAACCTGAGAGATTTATAGAATTGATAAACATGATTACCAATTCAAGGGTTTTTAGCTACATTCGCTTTTAAAGCTAAATGCAAACCCCTTTTTCCCCGTGGGTGAGAATGAAAACATCATTCTACTTTCCAGAATGTCATTAGAAGCTGCGATCCTTTTGCCTGAGAGTTTCCGGGGGGGTTGCTCCTTCGGCGTCAGAAACTTTACTGGCAAATACAAGGTTACCCTTGGACTTGCTAAAATAAGTTCTGATCTCTCTCGCAGTCGTTAACTGACAATATGTAGGGTGAATGATAGGCAAGTTCGTGAAGAAGTCAAATATTCCTTTGATCATTCCCTAGATTTAATGGCACAATAAACGAATATTTAGTACACTCTTTTCAGAAAATGTGAGGAGTAAACCCATGATGAAAAAGCTTGAAGAACGGCCTCTCTCAAAAGAAAATCCAATAGAAGTTCCTGTTGAGTTACCCCACAACGGATTAAAAGATGCTGATTGGGCAGATGCGTTTGAATATATCAGCCCAGTGACTTATGAAAACAGCAGAGCTGCAGCTGAAAATTCTCTTACAAATTTTCCATCATGGATTGAAAGCCTATTAGCTCTGAGAGATTTTTTTGCTAGAAAAATTGGTTTAAAAACAAGAGACACATTCACCAATTCGCCAGATAAGCAATTGGACGTAATAGGGTTTTTCCCAGTTTGTGAAGAAACAAATGAACGAATTATCTTAGGCTTTAACGATTGGCATCTGGATTTCCGCCTCATTGTTGAGCAAGTCAAACTTCAAGATAATAAAGCGAAAATCAGGGCAACCACCTTAGTAAAACGTAACAATAGTTTTGGCAAAGCTTACCTAAGTCTCATCAGCCCTTTTCATAAACTGATAGTACCTCGGGTTCTAAAAAGAACCCACTGATCTGCTAACTTGACTAGTTTTTAAGATTTTTCAATTTTGTCAAAGCCGATAAATAATCTGAAATCTTTGCCTGAACGGCCTTCAGTTAAAGGTATGTCGATTTTTTTAACCATCGAGAAATAACCAATTGGCTTGCCTTGTTCAATAGTCACAGGAACGGCAATTTTGGTATTTTTTAAGATCTTGCCTTTTTTGTCTGTAAGGTAGATATGCAATGGAAGTTGTACTTGGCCTGCTTGACCTTTCGGCCCTAACAAAACCCGACCAGCAAAGCCAACTTTCACATGAGCAACACCTGGCTGTAACACACATTCACGAGCCGCTTTTGTAAGTTCCCCGCGATAGCGAACAGCCAATCCATCTCCATAACGTCCAACGTCATAAACAGTTAAAAATCGCTCTGCATCCCAAATTTTAAATTTCGTACAAAGGCTTGCTTGTTTAGCGCCTTGATCAAGCGCAGTAACCTCTTGCTTAGCTTCAGCTAAGAGACGATCTTCACTTAAAACTTTTTCACTGGCCGAAGGTTCTTTTTTCTTTTCAGAAGAGCCAAAAACACTGCCACCTATGTCACCGAAAGAAGGAACATTTCCAAGACTACAGCCAGCAAGTGCGAGGCTAAGAAATGCAATGAGAGCGACACGAATAATATGCGACATCCCCATAAAAATTTTGGCAAAACGAAAGGTTGCAACTATTACGCGTTGCAAAAGTGACAAAAACGGCATTAAAAAACGTCCCCAATTGGTGAGTGCATCTTTGGTATATTTGTGCAACTCTCTAAGATCAACAAAATCATCCAAAATTGATAATTTTAAGATTGAACTCTCATAAAAATATATTTTATCAATTCCTGAAATCTATTCAAGAAAAACTCAAAAATTATTCCATTGCAATTTCACCATATAAATAGATTATATTATAGGTCTTAAAGCTACCCAAGAAAAGCTAGCTCAATACATGGCTCTGTTGATCAAAAACCCAAAAAAGACCAACAAGCCAAAAAAGACCAACAAGATTGTGTGAATATTACAAAGCTTTAGGATAATGATTTTTCAGGCAAAAAAAAGATCGTCAATACAGAAATATTGTACTTCTCTTCAAAAAGCGGATAAATCACTAAACAAAGTAAATTTTGTCAAAAATGCTTTGTTGAATTTAAAGGTTCAAAAGAAAATAGGAACGATACAGGTGCAATGAGTGAACCAAAAGAAACATTAGACATTCTTTTAGCTGAACCACGCGGTTTTTGCGCCGGTGTGGATAGAGCCGTGCAAATTGTTGAGCTTGCTCTAGAGAAATATGGGGCGCCAATTTATGTCCGTCATGAAATTGTCCATAATAAATATGTCGTCGATGACCTAAAAGAAAAAGGCGCTATTTTTGTTGAAGAACTGGATGAAATACCAGATACAGACGCCCCTGTCATTTTCTCAGCCCATGGTGTCGCAAAGGTTGTACCTGAAGAAGCCACAAGACGAAATTTCTTCTACCTAGATGCAACTTGCCCACTTGTCTCAAAAGTTCATATCGAAGCTGAAAGGCTATATGATAAAGGGGCAGAAATTATTCTCATTGGTCATGCCGGTCATCCTGAAGTCATTGGCACGATGGGACAATTACCAGAAGGGGCTGTTACTTTGGTAGAAACAGTACAAGACGCTGAAAATTTTGTCCCGGCAGATCCCAAAACTTTAAGTTTTATCACTCAAACAACTCTTTCCGTTGATGACACACTAGAAATCGTCAATGTTCTAAAACGGCGCTTCCCAGAAATTCAAAGCCCTAAAAAAGAAGACATTTGTTATGCCACAACCAACCGCCAGGAAGCCGTAAAAGAAATAGCTGAAAAATGTGATTGTCTACTTGTAGTGGGCGCTCCAAATAGCTCAAATTCAATGCGGCTTGTAGAAGTAGGAGAGCGAGCAGGAGCTAAACTCGCAGTGTTAGTACAAAATGCATCTGAAATTCCATGGGACAAAATCAAAGGATTTACAAAAATTGGAATTACAGCGGGAGCATCTGCACCAGAAATTTTGGTAGATGAAATCATCACATCTTTCAAAGAGCGTTATGAAACTACCGTCTCGACCATAACCACCGCAACAGAAAATGTAGCCTTTAAGCTTCCTCGTCAATTACGAAAAAAAGCATAATAGAATTTAATTTTTGGCTAAATTCAGCCCCTGAAAGATAAGGCATGGCAGTATATACAAACGTCTCCGATCAGCAGCTAGATGATTTTTTAAGCACCTTTGATTTAGGCGCACCGAAATCATTTAAAGGCATCGCTGAAGGAGTTGAAAATACTAACTTTTTATTAGAAACAGAAAAAGGAAGATACATCTTAACGCTCTATGAAAAACGGGTGAACAAAGATGACCTGCCCTTCTTTCTTAATTTAATCGAACATCTTGCAAACAGCGGCATCACCTGCCCAACACCAATAAAAGACAAAGAAGGCAATAGCTTACTTATGTGTGCAGGGCGCCCAGCTGCATTGTTCACATTTTTAGATGGGATGTCGGTACGTTGGCCAACGGCCCACCACTGTGGGGAACTTGGTAAAGCAATGGCTGACTTTCATCAAAGTGGGCTGAGTTTTAAAAACACAAGAGCCAATAGTTTCACAATGAAAGGCATGAAAGAATTTTATGAGTCCATTGAAGGCGATATAAATTCAATAGATCCAAACCTGCTCCCTCTTATTGAAAATGAACTTGAGTTTCTCAGCGCCAATTGGCCAACCGATTTGCCAAAAGGCATCATCCACGCAGATCTATTCCCAGACAATGTTTTCTTTCTCAAAGATCAAGTATCAGGTTTGATTGATTTTTACTTCGCCTGTTCTGATTTTTTAATACTCGATATTGCCATCACATTAAACGCCTGGTGTTTTGAAAAAGACGTGAGCTATAACGTCACCAAAGCAAGCAGGCTTTTAAACGCTTACAACAAAAGAAGAGCGATACAATCAAATGAATTAGAAACCTTGCCAACCATTGCCCGCGCAGCCGCACTTCGTTTCTTGCTTACACGCACAAATGATTGGTTGGTAGTCAATGAAGGGGCACTGGTTGCGAAAAAAGACCCGTTAGAATATCTACGTAAATTAAAATTCCACCAGTCCATCACCAACCCAGGGGCATATGGTTTTAATATTAATTAGAAATTCCGGCCAAAAGAGGCAGAGAATAAAATGACCAAACTCCAACTTACATGTTTTGCCCAATCAGGAAACGCTTATAAAGCAGCTCTCATGCTCAATCTATGTGGCGCAGACTGGGATGTGAAGTTCGTTGATTTTTTTAATGGTGGTAGCCGCACAACTGAATATTTAGAGTTGAATGAAATGGGCGAAGTTCCTGTGTTGATAGATGGAGAGAAAACCCTCTCTCAATCTGGTGTCATTCTGAACTATCTTTCAAAAAAGTTTAATAAGTTCGGCGCTAAAACAGATGAGGAAGAGCTAGAAATATTAAGGTGGCTCTTGTGGGATAATCATAAACTAACAAACAATATCGCAACTTTGCGCTATTTAATCCAATTTGCCAAAACAGGCGAAACAGACGTCACTCAATTTTTAAGAGCTCGCACCAAACCCTGCTTAAAGCTACTAAATAACCATTTAGAAAATAGAGCCTTTACCATTGGCGAGGAACCAACCATTGCAGACATCTCAATGTGTGGATATCTCTTCTGGCCAGACGAATTTGGTGTCTCTTGGGCAGATTATCCTGCTATTGCCTCATGGTTAGATCGTATAAAAGCTCTAGATGGCTGGGTGCATCCATATGCATTAATGCCAGGTCATCCACTAAAGAGCTAAGTAAAATAGTGAACAGGTAAAATCAATCTACGGCACTGCTATTGAAACAAGAAAGTGGCTGCCCCTAAAAGGTGTGAGAAAAAGAATGTCCAATGAAGAAGAAGGCGCAATCATCATTTACACCGATGGCGCTTGTTCAGGCAATCCTGGCCCTGGTGGTTGGGGCGCTGTTCTTATAAAAGGTGATCACCGCAAAGAAATAAATGGTGGCGAAGCTGAAACGACCAATAACCGTATGGAATTAATGGCCGCCATCGAAGCGCTTAATGCTTTAAAAACATCACCGTCTAAAGTGGTGCTCTATACTGATTCAAATTACGTTAAAGGCGGCATCACTGCCTGGATTCATAACTGGAAGAAAAACGGTTGGAAAACCGCTAATAAAAAGCCCGTTAAAAACGCTGACCTTTGGCAAGCCCTCGTTGAAGCCGAAGAAAAACATAACGTCACATGGCGCTGGGTCAAGGGCCATGCGGGGCATCCTGAAAACGAACGAGCCGACGAACTCGCCCGTGATGGCATCAACAAAATTGAAGAGTAGGCCAGTTTAACGACACCTAACACAATTGATGCGAGCTAAGGTTACCTCATCCACCCCAAAGCTCTGTTTTCGGGTAAAACTGCGACCAGGCAAACCAAAAGGCTTGATGGCTACCAAGGTCAGCTCCATCTTTGTCAACGGCTCTGATGCCACCGGCATCAAGTTTCAATTGCACATTTTCAAAAGCAACTTGTTGCCCTTTTTTCAAGGCAACAAAAACTTTGCTGCGTTGAAACGCAACCGGTTTGCCAGAAGCTGTGATAACGCCAATAATATCTTCATGAACTGACAAGCGCGGGTCAACATCACCAACTGGAAAAATCGGGCCGTTCGCATCGCGATTATTGCGAAAATCAAAATCACGCCCAATAGCAAGCTCTTCCACCAAAACGGTTGTCTCCGGGTGAGCCGCCTTCCATGCCCCCCATTCAGTTGTCACCACACTGGCTTGTGGTAACTGAACATTCTTTTTTGCTAATGGCCCTGTAACCGCTGTGCCTTTAAATGTATCAAAAACCGAAAATGTATTGATGTCATACATCACTTTATTCGATCTGATGAGTAGACCTGAAGTTCGCAAAATTGGGCGCTTAACTCCAGCTGGCACGCGGTCGGTAAAATAAGCCTGTGCAGCCCCGCATAAAGTGCAATAAGGAATTCCAAGATGGCGACCACCCAAAGTGTCATTGACCATTTCGCGAACTTCCATAATCCGTCGCGGATAGGCACGAAACTCTCCATTAACCTCTATGCCAAATACAATGTCTTTGTCTTTCAGCCATGTGGCATCTTTCGCTTTGATGACTTTCGGATTGTCAGCAGCCGGGATGCAGTTACACTCATCATCCGTTTTGTTATATTGCCGATCATCAATCAAAACACCGCCCCAAGAGACATGCCGCCAATCAATATCACCTTCAACGAAAACCTTATCCCAGCCAGGCACAACGCTTGTGAAAATCGCACGCTTCACTTTTAAATATTCGGGTGGCGCGGGAATATCCCAAGCAATAAGATGGTCAGTAATTCCACCCCAGGCATTTCTTTTAGCAAGGTCTTTACCAAGCAAAAGAGAGGCAGCCTCAGCCAGCGTATCATGCAACTGCTGACCGGCAGTAAAGCGCATCAAATCAGCAATAATCCAAACCAGCCGCGGGTCTTTCGATTGCACAATTTCATTCAAAGCAACTGTTTGGTCACGTCCCCAAACAGATTGTTTCATCGCATCAACAAACGCCATCTTCACTGCTGTTTGCAAATCTTTAGAAAGCGGCCCTTTAGGAATAACAGGCGGTTTCCCAAACTCTTCAATCACATAACTGGGGAGCGGTTTTCTCTCTTCAGCCCTAAGAGGGCCTAGAAAAAGAAGAGAAAACAGAAGACATAACGCAACTAAAGAAAAGCGTGAGTAAGAGAAGGCAGCCGATATCATAGATGAGCCTTTCGAGAACTTAGTACCATCAAAATAGTGTAAGGGATGTGTTAAAGCCCCTTCACACTCTATGATAACAGTCTCGGCCTCTTCTAAGGTTCTGGCAAATCACAACAGATCAGCATTTTGTGAAGAGCAACTAAGGTCACTTATTTGCAAACCAAGCCTTTGAGAAATATTCAATATTTGGGGGGCGTGTTCAGCTCTAACAATAAAACCAAAATACTCATCAGAGCCCATGTCCCAGTCGAAATAAGTATACTCTTTTTCCAAAAGCCAATTTGCGAAGGTCTTTAGCTGATCATCAATACTTGCGTTGTCATCTATATGAGTTGGAGAAAAAGGCTCTAAACCATGCGTGCCTAGAAGTTTATTGAGTTGGCCTGGAACTTCATTTGAAGCTTTCCAATCAACGCGGAGCATTACTTGAATATCATCATTTTGAAGTGTTTCCATAGCCTCTAAAAACGCACAATAAAAACCCTGATCATATCGATCTTGAAACTGAGGCCATGCTTTTTCTTGTAATTGTCTCGGGCAGTTCTCAAGAAGCAAATCGACAAAGTCTTTATAATCTTCAGCAGGGCGAATGAGCTCATTTCCACTCTTCACAAAGGAGCTCTTATTTTGCAGATGCTCAAGTCCCTCCATGTCAATTTTAGATAAAGACGTGATGCTCTCAAGACATGAAATATCTTCAACAGCTGTATTGGAGATATTCAAGGCCGTGAGCTTTTTGAATGTAGCAAGAGGAGTGAGATCTTTAACAGAGCTTCTAGCTATCTCCAACCAGTTGAGCTGAGGCGTGTTTTGAAGAGAAGATAAATCCGAGATGGGGCAGTTATTGAGAAAGAGTTCAATGAGGGAGAGCTTATTAGAGAGAGGCGATAAATCAGTTATGGGGGTATTGCTCGCGTCAATAATTTCTAGTTCTTCCAAATGAGCAAGAGGTGAAAGATCCTCAATGGATGTTCCTGAAATATTTAAAATTCTAAGCTTCTTTAAATCTTGCAAGGGGCTTAAATCTGATATCGAATTATCAATCAAAAATAAGCGCTCAACATTCTTGAAGTTTTTTAGCTTAGCAAAGTCAGTAATATCCGCAGAGCTGAAAATGTTGACATATTCAAAATGATCGCAGTTTTCCAAAGTTGGAAATTGAGCATCACTTTCAATATTAATGTAGTCTTCCATCTCAGCCCCGTAACTTAAAATAGATAATAATCACCCGCTAGTTTCTTGTAAAAACTTTAAGGCATTTATGCGGTAGGTATCCCGTCATTGCGCCTGGTGCGTCAAGGAACGGAAACACTTGTTCGTCTGGAACGAAGCTCCTGGCGTGCGTCGGATGCGGCGCCCAACGGCAGGAACTGGGCGATCATTGATAACGAACATCGCGTGATCCTGATTAAACCAAGGAAGGCCACCAGTCAGATTGTTTCCTAGACGATCTTCAACCTGAATGTGCCAGATCCGGCTCGATGCAAACGGGGTTGTCAACGACGGATGCGATACCCCAGGTCGAAGGGCAAAGTTCTCCGTGTCTTTTGCCATGGGGGCAGTTCAGCGCGATCTGACGGGCGAAGTGGGCGGCGGCCTCCCCCCGCACAACCAACGTTTGACACGCAAGGACACACCGCTTTTCGACCCGGCACCCTTTTCAATTGTCCGCCGGTCTCTTCAGCCAACAACGCGGTTCGCGCCATCAATCGTGCCAAGGGCTGCGTACATGTCGGGGCGGCGATCCCGAAACACACCCCACGAAAGGCGATAGTCGCGCACCGCCTGGAGATCGAATGTCGCGGTCAGGTAAGTCTCATCCGTGCGGTTTGCCTCGGCGACTTTGGCACCGGTATGATCCGCGATGAAGGACGAGCCATAGAAGGTCATTTCGGTCTCGCCATCCTTTTCCGATCCAATTCGATTTGAAGCGACCAGCGGCATGATATTCGCCGCGGCATGGCCTTGCATCGTGCGCTGCCAATGGGCGGCGCTGTCCAGATCGGGATAATGCGGCTCGGATCCGATGGCGGTCGGGAACATCAGCACCTCGGCGCCCATCAAAGCCAAAGACCGTGCGGTTTCCGGAAACCACTGATCCCAACACACCCCGCATCCCAGCCGGGCGTAACGCGTCTCAACCACCTGGAACCCGGTATCGCCGGGCGTGAAATAGAACTTCTCCTCATAGCCCGCGGCCTGCGGGATATGCGTCTTGCGGTAGTTGGTCAGTATCTCGCCATCAGCGTCTATCACCGCCAGCGAGTTGTAATGCGCGAGACCCGCACGCTCGAAATAGGAGATCGGCAAGACCACCTTCAGCCGCCTGGCCAGATCGCGAAAATGCTGCACCAAACGGCTGTCCTGCAATGTGCTGGCCAAGGCCAAGTGCCTCGCCGAGATTTCGAGACAGAAATAGGGTGTCTGGAACAATTCCTGCAGCAGGATGATCTGCGCGCCATCCTCGGCGGCGGCGGTGACGATATCCTCGGCTTTCTGGATGTTCTCATCCTGGTCCCAGGAACAGGCCATCTGGGTGGCCGCGATGGTGACATTCGACATGACAATCTCCGTTCGGCCCCGGTAGGTGGCCGGTCATTCAATTTGAAAATCGGATGCGCGGCACACATGGCGCCGCGCGATCAGGTCAGTTCATCAGCTTCGTCCAGACCCGGTCATAGAGCTCGGTCGATTCCGGGCTGCAGGTCGGGATGAACTCGGGTGCCGGGGCATCTGCAGGCGGGGTCATTTCCGGTGCGCCGGACAGATCCGCGTCCACAAACGCCTCCGACCCTTTGATGCCATTGGAATAGCGCGCGTAATTGGTGATCATCGCCGCATTTTCCGGTGCCATCACGAAGTTGATGAAATCCTTGGCGTTTTCGATGTTCTGAGCGCCTTTGGGAACTGCCAGGTTGTCCATCCAACCGGTGAACCCTTCCTTGGGATAAACATAGCGCAGCGATGGCTTTTCATCGCGGGCGCGCATGGCATAGCCGTTCCAGCTCATCGAAACGACGGCCTCGCCGGAGACAA
>CBDDLE010000001.1:0-397834 GCA_965230545.1 Hyphomicrobiales bacterium | reverse complement strand
CGTTCCCTGAAAGTTAGGCAAGAAATCTTGCGTATCCAATTTCTGCACACCAAGCGCAAGCGAAAGCATGCTCGCTAGCAACAATGCAACATGATAATACGCCCAGCCCTTTTTCCAGCCATGCCATAAAACCATGCCGCCAACAAAAGCACCCGCAAAGTAAGAAATAAACACACGCTCAAAAATCACATGCTCAATGAATAAATTATTCGCAAAGCTAATCCCCAACCATAAGCCACAAACGAGCAGCATCCGCTTATGAAACACACCAGCCGCGATCAACAGGGTCGCAAAGCCATAAAAAATGAATTCGTAAAAAAGCGTCCAGTAAACCCCGTCAACAAACTCAAATCCAAAAACTTGCGGCGCAAGTGTAAAATTGGCGATGAATTGAGATTGTGAGAGTTGATCAGGTGTTCCTAATAGTGTCAGGAACGTAAAGCTCAAAATGAGGCAAATCCAAAAGCCAGGCATCAAACGCAAAACACGGTTCAAAGCAAACTTAACCGGGTGAATGTTAGAGCTCACATGCGCAATCACAAAGCCTGAAAGCACAAAAAAGATCGGCACACCCAAGTACCCCATTTTTAGAAACAGTGCGAAAACACCCTCAGGCGGTTGATATCCGGTCTTCCCCCAAGATGGCCCAATAAAGCCATAGTGGGTCATGACAACCCAAAGAGACGCAAGAAATCGGACAATATCTAAATTCGCAATATATTCTCTTGGCACCTGTGAAGCCGCTGGTGCAAATGTGTGAGCCATAAATTTTCCCTCTAAAGAGCCTTCAGCTACCATTAATAGCTAAACAAAAGCAACAAGCTGATGAAATGAAAGTTAACTGAAGATAAATGAAAACGCCCCCCAAAACGCAACTAAAATCCACTCATTGTGATCCAAAGCCCAATTGAAAGCGTTACCTCACTGTTAACACGAAATGAAACGGCCGCAAGTTTCAAGCGAAACAAGTTAATTAGGGAAATTTGGAAATGAAAAAACTTATGATCGCGATAGCATTCGCAACAAGCCTAGGGCTGACCTCAACAGCTCATGCGGCAAACATTGTCGAAACAGCTCAAAAAGCAGGCACCTTCAACACACTATTAACGGCAGCGAAAGCCGCTGGTCTAGCAGGCGCCCTCTCAGACGGGAAAAATCTAACCGTCTTTGCCCCAACAGATGAAGCCTTTGCAGCACTGCCAGCAGGCACAGTCGAAAACCTTCTAAAGCCTGAAAATAAAGCACAGCTCGTTGCAGTATTAAAATATCATGTACTGCCACGCAAGTTAATGTCAAACCAACTGCCCGGCCGCACAATCCATGTTAAAACAATCAAGGCCGGCGGCGATAAAATGCTATCAGTTAAGAAATCATCATCTGGCGTAACCATTGACCAGGCCAATGTTGTCTCAGCTGATATTTCAGCCAGTAACGGTATCATCCACGTCATCGATAAGGTATTACTACCCTCCAGCTAATCTATCGAAGACAGATACCGAGGAAAGTTGGCAGACCTCTAATCCCAAACATCTCTGCCAACTTTCTGATAACAAACGCTTAATGGTAAAATCAAATCCGGATTGAATTTTAATACCATTCAGCTAAAATTTATCTGCAAAGAGCAATGCGCAATGTACGTCCAAGACAAGTCTATACCAATAAGAAGAGTTGATGTGACGAAGAACGAAACAAGTGATCATCATGAGCTTTTAGAACTTATTGCCTTAAACCGCGATAAAGAAGCTTTTGAGCAATTATTCGTCCACTTTGCACCCAAGATCAAAGCTCTGATGATGAAACAATCATCAGATGCCGACACAGCCGAAGACCTCATGCAAGAAACCATGCTAACGGTCTGGAACAAAGCAGATAAATTCTCAAAATACCGCGGCAGCGTCAGCGCATGGATATTCACCATTGCACGAAACAAACGAATAGACGGCTACCGCAAGCAAGGAACAAAACACTATCTCGATATTGAAGATTTAGAGCTCTCAGATGATGCAATCGACTCTGAAGAACAGGTCATATCGAATGAGAGAGATAGAATGGTATCAGACATTTCAAAAAGCTTACCACCAGAGCAAAAAGAAATAATCGAAATGTCATTCGTAAATGAATTATCACAAACCGAGATTTCTAAAACCCTCGGCATTCCCTTAGGCACGGTTAAATCAAGAATGAGACTGGCTTATAAGAAACTAAGAAAATCTGTAGAGGACGTACTGTGAATATCAATCACCATCCAGATGAAACAACCTTAATCTCATATGCAGCAGGCACCCTTGATGAAGCCTTTGCCGTGATTGTTTCATGCCATCTACAAATTTGTGAAACCTGCAGAGAAACAGTGCGAACAGCTGAGCTCATCGGCGGCACTCACCTAGAAGAATCAGAAGAAGTCCCACTATCGCAAGGATCCTTCGGCAGATTACTAGAAAAAATTTCAGTAGAACCAAGCGTAGAAAACAACAATCAACAAAGTGCAGGTGAGCTCACACTCGAAACGAAAAAGCCAAAACATGAATGGTCAGAATTGCCGTTAGCTTTGCAAAACTATTTAGAGACAAACATTAAAGATATCAAATGGAAGCGCCTCGCCCCTGGTGTCTCACATCATCCAATCACATTGTCAGAAAATGCTAATTCATCACTAAGATTATTGCGCATTGCCAAAGGCAAGCAAATGCCAGAGCACGGCCACAATGGCCATGAACTAACCCTCATTTTGCAAGGCGCATATCAAGATAAATTCGGCACCTTCGCCAAAGGTGACATCGCTGACTTAGACACTGATGTAGAACATCAACCAAAAGTCATCTCCGAAGAAGATTGCATCTGCCTCTCAGCAACAGAAGCGCCTACAAAATTCAAAAGCCTCTTGGGAAGAATCCTACAACCTATCGTCGGCATATAGATGCCAGTATTAAAGTATCAGTATTTAAATAACGAAAAAATCTATTTTAAAGTAATGAGGTCAACATATCCGCCCAATTCCCCGGCACCTAGTTGACCTGACCAATCACAAAAATTGCGCATCTCACCATGATCGCGTAATTTCCTCAAAGCCGTTATATCAACCACCCCATTCACCCAGCCAACCTCATTGGCCAAGCCTTCAAGAAGCACGCCAACTATACTTATATTCTCTTCAGGGGGTACATAAATCCCAGCAGCACCATAGTTATAATCTATCGCCTGTGACCAAGGCGCGTCTCCAACCGTCGCGCTTTGCACTGTCACCACACCGTTCTCCAGCGCCCGCGCCCCAATCACGCACAACCACACAAACAGCACATGGCGCTTCAGCAAACTTACTTAAATAGTCTTCTTCATACTGAAGCGAGCCATCATACAAATAAGGCCACTCTCGAAACACCTCCACCCTCAATCACTCAAGATCAGGTAACACGGTACGTATATCATCCCCAGTTAAAGACTGAAAAAAACAGCCATAAGCATCTCCTAAACCAAACAGTCATAAGAAGAGATTATTTTTTTCAGAAAAATGAAACAAGAAGTTTTAAGAAAACTTTAGATCGAGAAAAGAAAAGAGCAAACAACTGGCAGCACCGAAAAAACTAGATTTACATCCAATATACGACTTCGTAAATCTAGTTTTTAGCACCTATATTTTGAAGGTCTTGTTGATTAAACGCTCTAAATCCTTCAGTTATTAAATATGGACTTCAGATTCACCATGCTATGAACTTAGCATAAAAACTCAAAAGTAAATTACATAACGAAAAAAATTGGTTACTGTCTTGAAAAAACTTCTACGCTCACTACATAAGCTTTAATAACGAAATAGTCGTAGCGAGTGTTAGGAGGTCACCAGACTACTCAACAAAAACCTCCTCACCGCTGGCCTACTGCACGATGGCGACTACATCAAGGGTCCTCGTGCACGAGATAGGGAGAAAAACATGCAGTTTATTCTCACCCTCGAAGCCAGCAAGCCTTGCGGAACGAGTTACCGTCTGGCCATAGGTGGCATTGTGCCTCTTAGCTTGGTAAAGATGGTAGCATTATTCGCAAAGTTGCTCTAAATGACAAGGGCACCTCAGTAATGAGGTGCCCTTAGTTTTAAGAAATATTTCCATCATACTAACAAAAGGAAATAAATAATTGAGCGAAAATCCAACGACTAATGAAAAAAAAGAGGTCGAAAAAAATAACAAACGACAAGCCGAAAGAACTTTCGATAACCACTATAAATTCACTGAACATCTGAATCGAGCAATGATAGAAAGTGGTATACTAGCAATTCGTTCGGCACTACTCATAAATGGTGGTGCTGCTATTGCTACCCTTGCCTATGTTGGAACCTTAAGTGTTAATGAAGCATCAATAGTTATTGATAGCCTCCTTTGGTTCGCATGGGGAGTGGCAGCGGCAGCAAGCGGCGCAGCTTTCGCATACGTGGCAAATTTCACTCAGGTTAGAGGTGAAACTTCTAAAGATTTAAAATGGGAACATCCATTCATATATTCAAACAACGTCAGTGATAGATGGTTGTGTATTATGAATATTTTCATTACCTTAGCAATCCTTGCTGGAGCAGCTTCACTTATCTGGTTTATTTGCGGTATGTATGAAGTAAAAAATACTATTTCATCTTTACATTCTATTACGAAATAACCCACAATCTAAGGCTATAAAGAACTCAATACAAGCTCGTATTTACGCGCACCTGGATATCGACACATCAGAAAGTTTGATGGAAGTAAATATCTAAAAAACTGAAAAGATCCAACACCCCTGGCACCACTACAAAACAGGCTAGCCTGTGGTAGCGGGGGAGGGACTTGAACCCCCGACACGCGGATTATGATTCCGCTGCTCTAACCAGCTGAGCTACCCCGCCACAAATATGTATGAAATTCCAAATATAGAATTTAAGTGCTGGAACAAAAGCTTGTAGAAACTAATCGAGGCTTCGTCAAGAGGAAAAAATTAAAGGAAAAGGAAATTTTTCATCCCCTTCCCTTTTTATCTATTTATTGCGAAACAACCGCTTCACTAACGTAATTATCATTGACCATAGCCCGTGAACGCCCTTTAGCAATTTTAGGGGCTGCCGCTTTGGTAAAGCGAAGCATAGTGAAAAGCCCAAGTGGGCGAAGTGAACGACGCTCAACCAGCTCTAGGCTTTCACAGCCCATAACCCGCTCAACCGGGAAAATCGGGCGCCAGCCTAAAGTTGAAGCAAATGGAGCCATGCGGCGCTCAAACCAGCCACGTGTGCCATGCTCTTGGCTAAAGTGATTTACCAAAATCACCTGACCGCCAGGTGCGCAAACCCGCTCAAGCTCTTCCATCACAAGCTCAGGCTCTGGCACAACCGTCATCACATACATCGCAACAACAGTATCAAACTTGTCATCATCAAAATCGAGGTTGCGGGCATCCATCTCATGCAAGCCATCTATATTTTGAAGCTTATTTTTAACAACCCGGCTTTCAGCTTTTTTCAGCATTTCTGGAGATAAATCAACACCAGTGACACTTAAGTGATCAGAGTAACGAGGTAACGAGAGCCCTGTTCCCACACCAACTTCCAAAACAGAGCCGTCACGCTTGTTCATAATATCAACAGCATGTTTTCTACCAGCAGCCGCTACTGTCCCAAATGTTTGGTCATAAATTGGGGCCCAACGACGATAGGCTGAGATAACAGCCCCCCGGTCCATCACTGCTTTTTTTACTGCATTCACTTATAAAAATCTCCTAAATTTCAACATTTAATACAGTCTCAAAAGCGCGAATATGAATTCGCTGCCAGAGCGGAAAATGTAAAAAATGCTATCCCCAATTAATCCATAGACACTTCAGACTGATTTTTTTCAGCCTCAGAAGATCCACGGTTAATATCAATATCACTGACAGCAATGGCCTTTTTAATCCATCCGCCACCTAAAATTCGAGAACGCCCTTGCCCATCTTCATAAAGAACACAAGCTTGCCCTGGCGAAACCCCATCTTCACTAGTGTGTAGTTCCACCAAAAAGCGATCATCACGGCAAAATAAAGTCGCTGCTTGCGGTGGTTGTGTAGAACGCACCCGTGCATAAACCGGAATGCCCTCTTCACCAATCTCATCAATGGCTTCAGAGCCAAGCCAATTCATATCTCTTAATTCAACGATTTTTGTGCTCAAACAATCACGCGGACCAACAATCACGCGTTTATTCACCGCATCAAGCTCAACAACATAAATAGGGTCACCAAGAGCAACGCCAATACCACGTCTTTGCCCTACTGTGTAATTAATAATTCCCTCATGTTGCCCAAGCACACGGCCATCCACATGCACAATATCCCCAGGTTCCGCAGCTCCAGGGCGTAATTTTTCAATAACTTGCGAATATTTACCAGTTGGAACAAAGCAAATATCTTGGCTGTCTGCTTTATCAGCAACAGAAAGCCCATATTCTTCAGCTATTTCCCGCACTTGAGATTTATGCAAATCCCCAAGAGGAAAACGCAAAAAATCTAATTGCTCTTTAGTCGTGGTAAAAAGGAAGTAACTTTGATCGCGATCATGATCTTTCGCGCGCACCAGTTCCCAACCATCATCACCCAAACGACTTGAGATATAATGACCGGTTGCCATAGCATCAGCCCCTAAATCACGGGCTGTATCTAGCATATCTTTAAATTTGATTTTTTGATTGCACATAATACAAGGCACAGGTGTTTCACCAGAAAGATAACTACTAGCAAAGTCATCCATCACGCTGTCAGCGAATTTTGCCTCATAATCCAATACATAGTGCGGAATACCAATTTTTTCAGCGACACGGCGCGCATCATGAATGTCTTGCCCAGCGCAACACGCCCCTTTTCGCCCCACAGCTTCACCATGGTCATAAAGCTGTAATGTTATTCCGACAACATCATAACCCTCAGCTTTAAGCAACGCAGCAACAACAGAGCTATCAACGCCGCCAGACATGGCAACGACAATACGACAGCTTGAAGGCTCCCCTTCAAGAGAAAGGCTGTTTAATTTGGCCGGTTTTGTATTCGGTTGTTTTATGCTCGAATTTGTCATGCTACTAAATTTAACTATTTGCGCTAAATATAACAAGCTATCGGCAAACAAATGACCTTATCTCGCATAAATATCCTTACCCCACATTAAGTTAAGATAAGCAGCCCAATCTGAAAGGCACATAAATGCAGTCATTTGCAATGCTAAAAACTGTTAGATGCAATTATATATATTACTAAGTCTTTTAGTGTTCAATTTCATCAAACCCCCTCCATACCACAACTTAAGAATAAAAGCGACAGAAGATAAGGAAAAGCCAATTTTCTTTCCCTTTAAACCATCACAAGCTATAAAACTATCTTTATTGAGCCTAAAGAATGTGATCAGTTTATGGTGTACTTTCAATATATTACGCATCTAGTAATAATAACTTGAGAAACAAGCACTCTTTTCCCTTAGACTTTAAGGTAAGGTTCTACTTAAAACAGATAAGACCAAACACGGCAAATAACACCCAGTTCCCGGCAATAAATGCCGAGTAAAACCGTCTCCCCTTTAACAAAACAAACGTTAAAAACAAAAAAGCCACTGTTTTTATTGATATTTTCTCAACAGAAAGCTCTGGCCTAAAACCTGCATTTCTTTATCAAAACACGCACGTCAAAACCACTATGTGAAAAATAAGCACCAAGTGGTCATGTGAAAAAGATGGGAAAAAAGATGACTGCAGAGAAAATTTCAAATTCAAATGCTTTAACCTCAATTGCACGTGCAAAAACACAAGAACTCCCCGCAAGTCAGCGAAGTTCTGCTGACATTTTCTCAAAACATCTAGATCAAAAGCTCGATAATATAGACAAAAACACAAGCACAATTGACAATTCCGCGCGCCCAGACAAACTCCGTCAAAATGATGCAACCTCAAACAAAATCAACGACGAGAAACAAAGGAATGCCAGCAGGCAAGACGCACAGCTTGAAAAAAAGCAATTAGAAAAGAAACAACAAGCAAATGAGCGCTTAGAAGAAAAGCGCACTGAAGAGGCAAAAAATGAAGAAGCCAGAGAAAAAGACGCTTTAAATGAAAAACAATCAGCCAATGCAAATAAAGCAAATCAAAACCCTGAACTTTTCACAAGCGAAGAAAATGGCATCGTTGAAGAAACCAATCAAAATTCTGACCTAACTTCACTAGAAAGCACAAAAGAAACAAGTGACGCTGAAGAAACAACAAAAAACTTCGAGACAAAAACTTTAAACACAGAAGTCTCAACTGAAGAAAACACTCTCAATAGTGACCTACAAACTACTCTTGATGAAAACTCAGAGGCTGAAAACACCCTTGACGAAAGCGCCACACTACAAAATGTAGCTATAGAAACTGGTGAAAATAAAACCAATGCAGATGAACAGGGCCTGGCAATAAACAGTACCCCCCTTTCAAATCAACAAGATCTCCAGTCGCCAGCTGTTAAAAATAGTCAACAGATCGAAACAGCCAATGCAAAAACAAACCCTGCTTTAGAAAGCACGCTAGGGCAAGATAATGATGGACAAGGGGAAGGACAAAAAGGTCAATCTTCAGAAAATCAAACACAATTCAATAAACCGAAATCAGATTTATTCAGCCCTAAAGAAGGGACCTTTAGTTCAAACAATCAAGCACAAGCGAATAACGCTCCTATTTTGGCCTCAACTCCACTTGCGGACCAATTAGGTAAAGGCCAAGCCATCAAAACCGCTGGTTCTGAAATCTCTCAACTACTATCAGCAGATAAAACAGGTGACGCAACCTCTTCCATTGGTACAAATGCAGATGTCAAACAATCTACCCCAGCCACGCAATTAAGAGCGGCCGGTTACACAAGCCCAACTCAATCTGTTGCCATTCAAATTGCAGCCAAAGCACAAAACGGCGCTCAGCAATTTGAAATTCGCCTAAACCCACCCGAGCTAGGCCGTGTTGATGTTCGCCTTGAATTTTCAAAGGATGGCCAGGTAACCACTCATTTAATCGTAGAGCGCCCCGAAACACTCGACATGCTCTCAAAAGACGCCCGCCAGCTTGAAAAAGCCCTAAGTGACGCTGGTGTTGATATTGAAAATGACGGGCTTACTTTCTCGCTACAAGATCAAGAAAGCCAAGGAAATTCAACACAGGAACAAAATGAGCAATTTACCAATAACGGTGAATTGGAAAATGAAGCCCAGGTACAAACTATCGAGCCAGAAACAATCTACCGCCAGCTATCAACCACAAGCGGCCTGGATATGAGCGTTTAGTATTTATGCGTTAAAAGCATAAGCGGTTCAACATACATAGAGAGTTAAAAAAATGCCTTCAATCAATCCACTTGCAGCCCTGTCAAACATCGGCGAAGCCTCAAATTCTAGCTCCACAATAGCAGATAGTTTTGATACCTTTTTAACGCTTTTAACAACCCAATTACAAAACCAAAACCCGCTAGAGCCATTAGATGCCAATGAATTCACACAGCAACTGGTTCAGTTCAGCGAAGTCGAACAAACAATCAAGTCAAATGAAAACCTCGAGAGTCTCTTGAAACTCCAGGCAGCCACCGCTGTAACCAACTCAGTATCTTATATTGGAAAAACGGTCGAACTCTCAGAAGTAACCCAAGAATTAACAAACAACTCAGCCACATGGCCAATTGAAGCTGCTAACTCAACAGATAAAGCAACCTTCACCATTAGCGATGCAAACGGCAATGTGGTTTTTTCTGAGCAAAAAGCAATTACCTCAGGTAGCTCAGAATACACCTGGGATGGCAGAACAGATACAGGATCTATTGCCCCAAAAGGTAACTACACACTCTCAATTTCAGCTAGAAACAATGAAGGCGTGACAATTGATACAAATGTTGCCAGCAGAGAAGGCACTGTAACAGGCGTCGATATGAGCGGAGACACCCTCTACCTCCTCATAGGAGATGAAAAAGTAAAAATAGAAAAAGTCAGCTCCATCAGGCAGGCATCCGTTAACCAATAGGGATCTGTTAACTAATTTAGTGTTAAGTAACCATAGTGCGGATGTTTTATGGGCATCTAGAGCACAAAAATAAACTACGGATGTTTTATGGGCATCTGAAGCACCAAAAGAAACTGCGGATGTCACGACGGTTGCTTTTACACAGATGCTTTGTTGGTATCTGAAGCGCAGAAAAAAAACCTGAAGGTGCAAAAGTTTATAAAAAACGAAATAAACGATTAAGAATTTCGAAAAGCCATGCAGTAAAATGGCACATCACTTGCAGTTATGTTCATTATATAACTTAGCGTGATTTTAACCCGGCTGGGTTATGGTACTCATTGAAGTACATAGTATTAATTGGGTCAGAGTATAGTAGAGTAGAGTAAAATGACCGATCATGGATTTAGACCACGTGCCCGCTTTGTCATCGGCCCCGACGGGAGCCCTTTAACAGTAGCGGATTTACCCCCCAAAAACACAAAACGTTGGGTTATTAGGCGTAAAGCTGAAGTCGTAGCAGCTGTTCGCGGCGGCCTCTTAAGCCTGGAAGAAGCTTGTGAGCGCTACAAACTAACCGTAGAAGAGTTTCTAAGTTGGCAAAAGTCAATTGACCGCCACGGTTTAGCTGGCCTTCGCGCAACCCGCGTTCAAGACTACCGCGGCGCATAATTAATTTCTTATTCTGAAACGAAACCAATTCAGAACAATTCACAGATTTCTTTCTGTTTCAAAAACGAACACTGCACCAACTTGGTGCAGTGTTTTTTGTCGTCTTGAACCACAAAAACACCTTCCCTCCTGAACTTTAGTCAAAATATTATAATTTATAGGCAATTTTTGCCGAAAAATTTCAAAAACTTCCAAATTTTAAACTCTGTTTAACTTTTAGTGGGTAAAAATTGCCTAGAGGGAATCATGTTACATAGTTTATTGCGTTCAAACGTGCGAAGCCCTGCGTCGTACAACCATTTATAATGTGTGGAGCAAGCAAGTCTGATGAGTGAGAATGTATCTATTGGTAACATTGAAATTAATAACAATAATAATATCGTCAGTTTTTTACAGTCACTAGGGATCGCAAGAGTAGCAGCAATGGCAACCGTTGCTGTTGGCATGATTGGGTTTTTCATTTTTTTAATGACACGGTTTAACCAACCGCACCTAACCGTTCTTTATTCTGATCTGGAATTTAAAGATTCCATCGAGATTGTTAAAAAATTAGAAGGCTTGAATGTCCCACATGAAATTAAAAGTGATGGTGCAGTTATCCTTGTTCCTAAAGATCAAGTTTTAAAACTACGTCTCACCATGGCTGAAGAAGGCCTTCCAGCAGGCGGCACTGTTGGTTATGAAATTTTCGACAAAAGCAACACCCTCGGCGCCACCAATTTCGTTCAAAACATCAATCACTTAAGAGCCATTGAAGGTGAGCTTTCAAGAACAATCAAAGCCCTCAACCAGGTTCAACAAGCTCG
The DNA here is from genome assembly GCA_965230545.1 of Hyphomicrobiales bacterium. Classification (GTDB taxonomy): domain Bacteria; phylum Pseudomonadota; class Alphaproteobacteria; order Rhizobiales; family HXMU1428-3; genus HXMU1428-3. Next base: position 386,370 of record CBDDLE010000001.1, on the reverse strand, counting down.
TGTTCATTTGGTGCTGCCTAAAAGAAAACTCTTTGCAAGAGACAAAGCCAAAGCCTCCGCATCTATCATCATTAAATCACGTGGTGAATTAGATCGCGGCCAGATTAGAGCCATCCAACACCTGGTCGCTTCTGCCGTTGAAAATTTAAGCCCTGCACAAGTCTCTATTGTTGATGAAACAGGCCGCCTTCTTGCGTCCGGTCTTAATCAAGATCAAGGCCCAATGGCACAAGAAGTCGCCCAGCGCACGCAAAGCTATGAAATGCGCCTCACCAGAGAATTGGAAGAAATTGTTGGCCGCATCGTTGGCGATGGACATGTTCGTATTCGCGTTAACGCTGAAATGGACTATAACCGCATCACAAAATCATCTGAAATATACGACCCAGATGGAAAAGTAGTGAGATCCTCTAACACAAGAGAAGAAAGCTCTTCATCATCACAACCAACAGGCGATAATTCAGTAACCGTTGATAATGAATTGCCAGATAGCAACGCAGATAAAGGCAACAAAGGCAACGCCAAAGAAGATCAATCTAAAAACCAGGAAGTCATCAATTATGAGATTTCCAAAACCAATCAAACTGAAATCATCGAAGGCGGACGCATAAAAAGATTATCTGTCGCTGTGTTAGTTGATGGCATTTACACCAAAGGAACAGATGGAAAATCAACCTATGCCCCTCGTGATAAAGCTGAATTAGAAGAAATCGCAAACCTTGTTCGCTCCGCAATTGGTTTTGACAAACAACGCGGTGACGTCATCAATGTAACCAACTTAAAATTTGCAACAAATGATAATCTCAAGCTTGATGATGCTGCAGAAGCTTCAATGTTTGACTTTACCAAAGCTGATTATTTCTACATTGCAGAACTCTTCATAACACTACTTATTTCACTGTTTTTCATTCTCTTTGTAATCCGCCCCTTAGTGAAACGAGTGTTAGAACCAGAGAAAAATGATGTTGTCATCGATCTGGTTGAACATTTAGGCGAAGCTCAAAGAGCAGACGATGCCCCAGTTGAACTTGATCCAGAAAAACTAAATTCTCTTGAAGAAGTTGAAGGCCAGCTAACAGAAAACAAAACAGCCCAAACCATTCAAGACGCAAAAGAAAACGGCGCCATTCAAGCTGAAGCCATTCGGCAAATTGGCACCCTTGTACAAAACAATCCCAAAGAAGCAACCAGTGTAATCCGTAATTGGGTTGATGAAGAAAAAGCAGCATAGAGGAGAGACATAATGGCCGACGCTATGGCAGCAATGCCGGAAACAACATCTGTTCTTCCTATCGCGACAGAATCTTCACGCCTAGCTTCAGATGAATTAACTGGAGATGAGCGTGCAGCAATCTTACTCTTAGCTTTGGGCAAAGATTATGGCGAACCAATTTGGGAGTCCCTTGAAGATGATGAAATCGCAGAAATTTCCATCGCCATGTCTAAGCTTGGTAAAGTAACAACAGATCAGGTTGAAGAAATCTTAGCCCGCTTCATTTCAGACATGTCAATCTCTGGCGCCGTTATGGGTAACTTTGAATCAACCGAAAGCTTGTTGAAGCAAATCTTACCTGAAGACCGCGTGAACCTCATCATGGAAGGTATTCGCGGGCCTGCAGGTCGGAATATGTGGGAAAAACTCTCAAACGTACAAGCTCATATTCTCGCCAACTATTTGAAAAATGAATACCCTCAAACCATTGCCGTTATTTTATCAAAAATTTCATCCGAACATGCAGCGCGTGTTCTAGGGCTGTTACCTGATGAATTTTCAATGGAAGTTATCCAGCGCATGCTCGCAATGGAAGCCGTTCAAAAAGAAATTCTTGAAAAAATTGAACAAACCCTCAGAAAAGAATTTATCTCAAATCTTTCAAGCACCAACCAAACAGATGCTCACGAAACCATGGCCGACATTTTCAATAATTTCGACCGCCAAACAGAAGCGCTCTTCATGGGAAGGTTGGAAGAAGTCGATAGAGACGCTGCCGAGCGTATTAAAAACCTCATGTTCACATTTGATGACCTTGGAGGCTTAAATGCCTCGAGCATCCAAGCATTGCTGCGCGAAGTTGAAAAAGATGTCCTTGCCCTAGCTATGAAAGGCACTTCAGATAAAATTAAAAACTTCTTCCTTGAAAATATGTCCAAAAGAGCCGCCGAAATGCTCGTTGATGATTTAGAAAATATGGGCCCCGTTCGCTTAAGCGACGTGGATGAAGCACAATCTAAAATGATTAGCAAAGCCAAAGATCTGGAAGCATCTGGTGATATTGTTATCACCAAAGGTGATGATGCAGATGAGTTTATTTAAATGAGAAGCGAACAAATGTCAGCACCACAAAAATTCATGTTCGACAATTCTTTCGATGACAAAACAGAAGTCATCGATCCCTTGGTTGAGCTAAAAGCACGCTTTGAAGAAAAGATCGAAAAAGCAAAAGCAGAAGCATTTGCAGAAGGTCGCCAAGCAGGTGAAAAGGACGCCTTGGCAAAAATAGAAAACCAGACAAAAGAAGCACTGGAAAAAATCGCCAACCAAGAACAAAAAATTCAGGCTAACTTTCAAGAAGAGCTCACCAAATTAGAAGCCAAAGCCATTGAATTTGGCATAACGGCTGGCACAACTTTAGCCGGAGACCTCATTCGCAAAGAACCAATGCCTTTAATTGAAACATTCTTTAAAGAAGCGTTTGAAATTGTGCGCGGTGTCCCCCACCTAACAGCAAGAGTAAATCCAAACATAGCCGAGCAAACAAAAAGCGCTAGCCAAATTTGGATGAGTGAAAGCGGTTACACTGGCGAGCTACAAATTATCGAAGATCCCAAATTAAAAGACAGCGACGTTGCAATCACATGGAAAGATGGTGGCGTCTCTCAAAATGTCGATGAAATTATGAATTCGATCAGATCAGCCTTAAATAATTTCTTTTCTTCTAAACAATCAGCAATAGGCGTGCAAAACGCCCCTACTGTACCAATAGAGCAAATTGCTGCCCCTACAAACGAACAATTAAACAAAAGTGAGAATTCATCATGAGTGAAGATCAAGCCAAAAAAGATGATCTTGAGCTAACAGACTTCTCTGAAAATGCCTCAGATAGTGCACCCAATACAGAGGTCGATACTGGCCCCAAGCAAGTAGAAGACCTGCAAGCCGTTTATGATGTGCCTGTTAAAATTTCTGCCGTTCTAGGGCGCACAAACTTAGAAATTTCAGACCTTCTAGACTTGGATGAAGGCGATGTCATTGAGCTTGACCGAAAGGTCGGTGAAGCTATTGACCTTTATGTAAATAACCGACTGGTTGCAAGAGGCGAAGTTGTACTCGTAGATGAAAAACTCGGCGTAACCATGACAGAAATTATCTCAAATAATAAAGATTAATTAAAAACAAACAGGCCCCTTAAAGGAGCAAAACCATGCGTCTAACAATCATAGGAAGTCTTAGTGGCAACCTTAGCACAGCTACAAAAATCGCGATGCAAAGCGGCGCGAAAGTCACCCACGCTCAAACAATAGAAACCGCTTTAAATGAACTTCGAAATGGTCAAGGCGCCGACCTCATCATGATTGAGGACAGTTTTGACATCAGAGAATTGGTCGAGCGCTTGGAAGCTGAACACATCCACGTCTCAGTTGTAGCTTGTGGCAGCGGGGAAAACACACGAGCCGCCGTTGAAGCCATTCAAGCCGGCGCAAAAGAATATATCCCCCTTCCACCAGATCCGGAATTAATCGCCGCCATCCTAACTGCCGTATCAAGAGATCAAAAAGCAATGATCTATCGAGACCCAGTGATGACAAAAGTCATCGCCATGGCAGACCAGGTCGCAAATTCAGACGCCAGCATTCTCATCACTGGTGAAAGCGGAACCGGTAAAGAAGTTATGGCTCGTCATGTGCACGAGCAATCTGCAAGAACCAGCAAAATCTTTATTTCAGTAAATTGCGCGGCCATTCCAGAAAATCTACTCGAATCAGAACTCTTCGGCCATGAAAAAGGGGCCTTCACCGGCGCCCTTCATCGCCGTATCGGTAAATTCGAAGAAGCCAATGGTGGCACACTCCTCCTCGATGAAATTTCAGAAATGGATGTGCGCCTGCAAGCCAAACTCTTACGCGCTCTTCAAGAGAGAATTATTGACCGCGTTGGAGGCAGCAAACCCGTCCCTGTAGATATTCGCATCATAGCAACATCAAATAGAAACTTAGCAGAAGCCGTAAAAGAAGGTACATTTAGAGAAGACTTGCTCTATCGCCTCAATGTGGTGAACCTAACCATTCCACCACTTAGAGAGCGCAAAGAAGATATCATTGCTCTTTCAAAGCATTTTGTTGAAAAATACACAAAAGCAAATGGCTTTGATGGAAAAACAATAAGTGAAGACGCCATCGACACGCTTCTCCAAAATGAATGGCAAGGCAATGTTCGCGAACTAGAAAACACCATCCACCGGGCTGTCCTCCTCTCAAATGGTAATGAAATTGCTGCCGATGTGATCAGACCGCCAGAAGCACTTGCAACTCTTGCTAATGAACCAGCAGCAGCTGCTGCTGCAACAGCTGAAGCTGTGCAACAAAATCTTGTGGGAATGACGGTTGCAGAGGTTGAGCGAGACTTAATTCTGAATACACTGGACCATTGTATCGGCAACAGAACACATGCAGCAAATATCTTAGGGATCTCAATCAGAACCTTAAGAAATAAGCTCAAACAATATAGCGATGAAGGGCTTGAAATTCCTCAACCTAATGAGACCCGCTCTGTTGCATCATAAACGCAGTTCGAGCATTCAGCTCAATTTAGTAAAAGTAAGTAAAGAACAGAATCAAAAACCCGAAGAAGGAGTACTGTCTTTTTGGTCCTTCAGTTGCCCACCAGCAACCGGACTAGGGCAGTAGAACATGGCGCAACGCCAGTGAAGCCCAGCGCAGAAGATCAACCCGAACGGAGCCAAGCGCGGTTTTCTTATTGGGAAATCTAAAGCGCAATTAAAAAAAGTGAGTACGGATAAGCTGATCGCAAAAATGCGCCGCATAGTGCGGATGCTGTGTGGGCATCTGAAGCACATCAAAAATGTAGGCCCGCAGCGATAGCTGCGGAATAGCCCGTGAGAGAAGAGAATGAGCGAAACAACGGTAATTGGCAAAATGAAAGGGCATGGCGATATTGGCCTGGCTCTTGGCATCATTGCTATTTTAGTGATGCTCATCTTGCCTATGCCTGCTTTCATGCTGGACATGGCCCTTGCCATTTCAATTACCTTTTCTGTCCTCATTTTGATGACAGCGCTCTTTATCCACACGCCGCTTGAGTTTTCATCTTTTCCAACAATTCTTCTCATCGCAACGATGATGCGATTGGCCCTCAACCTAGCCTCCACAAGATTGATCTTAAGCAACGGTCATGAGGGAACCAGCGCAGCAGGTCATGTGATTGAAGCCTTTGGTAACTTTGTCATGCAAGGCAATTTTGTTATTGGTATTATTGTCTTTTCTATCCTTGTTCTGGTGAACTTTATCGTAATCACCAAAGGTTCCGGACGGATTGCCGAAGTGGCGGCCAGATTCACCTTGGACGCAATGCCAGGTAAACAAATGGCCATTGATGCAGACCTCTCTGCAGGCCTCATCAACGAAGAGCAAGCAAAAGAACGACGCCAGCGCCTGGAAAGTGAAAGTTCTTTCTTTGGTGCAATGGATGGTGCCTCTAAATTCGTAAGAGGTGACGCTGTAGCAGGGCTTCTCATCACTGTAATTAACATTGTAGGCGGCATTATCATCGGTGTTGGTCAAAACGCGATGTCATTTGGAGATGCCGCTCAAACATATACACTTTTAACCATTGGAGATGGCCTAGTCAGTCAGGTGCCAGCTTTAATCGTATCAACTGCAGCTGGCCTTCTTGTTTCAAAAGCAGGTGTTGATGGCGCCGCCAACGTAGCTCTTTCAGAACAACTTTCTGGTTATCCAAAAGCTTTGGCCATGTCATCAGGTGTTATGCTTTTCATGTCCACCTTACCAGGCATCCCTCTCATGCCATTTCTAACCCTGGCTGCTGGCGCTGGTGTTCTCGCATGGCAAGCAAATGGCACCTTAAAGAAAAAGAAAGAAGAAATGGCCCGCATGGCAGCCGTTAAAGAAATGGAAGCCGCCGCACCACCTGCAGAAGAACCAATAGCAAATGTTCTTAAAATAGATAGTCTGCGGCTTGAACTTGGCTATTCTCTCATCCCAATGATTAAAGATGGCGCAGCCGACGGCGACAAACTAACCGAGCAGATTAAAGCCCTTCGCCGCCAGCTCGCTGCTGACATGGGCTTTGTAATGCCATCTGTTCGCATTCTAGATGATGTCCAGCTCGGCCCAAACAACTATGTCATCAAAGTGAAAGAAGTAGCTTCAGGAGATGGTGAAATCTATCCGGGTCAATATCTCGTCATGGACCCCTCAGGTCGCAATATTGAGATTTCAGGAATTGATACGATTGAGCCTACATTTGGCCTGCCAGCAAAATGGATTTCTCAAGAAAACCGCGATGACGCACAAATCAAAGGTTACACAGTGGTTGACCCGGTAACGGTCATCTCCACGCACCTAACTGAGGTTCTGAAAAACAATATGGCTGATCTTTTGTCTTATACAGAAGTAAATGGCCTGCTTGATAATCTAGATGCCAACCAGAAACGCCTGATGGAAGATATTGTTCCCGCTCAAATCAACATCACGGGCATTCAACGCATCTTGCAAAACCTACTCAAAGAGCGTGTCTCAATTCGTGATCTACCAGCCATCTTAGAAGGAATTGCCGAAGCAACTGCCTTTACATCTAATGCGCAAGCCATCACAGAACATGTCCGTTCTCGTTTAGCCAGACAAATCTCATCATCCCACATCAATCATGACGGCACCTTAGCCATCATCTCTCTTCATCCTCAATGGGAGCAAGAATTCGCTGAAACCATCATTGGTGAAGGTGATGACCGCCAACTAGCTATGGCCCCAAGTAAGTTACAGGATTTTATTCGCAACACCGCCACCGCCTTTGAAGAAGCTTCTGCCAATGGCGACTACGCTGTTATGCTAACAAGCCCCGCAGCCAGACCATTTGTAAGATCAATAGTAGAGAGGTTTCGCCCTCAAACAGTGGTTTTAAGCCAAAATGAAATACATCCAACAGCAAAAATAAGAACAGCAGCGCTCGTTGCTTCTGTTGAGGCGTAATTAAACAAAGCCGATTAATCTTTATATTTGTCAGGGGAAAATTTAAACCGTACAATCGATTTTTTAGTCTTAAAAAACGGTCATCTAAAGTGTCTGCTTATTTAAAGCCAAAAAGCTTCAAAAAAAACAATTTATATTTGCGTAAAAATCTTAAAGTTTTTGCCAAAGAGATACAGAAATCTCTGACAGATTACCTCTTTCCGCCAGTTTGTTTAAGCTGCATGACCTCATTAGAAATTCCTAATACTGTTTGTCCAACCTGTTGGCAAAAAATAAATTTTCTAACACACCCCTTATGTGAAATTAACGGCACCCCATTTCCATTCGATATTGAACAGGGGGCCATCTCAGCACAAGCTCTAAAAAATCCCCCCTCTTATGACAAAGCCAGAGGCGTAGCAGCTTATGATGGCACAATGAAAGAGCTGATCCATAAATTAAAATATAACGATCGCCATGAACTCTTAAATCTATTGGCAAATTGGATGACCTTTGCAGGAAAAGAACTCATCACTCAAAGCGATTTAATTCTACCCATCCCCCTTTACAAAACCCGCCTTTGGCAAAGACGGTTTAATCAGTCTGCCCTGCTGGCAAAACGACTAAGTGAAATAACCAACACACCCTTTGACAGCTCAATTTTACTTAGACAAAAAAAGACACGCTCCCAAGTTGGCCTCTCCTCTAAAGAAAGATACCAAAATCTAAAAAATGCATTTGTAGTAGAACAGATAAAAAAAGAGAAAGTCGAAAATAAATCAGTTCTTTTAATTGATGATGTAATAACTACGGGTGCGACAATAAATTCAGCAGCACTTTCTTTAAAAAATTCAGGCGCGAAAACTGTAAATATACTAAGTCTCGCAATCGTGACAAACAACAGCAATCAATTTAACTAATAAAAAACACAAAAAAGATCACTATTTTCAATCAAACAGTACTGCACTAATACATTTTTTATATAAAAATCAGTTGACTAATAGCTTATAAAGCCAAATATTAATAATTGAGAAAGATATGAGAGATAAAACTTTTTCTTAGAATAATTTCATTAACTCTATCAAAAAGTTAACGTTCAAAATTTCACAAATTATTCATATAAATATAAAAACAAACATTAAAAAATAGATATTAACAATACATTTTGCTAATATATAAGATAAATAATACAGGCTATAAGTTTTATATTAAAAAATACTAGCAGTTATTAATATTAAAATTATTAAAAAAATTATTACTTGAAAAAATCTAAAGCCCCCGCAAAAAAGGGCCATAATAAGCCAAACTCATAATTGGCATACAAAGGAGTTATCAAAAATGGATCAGGAAAAGAATAATGTTGCTGTTGTAGAACTTACAGCTGACATTGTAGCAGCTTATGTAAGCAACAACTCAGTAGTTGCAACTGAAGTCCCATCTCTAATTGCTGATGTATTTGATGCACTGAGCAAAGCAGCTCGGGTTAGCCCTGGAAGCACACTTGAAGACTTAAAACCTGCTGTACCAGTGAAAAAATCAATCACACCAGATTTTCTTGTATGCTTAGAAGATGGCAAAAAATTCAAATCATTAAAACGCCACCTAAGAACTCATTACAATCTATCACCTGAAGAGTATCGCGAAAAATGGAGCCTGCCGCATGATTACCCTATGGTAGCTCCTAATTACGCAGCAGCTCGCTCTCGCCTAGCTAAAAAAATGGGCTTAGGCCAAAGAGCAATGTAAGCAAAAGCTTAAAAATCGACACAAAATTCAAAAATACCTCATTAGTTTCCGCTAATGAGGTATTTTTTTATAAAAAAACTTTTGAATCTTTTCAGGCACTTAAACTCCCTTAGTTCTAAAATGAGAACAAATGTTCTCATTTGTTCTTTACATGTTCTCATTTTGAACTTACAAAATAAGAACATTAAGGGAACTTAGGAGTTAAATTCATGAGAAAAGAAGCTGAAATTCTATCACATCAACTAGCCTCAACTGATGTAATCTCATTATTAGATAAATCATCAGCTCCTTTTGCCAACCACATCTCAATTCCTTCTGGCTCAGCTATTCAGCAAGACACGACTGAAAAAGCGCTGATCGCAAACTTTGCACAATCTCTAGAAGCTCTGGATTTAACAGCAAACCCCACATCATCCACACAACTTGATAATAAAAAAGAAACTGAATTAAATTTCGGCAATCCTCAAATTGATTTATCTCTCCCACAAGGAACACTTTCAAAGGATGGGCTGCATGAATTTAATCCAAAACATTTCAGAGATCAGGACCTAGCTTTTAAAACTGCTTTAACTTTAGCCGCTCGCGAAGTTAATTCAGAAGAAACAAAACCTATTTTTTGCTTTTTAACTGAAGATCAAACAAATCTAATCAATTGGCTTTCAAGTAAAGAAATTACAACTCTCGGCCTTTCAAAAGAAAACCTCATCGTCATCACAGCCAAACACACTGATGATCTATTGTGGGCAATGGAAGAAACCATGCATTCGGTTAAGGCCTTAGCACTTGTCGCGCACTTTACACTACTGAGTAATATCTCTGCTCAGCGTCTGTCATTTGCTGCAAAAACACACAAAACCCCATGCCTACTGATATGCAATCACAAAATTGATGGCCCTAACCATTCAAAATCAAAATGGACTGTATGGACAGAAACAGAAAACACAAATTGCAAAACCTCTTTTGATCAAGAAGAACAAATTGGCCTCACCTTAAGCCAAATTCAAAATGAAAAACAAAATTCAAACTGGACAATCAAATGGCAAGCAGAAAAAGGGCGTTTTGTCACAGCTAAAAAAGGCACATTCACCCGTGAAGGCAATCACTTACACTAAAACTCACTGAGTTTTTAGTCCCCCCCCTCTTTCCAACTTTGTTTCCCCCAATCTGAGGACAATACCCCTGCGTGGAAAGAGGGGGGTGTTTTTTATTGTTTATTTTTATGACGCCTAAAACTTGAAATCTAAGAATTATGACCTATGTAAATATATAAGGACTAGGGTGGACATCTTTAAACTTCCCCTCCCTAATATTGACAAAGTTAAAAACTTTAACTTATATAGTAAATAAGTTTTGCCGGCTCTGAGCCGGATATTTTAACACCACACTTATACTCATATTGAGCATAATGGATTGTGGTAGAAAAGAGGTTCGTTATGGCGGTAATTGAACAAACCATCACAACACCAAAAAATACTGTTGTTATTGAAAGACCAAAGCAAAAATCTGCAATTGCTGGTGGGTCAGCAAAGCACCAACCAAAAACAACGGTTACGGGTGGACAACAAAAGCACGAACAAAAGTCTAAAGCTTTATCTTTGGAGTACACTCCCGAGATCGCAAGAGAAATGGCACCTTTATATGAAAAGGTTAAGTCAGTCATTCCTCCTGTTGAGTGGCCATACATGGCCCCATTGATCAAAGCCATCAATGATCTCAAAAAAGAGAAAAACGCAGTTATTCTTGCACACAACTACATGACACCAGAAATTTTCCATTGTATTTCTGACTTCATGGGCGACAGCCTTCAATTAGCTGTTGAGGCTAGCAAAGTTGATGCTGATGTCATCTTGCAGTGCGGTGTGCACTTCATGGCTGAAACCTCTAAATTAATGAACCCAAGCAAAAAGGTTCTAATTTCAAATATGGATGCAGGTTGTTCTTTAGCTGAATCAATCACAGCAGAAGATGTAAGAACCTTAAGAGAAGCCTATCCAGGTGTTCCAATTGTTACTTATGTAAACACCTCAGCAGCTGTTAAAGCTGAATGTGATATTTGCTGTACTTCGTCAAACGCGGTTGAGATTGTAGAGTCATTCGAATCTGACAAAATCATTATGATTCCAGATCAATATCTAGCCAAATATGTAGCAACCCAAACAACAAAACAAATAATTGCTTGGGAAGGTCAATGTGAAGTGCATGAGCTCTTTACAGCCGAAGAGTTAAATGAATATCGTGAAGCAAACCCGGGTATAAAAATCATCGCTCACCCAGAGTGCCCACCAGATGTAATTGAAGCAGCTGACTTTACCGGCTCAACATCAGGCATGATCAATTGGGTAAAAGATAATCGCCCTGCGAAAGTGATGATGGTAACGGAATGCTCCATGAGTGATAACGTAGCCGTTGAAACACCGGATGTTGAATTCATTCGTCCATGTAACTTCTGCCCGCATATGAAGCGCATCACATTAGAAAATGTCTATGAAGCACTTCTAGAACTTAAAGAAGAAGTTACAATTGATCCGAAAGTAGCAGAACGCGCACGTCTCTCTGTTGAGCGCATGATCAACGTCACGGCTTAGAAAAGCAATAAATCCATCATGGGCCAAAAAAGCCGCAAGACAACAAAAAACAAAAAAAGCAAATCAGTGACCAGCCCTTACAATTTTCAACATGAAGTTATCATTGTAGGGGCTGGTCTTGCTGGTTTGTTCACAGCACTAAAACTGGCCCCCTTCCCAACAACTATAATTGCAGCAAAAAGCCTCGGCAAAGGAACGTCTAGCCATTGGGCACAAGGCGGAATTGCAGCAGCCATCGGTGAAGGTGACACCCCTGAAACCCACGCAAAAGATACAATCAATGTTGGTGCCGGTTTAGTCGATGAAAATATCGCCCACCTCGTCACCAAAGAAGCCAACGAACGTATTGAAGATTTACTAGAATATGGCGTTCCATTCGACAAAGATTTAAAAGGCAAACTCCAGCTTTCAAGAGAAGCCGCACACACAAAAAGAAGAATAGTGCGAGTAGATGGAGATCGGGCTGGCAGCGCCATTATGACAGCTCTGATAAAAACAGTAAGAGACACCCCCTCTATCAACATCATCGAACAAGCAGAGGTTCACAAGCTTTCAAAAAAAGGGCGAGCCATTAACGGTGTCTACATTTGGCCATCTGCTGCAAAAGGAACCGGCCCCGGCACACTATTAAAAAGCAATAATGTCATTCTCGCAACGGGCGGCTGCGGCCACCTTTTCTCTAAAACAACAAACCCAAACATGGCACGCGGTGAAGGCATAGCCATGGCAGCAAGAGTGGGAGCCGTCATTAGTGACCCTGAATTCATTCAATTCCACCCAACTGCAATAGATACAAATTTAGACCCTCTCCCCTTGGCAACTGAAGCCTTGCGCGGTGAAGGCGCTTATTTAATCAATGATAATAATGAGCGCTTTATGCTCGACATTCATGAAAGCGCAGAACTAGCCCCAAGAGATATCGTAGCAAGAGCAGTTGATAGAGAGTTAAAATCTGGCCGCGGTGCCTATCTAGATTGCGCCAACACCATTGGTAAAAAAATGAAAGATCATTTTCCAACTGTGATTGAAAAATGCAAAGAAGCAGGAATAAACCCAATTAAAGAACCAATACCTGTTGCCCCAGCAGCCCATTTTCATATGGGCGGTATAGTCACTGATGCTAACGGGCGCTCGACAATAGATGGCCTTTGGGCTTGCGGTGAAGTTGCTTCTACCGGATTACATGGCGGCAACCGTCTCGCATCAAACTCGCTATTAGAGGCAGTTGTTTTTGCAAACCGCATTGCTCAAGACATTCACAACCAAGCCGGCGTTCAACCACAAAAAATGTCAAGCTTCACACTTTCAAAAGAACAAGAAATCCCTACAAAACTCGAAAAGAAACTAAACAAAACAATCAAAGAACTTAGAGACATCATGTTCATGCATGTGGGAGTTGAACGAGATAAAAAAGGGTTAGAAGAAGCAAAAGAGCGGTTAGAAGAATTAACCCCCAAACTTCAGCAAAGCGAAAAAACAAAAAACATGTGCCTTACAGCAAAGTTCATTATAACCGGCGCACTCAATCGTTTAGAAAGTCGCGGCAGCCACTACAGAACTGATAAACCAGAAAAAAATGCGTCCGCCAAACGCACCTTTTTAACCCTTAAAGACATCAACAACCAATTCAAGCAAGTTTAAAACTAACCAAAAGAGATCAAGCAAATGGTAAATCTTCAAAAGTCATTAAGCCCGGCGCCAAACCTCTTGGTTAAAAATGCCATTCAAAACGCCTTGTCAGAAGATCTCGGCCTTGCGGGCGATATAACAACCAATAGCATCTTTGATGAACAACAAATGGGCACAGCAACGCTGCGCGCTAGGGAAAATGGCATACTTGCAGGTCGTCAATTCGTCGAAGCCACATTTCTCGAACTTAATCCAAACACGCAAATCATCTGGAATAAAGCAAGATGGCGAAGAGCTTGCACCAAAAGATACTATTGCAACCATCAAAGCACCTGTGCGAACCTTGCTAACAGGTGAGCGCGTGGCATTAAATTTCTTAGGGCATTTAACCGGCATCGCAAGCCTCACCAATCAATATGTTCAAAAGACCAAACACACCAAAGCCAAAATTGTCGATACCCGCAAAACCACACCTGGTTTACGCTTTGCAGAAAAATATGCCGTAAGAGCTGGGGGAGGAGAAAATCATCGTTTTAGATTAGATGACGCCATTCTCATTAAAGACAATCACATAGCATTTGCAGGCGGTATAAAAAAAGCCATCGAGAAAGCAAAAGCTGCAAATGGGCATATGGTCAAAATTGAAGTCGAAGTCGACACAATCGACCAGTTAAAAGAATGCTTATCAGAAAAAATAGATGTCGTGCTGCTCGATAATATGACGCCTGATTTATTAAAAGAAGCTGTCAAATTAATCGATGGCAAGTTTATCGCTGAAGCCTCAGGCGGGGTAAATCTTAACACCGTAAAAGAAATTGCAGAAGCAGGAGTAGACATCATCTCAGTTGGCGCTCTCACCCATTCAGCAAAGTGCCTGGACCTCGGTCTTGATATCGACATAACAGACGAGTAAAATTCAAACCAAGACGCCCCTCTAACACTAGCATCTCAATACAGTGTACTTTGCCAAATGCATAGTGGGCTTCTGAAGGAGCACTTAAAAAGAAAGTAAACTAATGCAAGCTGGTGAACTACTCACAATCGCAATGATCATATGGATCATAACCCCAATAATCACTCTTATTCTTGCAAAGAGAAAAAAGCGTGATCATAATTTTTGGGTTTTAACGTCTTTTTTGTTCCCACCAGCTGTGCTCTTCCTGGCCTTCCTGCCCACACGAGCAAAACCCATTGATAAAATGTTCGGTGATGACAATGAAGACGAAGATAACTTCTTCCCAAATAAAGATTAAGCCAAAACAAACCTCTCTCAGCACCAAATAAAAAATGCCCCAAAGATTAATCTCTTCGAGGCATTTAAATTCTTTTTTTGTAAAAACCGTTTTAATTAACGAGCGTAGCGCTATTGAATTGCAGCAACTTCTGTTGGGCGAGCAAAATATTTAGCTCTGTAGAAGATGTGCAAACCAATTTTCTTAATATATTTCATAGAATGGCGCCACTTAGGTTTCACATATGTTGCATGATAATGGCTAGCATAGCCAATATCAGTCAACCAAACTTTGCCATCCGTCACGCGCTTAGCAAGGTTCTTAGCAATTACCCAGCGCTTTTTATCTTTCGGCTTATCAGCCAATCCATCACATGCAAATGAGAACTGACAACTATTGCGTCTGTGAGCACCTTCATAAACCACACCACAAACAGTATCGGCATAATAGCTACTGCGCACGCGGTTCATAATCACCTGAGCAACAGCAAGCTGCCCTTTAATTGGTTCACTACGAGCTTCAAAATAAATTGCAGTCGCTAGACAACGATTTTCACGTTTGCGAAATTCAGGCTCAGTCAATCCACCAAAGAATTTACGAGCACCAGTACCAACAGCGGCAACATGCTTCACTTGTAGTCCAGTGTTTTGAGGGCGCTCGCCAGTTTCAAGTCTTGAATTAAAACGTGAGTTATCTTTATGAGTAGCTCCAAAATGAGTATCCTGCTGCAGGTTAAACACACCGGCCACACGTTTTTGACTAATAATAGGCAATCCAGCAGTAACCTTCTCAGTTGGCCGAACCCCAATAGGATCAGGACCAACAGCTGTACCAACAGGATCAGCCGCGGCAACACCAGTTACACTATGACGGTTAACCTTTGCAGCTCTGTTCACTCTTTGAACATTATTAGGATCATAATTATTATCAGCGTATTTCTTTTGAACAATATCATTGCTCTCAATAGATTGTAATGCTAAACGGCGACGCTCTTCATAATTACCGCTGTTCGCAACACGCTGTTTATAAAGCAAATCAGCCCGTGGGCCTTTACCTTTAATATCAAATAAATCATTTGCCTCAGCAATAATCGGCAAAATCGGCTGTGTCGCATCAGGAATCTTACCATCATAATCATCACCAGAGCCTGATAATGACATTTCAAGATTCAAACGATAAACAGCTAGCACATCACCATTGCCCGCAATATACCCTAGCCCAAGCATAGGCACTGCCAAAGCAGCTATCGCTAAATAGTGAAGTGGTGATAAAATAATTCGGGACATACCCTAAACCTTACTAACCTTTTTAAATTATGAAACAAAATTTAAACCAGTCTCTCAAAGGAAAACACATGAGTGTTAAAAATGCCTTTAAACAATTAACAAACGTTAATTTTGGTTAAATTATGTATCCTGTTATTAAGCCATTGATTCGCTAAAAGCCAAAAAATTTGCACTTAGTTTTCCATAGCTTTAAGCACTGTTAATACACGCCGCGCCGCAGCATATCAAGAGTTTTTTCGCCGCATCGCAGCATGAGTGTGAAATGTGTATTATTTTCAATTAGATAGATTGTTAATAAATCGCATTAATCTAATTTACTCATTCAATTATTCAGAAGAAACATCCTTCCGAATCAACAAACGCAGCGATAGAAAACACATATAGAGAAAAATTTCACGCTTTAAATGTAATTGTGAGACCATTTAACACAAAGTGTTGCTTTTTGAACGGCCTTTCTATCCCATCTGCAAGCGACGGTTCAACCAAAGACAAGCCTTTAGCACCATATTCATTTAAAATACGGTCTTTTAGCCACTTTATGGCTTGATCTTGTCGTCCAGTGTCAAGAGTGTCTCTATCTATCATTGTCTGATAATGGCCGTCTATGGCATCAATAAGACCAGACAACCCCTCTTCCTTAGCCGCAGAAACACTTAAAACCACAGTTTCCTCTGTTTCAGGCTCATAATTCGTAATGGAAAGCGCCCCTTTAAGGTCAGCTTCAGCTCGTCGAGCTTGTGCCCCCATATCAGCTTTCGTAACAACGGCAATATCAGGAATTTCCATAATGCCAGACTTCATAAATTGCAAACTGTCACCTGAGCCCGGCTGCACACATAAAATAACACTATCCGCATGAGAGGTAATATCCGCCTCAGATTGCCCAACACCAACAGTTTCAATAATCACAATATCAAAAAGTGCCCGCATTAGAACAAGAGCAGGAAAAGTAAGTTGAGCCACACCACCCAATTGCCCACGACTAGCAAGCGAGCGCACAAAAATACCCTGATCTTCAGGATCAGTGATCATTCTTGTTCTATCTCCGAGTAATGCCCCACCTGTTTTGTGAGAGGAAGGGTCAATAGCAATAACCCCAACAGTTTTATCACGCCGACGCCACTCTTTTATCAAGCCATTAATGAGGGTTGATTTCCCAACACCTGGCGGACCAGTAAACCCAACAACATGGGCCGTTGCATTGGCATAAGCCTCATCAAGTAAGTCTATTGTGGTCTCATTATCAAATGAATGTTCAGTTAAAGCCAAGGCTTCAGAAAGGGCACGTTTACCACCTTCACGAACAGATCTAATCCCATCAATCATCTAAATTCTTTCACCTGATCGACCTGAAAAAGCAATCAAAACCAATTTTAGTAAACCCAGTGCTATGAAGTTTGCTTTTCATTTAAAATATGCGCTTGCGCTGCTGCCAATCGAGCAACAGGCACACGGAAAGGAGAGCAAGAAATATAATCCAAACCAACCTGTTCAAAAAACTGAATAGAACTTGGATCACCACCATGTTCACCGCAAATGCCCATTTTCATATTTTCTCGAGCATCGCGACCAGCTTCAACAGCCATGTCAACCAAACGGCCAACACCAGTGGTGTCAATACTCACAAAAGGGTCAACCTCTAAAATCCCATTTCTCGTATAGTCATTTAGAATGGTGGTCGCATCATCCCGGCTAAGACCAAAAGTGGTTTGTGTCAGGTCATTCGTTCCAAAAGAAAAGAATTCAGCAGACTTGGCAATGGTCCCCGCCTCTAAAGCAGCGCGTGGTAACTCAATCATCGTCCCCACATCATAAGAAAGAGACGCACCACGTTCTTCAAAAACAAGCTTTGCTGTTTTATCAATCACATCTTTCAATAAATTAAATTCAGCCACTGTTGCAATCAGCGGAATCATAATCTCAGGATGTACCGGTTCACCAGTTTTTGATTTATCTAACGCCGCTTCAAAAATAGCACGCGCTTGCATTTCCGTTATTTCAGGATAGCTAATCGCCAAACGGCACCCTCTATGGCCAAGCATAGGGTTAAATTCTTTAAGCTCATCTACCCTCACTTTAATATCTTGCGGCTCAAGGCCGAGATGCTCTGCAAGAGTTTCAATCTCTTCACGATCATGAGGCAAAAATTCATGCAAAGGCGGGTCAAGCAAGCGAATGGTAATTGGCAGCGCTGGCATTAAAGAAAATAACTCAGAAAAATCAGAGCGTTGCATAGGCAGCAATTTATCAAGAGCAGCTCTGCGCCCGGCTTCATCTCGCGCCAAAATCATTTCACGCATGGCCATAATTCGGCTGGTCTCAAAGAACATATGCTCCGTGCGGCAAAGGCCAATACCTTCAGCACCAAATTTTAAGGCTTGTTCTGTTTCTCGTGCGGTTTCTGCATTTGCCCGCACTTTCAGACGGCGAATATCATCAGCCCAGCCCATAAGCGTACCAAAATCACCGGTTAACTCAGCTTGGCGCATCGGGTGCTCACCTTGAAGAACTTCACCAGTTGAGCCATCAATCGTCAGCATATCCCCTTCAGATAAAGTCACAGAGCCTATCCGCATCTGCCGGGTTTCCATATCAATTTTAAGAGCACCAGCCCCTGAAACACAAGGCCGCCCCATACCACGCGCCACCACAGCTGCGTGACTGGTCATGCCGCCACGCGCAGTTAAAATACCGCTCGCAGCATGCATCCCGTGAATATCTTCAGGGCTTGTCTCAACCCTCACCAATAAAACAGATTTTCCCAATCCCGCTTGCGTTTCAGCTTCATCAGCATCAAAAACAATCATCCCAACGGCAGCCCCTGGCGAAGCTGGCAAGCCTTTGGTTAAAACTTTTCGCTCAACTGCCGGGTCAAGAGTTGGATGTAAGAGCTGATCAAGCGCTTTAGGTTCAATGCGAAGCACAGCTTCTTCCTTGCTAATCAAGCCCTCATTCGCCATTTCAACTGCCATGCGAACAGCCGCACCAGTTGTTCTCTTGCCAGAGCGGGTTTGTAACATCCATAACTTACCGTCTTGAATGGTAAACTCAATGTCTTGGCAATCTCTGTAATGTGTTTCTAATTGTTCTGTGATACCAACAAATTCAGCAAAAGCTTTTGGCATAACTTCTTCTAAAGACGGGCTATCATCTCCAGATTTTTCTTTCGCTGCAATCGTTAGAGGCTGCGGTGTTCGAATACCAGCCACAACATCTTCACCTTGCGCGTTAACAAGAAACTCACCATAAAGCTCATTCTCACCAGTTGCCGGGTTACGAGTAAAAGCAACGCCCGTAGCGCTATTTTCTCCCATATTACCAAACACCATGGCCTGCACATTTACAGCTGTTCCCCATTCATGGGAAATATCATGAAGATTGCGATAAG
The DNA here is from genome assembly GCA_965230545.1 of Hyphomicrobiales bacterium. GTDB lineage: Bacteria > Pseudomonadota > Alphaproteobacteria > Rhizobiales > HXMU1428-3 > HXMU1428-3. The sequence goes on along the minus strand of CBDDLE010000001.1, from coordinate 367,298 downwards.
TATCAGCTCTGCGCGAATGCCATGATAAAAACACAGCACTAATCGCACCCCACAATTGCTCATGCACATCACTTGGAAAAGGTTTTCCCTTTTCTTCAACAACACAAGCTTTATATTGCTCAATAATATCAAGCCAATCATCTGCATCTAGCTCAGTATCATTAGAAAAACCATTGAGATTCTTGAAGTTTTCTAAAATATCTTCAAAAAGCCCATGCTCAATTTCCATCACAACAGAGGCATACATCTGAATAAAACGGCGATAGCTATCATACGCAAACCGGCGATCACCAGAGTGGGCGGCCAACCCTTCTACAGTTTCATCATTTAACCCCAAATTGAGAACTGTATCCATCATTCCCGGCATGGAAACCCGCGCACCAGAGCGAACAGAAACCAAAAGCGGTGATCCCTGCTCCCCATAAACGGCGCCAACAAGTTCACCAATATGATCCAACGCAGCCTGTGTCTGGCGCTTCAAATCATCGGGTAACGTTTTATCATTCTTGTAAAAAACACTGCACACATCAGTCGTAATGGTAAAACCAGGTGGAACAGGCAAACCAATACTCGCCATTTCAGCTAAATTTGCCCCTTTACCACCAAGTAAATTACGATCAGCAGCGCTCCCATCAGCACTACCACCTCCAAATTGATAAACCCATTTTGGAATATTAGAATTGGCAGGTGTGCCAATTTGATGTGACATAATTTGTACCCTTATGTTTTTTTTAAGAGTTTAGTTTGCAATCCTTAGAAGAGCAACGAATGAGTGCAGTTTCATAAATAAAAATCACAAATGACACTCAGAAATGAAATGTCAAGCAACAAACTCATTCATTTATTAAAAGGAAACAATCATGATGTCCTGGTTTTCTCAAAATCCCACCAAAACAGCTCTAAAATGATCGTGATATGCCGCAAGTTTAAGCAACACCAGATGAAGAAGGTTGATAATAACCAGACGTTAAAATCCATTGCGGATCAACAGATCCTTGATAAACATAAACCCAAGCTCGGTAGTCAACGCCTTCATTATCACGCACAGTTGCTAAAACTCTGGAAAATTCATGAGGCTGCTGATCATCTTCAGAACAGCCCTCATAAGCGTCGAGTAAAGATAACAGCGCATTGGGCCGTTCAATCTCATAAAGCTCACCATAAACCGCCGTGCCACAATCTTCTAATATTAAACCTGGATAAGGACCCAAATCATAAATCCGCCCCGCAATTATGGCCTCAGCCAAATAAGTCGCATGCGCACGCATCATAGCGCCTATAGGGTTTGAAATATTTCGTTTCAAAGTCCCATATACAAATAAATGTTGTTTTTCCAAAGCAGGTAGAGTTCCATTCGGTCCAGAAGAAAGATTATCTAAAGACATTTAGCCACACTTCATTACTTGAGTTTAAAGACGATGCAACGCAATTAAAACTAAGAATCACCCTTTATTCTAATCTGTATTATAGAAAATGTCATGGCCACATACGGCCACACCTAATAGAGATCCATTACTCCACAAAAAAATAAATGTCTCAAAATGAACCTCAGTTCAGAAAAAGTTAACCATCCTCACGATATCGTGAGGGCAAGAGTTTTTGTTTCTTATTTTAGTTTTAGTGGAGTTTTAGTCATGCGTTGCGTGTCAAAATTGAGTGCACAAGCACTTGCCAGTCTTGCCTTAACAGGCCTTTTATCCCTTTATTCTTCCCAAGCTCACTCATCCGATCTTTCTTTTGAAGATGGTGAAAGATATTACGAACATTCAATGAAAGATGAACCTGAAAGCGTTCTTCCAGATCATTGGTTCGTCACTGCCAACACAGCTTATGCAGATGTTATTCTCGATTATGATGAAAACATAACAAGCAAAGCTATTGATCAGCTGCTCTTTCGTAAAAATGGTCGCATTAAAAACAAAAAAGTTTATGTATCAGGCCTCTTTAAAGGCTCATATTTGGGGGAATGGACCAATACAGAAAACGCATTTCCTATTTTAACCCGCTTTCCAACTCATGCCACAGGCAAATCAGCTCATGGCTTTTTTGTAGATAATGCAGCACTTGCATTTACAGCAACCCCAACTGATTATCTAACCATTTTCGCACAACTTGAATATCATGAAACTCGTTTTGATAGCCAAGATGAAATCCAGCTAAGAAGGGGCTATGTCACCTTAGGTGACTTAAACCGTTCACCGCTTTATCTCACATTTGGTCGCAAAACCATTAACTTCGGTGACTTTGATCAATACAACCCGTTCTCGCAAAATATCAATAATCACTTCTTCAGAGCTGAAAGTGATGGCGTAATCGCTGAGGTAGGGTATGTAAGCAAACTCATGCATCTCTCAGCCACCGCAATTTCAGGCGGCCGTCATCTTCGAACTGCAGACACCGCAAATAAAGATAACATTGATAACTTTGCCGTAAATGGTGATATTTTCATTCCTGTCAGAAACGACATGACATTGAAATTAGGTGCAGGTTACCTGCATGGCACCATCTACAATCACACATTGCCTCACCACCCTGGCCCTGAAATTGATTGCCCAGTAACCCCTGGCCAACAAGGTGTTCCAAAATGTCGTGGCCGTAATGCTGCATGGGATGTTCGCGCTGAATTCACATCGCCAATGTTTGATATTATGGCTGAATACACAGCAACAGTAGATCCATGGCCAGCAACAAACCAAAAATTAGAAGCTTTTACAGTTCAAGGCCGTTACAAAACAGAGCTTTATGATCACAAAACACATTTCACTGTAAGTTACAGCCACTCTGATATTGGACCATTTAGCACAGGCGGCCCCGGCTCTCCAATCTTCGACTCGATCGAACAAATCATTGCCGGCATGGAAGTCTTTATTAATCCAAACTTCTCAGTTGGCATTGAATATTCACACAACACCGGCTTCGCACCTTTGATCAATATCACAACTGTTTCAAAAGATGCAGAAGCTGACCAACTCGTAATCGGAGGCCGCGTCGTATTTTAATTCCCTTTAAAATCGACAAATGAACTCCACTATAAAAGCGTTTCTTTCATGTGCCTTTCCCTAAAGGCAGTCATAAAAGTCAACCCGTCCCCCCAAAAGACTCCGGTTAGACGAAATAGACCCAACATGAAAGAAACGCTTTTTATTGTTTTTTAAAACAATTCACCGCTTGCCACCAGAACGGCCTGTCCCCCAAGGCGAACAAGCTTAAGAGTTTTAGATTGAAATTCTGCCTCAAGCTTTAAGATACTCGCCCGTCCCATTTTAAATCCTTGTTCAATCGTGGTTTCATATTTCGTTTGCGCATCAATCTCAAACGCCTCAATAACCCGAGAAAACCCAACAGTCGCAGCACCAGTTGCAGCATCTTCTGCTATGCCAAAATCAGGGGCAAACATCCGCCCATGAAAGCCCGTGCCTGCACGCTCCCCTCCTCGGCAATAAACATACACTCCAACAGGGTCAGATTTAGAAAAAGCATTACCCCAAAAGCCAAAATCTGGCGCAGCTTTGCGAACAATAGAAAGATTTTTCAAAGGCACATAAACAAAACGAATGCCAATTTCAGCACTCATCAGCTTATGGTTCTCAAACCCAACATCTTGAATATCAACTCCCAAAGCATCAGCAACCAAATCAATCTCTGGAACTTGACCACTCACACAGGGAAGTTCAGGCACATCAAACTCAGCATAAGATGCTTTACCAGAAGAAAGAGAAACCACGCACCGAACCGGTCCTATTTTTTCATCCAAAACCAGCAAAACATCAGAACCACAATTTTGCTCTTTCGCCTTCATTGAGCCAAGCAAAAACGCCGTGCCAATTGTTGGGTGGCCTGCAAAGGGAATTTCAGCAGCTGGTGTAAAAATCCGCACTTTTGCAGCGGCCGTTGGATTATCACTCGATTGCAAAAAAACAGTCTCTGAAAACCCAAATTCACGAGTAATGGCAAGCATTTGCTCTGAACTCAAATCATCAGCATCTTCCACCACAGCTAACTGGTTGCCCTCAAAAGCCCGGTCAGTAAAAACATCAAGAATATGAAATTTCCGCCCCATAATCTCTCCAAAATTCAAAATTTGACTAGAAACTAAAAGCTACCACAAAGCACAAAAAAACACCGCCCCTTTTTCAAAAGGCAGTGTTTAAAATCTTAAATAACGTCTCTATAAACTAAGAGCGTTTTATTTATTTCTACTCACATCTTTCTACACGAAGAAGGAGTGACGCCACTTCGGCGTCAGGACATGGCGAAGCGCCAGCGAAGCCCGCGCATTTTGAAGCCGATAGGGCTTCAAAAGATATTGCGCGCCCCATCGGAGGGCCCGCGCTGCTCCGCAGCCGCGGAATAGCCCGTGAGATAAAAAGAAAACTAATTTTTCGTTTTATCAACCAAGGCTTTTTCTTTAATCCAAGGCATCATGTCACGAAGGCGACCACCAACTTCTTCACAAGGGTGCGCATCAGCTTTTGCACGCATAGCCTTAAAGCTTGTTTGGCCAACTTTATTTTCAAGCATAAAGTCACGAGTAAAACGGCCTTCTTGAATGTCAACAAGCACGTCTTTCATGCGCTCTTTTACATCTGGCGTAATCACACGTGGGCCAGAAACATATTCGCCATATTCAGCTGTGTTTGAAATTGAGTAATTCATGTTAGCGATACCGCCTTCATAAATCAGGTCAACAATCAGTTTCATTTCATGCAAGCACTCAAAGTAAGCCATTTCAGGAGCATAACCAGCTTCCGTCAAAGTCTCGAACCCAGCGCGCATCAATTCAACAACACCACCACAAAGAACAGCTTGCTCACCAAAGAGATCAGTTTCACATTCTTCTTTAAATGTTGTTTCAATCGTACCAGCTTTACCACCACCAATCGCAGCAGCATAAGATAAAGCAACGTCTTTAGCATTACCGGTAGCATCTTGGTGCATCGCAATCAGACAAGGCAAACCGCCACCACGTAAATATTCACCGCGAACAGTATGGCCAGGCCCTTTAGGCGCAATCATAATGACATCAACGCTAGACTTAGGCTCAATGAGGTTAAAGTGAACATTCAAACCATGCGCAAATGCGAGTGCTGCACCATCACGAATATTCGGCGCAATTTCATCACGGTATAAATCAGCTTGCAGCTCATCTGGCACCAAAATCATCATCAAGTCAGCCCAGCTAGCCGCCTCAGCCACTGTCATAACTTTCAAGCCTTCAGCTTCAGCTTTAGCTCGTGATGAAGACCCTTCACGAAGACCAACACAAATATCTGTAACACCAGAATCTCTAAGATTAAGCGTATGGGCATGTCCTTGCGAACCATAGCCAATAACAGCAACTTTTTTAGATTTAATCAGATTAACATCTGCATCTTGATCATAATAAACGCGCATTATATTTATTTACCTTTTTCTTCGTCAATTTTGCCCAGCTATGGCTTCAATCTAATTAAAGTCAATCCGTGGAAAGACCCCTTATAAATCAAGTCAAAAGATAGGCAAAACATTTTCTCTATCCCATTAGAGAATGGGCGTAATGCCCAAACTCATCATTGTCAATGTCAGGGCCTTGTTTTAAGGCCCAATAAGTAACTTTTAGTGCCCAAGCTCAGTTAAATAGCGCTTTACGGCCTCTTTAACTCCATAAATCAGGCAATCGGCTGTAAAACAATGGCCAATAGATGTCTCGGCAATTCCCGGCACCCGCTTCACAAGCGCTGGCAAATTCAAAAGTGTTAAATCATGCCCCGCGTTTACTTCAAGGCCCGCAGCAACAGCGGCCTTAAAAGTTGCCTCAATCCGATCAAGCTCTTTTTGAATGTGGTGCTCTTTGACCAAAGCCCCATAAGGCCCCGTATAAATCTCAACCCGGTCTGCCCCCACTGAAGCAGCTTGTTTTACAACTTCTGGCTCCGTATCAACAAACAAAGACACACGGCACCCAGCATCTTTTGCAATAGTAATCGCACGAGTTAAGAGCTCACTATTAGCCAAAACATCCCACCCATGATCAGATGTATTTTGAGACGGATCATCAGGGACGAACGTCACCTGGTCTGGGCATATATCTAAAATAAGCGCCATAAACCGATCGTCAGGATATCCCTCAATATTAAACTCTTTTGTCGGGTATTTTTCAGCAATCATCTCTTTCAAGTTATAAACATCTTGCCGTCTAACATGCCGCTCATCTGGGCGAGGATGCACAGTTAACCCATGCGCCCCAGCATCAAGGGCAAGCGCACCAATACCGGTCACGCTCGGCCAAGGCAAATCTCTTCTATTTCTCAAAAGAGCAATTGCATTTAAATTAACACTTAAATGAGGAGGCATAATTTTTGTCTAAAACTTTCAACGAGAAGGAAACAGCCCCTAAAATGAACAAATCAATTTAGAGAGGCCGCTAACATATTATTCACCCATTTTCTCAGACCCACGAGAAATCGCCGCAATTCCCGTGCGGGCAACTTCAACAAGTCCAATTGGTTTCATCAACTGAATAAACTGCTCAATCTTGCCAGACTTACCCGTAATTTCAAAAACGAAATGATCAATAGAAGCATCAACTACTTGCGCCCGAAACGCTTCAGCAAGACGCAAAGCTTCAACCCGGTTATCAGCCTTGCCAGCAACTTTCACTAATGCTAGCTCACGCTCAAGCGCGCGCCCCTTTACAGTAAGGTCCGTCACATGATGAACAGGGATCAACCGGCAAAACTGAGCTTTAATCTGCTCAATCACCATCGGTGTTCCCTCAGTCACAACCGTAATACGAGATACATGCTTCTCATGCGATGTCTCTGTTACAGTCAAACTATCAATATTGTAACCACGGCCAGAAAACAGCCCAATAACCCGTGCCAAAACACCAGGTTCATTGTCAACCAAAGCAGATAATGTGTGCTTTTCAGTTTGCTCAGTTTCAGTGCTCATAGAATTGCTCTATCTTTTAATCTATTGTTTTATATATCTAATGGAAAGTTCAGATGAACGTTTCAACCTCTTAAAAAGGTTGCCTCTTAAACAAGAACCTTACCTTCTTCTTTAATCGCGCTTTGCAAATCTTCCGCTTCAACATCACTTGCGAGCAACATATTATTATGCGCTTCACCAGAAGGGATCATCGGGAAACAATTCGCTAATTTTTCAACACGGCAATCAAAGAGCACCGGCTTATCACATGCGATCATTTCCTTGATCGCATCATCAAGCTTTGCCGGGTCATCGCACCTAATACCAACGCCACCATAAGCTTCCGCCAATTTAACAAAATCAGGCAATGCTTCAGAATAAGAATGAGAATAACGTCCCCCATGCAGCAATTCCTGCCACTGACGCACCATCCCCATAAATTCATTATTCAAAATGAAAATCTTGATCGGTAAGTTATATTGAACAGCAGTCGACATCTCCTGCATGGTCATCTGAACTGAAGCTTCACCAGCAATATCAATAACCAAAGCATCTTTATGCGCCACTTGAATACCAAGCGCTGCCGGCAAGCCATAACCCATCGTGCCTAAACCACCAGATGTCATCCATTTGTTCGGGCTCTCAAAACCATAATATTGCGCCGCCCACATCTGATGTTGACCAACTTCAGTAGAGATATAAGTCTCTTTATCTTTTGTCAGTTCATATAGACGCTCAATCGCATATTGCGGCATGATTGATTTTTTGGAAGGCTTGTAACCAAGACACTTCTTGGCACGCCATTCATCAATTTGCCCCCACCAGGCTTTAAGTGCTTTTTTATCAATCTGCTCAGCTTGGTTCTTCCAAATGCGAACCATATCCTCAAGAACATGCCCAACATCACCAATAATCGGCACATCAACTTGAACAGTCTTGTTAATAGATGACGGATCAATATCGATATGAATTTTCTTAGAATTTGGCGCAAACGCATCTATCCGACCAGTAATTCGATCATCAAAACGAGCCCCAACACAAACCATAACATCACAATCATGCATGGCCCAATTCGCTTCATAAGTGCCGTGCATGCCAAGCATACCAAGCCATTTATCAGAACTAGCCGGATATGCCCCAAGCCCCATTAAAGTAGAGGTAATCGGAATACCGGTTTTATTCACCAATTCACGAAGCAATTCACATGCATTCGGACCAGAATTGATCACACCGCCGCCCGTATAAAACAAAGGCTTCTTTGCATTTGCCAAAAGCTCAACCGCATCACGAATAGCGCTTTGCTCACCCTTAACTTGGGGGCGATATGTGCGATGCTTAATTTTCTTTGGCCCAATATATTCACCTGAGGCAAATTGAATATCTTTTGGAATATCAATCACAACAGGCCCCGGCCGACCACTAGATGCCACATAAAACGCTTCGTGCATAATACGAGCTAAGTCATTCACATCTTTAACTAAATAGTTGTGCTTCGTACAAGGACGCGTGATCCCAACCGTGTCACATTCCTGGAATGCATCTGTTCCAATCAAATGACTTGGAACCTGGCCTGTAATACAAACAAGTGGAATAGAATCCAAAAGCGCATCAGCCAAACCGGTAACTGCGTTCGTAGCACCCGGACCCGAAGTCACAAGAAGCACACCGACTTTGCCAGTTGAGCGCGCATACCCTTCAGCCGCATGAGCAGCACCCTGCTCATGACGCACCAGAATATGCTCGATTTTTTCACTATTAAAAATCGCATCATAAATTGGCAAAACAGCGCCACCCGGATACCCAAAAATATGGTCTACCCCTTGATCCGCAAGAGCTTGCAGAACAATATCAGCGCCTGACATAGTCCGTGACATTCTTATCTCCAAAAATTTTAATAAAACAAAAGCTCAAAATATGAGTTTCTCAGCACACTAACCTAAAAATGAATGACTTCAAATAACTCACTCAAAAAAATAAGCCACCCCAAAAGCTAAAGCTTCCGCTACAGCTCTCAGATGAAAGCTCATTCATCCAAAAATTGAAAAAATTAGTATGTCCAGGCAGCCACACTAACCAATGCAAACAAATAGGTCAACCATCTTCGTGAATTTTCGAAAATATTTCAGGCATCAATCTTTCCATATATTGCGCATCAACACCATTCCACGCAATCATATTTCGCCTTAACCATGTTAATTGTCGCTTCGCATAACGTCTTGTTTGTTGCTGCGCTAAAGCTACTGCTTGATCAAGCTCCATATCCCCATTTAAGAAACCTGCGAGCTCAGGCACACCTAGCGCACGCATAATCGGCAAACTCTCATCAAATCCAAGCTCAAGGAGGGCCTTCACTTCCCCAAGACCACCCTCATCTCCCTCAACCTTCACCATCTCCTCAAACCGGCGATCAATCCGCTCATACAATACCGCCCGATCCCACGTCACTACAAATCCATGAACATCTGCGAATGAAAGTAAAGGCTCACTATTCGTCTCTTGCCAATGTTTTAAAGACTGCCCAGTTCCCTCAATCACCTCAAGCGCCCGAATAATCCGTTGCGTATCACCTTGTTTAAGCTCTTTAGCCATAAGCGAGTCTTTATCACACAAAATCTCATGCAAGGCTGGCGCACCTAATCTCAGAGCTTCATCCCGCCAAAATTGGCGAATATCTCTATCAATTTCTGGCACTTGAGAAAGCCCCTCAAGCAAAGCCTTATAATAAAGTCCCGTACCGCCTACAAAAATAGGACGCTTACCTTGCTCTTTTAGCTCACTTAGAACACTGCTCACATCTTCAAGCCAGGCCCCAGTTGAATAAGCCTCCGCCCCGCTCACATGCCCATAAAGTCGATGGGGTACGCGCTCCATATCTTCCTTTGAAGGCCGCGCTGAAAGAATTGATAGTTCTTTATAAACCTGACAACTATCAGCATTAACAATCACCCCATTAAATTCTTCTGCCAATGCCAAAGCTAATGAAGATTTCCCACTCGCGGTTGCACCGGCTATCAAAATAGGCTTGGTCATAAATTTGTCGATCCTAAAAAACGAAAGAATAAGTTATAAAACTAACCCTTTTTAACTGCATTAAATTCGAATATAAGATCGAAAGAAAAATGATCTTCAATTCGCTTTAATGCTTCAACTTAATGAAATAGAGATAGCCAAGCAATGTCACACTCCAATTCAGCTTCCATTCTGACCATCATCGCCCCTGAAGGACAAGCTTTACTCAATGACAGAAGCCTATCTGAAATAAAAGCTAAATTAGGTATACAAGGCGAACTAAGCTGGTTAGCAGAAGGGGAAGCTGTTGATCTCACTCTGACTAATTTAGACAATGACAAACAACAAACTCTAAACAACCAAGTCGCTGAACTTTTAAAAAATAAGCCCTTCGACTTCGCCCTCCAGCCGGTTGAGCATCGCCGTAAAAAGCTACTCATTTCAGATATGGACTCAACCATAATCGGCGAAGAATGCATTGATGAAATCGCCCACATGGCCGGCATAAAACCAAAAATCGCTGCCATCACAGAGCGCGCCATGCAAGGAGAAATCGAGTTTGACGCCGCCCTTCGCGAGCGTGTCGGCCTGCTGAAAGATCTAGACACAAATGCACTTGATACAGTCATCAGTGAACGATTAAACCTAAATAAAGGCGCAAGAACCCTTGTTCAAACAATGGCAGCAAACAATGCCTATTGTGCTCTTGTCTCTGGTGGCTTCACTTTCTTTACTGAAAAAATAGCAAAACTAACCGGCTTTCACACAACCCAGGCCAACACTCTGGAAATTGAAAATGACAAACTTACTGGCAATGTCATTCCACCAATTCTTGGCAGTGCCGCTAAAAAACAAGCTCTTGAGCAATTCATTAAAGAACAAAATATCTTAGCCGCAGAAACACTCGCCGTCGGGGATGGCGCTAATGATCTTGAAATGATTAAAGCCTCTGGTCTTGGTGTGGCTTATTACGCAAAACCAATTGTCGCCGCTGAGGCCGATGCTTCTGTTAATCACACTGATCTAACTGCCCTGCTATATATGCAAGGCTATAAAAAATCTGAATTCGTAAACTAACTGAGACATCTAAAATGATGAAAACCAACATCCAAACTTTCTCAAAAGCCCTTTTTTCATTATTTTTCATCTCGATGATAAGCTTGCCTTTACTCTCAGCTCAAACTGCAAAAGCAGATAGCCATCAAGAAGCAGAACAACAAAAAAAAGCAAAACAACAAGCTGAAAAAGAAAAGGCAGAAAAAGCCCTGTCTTCACTAACCCAGCTTCTAAAAGACCAAATCACCCAACAAGCGCTGATTAAAAAACTAAAAGCTGACCTTCGAAGCGCTAAAGAAGATGTGAGTAAAAAAGAAATTGAAGAAGCCTTAAAAGCTGAAATCAAAAAACAAGAAACCACCACAGAGCAAATCTCAACCCTAACATCAGGCGTATCAGAGCAAACTTATAGCAAACAAGAAACCAAAAAATTCAACCTGCAAGATGAGTTGCAAGGGCTAGCCGAACCATTTGTAAAAATGATCAAAAGCAGCACAGAAAATGCACGCCAAATCGACGAGTTAAAACAAACCATAGCAGAAGCAAAACGCAAACAAACCTTCGCCAAACGTGCCATCGAGCGCATTGAAAATCTGCAAAAAACCCTCAAAGAAACCAGCCCACAAAATTCAAAAAGCACCAAATCTCACCTTAGAAACGAACTCAAACTCTGGAGCAAAAGAAACAAAGCCGCCATCACCCTCGAGACAACATCAAGACAACAATTACGTTTAAAAGAAGAAGCCGCCTCAGCTGAAAACCTGGAGAACTATGCAACAGATTTTATTCGAACAAGAGGCGTAAACCTCCTGATAGCGATCCTCACCTTTGTCGGCACCTTCATGGTTTTGAGAGGTTTGAGCAAAATTGCCAGCATCATTTTCCATAAACGCAATATGAAACATAGTTTCTATACCCGTTTAACCCGCTTACTTTTTGAAGTGCTCACAATTGTGATTTCCACTCTAACCATGATGTTTGTTCTCAACTATTTAAACGATTGGATCCTTCTCGGCGTTGCCGCCCTCTTCACGATTGCTCTAGCATGGATTGGGTTAAACATGCTTCCAGTCATCATCGAACAGGCTGTATTGCTCCTCAACTTGGGTGCCGTTCAAGAAGGTGAACGCTTGATGATTGATGGCGTTCCATGGTTCGTCAAAAGACTGGATCATTACACAGTCTTAGAAAACCCAGACCTTGATGGCGGGCATTTTTCTGTTCCCATAAGAGAGCTCGTTGGCCGCCACTCTCGCCCACCAGCTGATGATGAAGCCTGGTTCCCAACCAAAAAGGATGATTGGGTTCAGCTAGAAAATGATACAATTGCAAAGGTAATCATACAAACGCCTGAGCTTGTTCAACTCATCGAACTCGGCGGGGCTAGAATAACATTTAAAACAACTGACTTTTTGGATGCAAAATTACGCAACCTCTCAACAGGGTTTCGCATCAAACTTGAATTTGGCATTTCCTATAAACATCAAAAAGAAGCCACAACTGAAATTCCAAGCAAGCTAAGAACGCATATCGAATCTGGCATCAGCAAATATATTGGCAAAGACAACATTAGAAATATCGAGGTTGAAGTTCTTGGCGCTGGCCCTTCATCCATCGACTATGAAATTGAAGCTGATTTCAAAGGCAATGTCGCCCCTAAATATGAAGACCTGGAAGCTGAATTAACCAAACTCATGATCGAGGCCTGCAACACCCATGAGCTGGAAATTCCATTCCCACAACTGGTTATTCATGAAACCAAAACACCATAAAATCAATCATGATGTTTATGGTGTTTTTTGTGTTTTTTAGATTTTAAAATTGAAATCCCAACATCAACCCCAAGGTCAATAAGCTCTTTGTTCTTGCTTTTCTTTTTGTAAATTTTGCAATAACACTTAGAGCTATTCTGCACACACTTACCCTTATTGCCCTTCGCATCCGTGCATTTTTTCCCACGAATACCAGCCTTACAAGTGGACTTATTCTTATAATGCTTGTGAAAACACCGATCAGGGCGATCAGCAAATGCAGGCGAATTTAGTGAAAAGAAAAAAAGAGCAACAAAACCAGCCATTGCAACTTTATAGAAAATAGAACTCATATTTTGAAAATAATTCATAAGCAACTCCTTACTCAAAGAGCGGCCTCATTACCCCAAACAAATTATACACCCATCTCATAAATTCTCATAATCAAGAACGAAAGCAAGATTAACAAAAAACCCAGCAACCAAATTAATGACCGCCGGGTTAATAAAAATTATGTAGCAAGTCTCCAAAAAGCATAATCAGAAAAGCAAAACATCTAAGCTCTGAATTCTGTAGGTAACAGCGACGGTTGCCTTGTGGGCAACTGAAGGAGCACTAAAAGAATCTCTTCTAACCCGCAGGGTTAGAAGGCAAAGCAACAAAGCCAAACTCACCGCGACCACGCGCAATGAAGAAGATAATGTTCTTCTTGTTTGTTTTCTTTAAAGCTTCAACTTTCTTAACAACTTGATCAGCTGTAGAAACCTGCTCTTGCATCACTTCCACAATCACATGACCAGGGCGCAACCCCTTTTCAGCAGCGCGGCTACCAGGCGCAACTTTCGTAATAACAACACCTTTAGTTTTCGCATCCAAGCGATATTGACGGCGAAGAGCTGGCGTAATGTTAGAAAGTGTCATGCCAAGAACAGAACTCTCAACAGGCTTGTCAGGTTGAGCCCGACCAGCAAGTTCAGGGTTATTTTTCTCAGCCGCTTCAAGACGAGCAATTTTCACTTTAACAGTCACTTCTTTACCCTGGCGCAGCAACTTCACATCAACTGTTTTCTCAACAGGAGTTAATGCAACAATCTTTGGAAGTTCACGAGAAGATTTCACATAATGCCCGTCAAATTCCAAGATAATATCACTCGGCACAAACCCAGCCTTTTCAGCAGGGCCACCTTTAGTCACGCGAGAAACCAAAGCACCTTCAGCTTTCACCATGCCAAAACCTTCAGCAATTTCAGGCGTTACCTTTTGAATAAGCACACCAAGCCAACCACGGCGTGTCTCACCATATTTTTTAAGCTGCTCAACAACATTCACAACCGTGTCTGAAGGCACAGAAAAACCAATGCCAATTGAGCCACCAGAAGGCGAGATAATCGCTGTGTTAACACCAATCACTTCACCCTTCATATTGAAAAGCGGGCCACCAGAGTTACCTTTGTTAATCGCTGCATCAGTTTGAATAAACTCATCATAAGGGCCAGAGTTAATATCTCTGTCTTTTGCAGAAACAATACCAACTGTCACAGTGCCCCCAAGGCCAAATGGGTTACCGATTGCCATCACCCAGTCACCAACACGCGCCTCAGATGATTTACCAAACGGCACAGCAGTAAGAGGTTTTTTAGGTGAAACTTTAAGAAGCGCTAAATCCGTCTTCGCATCAACACCAAGAACCTTATCAACTTTCAACTTAGTGCCATCGACAAAATTAACAAAAATCTCATCCGCGCCCTTGATCACATGGTTGTTTGTCACAATCAAACCGCTAGTATCAATAACAAAACCAGAACCAAGTGAACTCACCCGTTGAGCTCTGTTATTACGTTTATTTTCGTCAAAGAAATCCTTGAAGAATTTTTCAAACGGCAAACCTTTAGGCAATTGAGGGGGGCGACCAGGCGCGCCTCTTTTGTTAAAATTAGATTTAACCTTTTGACTGGTTGAGATGTTTACAACCGCATCTTGCAAACTTTCAGCTAAGTCAGCTAATGTTCTATCCTGCGTATTCTTAGCGTTTGCTTTTCCAATCACCAAAACTGATAAAGCAAATAAAGTGACAGCAAAAAGAATAAGTGCATCTCTTAAAAATCGAGAGAAATGAGCATCTTTTGTTTGAGCAAGTGCAACAGCTCTATTTTTATTGTTAGCGCGCATCAAACGGGCCTTTTCTTCTTGTGCTATAAAGTCTGAACGGTTGCGAACCATCGCATTTCTCCCTAATAGAACCAGATGAAAAACAACCAAAGATAGATAAAACCTTTAGTTTTCATCATGATAAAATCTTAACCGACCCTTTTAAGAAACAACCAAAGTCATTCAAGTAAACTCAAAGTCTTTGATACAAACAAAATAAGGCCACTTAAGGTATTTGAGTGCTTTCTTAAACTTACACCCAAAAGCTTAAAACTCAAAATTCGAAAATCTTTAAACCCTGTTACAAGAGCTTATAGAAACTTCTTTCTAACGACATAATATATAGGGTTCAAAATCAAAATTACCAGATCAAAACCCTTTTAATTCTTGAAAGCTATATAGATAACATAGTGAGGATATTTTAAGGCAAAACAAGCAATTAAAAAGAAACTCACAAAGAGTTTAAACTCTTGCTTGTTGAACAAACCAAATAATCGCCACCCCAAACGCCAAAGACCCCACGCCAAAATAACGCAGGGTCAAAGCATCCATTTTCATAAGTTCGGCAACAATTTTGGTAACTTGACGAGGGAAAAGGCCCCAAATAAGTCCTTCAATAACAAAGGCGAAACCAATTCCCATCAAAAAATCAAGCATCAAGCACCCATTTCTAATTATTCACCGCTCGGCTTATTAAAAAATCTGAAAAACTCAGATTTAGGTGTTATCACAAGCCGTGTGTCACCAGAAGCAAGGCCTTTTTCATAAGCTTGCATAGAGCGATAAAATGCAAAGAATTTCGGGTCTCTGTTAAAGGCATCAGCAAAAACGCTGTTGCGTTCCGCATCACCCTCACCACGAATGATCTCAGATTTTCTCGTTGCTTCAGCTTTCAGCTCAATCACTGTACGGTCAGCTTCAGCACGAATTTTAATCGACTCTTCCTCACCTTCAGCGCGATATGTCGCAGCTTCCTGCTGGCGCTCACGCTTCATACGGGTGTAAACATTTTGTTCTAATTGTTGTGGCAAATCAGCGCGTTTAAGACGAACATCAACCACCTCAACACCAAATGGCTGAACTTGCTCTTTCACAATCTTCGTCACTTCAACCATCAGCTCTTTCCGCTTGTCACGAACAATATCATCCAGACTTGCACCAGAGAGAACCTGACGGAAAGATGCGTTTACAAAGTCAAACAAGCGGCTGTCAAATTGCAAACGAGAGCCAATATTTTTATAAAATTCCAATGGCTTCGTAATTTTATACCGCGCAAACGCATCAATAATAATCCGTTTTTTACCAGCGATTAGAATTTCACGTGAAGGCACATCAACTTCTAAAAGTTTTTTATCAAAATAAACTACATTTTGAACAAAAGGAATTTTGAAATGAAGCCCCGGTTCAGAAATCTCTTTTTGAACAGAACCAAGTTGCAACACCATTGCCCGCTCAGTTTGATGAACGGTAAACAAAGAAAAATAGGCAAGAACTGCAGCAGCAATGCCAAGAACTACCAAAAAGCTAAAAAATGCACGCATTAGATCTCTCCCTATCTCGCTGGTTTCTTATTTAATTCATTTAATGGTAGGTAAGGCACAACACCGCCAGACTTGCCATCATTATCAAGAATAATTTTATCAGTGCCTGAGAAAACTCGCTCCATCATTTCAATATAAAGACGCTCTCTCGTCACCTCAGGTGCTTTCTTATATTCTGAGTAAATAGATTTAAAGCGCTCAGCTTCACCTTTTGCTTCCGCAACGACACGCGCTTTATAAGCTTCAGCCTTTTGTGTGATACGCGCTGCTTCACCACGTGCTTCCGGTACAACCTTATTGATATAGGCGCGCGCTTCTTGAATAAGACGGTTTTTATCTTGTTTCGCAGCTTCCACATCGTTCACAGCTTTAATAACTTCATTGGGCACGTCAGGTTTGCCAATAACAACAGCACGAACATTAATACCTGAATCATATTCGTCTAAAGTTTGCTGCATAGATATTTGTACCTGATCTTGGTTTTGAGCAAAAGATTCGTTCAAAACTTCATTCAAAGTCTTTTTACCAACAACCTCACGCATAGAACTTTCAGCAACCTCACGCACGGTTTTAGCAGGATGTTCAACATTAAAGAGAAACTTCTTAGCGTCTTTAATGTTCCACTGAATGGTAAATTGAACATCAACGATATTATTATCGCCAGTGAGCATCATGCTTGCGTTACGATCTGATGATGTATTGTTGCCAAACCCACGACCAGAAGTGAAATCACGGGTCCCGCCAATATTAATCTTTTGCGCAAAATTAGGTCGAATTAAATAAATTTGCTCAACAGGGCTTGGAAAACGTAAATGCAAACCTTCTGTCAAAGTCCGGTTATATTTGCCAAATTGCGTTACAATACCAACTTGGTCAGGATTAACTTTCACCGTAAAAGCAAGCCAACCAACAATTGCAGCTAATCCAGCGATGAATAAGAAAAAGATAGGGCCGCTTGGTCCACCTGATTTGCCATCACTGCCACCAGGCATGGCGCGCTTTAGGCGATCTTGGCTTTTTTTGAAAAGCTCTTCTATATCCGGTTGCTGATTACCGCCGCCTCCTTTACGAGGCCCCCACGGTCCATCACCACCACCATTTCGACCACCATTATTGCCGTTCTGACCACTCCAAGGCATGCTTATTTCCTACAATGTTATTGACAAAATCATAAAGTTTGAAAGCCCAAATTAAAGCTCCAAACATTAAAGAAAACATAACAGCAAAAAATCAAACAATTTCATTTTTTGCCTAAAATTATCCATATGCTCTAATTTAGGAAGTAACTTAATAATTTAAACCCCAAAATAGAAGCTTTATGAGGAGAAAACATCAATCTTTCCCTCTTAAAAGGTTAATTTCTTAGATAAATGTTATAAAAGTCAGCCGAGCGGAATGCAATGGCAGAGAAAAAGAAAACACAATTAAGGAACCAAAGCCCAAGAAGTCCTCAATAACGTAAGAGAAAATCAAGCAAAAAGGCACATTTTTTTAAACGAAGCACTTCAAAACTTATTGAGGAATATACCCAATACGAAAACCACCCCAATGACGGCCATTCACAAAAATCGGTGAGCTAATATCTTTCATAGGAACGAAAACCCCGCCCCCCATATCTCTCTGATAAGTTTGCAACAATAAAGGCCCTGGTTCTTACCAACCCGGGCACCTGTTAAATCATGGAAATAACGATGATTACGACAATTTGCCATTTTCCAAACAGGGTCATCCCCCTGAGGCTGCGAAACCTTCTTAATATTTGTTGCAATATAAGCAGTATCATCTGATGCTGCACACCAGGC
Source organism: Hyphomicrobiales bacterium (assembly GCA_965230545.1). Classification (GTDB taxonomy): domain Bacteria; phylum Pseudomonadota; class Alphaproteobacteria; order Rhizobiales; family HXMU1428-3; genus HXMU1428-3. The sequence goes on along the minus strand of CBDDLE010000001.1, from coordinate 349,079 downwards.
AATGCGCTCGTCACTCGCAACAATCTCTTCAATTAAAGGGGAAATTTTACGGTCACTAAAATCAGTAAATTTTGCAATGAATTGCTGAGGATTAGTATTCGGCACTTCCTTATGATCGCGATCAAAAAGAACCTCTTCACTTAATTCATTCGGATGAAAGAGCCGTTTCAAAAAGGTGAGCAACCTGCTCAGCTGCCCAGGAAGCTTTGTGAATGATTGCCGCTTCATCTTTATTCGTCCCACTCATAACAGAAAGCAAAACAAGTTTGTCACTTTCATCAGCCACATGCCGCATAGACTTAGAAACATCATCTAACTTCTCACTAGAATTCTCCATATTCAAAGCCAATTCAGTGGAATTCTCAGAAAAATCATGACACGTTGAATTCACTGTTGTCATTTGTTGATCAATAACACCTGTTGTTAAATCAATGGTCTCCATCGCCTCAGAAACCTTGCCAAGGATTTCATTAAAAGAAGAGGAACAATCTTGCACCTTTAACGCTGTTTTAGATGTGTTTTCACTTGTTACGTTCAACAAATCAAAACCGTTTTTAATATCCCCCAGCGTCTCTTCTATTTGCATCGTAGCTTCAGATGTAGAAGACGCAAGCGCCTTCACTTCATTTGCAACAACACTAAACCCCTTACCCGCTTCCCCAGCGCGCGCCGCTTCAATCGTCGCGTTAAGAGCAAGCAAATTCGTCTGTTTGGCAATCCCATTAATAACGTTTGTAATGCTGCCAACACTTTCAAGCGCTTCATTTAACTTGACCAACCGCGCTTCACTCTCTTGTACCGCTTTAATCAAATTCGATATTTCTTCATTCGTAGAAACAACCGTACTCCGAGAAGCATGTATCTCTTTGCTCGCCTCATCAGTCACCGATTTCGCTTTAGAAATATTGTCTGAGATTTCAGTTGTCGTGTGCTTAAGGTCAGAAATTTGCTCAACAAACATCGAAAATTTCTGAACATCTTGCTCTGCTATTTTTGCAATCTCTTGAACAACATCAGCAGAGACAGCAACATCAAGCCCAACACGGCTTAAATTTTCGCCAATCTGGTTTAAATTCTCAATCACTTCTGAAGCATCTTCTTTAGGTATAAGAAGTTCTTCCCCCTTATTCATATTCCCAAATTCACCCTGCTTAAAAACTTCCGCCATCAGATTATCCCCCTAAAGATCAATCATTAAAAAGGCTATAGAGAAGGTCTTAATCAAAAATTACCCAATATGAAGAGCTCAAAGAACTAGTAGAAACCGGAAACCAAAAGCAACAGCAGATGAAGGAAAAAGAGAAGAGAGAGATATGATTTTTTATAAGCAAAATCAAATAGATAACAAAAAAAAACGAAGCCTAATTAAAAGCTTCGTTTTATAAATAGCAACACCTTTAATAATCAGTGCCTTACCACCGATAATAAAACTAGATGATACTCACTCAGTTTTAAGGTTTATACCCCACTCTAAATCCACCCCAATGCTTGCCTTGCACCCAAATCGGCGCAGAACAATCTTTCATCACAACAAAATTCCCGCCGCCCATATCACGCAAATAAGTCTGCAGCAAAACTTCTTTTGTATTGCTACCACAACGGCTACCAGTTTTATCATCAAAGATACGACGGTTACGGCAATTCGCAGCATTCCATACAGGGTCAGCGCCTTGAGGTTGAGAAAACTTCTTATTATGTGTCGGCAAATAAGCTTTATCATCTACCGCCGCACAGAAAACGATATGATCATCCATCTCTACAAACTTTTCTTGTATGTCAGGTAGAACTTCATCAGCAAATTCAGTAAATTTGGTCATAAATTGCACTGGGTTTGTGCCCGGTATCTCTTGATAGTTTCTATCAAAAAGATCCGCTATTTGAATGCGACCAGATTGAATTGCACTTTCAAATATTTGACTTATCTGCTGAGCTGTTTCTTTCGTGGCATGAATGATTGCAGTATCCGAAATCGCCGCATTATGCTCTGCCGCAACAACCACAAGCTCATCACCAGCATCACAAACTTTACCCATCTTATGAGAAACTTCGTGAAGAGCATCATTCGCTTGGTCAACATTCGCCGTTACAACATCAGCAGAAGTAATGATATCATTGCAAATCTCTAAAACATTCGACATACGAACAGAAATTTGGTCCGTTGCATCATCAACTTCAGATAAAGATTGCGAAGAACCGCTTAATAATTCTGCAACCATAGCCGCTTGCTTTTCAACTTCGCTTGCTGTCGAAGTTGCATGATCACTCTGATGGCTTAATTGAGAAAAGCCATTTTTAATTTCTTCAAGAGTTTCTTCAATTTCAGCTGTTGCTTGAGATGTCGACCCAGCCAACGCTTTCACTTCACTAGCAACAACACTAAAACCTTTACCAGCCTCACCAGCCCGCGCCGCTTCAATCGTCGCATTCAAGGCAAGTAAGTTTGTTTGCTTAGCAATGCCATTAATCACACCAGCAATATTACCAACGCTTTCAAGCGAGCTACTCATCGTTGTCATTGCAGATTGAATATTCTCGACAGAAACTATCAAATTAGAAATTTGTTCAACCGTATTGGAAACTGTGTCAGAAGACGCCATCATTTCATGGTTTGCACCACGAGCAATTTCACTTGAATGTTGAATTTCACGGGAAATCTCATCATTAACATTTCGCATTTCACGAATTTTATCAATGAAACTTAAAAAGACTTCTTTATCTGCACAAGATCGATCCGCAATCCCATCCACCGTGCCAGAAGCTTCAGCAATATCCAAACCAAGATGGCTCACGCGAGTACTAAGCGCATCAAACGCTTGTTTCACCGCTTCTAATTTATTTGCATCCGAATAAGTTTGATGTCCACGAACATCATCACTTGATGCATCTAAATCAACAGTATCATTCACTAACAATTGCGCGCCCATTAATCCACCCCTGAATCGCAATAATTTAATCTGTAATCCTACATTCCAATTCAGAACCAAATTAAAAAATAGGTTAAATAATACCGAAAAGAATAAACTTAATTCGTTAACAGATGATCAACCAAAAGCGCCAATAAAACCGGCACGAAAGTAATACTTTAGTACGACTTTTGTGCCAAGGTAGTTTTTTTCTTAAATTAATCTTAAGAGTTTAAGAAAGCTTTTCATAAAGAATATTACTAAAATCAGCACTATCTTTAGGGCCCGCTTTAATCAGTTCACGGCTAATTTCCTGCCACATGGAAAAATCAGTTAATGGAAAAGATGCATCACCCACTGGCTCAGCATGAACAAGGGTATAATATAATCGTGTAGCATGAGGCATAAAAGCTGAATAAATTTCAGCACCGCCAATGATCATAATCTCATCAGCCCCAGCTAAATCAGCCTCTTTTTCCCCTAACTCAAGAGCAGCTGCAACCGTATCAACAACACTTGCCCCATCAGCCGCAAAATTCTTATCCCGAGATAAAATAATATTAGCCCGGCCATCAAGAGGTTTACCAATAGAGAGAAACGTCTTACGTCCCATAACAATGGGTTTCCCCATAGTTAATTTGCGAAAGCGTTTCAAATCAGAAGAAAGTCGCCACGGCAGTTCATTGTTGTTACCAATAATGCCATTTTCTGCAACAGCCACAACAAATGAAATATCCATATTGGTTCGTCCTAAATTAAAATAAAAAACTCAAACCCAGAAATTAAACAGCGATCGGCGCTTTAATTGTCGGGTCTGCCTCGTACCCAACAAGTTCAAAATCTTCAAATTTAAACGCAAAAAGATCCGTCACATTTGGATTAATTTTCATAGTGGGAAGCGTTTTAGGTGTGCGTGATAATTGTAGTTCCGTCTGTTCTAGATGATTTAGATACAAATGCGCATCCCCAAACGTATGCACAAAATCGCCCGGCTTTAAGCCTACAACTTGCGCCAACATCATAGTTAGCAGTGAATAGGAGGCGATATTAAAAGGAACACCTAAGAAAATATCCGCTGATCTTTGGTAAAGCTGGCAAGATAATTTCCCATCACCCACATAAAACTGAAACAAACAATGACATGGCGGTAACGCCATATTATCAACTTCAGCTGGGTTCCAGGCACTAACAATATGACGCCGTGAATCAGGATTGGTCTTTAAAGAAGTTACCAACTGTTCAATTTGATCAATTGTACGGTTAGGGTCATCAGCCGTTGGCGCCGGCCAAGAGCGCCACTGAGACCCATAAACAGGGCCAAGATCCCCATTTTCATCAGCCCATTCATCCCAAATTGAAACACCATGCTCTTTTAGGTAAGAGATATTCGTCTCTCCCTTTAAAAACCATAAGAGCTCATGAATAATCGACTTCAAATGCAGCTTTTTGGTGGTTAAAACAGGAAACCCCTCAGATAGGTCAAACCTCATCTGATGACCAAATACGCTACGAGTACCTGTTTTAGTCCTATCATCGCGCGTAATCCCCTCATTGGCAACCAGCGCAAGTAAATCAAGATATTGTTTCATGCCCTCTGTTTTGGCTTAAAATTCCCAATAGGTCTAGGCTTTTTCCCACCCAATCCCCAAGCTTACTGGCAACAAAAGGTTAGGCTCAGTTAGTGGGCAATTTGCTTGAAATGAGAAAAATTGTCAGTTTTCCAAATAAATTCAACCATTCAGTTACCCTTTTGACAAACAAACCCTTTTTTTTGCCATGGAGCTGCACTATATTGAGTCTGCGGGAGAATTTCCGCTATGGCGATAAACTGTCATCGTAATAAACCATTCGGACCCGGGGGCGGTACCCGGCGCCTCCACCAAAAGCTGGCAGAGCTGTTAACAATGGCTACCAGTAGTTAAGTGCAAGTTTAAAATTAATGGGTTCAAACAAAAAACCTATAGGCAAGCACAAAACGAATTACAAACAGGCTAGCCTGTTTTTGATGGGGGCGAAATAGGATCGACGAGGGTGTAAAGGGTGGTCTTTCGCTCGGCATGGTACCACCGGTATCGGACCATTACATTAGTTGCAAACGACAACTATGCTCCAGTTGCTCAAGCTGCTTAGTAAGCGGTGATGTGCACTGAAATGAAACTCCTAGTCGACTAAGCATGACTAGGCGCGGTTTGGAGAGCACCGGGCAACAGAAGCTCTCCATTCTTTGAAATAGAATTAATAACTATCAAATAAGCACAATTTCTGATTAAATTGATTTATAAAGTAGTTAAAGTCATCAATAGAAAGAGGCCTTGCCGGTCATGAACGGTCAAACAATTAATTACGAAAACTTAGCAAAAGAAGCTCTTCGTTCTGTTGTCCATTCTGTTCTAAAGCAAGTAAAAGAAGAAGGGTTACCAGGCGAGCATCACTTCTACATCTCCTTTCACACAACAGCTCCAGGCGTAAAAATCTCCAACCGGATCAAAGCACAATACCCAAAAGAAATGACAATTGTGCTGCAGCACCAATATTGGGACCTAAAAGTTGAAGATGACTATTTTGAAGTTCGCCTCTCTTTCTCTAACATTCCAGAACTGCTTGTCATTCCTTACAGCGCAGTAAAAGTATTCTTCGACCCGTCTGTCCCTTATGGCCTCCAGTTCGATCAAACTCAAAGACCAGAAGCTGTTGAAGATAAATCAAGTTTCATTGAAGAAAATTGGCAAATGCCAACGGAAAATGGTGAAAATCCATTTAGTAAAATGTCTATGGAAGATGTCAGTCAGTTTGGCAATTCAGTTGAACCAGAATTCTCTCAGAATGCATCCGCTGAAACTGAAATCAACATTGAAGAAGAAATACCTAATTTTCCGACCGAAAATGAGGAAATCCCAGATAGGGAAGAACAAGCGGATCTACCAGAGAATGACAGCGCCGAGATTGTCTCACTCGATGCCTTTCGGAAAAATAAATAAATTTCCAATCTGTTTTTGAGATAAAGCTCTCCTTCAAAAAAATTCGAAAAGCCATTGTTGTTGAAATAATAGTTCCTTTTGAGCAATCTTGACCCTAAAATATATATTTTCACGATTGGTATGAGTAAAAAATAATTTTTTTACTCATTTTCGCGAAATCCCTATGGCTTTTCTGATCATTTCCCTCTATTCAATGGGATGATTTCCAACAAAACCTTTATACAACATCTCCTTAGTGCCAATTACACAATATGGAGAGTTTAACTGCATGTGAATATCGCCCAAAGCCATGTCAAATTTCTCTTCTCATAAAGACATGCCAAAACATTCAGTTTCAATCGATTTTGGAGATTAAAAACAAGAGCATTTACTCAAGTCCTATCAAAAGGAGAAATTACAATGTCAACTCGCTCAGAAACAGATAGCTTCGGCGCCCTAGACGTACCAAGTGATAAATATTGGGGAGCACAAACACAGCGCTCACTCGGTAACTTTAAAATTGGCATCGAAACAATGCCAAAATCATTAATCCGGGCATTAGGCATTGTAAAAAAATCGGCGGCCCTCACCAACAAAGACCTCGATAACCTTGAAGCAGAATTAGCAGATGCCATTGCCAAAGCAGCTGATGATGTGATTGACGGAAAATTAAATGACCATTTCCCTCTTGTTGTTTGGCAAACCGGCTCTGGCACTCAATCAAACATGAACGCCAATGAAGTTATCTCAAACAGAGCCATTGAAATTTTAGGCGGCACAATTGGAAGTAAAACTCCAGTGCACCCAAATGATCACGTTAACCGCTCGCAAAGTTCAAACGATACTTTCCCAACTGCTATGCACATTGCAGCAGTCGAGGAAATTCACAAATCCCTACTTCCAGCTTTAAAACATCTTCATAAAGCTTTAGAAGAGAAAGCCAACAGCTGGACAGACATCATCAAAATTGGCCGCACCCACTGCCAAGACGCAACGCCTCTAACTTTGGGGCAGGAATTCTCAGGCTATGCAGCCCAAATCGCAAATGGCATAGCAAGGGTAGAAAATGCACTCCCTAGAATGTATGCGCTCGCTCAAGGTGGAACAGCTGTCGGCACAGGCCTTAATGCCAAACCTGACTTTGCGGTTAAATTTGCCAGTCACGTCGCTAACATCACGGGTCTAGATTTCATCACAGCACCGAATAAATTTGAAGCGCTCGCTGCTCATGATGCTTTTGTAGAAATGTCAGGCGCTTTAAATACCATCGCTGTAAGTCTCTTTAAAATAGCAAATGATATCCGCCTCCTTGGCTCAGGCCCACGCTCAGGTCTTGGTGAATTAAGCTTACCAGAAAATGAGCCAGGCTCTTCCATCATGCCGGGTAAAGTTAACCCAACACAATGTGAAGCGCTAACAATGGTAGCATCACAAATCATGGGCAACCACACCACAATCACATTTGCTGGTAGTCAAGGTCATTTCGAACTGAACGTTTACAAACCTGTAATGGCTTATAACTTACTCCAGTCAATTCAACTTATCAGCGATGCCTCCATTTCATTCACTGATAATTGCGTTGTCGGCATCAAACCAAATACAGAACAAATCAAACAATTGATGGGCCGCTCACTCATGCTGGTTACAGCTCTCGCACCAAAAATTGGTTATGACAATGCCACAACAATAGCTAAAACAGCCCATAAAAATGGAACAACATTAAAAGAAGAAGCCCTTAATTTGGGCTTTGTTACATCAGAAGAATTTGATGCCATCGTTCGTCCAGAAGACATGATTGGCCCCAAATAAACAAACCAATTGGCTCAAGCAGAAGCTTTTAAGAGCAATCTTATAAGTCTAACAGCTTGAGCCAAAAACTATCTTTTTAATCACAAACTTGTAACCTTTAACCACTTCCCCGGAGTTTATTTAAAAAGTTTAGAATGCAAGACATCCCTAAAAAAAGATCTCTCACATTAAAAGGACACCGTACTTCAATATCACTAGAAGACGCATTTTGGTCTGCACTCAATGATATTGCGAGCAAGCAAACCAAATCTATTTCTGAATTGGTCGAAACGATCGATGAAACAAGAGGTGAAGCGGGGCTATCCAGCACCATTCGCATTTACATTTTGCAATATTACCGCAAACAATTAGCGACAAACTAAGTCGTAAAAATCCCCCCTAAATAGACCTTATTTAGGGGGGAACATAATCTTAATACCCTTTCGAACTCTTCAACCTAATTTTATGGTTATTGCGGCAAAGGCGGCAATTCAGTTCGGTTCAGATTATCAAACTTTTCTTGCTCTTTTTTCAATCGAGCTTTTTCTTCATTTATTCTTTTTAATTCTTCTTCCGCTCGTCTGCGCTCTTCAGCCAACCGACGCGCTTCTTCTTCAAGCCTGATTTTCTCTAAAGTTCTCAATTCACGTTCTTTATGCTTGAGTGTTAAAAACCGTTCAAACTCATTCACATCCAATATAGATTGAAAACCAGCAACAGATTGAAAATTCCCCTGAACATTACGAATAACACTCGGAACTTTCCCAATTGATTTTCTAGGTTGAGGTTGAATAGACCAACGCCCAAACCAACTTAGATCAACCAAATTTAATTCAGCCTGCAAACCAATAACACCTGGCCGAATACCAAAATCTTTTTGCCGCACCTTCACGGCCCCATCAAGCAATTGCAAACCAAGATCAAGAGAAGCAAACTTTAAAGGCTTCACCTCCTGAACAGCTGAAACCAAATCTGTTTTTAACTGTTTAGCATCTCCATTTTCAGATTGTAAAAACCGCTCGGCCAACTGGCTCAAATCTAAAGGGTTTACTTGCCTCAAAGCACCATCACTTAATTTCACAAAGCCTTCGCCAATCAAGCTTTTAACCAAAGCTTCCGGGCTCTTTCCAGAACCACTAAGTGAAAGGTTAAGCGAAAACTCACCCGCTCCCAAACTCGCCTCTTCAGCTGCACCAATTTCTTCAAGCTGGCCTTTCTCAACAATCACTGTACCATTTAAATTATATGTCTCACCACGCTCTCTCAGAGTTCCACTAGCCTTGAAAACTCCACCTAAACTCTTGCCCTCAATCTTAACAATTTCAATATAATTTGAGTAAGCTCGCCACCGAATGATCGCATCTGACAAACTCAATTTCTCAGAAAAAACCAATTCACTTACCCGAATAGAAAAATCACCAACCCCTAAATTGCTTTTCCCGTCTTGTGCCTGCTCTTTTTCCCCCGCACCAAGGTCAAAACTTTGAGTTGACCAAACACTGCCAAGCACATTTGTCGCCCCATCAGTCTTATTGTTATTTGTCTCTAAGCGAGCAACCTGCACCTCAGCTCCCCCATTCACATGAGCCGATTGTTTTTGCAACACCCCAAGTAAATTCTTAAAATCAAGACGCTCTGTTGCTAATGCTAAACGATAATGTGGTTGCCCTTCTTTTTCCTCAAAAAGCCCCGTACCCACGATTTGAGTATCACCAAGAGCAACCTTTAAATCACTCAACGCAAACCCATTTTGAACTTTTGAAAATTGCGCCTTTGCTTTTAAACTTTGCCCCTCTTCAGTTGGAGAAATGGCTGGGCTTAAATGGCCAAGGCCAAACAAAGACAAAACATCACGAGCCTTATCTGAACTGATAAGCACTTCACCATCAGAGGTAACCTCAGTTTCGTTCAAAGAAAATTGCCCCAGATAACTCACATTCATAATTTTATTGGAAAGCTTAACCTGCCCTCTAAATCCATCCTTGCCAGTACCACTTGCCGTAAAGGTAACTTTTGATGCCCCTAAATTATTCCCATCAACACGCTTCCTAAGAGCAAAGGGGATAAATTTAGCTGCCATGAAAGCCCCATCAGAACTTTCCATGCCACCAAGTATAGTCATAACTCCAGGTTTCTTATCCGCACCTTCAAGAGGAATAGAAACAGAAAAAGCCGTGTCACTTCCCCCCATTTGTCCATCAAATCTATAGTGGGTAAAATCATCAGATATCTCCCGCCGCACTCCAAAATTAAGCGGGTAAAATCCATCACCAACAAGTTTCGAAATTTTATATTTCTGATCTAAACCAGAAATACCCATAAGCTCTTTTAAAGCGGCTTCATTCAGAACCTCAATAAAGAACTTATCTTGTTGAACCTCACCAGTAGCTACATTTGATAAAGACACTTTAGGCAAAGATACATCAGCCTGCCCATTTTCATAAGTTAACTTAAGCCCCCGCTCACTCACACCAGACAAACTCTCAATAAAAGAACGCCCCTTAATATCACGCCAAACTAGGCGCACATCTTTTTGAACACTATCATTGAAAATTACTTTTTGAGCAGAAAGGTCAATCACTGTGTGAAGAGATGAAGCTTGAGTTTTCTTAGTCGTTTGCTTTGAACGCGTTTCAAATACCTTAGAAAACTCACTCTCAAAGTTTTTCAGGTCAATAGACTCTCCCAATAAATCTTCAATCCTTAACGGACCAAAACGTAGAGACAACCTCATTTCCTCAGCGCGTGATCGAGACGAGTTTGGATCTTTTAGAGTTTCACTCTCTTTGTTAAGGTTTTTACTCCCTTTAACAAAAGTGAAATCTCCGCGCAAAGAAGAACGGCCAAGCGCGCCTTGAAGACCATTTAGATAAAAGCCACCCCCCTCAGAAACAACACCACCAGAGAGCATATATTTCCCCCGGCCAAATTTATGATCCCCTTGATAAGAAGGAACAGCCCAGCGCAAAAATTCTTGAAACTGAAGACCACGCAAATAAAGAGAGCCGTTAAAAGAAGCCCCTTTGTCTTTTTCAATAAAATCACCGCGAACAGTTAACCGCGTGTTCCCAGCCATACGGCCAGATAAATCTTCAACTTGAATTCGACCATCCCGCCCCTTAACATTCAACGAAAAGTCGCGCACATCTCCATTGCCTAAATAAATTTGAGCTACCTTGGCAGAAAAATCGATACGCTCAAAAAATTTGGCCTGGCTCAATAACAAATCATTAAGCTTAGAAAGCCCAACTCCAGGGGCAACAGTAAGAGACGATTGGTGAGGCAACGAAGGAACCAAAGCCCCACCACCAAGCGCAGCGTTTAAATCAATCACTTGCCCATTAGCAACGCCGCTCAAAGATAACTCATCTCTCCAATCAATTTGCAATTTCCCACGAACGGTTTGCGGTCTTGCCAAACTGCCAGTACGAACCAAAATATCAGTCATTTTCGCTTGGTTAGAAACCACATGAAGTTTAGAAGTCAGATAGACCTGATCACCCAAATCACTTACCCCCGCCACAGGAGCTTTCTTTTGACCGGCTTTTCCGTCCACTAAAACCTTCGTTGCATCATCCCTTTGGGTTTGATCAATTACTTGTTTAGAAGAGCCTTCAGTTTTTGTAATAATCTTTTGTGAACTTCTACCAATTCGCCCAAGCCCCGCCTTTAAAGCCCCCTTGGCAAACCAGGCGCCCTTCTTTGTCCCAACCTGTCCATCAAATTCAATTTCTTGATCATATTTAGGTGTCTTAACTTTTCCCTGCACAGGAAAAACGGCTTGATTAGCTTCTTTGTTATCTGGAGACGTTTTTGCAAGTTCACCAACAGCTAAACGAATAAAATGGGGAGTATCTTCGCTCAAATATTTTCCATTGAAATAAAACGGTCCCTGCAAAGTAATCGCTGAAAGAACCCCGTCAATATTCTCCATATCAAACGAACGAATTTTAGAATTTGAGCCGCCTCTCTTCTTGCCCCTTAAGCGAGAAATAGACTGCAAATGCAAGGATCCATTTTTAACTTTTACATTTCGAAGAGAAATTAAATTAGGGCTCAGTTGAAAACCAGAAATTGCAGCTTCTTGAACAGCACGTTTTTTACCCTTTTTAGTCTTTTTAGCCTGGGCTTTACTCCCTCTCACATCTTTAGAGCCCACATCAAAAGACGGCCGCCCATTTTTATCAAATAGTAAAATCAACTTAGGGCTATCTAGGGTAACTGTGCTTGCTTCAACAACACCTCTCAACAAAGGAGGAACCGCAACCCAAAGTGTAAATTCCTTCACTTCAAGAACTGGCTTCCCCCCCTTGCCACTTTCCCCAATCCGCAAATTCTCAGCACGAACAAAAGGGGCCGGTAACAGCCTCACATTCAACCCACCATCAAGCTCAACCTTACTTCCCAAAATTTCAGAAAGACGCACCTCAAAATCAGTCCGATAATCATCCCAATTGATCAATAACGGAACCGTAAACAATGCGGTTAGAATCAAAATCATAAAGGCCGCAATGGCAGTGAGTAGATTATTCAAGGCACTATTCCTTATAACCAACAATCATGTACTAGGCCGGAAACTCATAAAATAAGCAAAATCAAAAAAATATCATCCAACTGAGCATAAAACGAGCTGAATTTTGCAACAATATTCAAATCCATCAATAATTTTGTATTAATTATTAAGAGGCTAGGGTTTATAATCACAATTTACAACATTATCATTTATTTCAGTCATAAATTTGAACAAAGATCAATAGGTCGAAAAAAAGGCCCTTTCGACAAATATTTGAGAATGCAATGAAACAAAAAGTGACAATAAAAAAATTAAGACTAGCACTCAAATATAAATCCAGGAGCTTTAAGCCTCTTTATAACGAATTATATTATGACCGCATCGCCCCCCACATCAGCGCATTTAATAAAAATAAAGATTTCTTCCTATGGACAGTCGCCCTCCTCATTGGCATTTGCGTTGCCTGTGCCACAATCCTGTTCCGGCATATGATTGGAGCCTTTCAATGGCTCTGGCTCGGCACCATGAGCGAAACAATAGGAAATCTCTATCTAACCACACCCAAATATGTGTTTTTCCTGGCACCCATCATAGGCGGTATAATTGTTGGGCAAATCTTACATCACTTTATGCCCGGCAAACGCGCCCATGCAGTGGCTGACGTAATAGAAGCCAAAGCCATCAAAGGCTCTCATATCGATCTGAAAACAGGCATCTTAAGCGCGATTATCTCAGCCATTAGTCTTGGGTTTGGAGGAAGCGCCGGCCGTGAAGGCCCCGTTGTCCACCTCGGCGCAACTCTAGCTTCATACATTTCAAAAGCTTCTGAATTAAGTTATGCGCATCGCCGCATCTTGCTGGCTTCTGGTGCAGCCGCAGCAGTCAGTGCCTCTTTTAACGCGCCTATTGCTGGCGTTCTTTTTGCTCATGAAGTCATTTTAGCCCATTATGCTCTAAGCGCTTTTGTGCCAGTTGTACTAGCCAGTGTCGCCGGCACCATCATCGTTCGCCTCGCAATTGGAGAGTATCCAGCCTTCCTCATTCCAGATTACTCAATTTCTACTTATTTGGAATTTCCAGCTTTCGCGGCCTTAGGACTTTTTGCAGCATTTATTTCGATTTTATTTCAATTAAGCATGTCTACAACTGAGCGCTTAGCCTGGAGTTATGACATCCCCATCTGGGCCCGGCCTATAATAGGCGGTATTTTGGTGGGGAGCATTGCGGTGTTTTTTCCCGAAGTCTTAGGTGTGGGCTATGACACAACAGACAATGCCTTAAAGCAAAATCTAAGCCTCACTCTCTTGCTTTCTTTATTGTTCGCAAAAATCATCGCCACTTCCATCACCCTGGCCTCTCGTTTTGGCGGCGGGGTTTTCTCTCCCTCATTATATCTCGGCGCTTGTGCCGGCGGCGCTTTTGGCCTCATCATGGCCCAAATATTCCCCGGAACGGCCTCAAGTGACGGGCTTTACGCCATCCTTGGCATGGGCGGCGTGGCTGCAGCTATATTAGGCGCTCCCATCTCAACAACTCTTATCGTGTTTGAGCTCACCGGCGGTTATGAGATGACAATCGCTCTCTTGGTCACAGTCTCAATTTCAACAGCCCTTTCAAATGCCGTATTAGGCATGAGCTTCTTTCACTGGCAACTCACCACAAGAGGGCTTTTCTTGTCGGCAGGGCCTCATAAACAAATCGCCCAAACCCTCACCGTCGATGAATTTTATAAACCTATTGAAGAAAAACATGAAACAGAGCCCACTCATCTCGAGCCAGATGAAGATGGCAAATACCCTCACAACTTGCATCTAAATGACAGCATCGAAATTGCATTGCGCAAATTCGACCAAAGCGGCAAAGAAAAGCTCCCCGTCATCATAGACAAACATAACCACCAAATCCTCGGCCACGCCACCCACCTAGCCGCCCTCAATGCCTACAACAAATCGCTTATCCATGCCCATGAGGAAGAACATAAGTAATTATAAAATAAAATATCTTCCAATAACCGGTACAAAAGTGTCAGAGAGAATAGCTTTTACCAACTTGCTATTTATCTCTCTTGCTGGCAGGCTAGAAACTAAGCGTTAGAGATAAATATTTAGGCAAAAGAGAATGCTTTTCATAAAAACAAAAATGAAAGCCCAAAGAATACTCTCTGTAGTCTTGCCTCTATTGTTATGCGTCTCGCTAATCCACATGTCCATGATGAATATTCTCTCACACAACTCCACTGATTTAATTGAACTTAACGAATATAAAGATCATTTAGCCTCTGATCATGGCCACCACCATAGCCACTTTGAAGATTTCTATTGGCTATTGCATGGTCATGCACATGACAATATAGATCATGACCACAGCGCTGTCGTCATGATAACACCGCCAACCGCTGCCCTTCTCGAACTACCGTTCCTTGAAAGTAAAGGCCGGTTTCCCCCAATCAAGCTAGCGGCTCTATTGTTGCAAGATCCCCCTCCACGCACCTGATCAAATTTCAAAATAAAATATTGATCATTAAAATTTTAAATTAGAGCTGGAGTTGTTTCTATGCACTTAATAAATGAGTGCAGGCGCATTTTGTCCATAAGGCAAATCTCGTCTGTCCTCCTCATCTCTGCGGCTGCGCTATTTCTTATGATAAATAGTGTCGCTGCTCATAACATCACCGCAGGTGATGCAGGCTATGTCCAGGAAATTTGGGGCATTAATCTAGTTCCCTTCGCCTATCTTGGCGCCAAACATATGATAACAGGCTATGACCACATCCTGTTTCTCTTAGGCGTTGTCTTCTTTCTTTATAAGATGAAAGACGTCGCTCTTTATGTGAGCCTATTTGCCATAGGGCACTCAACGACCATGTTAGCTGGTGTCTATTTTGGCTGGAATGTAAACGCCTATATCATTGACGCCATCATCGGTTTGTCCGTGGTTTACAAAGCGCTTGATAATCTAGGTGCCTATCAACGCTGGTTTGGGCTCCAGCCCAACACGAAAGCCGCCACATTAATTTTCGGCCTCTTCCATGGACTTGGCCTCGCAACCAAAATTCTTGAATATGAAATTTCAGAAGAAGGCCTATTGGCAAACTTACTTGCCTTCAATGTTGGTGTCGAGCTCGGTCAAATCCTGGCCCTAGCTTTGATCTTAATCCTCATGGGGTTCTGGCGCCGCACACTCGGATTTTGGCGCCAAGCTTACACAGCCAACATCATCATGATGTCCGCTGGTTTCCTACTGATGGGATATCAGATCAGCGGCTATCTACTTACAAATTAATTTTCTAAGGAATAAAAATGTACAACACACAAAAACCAAACATGGATGACTTGCCAAGCACTGGTCAGCTCCTTCGTTCAACCTTCATTGCATTTATCTCTGCGATGGTGATCTTATTCACAATCGTGCTCCCAGCTGAATATGCCATAGATCCAACAGGCATCGGGCGCATCATCGGCCTAACTGAAATGGGAGAGATCAAAACTCAGCTCGAAAAAGAAGCTGAAGAAGATAGAAAGAAAGATGCTGCCGCAAAACAGCAATCTTTTCTTTTCAAGCTTTTTATCGGCACAGCTCATGCTGAAGAAACTAAAACAAAAGAAGAAAAAGCGAACAAAGAAGAAAACTGGAGGGATGAAAAAAGCTTCACCCTAAAACCAGGCAAAGGCATCGAGTGGAAACTCATCATGAAAAAAGGCCAAACCATTGATTACAAATGGCGAGCAGACGGCGGCCGCATTAATTACGACCTACATGGCGATGGAGCAAGTGGCGAAGTGAGCTATGAAAAAGGACGTGGCAAGAAAGGCGCCGAAGGCTCTTTTATTGCGCCAAGAGATGGCAAACACGGCTGGTTCTGGCGCAACCGCGACAAAAAAGATGTAACCATCATTCTCCAAATCCGCGGTGATTACGACAAACTCATTCGTACATACTAAAGTAAAGATCAATCAAACCTGGGAGGCCGTGATTTGAAATTGCGGTCTCTCACCTTTCCAAACATTAGTTTATTTCTCATCGACTACAGAAAGAATAGATCTATGCCCCCCAACTTAATTTGCTTGGTTGCCGGTGGTTCTAAGGGAGAGTATATTATGGCCTTTATCTCTAACGCTGTCATTCAGCCGCCAAACAATCATGGAATGTTATGGATCCACTAACACAAGGTATGCTGGGTGCCGCATTGCCGCAATCCACAATAACTAAACCAACATCTGCGAAATCAGCAAAATGCTCCCCACATCACAAATACCAAGTTCTTCTCGCTGGTTTCTTAGGGATGATCGGCGGAATGGCAGCAGATCTCGATGTTCTAATCTATTCAAAAACTGATCCGCTATTGTTTCTTGAGTATCATCGACAATTCACACATTCGCTCATTTTTATACCGCTTGGCGGCTTCATAATGGCACTTTTAGCACATGGAATTTTCAGAAAGCGATGGCATCTCCAATTTTGGCAAACCGTACTTTTTTGTACCCTTGGCTACGCAACTCATGCTCTCTTGGACACAACGACTTCTTACGGCACAATGCTCCTTTGGCCCTTTGATGAAACACGCTATTCTTGGCGCATAATTTCCATCATAGATCCTCTTTTCACATTGCCTTTAGGGCTTTTTGTCATAGTGGCTGCGCTGCGAAACAATGCGCTTTGGGCCCGTTTGGGCTTGGCGTGGGCACTCATTTATTTAGGGGCTGGCTGGTGGCAACATCAAAGTGCACGAGAAATTGCTAACGAGTTAGCAATGCAGCGCGGACATACGCCAATAAGGCTTGAGGTAAAACCCAGCTTTGCAAACATTCTCGTTTGGAAAAGTGTTTATGAAACCGAAAATAAATATTTTATTGATGCTATCCGCGTTGGCATAGCACCAAGAGTATACAAAGGAACATCCGTTTCAAAATTAAACGTCGATGAAGATTTTCCCTGGCTTGAAAAAAACACTCAACAAGCCAAAGACGTAACCCGCTTTACTCACTTTAGTAATGGTTTTACCGCCCTTGATCCGAAAAATTCAAATCGCATTATTGATGTACGCTATTCCTTTGTCCCAAACGAAATCAGCGCCCTGTTTTCAATTGAATTAAATCCCCAAGCTGGACCAACCGAATATGCCCAATATCAAACTCACCGTAAAAAGGCACAAGAAAAATTCAGCCAACTCTGGCACATGCTCATCGAGCCCACTCCTCAATAAGCGCCAAACCACTCCTAGCAGTTGATTTTAATCAACTGTTTCGTGTGCTCAATAAGCTTAGGGTTATCAAGTAACTTCATGGCTTGGCGGGCATCACTACAATTGCTTGCCTTGTTAGTATTAGCAATTGCGCGCAATGCAAAAAAATAGCCGGTTAAAGAATTGTACTTCGCTGCATTATCTATAAGCTGCGTACATGCCTTCACAATTTGTGTATTAAGCACCTTGCTGCCCCCTTGCGTGCAAGTGGCAAAATCTTTTTCCATTCCTTCATAAGCCTGAGCATTAGAAGATATCAAAACACCAAAACAAAAAATCGATAGTACAAATAAAACGCGCATTTTAACCCAGCCTTCCTCAAATTCTTTGAATAATTACACAGTGTTAAACACATGAACCAGAACAAGAGTGGGCAAAATCTATGAAAGAGTAAAGTTAAATAAGTTTAATTAAGTCATTCTCATTTCAAAACCCACTAAAGAGCTACTATACCTCGCCTTTTACTAAGCACCTCAACCCAAAAGTGGATAACCCGCCCTTTTGGCCTCAATAAGCACGCTTGAGTGCCCCCTCACCTTTTTTTTCCCATAAAACTCCGATAGATTGACCCACAAGAATCTAAAAGACGATAAGCTGAGAAACCCCCGCAAATGTCATCAAACAACGCCAAAGCCCCAACTCAAAAAGTGCCTCTTTCAGAGCGCGCCAAAGGCAATATTGCGCCGCCCAACACCCCGCCCTACTTAAATGGGCTCAATGAAGAACAAGCAGAAGCCGTCCTCTCAACTGAAGGCCCTGTTCTCATTCTCGCCGGCGCTGGCACAGGCAAAACCCGCGTTCTCACCACCCGCATTGGTCATATCTTGGCTTCAGGCATGGCCAGGCCAAATGAAATTCTCGCTGTCACCTTCACCAACAAAGCCGCAAGAGAAATGAAAAACCGCATCGGCTCCATGATTGGCGGCATGGTTGAAGGCATGCCCTGGCTCGGCACCTTCCACTCTATCGGCGTGAAAGTCCTGCGCCGTCATGCAGAAATGGCGGACCTCAAATCAAACTTCACCATTCTAGATACCGACGACAGCTTGCATCTCTTAAAGCAGCTTTTAAAAGCTGAAAACATTGACGAAAAACGCTGGCCGCCTCGCCGCCTTGCCACCATCATCGACGGCTGGAAAAATAGAGGCCTCACACCGGAAAAAGTCCCCTCAAATGAGCGCGGACAATTCGCCGAAGGGCGCGGCGTGAAACTCTATGCAGACTATCAAAAACGCTTGAAAGAACTCAACGCCGTAGACTTCGGTGATCTCCTCTTGGAGATGAACAAACTCCTCGCCGACAATCCAGATATTTTGAAAGAATATCACCGTCGCTTCAAATACATCATGGTGGACGAATACCAAGACACCAACGTCGCTCAATATATGTGGCTCCGCCTCATCGCGCAGGGCACAGGCAATATCTGCTGTGTAGGTGATGATGACCAAGCCATTTACGGCTGGCGCGGCGCTGAAGTTGATAACATCCTCCGGTTTGAAAAAGATTTCCCTGGCGCGAAAATCATCCGCCTTGAGCGCAATTACAGATCAACCGGTCACATCCTCGCTGCCGCCTCAGGTCTCATTGCCCACAATGAAGACCGCTTAGGCAAAACCCTGCATACAGAAGATGGCCTTGGCGACCAAGTCACCCTCAAAGGTGTGTGGGACGACGCCGAAGAAGCCCGCACTATCGGTGATGAAATAGAAGCCCTGCAAACCAAAGGGCATTCTCTAAACGAAATCGCCATTTTAGTTCGCGCCTCATTTCAAATGCGTGCCTTTGAAGATCGCTTCGTCACCTTAGGGCTCCCTTACCGCGTCATCGGCGGCCCGCGCTTCTATGAACGCATGGAGATCAAAGACGCTTGTGCTTATTTCGATGTTGTCCTTAACCCCGCTAATGACCTGAAGTTCGAGCGCATCATCAACACCCCCAAACGCGGCCTCGCCAACGCCACTCTTGAGGTACTTCATCATCACGCTAGAGCCAGAGGCATTTCCCTCTTTGAATCAGCTATGGAAATCGTGGACACAAGCGAACTGCGCCCAAAACCAAGAGGCTCACTGCGGGCCCTCATTGAACGTTTCGGCCATTGGCGCTCGCTTCTAGAGAGCACACCGCACACAGAGCTTGCCGAGCAAATCCTTGATGACAGCGGCTACACAGAAATGTGGCAAAAGGACAAAAGCCCACAAGCTCAAACACGGTTAGAGAACTTAAAAGAACTCATTCGCTATATGGGCGAGTTTGAAAATTTAGCCGGTTTCATGGAGCATGTATCATTAGTGATGGATGCCGACGCTGATAGCGATGGCGACCGCGTCAACCTGATGACATTACACGCAGCTAAAGGCCTTGAGTTTGACACAGTTTTCCTCCCCGGCTGGGAAGAAGGCTTGTTCCCCCATCAACGCTCATTAGATGACGAAGGCAAAGCAGGATTAGAAGAAGAGCGCCGCCTAGGCTATGTTGGCATAACACGCGCTAAGAAAAACTCGCACATCAGCTTCACCCAAAACCGCCGCATCCACGGCTCTTGGGTCACGCAGCCCCCATCGCGTTTTATCGATGAGCTGCCAGAAAACAACATTGATGTGATTGAACAAATGGGCAATTTCGGCGGTTACGCTACTTCACGCTTTGAAAACATGCCTCAAAATTATGAGCGCACCCCAAGCAGCACAGCGAAAGCTGCCAAAAACTACAATAGAAAATCAGCAACCAATTTCACCAAAGCCCATGGCGCCAAAACCATTGAAGGCAAAGTCATTGCGAAAAAAACCGTGACGACTGATTATAAAGTTGGCGAACGCATCTTCCACCAAAAATTCGGCTATGGCGAAATCACCGAAATCAACGGCGACACCCTGGACATCAACTTCGAAAAAGCCAGCCCTAAGAAGGTAAAGGCAAGTTTCGTGGAGAGGCATTGAGATATCTTTATAATATTATACTCTCTCATTTCATTTTTAATTGTGTGACCCGTTTTTCAACCTCCTCTAGAAGTTTTGGAGCAGAGTAGATATATTCCAATACAGCTCGACATAAAGCATCTAAGTAAGGCACCTCATTCTCTGATAAATCACCTACAGTTGCATGAGCTCCTATATTTCCCATTAATCGCAGGTTCTTAGCTAAATCGCCAAGTTTACTGGGCAGTTCATCCTTTTCAGCTAGATAAATAAGTTGTTCGTGGAGTGTCTTTCCTTCAGCACTACGGTCAATACAAACGATTTCAAGTACTCTCCTCAACAACACTGCATAAGCATTTGTATCAACACCTCTTACTTTTATAGCCGCTCTATAAGCTTTATCAACATTTTCCGGCAGGCCTTTAATTTCATCCTCTACTTTCGGCCATACTATTTTCGGGTCGTAATTATCAGGATAGAATTCACTATGATAAAACCCTTCTTGAAGCATTACTTTTTTACAAGAAGGACAAAGGAGTAATTTAAAGACTTCTCCCATATCCCAAGAAAAGCTAAATGGCTCATCGTAATGGGCCTCAACTCCTGAGTAATTTGCAACAATTTCCATTGGCGCAGTATTATGACAGTGCCCACATCTCATAGGACCAATCACTTCCCTATCACCTGTTTTTCTGGACATTCAATCTACCCTCTTCATAATATTTATCTAATTTATACTCTTCAAATAATTCTGATATTAGCCAAAACATACAAATCTGTAGAGTTAGTAATCAGTAATACCCACTTCGGGTTGAAGAACATAGCATAGCGCCAGCACAGTTGTTAGCAGGCATCTAAAATAACAAAAATGCAACGCTCCCACCTTTATTCCTCCAATTAACCCTATCCCCTGCTAGATTAATTGCACTGCTTGCCCCAAAAAGTTATAAACAAGGCTTAATTTACACCTATTTTGCTGCTTATCTGTTGCGTGTTTTTTGCTATATTTTCAACAAATTCAGCAATATAGTTAGATTTAAAAATGAATGCCTAAAGCGTTTCAAAGGCAGTTAGAGTTAAGCGGAGTATAGTCATGAGTAACGGGGAAATAGCGTTAGGCGAAAAACAGCCTACAGCCCAACCAGAGCAAAAGGTAAAAGGCTTTAAGCGCTTTTATAACCTCTTTCGCCCCTCTAGTGCAGATGCCCGCAATAAAGAACGCACAGAGCGCAAATACCCTAAAAAAATCGTCAAAGAAGGCCTTACCGCCATTGATGGCCCAGAAAAAGAACGCTTTATTCCTGTCTCTCGTCAGGCCATTTTAGACTATCTAAAAAGACCAGATGCCTGGGCCGAAGGTGAGTATGAACATGCCTCAACCTTCATGGATTATCTAGATGCATGGCGCCACCAATCTTACCGCTCAAGATTAACTGCATTAAAACGCTCTTATCTCACTTTCAGCCCAGATAGAGATACAGTAAGAGCGCTGGAGTTCACCCCCGTCCAGCTTTTAAAAATGCGCCATAACCTAATGGAACATTTAGGTGATCTTTTAGAATCCGCCAATTATGAAAAAGTCACCCAAAAAGATTTAGACCTTCTTCTCACCTCAGACAGCCCTTACGGTCTACGTCTCCATGTGGACCTCGATGCTTTCGATGATGTGGTGATCTACTTCAGAGGTGCTGGTAGTAAAATCGTTGAATATCGAGACTGGAAATGGCTTTACCTTAGAAAGAAAGGCGTAGAAACCCCAATATTCCAACGCCTCTTTGTCGCGCTAAAATTAAAGCCTGAAGAAGAAATGATCAATCAGATCATGTTGCGAGACGAACTCCCCCACAAAAAAGCTGCCAAAATAGTGCAGAAAAATCGCAAAATGCTGCCAGATGGGGTAACCAGCGATTTCATCTATTTAAAGCTATTTAAAAACATCCCTCAAGACGACCTTGAGATGATGTTCCCAAACACTAAAGTCGAGTTCAAACTTCTCGATAAATTAAAAATCGGCCTTACAGCTGGCGGCGGCACCATCGCAGGATTAGCAACAGCAATTCCAAAATTAATCCTTGGCATCACAGCGGCCGCTTTAAACCCTCTTGTATTACTAACTTCTCTGGCTGGCATCATTGGTCTTCTCGTGCGCCAAGTCACAAAGATTTTTCATCAACGTAATGAATACATGATGACACTCGCGCAAAATCTTTATTTCCATAACCTCGCCAATAACCGAGGTGTTCTCACCTTGCTCGTTGACAGAGCCGAAGAAGAAGACATCAAAGAAGAAATGCTGCTTTATAATTACCTCGTCCGCAACAAAGACAAAGGCACAAACCTAAGCACTGCAAAAGCTGATATTGAGCTATTTTTACAAAAAGAATTCGGCGTAGATATTAATTTCGATCTTGAAGATGGCTTTAGCCGTTTGCTAAGGGATGGCTTGGTTGAAAAAACAGATGATGGCAGCTATAAGGTGTTACCACCCAGCCGAGCCTCATCACAACTTCACAGATTATGGCGCGGTGCTTTAAAAAGTGAAACACAAAGCTAATCTCTAAAATTCATCGAAATGAACTCTCTCACTAAGAGAGTTCATTTAGTAATTAAATAGAGATGAATTAAAGAGACCAAATGACTGACACACAACTTTATCAACTCACCATCCGCGCTGAGAAATCAATCAATGACGGCATAGCTGACTTGCTTGAAAATATATATCCAGAACCCACCGCTGTCAGCCACTTTGAAGAAAACAAAAGCGAAGATAGATGGACAACATCAGCTCACTATGAAAGCGAGCCTGATAAAGCAAATATTGTGGAGCAAATCTCAAACATCTTGGGTTTTTCACCAGAGAACTATGAATTAGAAATCTCAAAAGTTGAAAATATCGATTGGGTCTCCCACGTTCAAAAAGGCCTCAAGCCTGTGCGCGCTGGACGCTTCCTCATCCATGGCAGTCATGATAGTGACAAGGCCAAAAACGAGCCTTATCCAATCCTCATAGATGCGGCGCAAGCCTTCGGCACCGCTCATCACGGCACAACAGAGGGCTGCTTAAAAGCCATTAGTGAACTAAGCGAAACTCTCAACCCCAAAAACATTCTCGACCTTGGCGCGGGCTCTGGCATATTGGCCATCGCAGCCTCAATGGTGTTTAAAGACGCTAAAATCATCGCTTGTGATATTGATCCAATCTCAGTAGAGGTTGCTAAAACAAATGATGAGCTCAATAGGCCAGAAGGTAAAACCCAAGCACCAATCACTCACATTTGCAGCGATGGCCTCAATGACAAATTCATTCAAGCCAGCGCACCATTTGATCTACTGATTGCCAACATCCTCGCCAAACCACTCATCGCCATGGCCCCAAAGATTGCAAGCGCCGTCGCCCCAAATGGCACGCTTCTCTTGTCAGGAATTCTTGATGTTCAATCAGCCGATGTCATAAAGGCCTATGAAGCCGAAGGCCTCACTCATATCAAAACAGATTTAATCGACGAATGGACAACAAGCTTGTTCCACAAAAATGGATAATATGTTTTATCTTTTATTTATGGTTGTTTATTAAAGAAACAGCTATCAATAGACTAAAGAATAGATAAACTAACTCCAATTAAACGACACTAGAAAAACGGCAAAACAAAATCTAAGCTTACGAAGAAGGAGCTCAACCCTTTTCGGGTTGAGGGACATGGCGAAGCGCCAGCGCAGCCCGGCGCGTTGCGCCGCACCTCGTAGGCCCATGAGCTTCAGCTCATGGAATAGCCGTGAGAGAAAAGATATGTTCCAATCTTATGAAAATCGCGGCGGACCAGAACATTGCGCCAAACGCATCAAAAATTTACGTGACCTTTTAAAAAAACAAAAGATTGACGGCCTCATTCTTCCTCGTAGTGACAAACATTTAAACGAATATGTTGCCCCGCACGATGAGCGCTTGCTGTGGCTCACTGGATTTTCAGGTTCAGCTGGCCAAGCCATTATTTTAAGTAACAAAGCTGCCATTTTCATTGATGGAAGATACACACTTCAAGTTCAAAATGAAGTTGATTTAAAAGTCATCACTCCTGTTCCAATAACAGAGCAACTCCCGTCTCAATGGCTTGGTAAGCAAATAAAGCGCGGACAAAAAATCGCCATCGACCCAACCCTACATAGTGTCAAAGCCTATGAAACTTTTTTAGAAGTCGTAGAAAAGGCTGGTGCAACACTCATCTCAGTCACCAAAAATCCAGTTGATGAAATCTGGGAAGACCAGCCAGCCATTCCTGAAAATCCAGTGATCTCTCATCCCAAAAAATATGCCGGTCAAGAGACAAGTGAAAAAATAGAACTCATTCAATCTCAATTAAAAGCCAAAGAGTGCGATGCCTTTGTCATTACAGCACCAGAGTCAATCTGCTGGCTTTTTAACATTCGCGGTAGTGATATTAGACACACCCCCATTATGCTCGCCAATGCCATCATTCACCGCCAGGCAAAACCAGAACTCTTTTTAAAATCAGATCGTATCGGCACAAGAGCAGCAGAGAAAATCACTGCCAATGCTCGGTTGTTAAACCCAAAACAATTTGATGATCGTCTTAAATTCTTGGGCTCAAAATTCAAAAAAGTACTGATTGACCCAACAAGGACTAACAGCGCCATTTACCAAACCTTGCGCTCAGCCAGAGCTGAGATCATCAGAGGTGATGACCCTTGTTCCCTGCCGAAAGCGAAAAAAAACAAAGCTGAAATTGAAGGCAGTCGCCAAGCACATATCCGCGATGGTGTTGCAGTTACCAAGTTTCTCCATTGGCTCTCTGAAAATGGAGCCAATAACACACTAGATGAAATCAATAGTGCAAAAGCTCTTGAGAATTTCCGCAAGGAAACAGGCGCACTAAAAGACATCAGCTTTGAAACTATCTCAGGCGCAGGGCCGAACGGTGCTATAGTTCATTATCGCGTCAGTGAACAAACAAACCGCCGCCTTCATATGGGTGATATATATTTGGTCGACTCTGGCGCGCAATATCAAGATGGCACCACAGACATCACCCGCACTGTAGCCATTGATGCCCCAACAACAAAACCAACCGGCCCCATGCGCCGTCATTACACTTTGGTCCTCAAAGCGCATATTAATCTAGCAACAGCTTATTTTCCTAAAGGCACCAGAGGTGTTGATCTGGACCCACTGGTGCGAGCGCCTTTGTGGCAAGCCGGGCTTGACTTCGCTCATGGCACAGGGCACGGGGTTGGCAGCTTCTTATCCGTTCATGAAGGGCCACAAGGCATTTCAAGCCGTGCCACTGTTCCATTAGAACCCGGCATGATCATCTCAAATGAACCTGGATATTATAGAGAAGGCGCTTATGGCATCAGATTAGAAAATCTAATTCTAGTCACCGAGCCAGAAGAGATAACCGGCGGCGAACATCCGATGATGCATTTTGAAACTTTAACACTAGCACCATTCGATCGTCACTTGATCGATTGCAAATACTTAAACAAGCGCGAGCTTAAGTGGCTAAACAACTATCATCGCACCGTATACAAAACCCTCAGCCCCGAGATGAAAGGTTCAGTCAAATCCTGGCTAAAAGCCGCAACAAACCCCATCAAACCAGAACCCAAAAAGACACCTGAGAAAGCTTAGCTTCCATTAAAAACAAAAACACCTAACCTAAGAAACAAATGAAAAGTCATCCCGGGCTTGACCCGGGATCCATTGGCTTGGCTCATCATATTATCATCGGTGCGATGTGAGAATTTTTTCGAGATCTATGAATTGTTTTTTTCTATCATCTTTTGGATAGGTGGATCCCGGATTAAACCCGGGATGACCAAATAAAACTTTAGTTTAAGGACTAGAAAACTAACCTATCAAATCAAGCCATTCTTGTTCCGTTAAAACCTTCACACCAAGCTCTTCTGCCTTCTTAAGCTTAGATCCAGCCCCCGGGCCTGCCACAACAATATGCGTCTTGGCTGAAACAGAACCAGCCACTTTCGCCCCCAAACGTTCCGCCTGTGCTTTCGCCTCAGCACGGCTCATTAATTCTAGTTTGCCTGTAAAAACGACCGTTTGGTTAGAAACCGATGAAGCCACCTCTTCAAACTCAACCGGTTCCACGGTGACAACATCAAACAAAGCCTGAACCTGCTCTAGATTTCGTTTCTCATTAAAATAATGAGTGAGAGACCGCGCCACAACACCGCCAATACCATCAATATTTTTCAAATCATCAAAGGCTGAGTTTTCTTCATCACCTGCATCAACCATGGCTTGAAGCCAGCGATCAGCCTCACCATAAAACCGCGCTAAGTCAGAAGCCGTTGTCGCCCCAACATGACGGATGCCCAGCGCATAAATAAAACGATCTAAACCAATGGTCCTGCGCTCATTAATCGCATCCCAAAGCTTTGAAACGGATTTCTCACCCCAACCATCCATATTTTTCAAGGAAGTTAAACGGTCTCCATCGCGAGCTTCCAACGAGAAAATATCAACGGGCGTTTTCACCCAATCAAGCCCATAAAATAATTCAATCTGTTTTTCGCCCATCCCCTCAATATCAAACGCATTGCGAGAAACAAAATGCTTCAAACGCTCAACCGCTTGTGCCGGGCAAATAAACCCGCCTGTACACCGGCGCACCACATCTTGCCGGTTCGTATCAGGATCTATCGCGCGTTCAGCCGGAGACCCACAGGCCGGGCAAACATCAGGTAAAATATAAGGCTCACTTTTTTCAGAACGTTTATCAAATAGGGCTTCCACAATCTGCGGAATGACATCCCCCGCCCGTTGCACCACAACATAATCCCCAACGCGAACATCTTTACGAGCTATCTCATCCTCATTATGAAGAGACGCATTAGAAACAACCACCCCGCCAACAGTCACGGGCGTTAATTTCGCAACAGGTGTTAAAGCACCCGTTCGCCCAACTTGAATTTCAATCGCCTCTAATTGCGTCACCGCCTTTTCAGCTTCAAACTTATGCGCAATAGCCCAGCGCGGTGCACGAGAAACAAACCCAAGCCGCTCTTGAAGGGCCAGATCATCAACCTTGTAAACAACACCATCAATATCATAACCAAGGTCAGAGCGATTAAGCGCAATATGCTCATAGCGCTCCATCAATTCATCAACCGAGAGGCATACTTTGGTCAAAGGATTGACAGGAAAACTCCATGCATCAAATTGAGCTAACACATCCGAGTGATGCTTCACCCCAAGCACCTGAGCATCCCCCAAACTATAAGCAAAAAATTTCAAAGGTCGCTTGGCAGTAATAGAAGGGTCCAATTGGCGCAAAGATCCTGCCGCCGCATTCCGCGGATTAGCAAAAACCTTTTGCCCTGCTTTTTCGTTCTGTTCATTTAAGGCAACAAAATCATCTTGCGCCATATAAACTTCACCTCGAATATCAAACAACTCAGGAACATTACCCTTTATTCGTTTCGGAATTTCAGCAATGGTCATGATGTTATGCGTCACATCTTCCCCAAACCGGCCATCACCCCGTGTTGCTGCCCGCACAAACTCACCTTTTGAATAAGTCAACGATATTGAAAGTCCATCAATCTTTGGCTCTGCGACTATGGGAAGAGGTGCATCATCATCAAGGCTTAAAAACCGCCGCACCCGGCTAGAAAAATCCTCCACATCTTCACGAGAAAATGCATTGCCAAGAGAAAGCATCGGCACCGCATGAGCAGCCTTTTCAAATCCATCCAGAGGAGCAGCACCCACTTTCTTACTAGGGCTTTCATCTAAAACTAAATCAGGGAATTTTTCTTCAATTGCCAAATTACGCTGACGAAGCGCATCATAATCGCTATCTGAAATAAGAGGATCATCTTGTTGATAATAAAGCTGGTCATGTTTCGCTATTTCATCAGCTAACCGTTTCAATTCAGCCAAAGCTTGTGGTTCATCAAGGTCTTGAACTTCAATTTTAGAATAATCGCTCATATAAAATGGCCTATAGAATAATTATTGTTTTTGAATGGATAGCACTTTTCAAAAAAAGAGAAAATGGATGCACCTCAACAAAACCCAACCCACAAAAGATATACAGAACTTTTTAGTAAAGTATTGAACCAACAAAAATGCCCCGCAGATGATGATCAAATCTACGGGGCATGAAATGTTTCAAAAATACAAAATCAAAAATTTAAATTGGGTTCAGCTTCTTAGCCGCATTAACCGTATTTCTCCAAGTTTTAGAGAGCCAAGACCCGGAATTATTCCGCGGCGCCAAACCACCAGATTTCAACAAGGCATAAGTGTCTTTATACCATGGTGAGTTCGGGAAGTTATGCCCTAAAATAGCACCAGCTGTTTGTGCTTCAGAGGCGATGCCAAGCGCCATATAGGCTTCAGCAATCCGCGCCAAGGCTTCTTCCACATGCTGTGTGGTTTGATAATTCTTAATCACAGATTTAAAACGATTAATCGCAGCCAAATAATTTTTGCGGTTCAAATAATAACGACCAACATTCATGTCAGCTGCCGCTAAAACATCTTTCGCAACACGAATTCGGTTTTTAGCCTCAGAAGCATAACGACTATTAGGATAACGACGTACCAATGTTTCCAAAGATTTAAGCGCATCTTTAGTTCGCTTTTGATCACGCTTAGGATCAGCAATTTGATCAAAATAAGACATTGAAATCACATGCTGCGCTAACGCTGATTCTTTCGTCCCTGGATGCAACGCCACATAACGTTTACCACCAGCAATCGCTTCAGGATATTTGCCGCCCTTGTAGTTTGAATAAGCGGCCATAACAATAGAACGACGCGCTAACGGTGAATAAGGATGAAGACGGTCAACATCTTCAAACTTCTTCGCAGCATTCTCATAACTACCTGAAGTAAGAAGTTGATCAGCCTCACTGTAAAGCTTTGCAGCAGGCTCAACCTTCTCAGCGTCAAGAAACTCTTTCTTCTCACCGCCAAACCAGCCCCCTATAGAGCTAACTGAAGACCCAACATCAGACAAAGGAGAAGAAGAACACCCACCTAATACAGCAGTAAATAAAATGACAATAACAAAAGCACATCGCTTAAGTGCCAACATAAAATCCCCCTAAAGGAAAAGAGAAAAACCAAATATAAACAGGCATAGGACCAATAAACCGATTAATAACAGACTTATAGCCAAAAGCCTCATAGAAAAATCCTGTTCAGCTAAACCAAAACAGCTCAAGCATTCGCCAGAAACCCATCATGCTGACTTCACAAAAGAAGCTATGAATGTGGAGATTCTATGCTCAACTATATGACTTTTTAGCGCATTTGGACAGTTCTAGAAAAAAATATAAAGAATTACTTAACGTCAGTGACCAATTTACACAAATTCAAACCATTATCTCATAGAGAAAACGAATATTTCCCCCAGTAAAACTGTCTCTCATTCTTTTCCAACAAGCCCCCTAAAGCCACATACATACCTATATGTCTACTGGCGAAGCAGGAAACATAGGCTTAGCGCAGTTTCTTCTGCTGATATTCCCGTCGGTGCTTATTGCAGATGCCTGTGCCGGTTGCTTGTGGGCATCTGAAGGCACACTAAAAAAGTGGGCATCTGAAGCACAAAAAAAGCAACCTGAAGCGCAAATAAATCTGCGCGGTTGCTAGGGCCGGTTTCTGGTGGGAAACCTGAAGGCCTATTATAAAATGGCAACCTGAAGCGCAACTAAAAAAGACAAGTACATTGCTGTACTTGCCTTTAAAGATGAACAAAATCAATGATATTATTAATCAAAATTGTGTGAAAACAATCGATTAACTCCGGTCAGCTGCAAAATTAGCAGCAGAAAGAACGGCAGCCCCCTGCCTGTCCCCAACATGGCCATCACTATGATGTTCAACAACAGCGGCAGGCACAGCAGGTACTGAAACCTTCGTCCAGGCATCCTTATCAGCTAAAAGAGTGGTAATAGCTTTTGCATTCAAAGCATGGCCACCACGATATGATCTATAAGAACAAAGCAAAGGAGAACCAGCTAAAGCCAAATCACCAACCGCATCAAGAGCTTTGTGACGAACAAATTCATCATCCCAGCGTAAACCTTCACGGTTCAAGACTTTATCTTTATCAATAGCAACTGTGTTCTCTAAAGAAGCACCTAAAGCGCGCCCAGCAGCCCACAAACCTTCAACTTGCTCCATAAAGCCAAATGTTCTAGCTCTGGCTAATTCTTCACGAAACACACCAGGGTTCATGTCAGAGTTAAATCTCTGACGCCCAATAACAGGTGTGTCAAAATCAATTTCCACATCAAGTCTAAAGCCATTGTAAGGTAGCAATTCACCCCAACAGCCATTTTCTTCAACGCGAATAGGTTTTAAAACTTTGATAAATGTACGTGGAGCATCAAGGTCTTTAAGGCCAACCTCTTCAATCGCACGAACAAATGGCATAGCGCTACCATCCATAATTGGAACTTCGCCATTATCAATTTCAACAAGAACATTATCAATAGAAAGCCCGCGCAGAGCAGACATAAGGTGCTCAACAGTCGCCACCATGGCGCCACAATCCGAGCCCAAGATCGTACAAAGAGTTAGATTTTTAATGAAATCACAGTGAGCTTGAATTTCAATATCTCTGCCATCTTTAAGAACAGAAAAATTAATTCCGCTATCGGCATCAGCCGGGTGAAGAGTGATAGAAACAGGAGCTCCCGAATGAACACCAACTCCAGTCATAACCACTGATTGACTGAGCGTTGTCTGTTTCGCTCCAACATATGAATTACCCATGAGAGTATACCCTCTAATTTACCCTGTCTTCTCTAGACATCCAGAACGCATGGGAACTTTAAAACCTTAACTTTAAAATCTTAACTTTCTAAAAATCTTAACTGTCTTAAGAAACTAAGCTTTAAAAATTTCAAGTCCAACTAGCTATTCGGAGCCCCCCACCATAAACCTGACTGCTGTCCAATCATCTAATCAATGGTTTTAAATATAAAATCTCAAGAATAAATTCTTTCAATTTTACCAATTAACACTCACTCACATCTGAGAGTTAACCTTCAAACCAAGCAAAACGACCCAAAAGTGCATTTTACCCAGATCAGTTTATGAAACTTAAAAACCATGCTCACATTTTTATCATGGTTCTGAGTTTCATAATCTCTCTAAGCTACAATACTGTGAAACCAGATTCTTTCATCATAAAATCAGATTTCAAAGCTGTAACAAATAATGAGTTTTAGCTTCAGATTGAAACATTCACCAAAAAGGATGAATTTTAAATCCGCTGCTTA
This sequence comes from Hyphomicrobiales bacterium, assembly GCA_965230545.1. Classification (GTDB taxonomy): domain Bacteria; phylum Pseudomonadota; class Alphaproteobacteria; order Rhizobiales; family HXMU1428-3; genus HXMU1428-3. The sequence goes on along the minus strand of CBDDLE010000001.1, from coordinate 317,481 downwards.
GACCTCAAAAAGAGAAAAACTTAAAATCAGTTTTATAATTTAAGTTCATCTTAAATCGAGACACAAACTCAATTAGAGAGTTACAAACAACTAATCTTAAAGCTTAAATAACAACACGATTAATCAAATTAATCTGCTATCTGACCTTAAGATAATCAAGCCAATGGCTATCATTAAAGAAACCTTACTATAGAGAAGATTGATCACACAAATCACGGTTTCTTACAGTCTGTTACCAAACCACTAACACACTGATATTAATAACAGAAAGCAGGATATATCCTCTGAAAAACCATAAAAAAACTGCTTAAATGTTATAAATGTGTAACAGAAAATGGTCAGAGCAATTGATTCGCTTTCATTCAAAGCTGAAAAGCACACAAAAAAAGCGGAGAATTCCTCCCCGCTTAAATCTCAGATGACTAAAATTTGCTACCCAAACTACCCTTTTCGTTTTTCTTTAAGAAAAGGAGGAATATCAGCAATATTTTCTTCTTCATCTAAAGGCAAATTTCCAATCCCAGATTTGTTTAACTCTAAAGTGGGATAACGCTCAGCTGGGGTCTCTGGTTTAGAAGGAACCCATTCTTGTTGATTAGATGATTTTTCATTTAAGTCATCTGTTTCAACAGCTGGTTTTTCCGGATTTAACGAAGGATGCTTCTTGTAGTGATCCTCCATACTTAAATCATACTCACTTTGAGGAGCTTCTTTAGCATCACCTTGAGCAATAGCCCCTTGAGGAGTGTTTTCCTGCTTTTTTAGTAAGTGCCGATCATAAGCACCTTGTGGAGTTTGCGGAGCAGCATTTCTATTATTCACCTCACCAGCAGTCATCCCCTTAGAATGAGGCTGAGCTTGGTAAGGAGCGTTACCGCGTTTATCAGCAGGAACAAATCCTGTATTAACTTGTTGTCCTTGCGCTAAATGAGGGTTCTTCCCTGTATTTTGAAATCCACCATTCTGAGGGGGTTCAGCCAAAACGTCACCAGATGGTGTATTGATGTTATGTTGAACATTGGAAGTTTCATTACGAATTCTATCTTCCGGATAAGGCTCACCATCTAAAGAAGCTTGATTAAAACTCTCTTCTTTTTGTTCAGGTACAGCCTCTTCTTGTTTGCGGTTGCGTCCAGTTAATCGACTAAAAAAACCACCTTTTTTCTTAGGTTCAGCTTCTTTAAATTGGCCCTCAGGTGCTTTATAAGCACGTAGTTGGTTCTGCCCAGTTATCGGCAAATCTTCCATGCTAGGCATCCGGCGCATAGAACGATTAATCGTCTCTGGTGCACCCGCTACAAATTCACGCCCCGTAACAGGGTCTTTCATCGGATCATTAGATCCAGGTGACGCGGGCGGTGTATACCCCCCTTCACTATCTGGCGCCATAAAACGCGGTGGCTTATTTACAATTTTAACACCACCACGCCCATCTGTTTGCCCCTGAGACGCATGCCCCTGTTGTGTATTATGCCCCTGTGAACGATCACCTCTCTGTTGGCCCAAACCAGCTGAGTGCCCATCATTCATACCTCCAGATACGGCACCACCTTGCGAAATGGGGCCTCCTTGCGGTGCTTGCGGACGCATACGACCATTAACTCCCTGAGAAGAAGGATCTCCAAGAGCAGGTCTTTGGTCACCATTTTGTGGCATTCCAGCGTCAGATGGATTTTCAAGTGATTGTAATCGCTCATTAAGCCCAAGAGTATTTTGCTCTATTTCAGCGTCAATCTCCATACGGCGGCGATCAGCTTCAATATGCATCGACTCTGGATGCCCTCGATTAAGACCAGAAGCAACAAGAGAAACCCTCAAATAGCCTTCTAATTGCTCATCAAAAGTAGCGCCCACAATAATATTCGCATTTTGATCAACTTCTTGTCTAATACGGCTGGCCACTTCATCCACTTCAAACAAGGTCATATCCTGCCCGCCAGAAATGGAAATCAACAAGCCCTTAGCACCAGCTAACGAAATATCGTCAATCAATGGATTTGAAATTGCTTCTTCAGCAGCTTTTCGCGCTCGGCCCTCACCATGAGCAACACCAGTGCCCATAACAGCCGCACCCATCTCAGTGATCACAGTTTTAACATCAGCAAAATCCAGGTTAATCAACCCTTCTTTCATGATGAGGTCTGTCACACAAGCAACACCTGAGTTCAAAACAGAGTCAGCCAAGCAGAAAGAATCAGCAAAGGTCGTTTGCTCATTGGCTAAACGGAATAAATTCTGATTGGGAATAACAATCATCGTGTCTACATACTGGCGAAGCTGCTCAATACCAGCTTCAGCAATACGCATCCGGCGTTGCCCTTCAAATTGGAAAGGTTTTGTAACAACCGCAACGGTAAGAACACCAAGTTCCTGGGCTATACGGGCAATAACAGGAGCCGCACCAGTACCAGTGCCACCACCCATACCACAAGCAATAAAAATCATATGAACTTCAGAAAGAAGCTCTTTCATTTCTTCCATAACTTCTTCGGCGGCACCTTCCCCAATCTCAGGGTTCGAGCCAGCACCAAGCCCTTCAGTCAGGTTAACCCCCAACTGCAAGCGAACATCAGCACCAGAAGTAGCAAGCGCTTGCGCGTCCGTGTTTGCCGCAACAAACTCAACGCCATGCAGCCCAGATGCAATCATATTATTGACCGCATTGCCACCAGCACCACCAACACCCATCACAATTATGCGTGGACGCAATTCATGAAAATTATGGACATTTGAACTCATTTGTTTCCCCGCTTCATAAGGAAGCACATCTCTATGGTAACTGATTCGGCCCATTAAATGCTAAAATCAATTGCAACTATTAAAAACTATCTTTCAGCCACGTTCCCATGCGTGACCAATAACCACCCTGGTGCTGCCCTCTCGCCGCTTTCATTGTAAATTCATCAGCAAGATCATAGCGCTGCAGCGCCTCAAACAACCCTATCGAGCTAGAAAAAGCACCACCCAGCATTTCCGGTGGTAAACCAGAAACAGCTGGCGGTGCACCTAAACGAACAGGTTTAGAGAATATTTCAGAGGCAAACTCAGCCAAACCGTTTAATTGGCTTCCTCCACCAGTGAGAATCAACCGCTGCCCAGAGTGCCCACCAAAACCGCTATTATTAAGGCGCTCCATCACAAGAGATAAAATATGCTGCACTTTTGGGCGAATAATATCAGCCAGTTGTGCCGCACTAATTTGCCCTTCAGAAACCTGCCCCTCTCCAACAATAGAATATTGAATTGGCTTGTCCCAATCAGTCCCCTCAAGCTTCATCCCGGCTGAAAAAGCTGAGCCATAAAGCACTTTAATGCGTTCTGCCTCTTGCAAAGGACAATTCAAAGCCTGCGCAATCTCAAAAGAAATTAAATCTCCGCCAATAGCAATCGCATCGGAATGAACAAAATAACCATTCGCAAAAAGCGCGAGTTTCGTTGTCCCACCGCCAATATCAATCACCGTCGTCCCAAGCTCAATTTCACTCGGATCAGCCACCGCAAGAGCACTCGCATAAGAAGTCGCCATGATGCGCGCAGCCCGCAAATGACAGCGCTCAAGCAAAAGAGCTATATTTTTCAAAGGAGACACATCAGCAGTAACCGCATGAAGGTCTAACTCCAGCAATTCGCCAACCATATTGATAGGATCAACAACCCCCGTTGCTTCATCCAGCGTATAACCAAGCGGCATAAGGTGCAAAACGGCACGGCCATCTTCAGCCGCATAGTCACGCCCCGCCACCATCACCTCATCAATATGAGACGGGCGAACACCATGCCCATTTAAACGAACACTTGTTGTATAATTTAAAGATTGTAGCCGCCCACAAGAAACGGAAACCACAACATTCTCAACTCTATGCCCCGCCATTTTTTCAGCTTGGCTCACAACATCACGCACGGCATTTTCAGCTGCATCCAAGTCAATCAACACGCCAGCTTTCATGCCACGTGCCCGTTGATGACCAAAACCAATGATGCGCAACACCGAGCCTAACGGGCGCTGTCCCAAGCGTTGATCATGCCCTTGATCGCGGTTTTGATCTCCATATTCATCAGAAGAGTTATCACGGTTAGAAAAAGAGCTTGAAAATGGACCAGATTGAGCAGCAGGCATCGCCCCGTCAACCCATTCCCCAATCAAACAGGAGAACTTCGTGGTTCCAAGGTCAATTACCGCGACTGTAGAGCCCATTTTACTGGCTTGTTTAGAGCGCCCAAACACTGTGTATCAACTTTCCATTAAAAATATTTTTCAAGAAAACATTATCCCAGAAACAGGAAGAACAAACTATAATTTATCTTGATCAGCAATTTTACCGACAGAAAAATCTTCATCTCTTGAAAATATTTTGATTTTTTTGCTTTTTTTCGGTCGTAACGTTATCCGGTCTTTAAGTCGCAAATCAATATGCGCCAATTCACGGTTTAAAATATTATGTTGAGCCTGCAACGCCCGCAACCGACTTAAAGCCCCCTCTAGTCTATTTTCCGGCAACAAAACTTTCATTTCATTATGTAAAATCAAAGTCCAGCGACGTTGATCAACCCTTTGAAACCGAACGATGAGAGGTTGTAAATCATCAAATTTTGTCAAAATTTCGCGCAACTCATTCGCAGCTTGTGGCGCCTTGCTCCCCTCGTAAATAGGAAGCTCAAAATGAGAACCCACTTTTGCCTTTTCAATAAGCACACCAAGCTTATCAAAAACATAAGTCCCAGAAAGCGTTACAAACCGACCAATAGGTTCGCGCTCTTCAACATAAATATTCAACCCATGAGGAAAAACACGCTGAACATCTGCCCGCAAGATCCAAGGCAAACTTTCAATTTTACGCTGAGCCTCAAATGTATTTAATGAAACAAGAGATCGATCCCAAACATCACCCAAGCGCTCAACAATGGCCTTTTCTTTTGTATATTTATGCCCAGCAATATGAACTTCTTTTATGGGAAATTGAACAAGAGAAACAAACCGTTGGCCATAGTCTTCAGCAACAGCAAGAACAGAAAAATCATCAGGAATATGTCGCCTGAAACCAAAAAACAAACCAACAGAAATGATAATTAAAAACGTTAGTCCAAACCAAAAACGCCCAAAAGAAGTCTTTTTGGACGTTTGCGGCACATAGCGCTCAGATGAAGGCGCAATATGATATTCTTCAGCATATTCATCTTTAACATAACAACCAATAGAAGGAAGGCTTTCTGAAACAGACGTTTCAGAAGTCTTTGAATTCCTTCTATTCATCATCGATTGCAAGATGCATCCTCCAAAATCCAGCGCACCAGCTCATTAAAACTCCACCCTGCTTTTTCAGCCATTTCTGGCAAAAGCGAGGTTTCGGTCATACCTGGTTGAGTATTCACTTCAAGACAAACAAGAAGGTCTTTCTTGTCATCATATCTAAAATCAGCACGGCTCACGCCGCGACAACCAAGAGCATTATGAGCTGTTAGAGTCCATTTCTGTATGAATTGGTAAATATTTGGTGAAATTTCCGCAGGAATGATGTGTTGTGAACCGCCTGGTGCATATTTAGCATCATAATCATAAAATTCATGTTGCTCAGATTTAATTTCAGTAACATCTAGCGCCCTGTTTCCCAAAACACCACATGTCAGCTCCAACCCCTCAACAAACTCTTCAATGAGCATGTCATCATCTTCTGAGCCAGCCGCTAAAATCTCTTGTCCAGGAGGCGGTGTGTCCATATCTTTAACAATAAAAATCCCGCAGCTCGAACCATCCGCAATTGGTTTAAGAACATAAGGTGGTAATTTTAAATGACCCAACGCCGCTTCCCCGCGTTTAACCACTTTATCACCCGCAACAGGAACACCAGCCCCACCAATAATCTCTTTTGCTACTTTTTTGTTCATCGCCATTGAAGAAGCCAGAACACCAGAATGCGTATAAGGAATATTCAAAACTTCCAAAATACCTTGAATGCATCCATCTTCACCAAACGGACCATGCAACGCATTAAAACAAACATCAGGCTTCAGTTCTTCTAAAACACTGGCCACATTGCGCTCAACATCAACTTCAGTAACTGTAAAATCCCTCAGCCCGAAGCGCCTCTGCACACGCCTTACCGCTACTAAGGCTCACATCTCGCTCAGCAGACCAGCCGCCCATCAAAACCGCAACCTGGGCATTTTCATCAATCATTGCGCCAAATCCTCTCCCATAACGTCGGCAACACCCAAACGTTTAATTTCCCAATCTAATTTTACGCCACTCTTTTCAAAAACACGCTTTCGAACAGTTTCACCCAGTGTTTCCAAATCCGTCCCTGTAGCTTCCCCCTCATTGATTAAGAAATTACAATGTTTTTCAGAAACTTTAGCACCGCCAATTTTAAAGCCTCGAAGCCCAGCTTCATCAATGAGTTTCCAAGAGCTATGTCCTGGTGGGTTTTTAAATGTGCTACCACCAGTTCTATCTTTTACAGGCTGCTTTTCTTCTCTATAAGCCACAACTTCCGCATTAGCCTTTTCAATTTCATCCTGCTCACCAGGCTGACCTTTAAAAATAGCTTGAGTGAAAATAAAATTATAAGGCAGTGCACAATTTCTGTAAGTGTGGCCCATTTCTTCAGCTGTAAAGGTGTGAATATTCCCCTCATAATCAACCGCACGTGCTTCAACCAAATAGTCACGTGTCTCACCGCCATGAGCCCCAGCATTCATTCGAAGCGCACCACCAATTGAGCCTGGGATCCCTCTATAGAAACTTAGCCCAGCCACACCAAGGTCGGCCGCTGCACGGGCTAATTTCATATCAGGTACAGCCGTACCAACTTTAATTTTATTGTCGCCAAGCGCTTCAATTAAGTTAAAACCACGCCCCAAACGCACAACAATGCCAGGAATGCCGCCGTCTCTTACCAATAAATTCGAGCCAAGCCCAATCACAGTAATCGGCAAATCAACCGGTTTGTTTTTCATAAAATATGAGAGATCAGCTTCATCAGCTGGTGTGTATAAAAGCTGCGCCGGTCCCCCAACACGAAACCATGTGATCTCCGACATCAGTGAATTAGCTTTAAGTCGCCCTCTTAACTCAGGCATCGCTTCTTGAAAACGCTCTAAATAATCTTCAAACACCATAAATCTCCAAATCGGAAAGTGACCATTTGCAAGACCTCAAAACGATCACAAATATAATAAAACGAACTTTAAAAAGTTTTCATAAATCAAACTGAATAATACTAAGACGCTAAGAACAATAAAATAAAACGATAAGAGCTAAAAAATTAGGAAAGAAATATCCCTTGGCTAAGCTTTTAAGCCGCATTCTCTTTCAACTCATTTGGTAAATTATGCATCCAACTAGAAATGCTCCCCGCACCCAATCCAATAACAAGATCGCCAGGCTTTGCAATTTCACTCAACATAGGCGCTAATTCACTCGAGTGATGCACATAGCGAACATCATTACCACGCGCAGCAACACCAGCCCCCAATGTTTGATGATCGAACCCATCAAGAGGATCTTCCCCGGCAGCAAACACAGGCGCCATAATCACAATGTCAGCATCATCAAAACATTCTTTGAACTCATCAAAATGGCATTGCAACCGCGAATATCGATGCGGCTGCATAATCGCGATTACTCTCCCACTGGTGGAAGATTTTGACGCCCCAAGAACAGAGCTAATCTCAACCGGGTGATGCGCATAATCATCATATAAATCAAAGTTTTGAACAGATCCCACATGCGTAAAACGGCGCTTCACACCAGAAAATCCAGCAAGTCCATCGCGAATATCTGAAATTTCAACGCCAATTTCATGAGCCACCGCTACAGCAACTGCCGCGTTCAAAGCATTATAATGCCCAGGCATCGGCAGTTTAAAACCGGTTACGGTTTGAGAGCCACCACGCATATTGTCTGAAAATTCAAGATCAAAAGTAAGCTCACCAGAGCCAGGAATACAATTCACAAGACGAATATCAGCGCTTGGATCTGAGCCATAGGTAAGAATTTTCTTAGAAGTTAAACTCTCATCACTTTGTAGATCATCAACCAATGTTTTCACAACCGGATGATCAATCCCAGCAAATGTGTAGCCATAAAAAGGAATTTGCAGTGCAAATTGTTTAAACGCAGCTTTAACCCCATCAAAATCGCCATAATGCTCCATATGTTCAGGATCAATATTGGTAATAATACCAACTTGAGCAGGAAGTTTTAAAAAGCTGCCATCAGATTCATCAGCTTCAGCAACCAGCCACTCCCCTTGCCCAATGCGGGCATTCGAGCCAAAAGCTTCAATAATTCCACCATTAATCACTGTCGGGTCAATTTTCCCAGCGCATAAAACAGTTGAAATCAAAGACGTGGTTGTGGTCTTGCCGTGTGTCCCAGCAACCGCAATTGAAGATTTAAGCCGCATCAACTCAGCAAGCATCTCAGCGCGCAAAATAACCGGTATCCCAGCTTTCCGGGCAGCTACAAGTTCAGGGTTGTCATGTTTAATCGCAGAAGAAACAACAATAACAGAAGCGCCCTCAACGTTCTTGGCTTCATGGCCAATAAACGCTTTCGCCCCCTTAGAGATCAAACGCTCAACATTAGCGTTTCTATTCATATCACTACCTTGAACCTGATACCCCATACTCAGCAAGATCTCAGCAATGGCACTCATACCAATGCCGCCCATACCAACAAAATGTAAAGAGCCAATATCCAAAGGCAGTCGCATATAATAATCCCTCAATAGCGCGGATGCCAAGTGGGCATCTAAAGCGCAGTAAAAAAAACGCCGGTTGCTAGTGGGCAACCTAAAGCGCATGCTGCTTCGTGGCGGTTTCTGGTGGGAAACTGAAGCCACAAAAAAAAATGCAACTGAAGGCACACCTAAAAGTGCATCCAAAATACAGTTATAATTCCAACAAGTAGATCTAGACAGGTGGCATCATAAATGCAATGAAAAATCCCAAAATCCACCAAGAACAAAAATCTACCACAAGAAAACTAAACTGATTCAAGCACTAAATCAGCCAATTTCACAACTGCATCAGCGTTCCCCACCGATTTGGCAGCATTCGCAGCATTTTGCAAGCTCTGCGGATCATTTAAAAATCCTAGTAATTGCTTATGAAAACCTGCCATTGTGATGTTTTTTTGCTCTAAAATCCAACCTGCACCAGCATTTTCAAGCATTTTTGCATTTAAAAGCTGGTCATTATCCAACGCATGCGGAAGCGGCACCATTATGGCAGGACGACCACAAACTGCCAATTCTGCCACTGTAGAGGCGCCAGATCGTGAAATTATCAGATGAGATTCGCTCATTTCACGGGGTAAATCATCGAAAAATGCCTCACATTTCGCCTCTATCTCTGAATATTGGTAAAGCGCACGCACGCGGTCTAAATCCTCAGTTCGGCATTGCTGAACAATAGAAAGCTTAGTCCGCACATCTTCAGCAAGCTCTGCAAAGGCAGCTGGGAAAAAATCAGAGAAAAAACGTGCCCCTTGGCTCCCCCCAAATATTAAGATTTTAAATTTCTGAGCCCCTTCAGCCAAAGCGCTAGCATCTAAAGCCGGATAGGCAACATCTTGAACAGCTAAAACCTTATCGCGAACCGGATTACCCGTTAAACGAACCTTATTTTTTGCCCCCTCGGGCAAATATTTTACATCCGGAAACGACGTCCCAATCACATCAACTCGGTTGGCCAGCATCTTATTGGCTCGCCCCATCACTGCGTTCTGATCATGAAGTCCCGTTTTAATTCCTAATTGACCAGCTGCAATCAGCGGCGGAAATGTCGGGTACCCCCCAAATCCAAGCACAAAATCAGGATTGATTTTTTTAAGCAAACGCCGCGCCGCCATAACACCTCGTCCCAGCGTCAGTGCTGTTTTCATAAGGGCAATCGGGTTCTTTCCCTTCATCGTGGCAGACGGCACAACATGCATCTCATCAGCCGGGCTATTACCAGCCATCACATCAACCCGTTCATCGGTGACGATATGCACCTCAACATCACGTCGCTTCAATTCTTCCGTTAAAGCAAACGCCGGGAACAAATGCCCTCCGGTCCCACCAGCTGCCAATAAAACCTTTTTTTTCGCCATAACTCATAACCCTAAACCTAAAAAAATATCAAAGCCACATAGAAGACATCATAATCTTCGTGCCGTACTTAGTGGAAGCCGCCGCGTTAGAGCAAGCGTCATCCCAAGTAAAAGCGCCGTACCAATCAAAGAGGTGCCCCCATAAGATATAAAAGGCAAAGTCATGCCCTTTGCTGGAATAAGCCCTAAATTCACACTCATATTAATGGAAGTTTGCAGAGCAAATAAAAGCATTAAACCTGAAACTGAAAAACGAACAAATGGGTCTTTCATTTCTTTCGCTCGATTAAGAGATAGAAACACAATGCCCGCATAAATCATCAAAAGTAAAATACAAGCAAGCACCCCAAATTCATCGGCAATCGCTGCAAAGATAAAATCATTATGCGCATCAGGTAAAAATTGCTCTGCCAAACTCCCCTCACCTGGCCCGCGGCCAAACCAGCCTGCTTGACGAAACGCTTCTAATGCCCGCGCAATTTGATAATTCTCGCCAGAAGGATCTAGAAAATGATTGATACGTGCCGTGACGTGCGGAAGAAATTGATAGCCAAGAAACAAAACGCCTACCCCCGCCAGTAGGAAAAACATCACCCATCCCCAAGCCAATCCGGCAAGAAAAAACATGCCAACCCAGGTCGCGGTTAGCAAAAGTGTTTGGCCAAAGTCAGGCTGCAAAATCAAAAGACAAGCAGAGACGACATAAAACCCTATCGCCACACCATGAGCAGGCACATCGCTGCGCTTCACCCCTTCTGAAAAAGCCCAGGCTGTTAAAACAATAAAGGCTGGCTTTAAAATTTCAGAAGGTTGAAAGGAAACACCGTAAAGTCTAATCCAGCGCTGAGCCCCGTTAATTTCAGGGCCAAACAATAAAATGCCAACCATTGAAATGAGCGATAAAACAAAAAGAGCCAATGCCAAACGCCGAATATTTGAAGGGGTGAGAAAAGAAACAAATAACAAGATAACAGAGCCAAAAGCTGCAAATAACAATTGCCTTTGAACAAAGAAAAAATGCGGCAAATCTTTTCGCATAGCAACAGGTGGGCTAGCAGAAAGCAACATCACAATGCCAACAGCCAAGAGCAAAAAGGCAAGGCCTAACACAGTCCGGTCAACAGTAAACCACCATTCAGTTAAATGGCTCCGCTCGGAACGTGACAAAACCATAAATTAAGCCTCTTCAGTTTCGTTGACCAAACCACTCATTGATACGCCATTGATTGTTCGAACAATATCTTTAAACGCATTTCCGCGAATTTCAAAATTAGGATATTGATCAAAACTAGCAGCAGCTGGAGAAAGCAAAACGGCAATCTCTTCAACAGCATCAGCAGAATTCTCCGATAAAGCAACTTCAACAGCCCTTGTCACAGCCCGCTCCATATCTCCACAAATTTCATAAGCTACGCCAGTTTCTTCAAGGGTTTTGGCAAATTCACCCGCCGCTTCACCAATTAAAAACGCATGGCGAACAGCCCCTAAATGTGGGCTAAGTCCGTGAATGCCCCCCTCTTTCGCAACGCCCCCTGCAATCCAGTAAATATTAGCAAAACTCTTCAAAGCTTGCTCGCTGGCTTCTGCATTCGTTGCTTTACTATCATTAACAAACAAAAGCCGCCGCTCCATTCCCCGTCCCTCTGAAGCTGACGTTAAAGATGCAATTTGTTGCATACGATGATCAAGCCCGGGAAAACTCATCAACCCACTGATGAGCTTTTCAAAATCACCTGAAACTTTCAGCGCAAGCAAAACAGCAAACGCAGCATTTTGAGCATTATGTTTACCGCGTAAATGCGGCGCACTGCTTAAATCAACATGGCGCACAACTTCAGTATCTTTAACAATTGAAAACCCTTCTCTCTCAAGTATCGCACCATTTTCAATCGAAGGGGCTGAGCTCACAAAAAGCACTTCACTTTTCGTCGTTAAATTCAATGCAATTTGCTGGCAGTAAAAATCATCAAAAGAAATAACCGCAAGGTTCTCAGCCTCTAAGTTGGCAAAAACTTTAGCCTTCACATTGGCATAATTATCAACCGTACCATGTCGATCAATATGATCAGGAGAAATATTCAACAATCCAGCAGCTGTCGGGCAAAGTGAAGGCGTTAAATCTATTTGATAAGAAGAAAGCTCTAGAACGTAAATCTTGCCATCCTGGTTTTCTGAAGAAGCAAAGTCAGGCATGTCCAACACCCCAAGCCCAATGTTCCCCCCCATCACAGCCGCCTCACCGGCTTCGTTTAAAATATGGGTGGTAAGAGCAGTGGTTGTTGATTTCCCGTTCGTCCCTGTAATCACCAAAACCCGGTCACACTCACCGCGATGCAAAAACTCTTCAAAAAACAACTCTGTATCACCAATGATGGGAACATCAGCTGCTTGCGCTTTTTTAACAGTCCAATGAGGTTCAGGATGAGTAAGCGGCACACCAGGCGAGAGCAACAAAGCATCAAACTTAGACCAATCAGCTTCATTCAGATCAACAACATCAAACCCTGCCTTTGAGGCCGTTTCACAACGACTTTGGTTCTCATCCCACACCACAACTTGAGCACCACCAGCCTTTAATGCCCCAGCCGCGCTTAAACCAGTAATACCAAGCCCAAACAAGGCAACCGTTTTATCTTTATAAACTGTAATGGGAATCATAGCGAAGGCATCCTAATAGATTATCAGATATCAGAACATAACAAACACAGCGAAAACTAGGTTCGCCAGAAGAGAAACAATTCACTCCCTTTAAATCTCAATACTAACATTACGAAGAGGGAGCATTGCCTACTTCAGGCAATGGGACATGACGCCGAGAGGCGTCCGGCGCGAGCGCCGCACCTCGTAGGGCCTGCCGCTTCAGCGGCAGAATAGCCCGTGAGAGAAAAAAAATCCTGCACAGCCTCCCCCACAACTCCCAACTAAACAACCAACTTTCCTAACGCAACTTAAGCGTACTCAAACCAATAAGCGCAAGCACCACCGCGATAATCCAGAACCGTACCACAATCGTTGGTTCCGCCCACCCCTTTTGCTCATAATGATGATGAAGTGGCGCCATTCGAAACACCCGCTTACCCGTGAGTTTAAACGAAGCCACTTGTACAATCACAGAGACAGCCTCAAGCACAAACAAACCACCAACAATGCCAAGTACCAACTCATGCTTAACGGCAACCGCTATCGCACCAAGCGCACCACCAAGTGCTAACGAACCAGTATCCCCCATGAAAATCATGGCAGGGGGCGCATTAAACCACAAGAAGCCAAGTCCAGAGCCAACAAGCGCACCACAAAGCACCATCAACTCACTGGTGCCAGGCACAAAATGAATTTGCAAATAATCAGAAAAAGTCGCATGGCCAACCAAATAAGCAATCACACCAAAAGTTGCCGAAGCAATCATCACGGGCACAATCGCCAATCCATCAAGGCCGTCTGTTAAGTTAACAGCATTACCAGCACCAGCAATAACCAAAGCACCAAAACAAATGAAAAACACTGAACCAAAATTAATCAAAATATCTTTGAAAAACGGCACCGTAATCGCCGTTGAAAAAGGCTCCTTACCAAAAGACATAAAAATAGCGCAAGCAAGAGCCGCAATGAGCAATTCCAAGCCCAATCGAACTCTCCCTGAAAACCCATCAGTTGTGCGCTTCGCCACTTTTAAGTAGTCATCATAGCCACCAATGAGCCCATATGAGAGTGTCACAAACAATACCACCCAAACATAAGGGTTGCGCAAATTACCCCAAAGAATTGTAGAAACAAACACGGCCGCCAAAATCATCAAACCGCCCATGGTAGGCGTGCCCTGTTTTTCTAAAAGATGTCGTTGCGGCCCATCTTCACGAATAGGTTGTCCCTTGCCCTGCCTTACACGCAAATTTTTAATTAAGCTCGGCCCAAACAAAAACACAAACAAAAGCGCCGTCATGATGGCCCCACCAGTACGGAAGGTTATGTAACGAAAAACGTTAAACGCGCCAAACTGGTCTGAAAAGCTCACCAACTCATATAACATCGAATAATTCCCTCATTCTTTGAGTATTTTTACGGTTTATTATTTATATTTTTCACTTAAAGCAGTGACGATAGAGCCCATATCACTCCCAAGTGATCCTTTTATCATTAAGACATCACCTGATTGCAAGCTTTCTTCTAAAGGCGCGATAAGATCTTTAGAATGAAAAGCAAATGCCCCTCTTTTTTCTTCTGGTAACTCATTAAACATATGTTCCATCATTTCACCAGAGGCAAAAACCAAATCCACATCTAGAGACGCAATTAAGGGAGCAATTTCACGATGATAATATTCAGAATGTTTTCCAAGCTCTAACATATCCCCTAAAACCGCAATACGGCGGCAATATGTAGGCTCCTGCAATGCACCTAAACTTTTAAGCGCAATATCCATAGAAGGTGGGTTGGCATTATAGCTCTCATCAATCAGCAAAACTTGGCCAGACTTGCCATTATTTAAGCTTAACTGATGACGCACCCCTCGCCCTGGCGGGGCCACCAAATTGCCAAGCTCGCCTGTCACCTCAGCCACATCACATCCAGCCAATTTAATACACCCAAGCGCTCCTAAAAAATTAAGCGCTATATGCTCACCAGGAATAGAGATTTCAAAATCAATCGCCTCACCCAAGCAATCAGCTTTAACAAAACTGCGCGAAACCCCAAACTCACCTGAGGTTAATCGAACTTCTGCTTCACTTGAGCGTCCAAAACTATAAATATTGCAAACCTTCGCCTGCTCAGCTCTTTTAAAAAGCCGCTCGAAATGACGATTATCAGCCGGCAAAAGACAAGCCCCCCCTTCAACCAAACCGTCAAAAATTTCAGCCTTTGCGTCAGCAATTTCTTCTTCATTCGCAAAATGCCCAATATGAGCGGGCGCCACAGTTGTAATCAAAGTGATGTGAGGTTGAATGAATTTTGAAAGCGGTGAGATTTCCCCTGCATGGTTCATCCCCACTTCAAAAACACCAAACTCTGTGTCCCGTGGCATCCGAGCTAATGTCAGCGGAACACCCCAATGATTGTTAAATGATTTAACAGAGGCATGAGTGCGGCCTTGCTTTTCAAACATCACTCGAAGCGCTTCTTTCGTGCCCGTCTTGCCAGCACTTCCCGTCACTGCAACGATTTTACCAGAGCAACGTTTGCGAGCGGCCACTCCTAAATCTTGTAAAGCTTTAAACGTATCATCAACGCGAATGAGAATCCCATTGGAGCCATCAGCGCTTTCAGAGGTATCTAATTCAAATTCTCTAGAAACCAAGCAAGCCTTCGCTCCCGCGTCAAAAGCCGCGTGTACAAAAGCATGCCCATCCTGACTAACCCCTTGAATAGCAATATAAAGCGCGTCTTTGTCTAACGTCCGACTATCAATGGAAACGCTATCAATTCCTTGCACTTCAGCACCTTGAGCATCACTTCCAAGAACATCAATATCCCCTCGAACGGCCTTAGCAATCTCACCGACTGTCCATAAATAATCCATTAAATTACACCCAATCCCTGCTTGCTCTACAATCCCCGTAGGCCCAAATCAGTTCCCTTGAAGCGCAGCTTCAACAGCTTCATGATCAGAAAATGGCAAAATCTCAGAACCAACAATCTGCCCAGTCTCATGCCCCTTACCAGCCACAAGTAAAATATCACCAGGATTAAGCGCAGCAACCGCCGTTTGAATAGCTTGAGCCCGATCTGCAATCTCTTCAGCTCCTGAAGCACCTGCCATAATCTCTGATCGAATGACAGAAGCATCTTCCCCTCGTGGGTTATCATCTGTTACATAAACGCAGTCAGCCAAACGGCTCGCAATTTCCCCCATCATTGGTCGCTTGCCCTTGTCACGGTCACCACCACAACCAAAAACAACATGTAGTTTGCCTTGTTTATAGGGAAGAAGAGCTTCGATAGCCGTTTCTAAAGCATCCGGTGTGTGTGCATAATCAATAAAAACCGGTGCGCTTTGTGATGCCACGCCCCCATTAGCCATTGAAAACTCGACACTTCCAACCAGTTCTAAGCGCCCTTTTGCCCCTTTCAATCTCTCTAAAACAGGCAAAATCTCAAGAATAGAAATCCCGCCCGCTGCCACAAGAGCCGCGGCAACTAAAACATTACTCGCCTGAAAGTCTCCAACCAGCGGTAAATGAATTTCAGAAGTCCCCCGGTGATGAACCAAAGTTAATTTCTGCGAAAATCCATCAATTTCACAATTTTTAAGATGTAAGTAACGCCCCTTTTGACCAATGGTCATAACATTAATATGCCGCGCCTCACAAACTTCTATAATCCTGCCTGCCCCATTCGAGTCAGCATCAATCACCGCAATGCCATTTTCCCCAAGCAATTCAGAAAAAAGTCGCTTCTTCTCATTAAAATAAGCTTCAAACGTCTCATGATAATCCAGATGATCGCGGGTAATATTAGTAAAAGCCGCTGCAGAAAAATTCACCCCATCAAGCCGCCGCTGCGCCAAACCATGGCTAGAAGCTTCAAGCGCTAAATGATCAACCCCTTGATTAGCTAGCTCTTTCAATGCCTTATGCAAGGTCACAGGATCAGGCGTTGTATGAGCAAGTTTTGTCTCACCCAATTTGGAAACAACCCCAATCGTCCCCAAACTCGCCCCATCAATACCAATCTGCTCCCAAATTTGTCTCACAAAGCTTGCAACGGAAGTTTTCCCATTGGTGCCTGTTACCCCAACAATTAAATCTGGCTGTGGCGCAAAAAAACGAGCAGATAGCTCAGCCAATCCAAGACGAGGGTCATATTGAACAAGCAAGGGAACACCCTCAGGCACAGTGCCTTTAAAATTTTCATGAGTTAAAATAGCAACCGCGCCTTGAGAAAGCGCTTGATCAATAAACTTAGCCCCATCAACAGCAACACCTGGTAATGCTGCAAATAGAAACCCACTCTCGACTTCACGGCTATCAGCCGTAAGTCCAGTTATCTCAACATCAGGACCATTATATCCGTCTATTAAGTTCGATAGCTTCATCAATGGTGTCCGCCCTTTTTCTCATACACTGCTCATAACTTTATGGACAACATAAAGCTTAAAAGCAATGTGGATTTAGCACAAAGCAGGCATTAAAAACAAGCTAACACCCCAAAAGAAAACCTAAAAAACACCTTTTAAAAAAACAGAAACTAAAATAATAAAATAAACAACGAAATTTCCTAAAAAATAAATCTCACAACTCGAAGAAGGAGCATTGCCCTTTTCGGGCAATGGGACATGGCGCAGCGCCAGCGTAGCCCAGTGCTTAGCACTGCACCTCGTAGGCCGATGAGCCTAAGCTCATCGAATAGCCGTGAGAGAAATAAATTCTAATTTTCAAAAGAAACCCGTTCAAACACAGGGTAAAACGGCTTCATCTTAAACAAAGGCGCTAACCGTGAAATTATACGACCAGTCGTTGGCGCTGCGTTCATCCCCGCAACCGTAAGTCCTTGCGCCGCTTTGGTAGCTTGAGGCTCATCAAGCATAACAAACACAACATATTCAGGCCTTTCAGCCGGGAAAACCCCAACAAAGCTCGTCAAAACTTTAGTCCTTGAATATTTTCCTTTAACTACCTTGTTCGCAGTCCCCGTTTTGCCGCCCACACGATAAGGGGCAACTTCAGCACGCTTCGCCGTTCCATGAGCATCAGTCACATTCGCGCGCATTAATTTGCGTATTTTGTCACTTGTCTCTAGCGAAACAACACGCTCACCTTCAAGTTTTGCTTCCCGCTCACTACGTTTGAGAAATGTTGGCTTCACATAAATCCCGCCATTCACCAAAGCACCAACTGCAGAAACAAATTGCAACGGTGAAATAGAAAGGCCATGCCCATAAGAAACTGTTGCTGAATGCACATCTCCCCAGCGCCGAGGCGTTTGAGGCACTCGCATGGCACCAAGCTCTGTTTTCATCGGATCAAGTAAATGTAATTTATTCAAAAACGCCCTGTGCGCCTCTGGCCCCATTTGCAAGGCAAGTTTCGCAGTACCAATATTCGAAGAGCGCACAAAAATATCTCGCACACTCAATTCACCATCAACACCATGATAGTCGTTGATTTTATGCGCACCAATTTTCAGCGGACCGGTCACATCTAGCTTATCAGAAAGTTTCACCCTATTCGCATCAAGCGCCATCGCCATGGTCACCGTTTTAAAAACAGACCCAAGCTCAAACAACCCCGAGGAAATGCGATCAAACCGCTCTTTATCTTTTTGCAAAGACGGGCGCTGCGGGTCAAGATCTGGAAGTGAAGAAAGCGCAACCACCTCACCGCTATGAACATTCATCACAACACCAGCTGCAGATTTCGCCTTGTAAAGTTGCAAAGCCTTACTCAGCTCTTGCTGCAAAATATAATTCGCACTGACATTCAAAGAAAGCTGCACCTCACTTGAAGGCCCATCATCAAAAATCTTCGGGTCTGTAAAGCGAGCATTATCAATAAATTTCTCTATTCCCGCACGGCCCACATTGTCAATGTCAACATGCCCAAGCACATAGCCACCAAGTGAACCCTTCGGGTAAACGCGGCGTATTTCAGGCGTCACATCAACACCAGGCAACCCAAGATCAAAAATCTCCTGAGCCCGTTTCGGATGAAGTCCCCGTTTAATAAAAACAAATTGCTTATTCTTCTTGGTGAGCTGGCGCAATAGCTCCATCTCATCCAACTCAGGCATTGCTTTTTTCAGTTTTTTAACCACCAACGCCGGCTCCATCAAACCTGATGGATTGGCATAAAGCGAAGGCGCCTCAATATCTGTTGCCAGTAAACGCCCCTCCGCATCCACAATATCAGGGCGAGATTTCTGCACACCAATTGGAGACGCAAGATGCATCTTAATTTCATTCGGGCGCAAAACGGCAAGTGAGATTAAGTTGCCTGCAATCAAGGAAAACACGCTAAATAAAACAAGGATCAACAGTGAGTGACGTAATTGAGGGCGATTAAAAAAACCAACCCCTTGCCCACCTTCAACAACAGCACCATCCGGCATATAAACCTGAGAATAAGCATTTCGAGCCATTAAATTAATGCGCATTGGAAATCTCCTCATTGTTAGGTGTCACAACAGAACTAATTAAGCGGTCAATTTGTGAAAATTCTTCGCGCTTCATTAAGCCCTCATCAATTTGAGTACGCTGTGAAGTTGGCGTAACCTTTAAAGAAGCAAAAGGCACATGCTTGTTTTCTGGCAAGGCATCAAGGTCTCGCAACGAAATAATTTGTTTAGGAGAAAGCGGCTTTAAACCAATGGAATCTGCAAGTTGCTCAATCCGCTTTGGTCTGGTTAAAATACTCCACTCAGCTTTCAAGACAGCAAGGCGTTGGCGCTCAAGGGCTATTTCCTTGCGAAGCTGAACCGCCTCAAGCTGCAAACTGCGGGTATCATACTTAATCTTATATAGAACGCCAGCCATACACAGCGTTACACAAAAGATAGGCACTGTTAAAAAACGCAACATTTTACTCTACTCAATCACTGCAAAATACAAACTGCAGAGAACTCATGAACTACAATTGAAGAGATTTAATCCCCAGATCCGCCTCAAAAAACTCAAGTGGCGGCGCTTCAGTGCGAACACCAGACCTTAAAACAGCAGATCTAGCCCGTTTATTCCGCAACATCTCTTCATCATTAGCTTTAACAGCTTTAGGGTTAATTATTTGAAAACTTGGGTGAAATTCTTTGTTAATTTCCGGTAAATGCCTGGATTGATTTGGCACACGCCCAGCAGCCGCTCGTAAATAAGTCTTAACAATTCGGTCCTCAAGCGAGTGAAAACTAACAACCACCAAGCGCCCGCCAGGCTTCAAAATACGGCTCGCCGCATTCAAACCCTTTAATAACTCCCCCAATTCATCATTCAAATAAATCCGAAGCGCCTGAAAAGAACGTGTTGCAGGGTGAATTTTATCTTTAGGTTTCTTATGAACAACAGAAGCAATCAGATCAGCCAAATCAGTGGTCGTTCGAAACGGCTCAATAACCCGCCTCTCAACAATAGCTTTTGCGATATATCGAGATTTTTTCTCTTCCCCAAACTGATAAAGCACATTAGCAATCTCCTCTTCAGCCAATCCATTGACCAAATCGGCAGCCGTCGGGCCAGATTGAGACATCCGCATATCAAGCGGCCCGTCTTGACGAAAAGAAAACCCACGAGAGCCTTGATCAAGCTGCATGGAAGAAACACCAATATCAAGCACCACACCATCAACTTTAGAAATACCTAAATTGGAAACAAGACTCTCCATTTCAGAATAACGCCCATGAACAACATCCAACTTCGGACCAAACTCACGAAGCATATCTCGCGCATCACGAATTACATCAGGGTCTTGGTCAATCCCGATCACTCGCGTTTCAGCTTTTAAATGTGAGGAAGTTAAAATCCCGCGTGAATATCCGCCGGCCCCAAAAGTGCCATCAATAAAAATTTGTTGCTGAGAAGAAGCTTCTTTTTCTTCAGCAGAATAAGACACCTCTTTTTGCTCTTTTTTCAAATAGCCTTTTTTGTCTTGATTTAAAAGCGCATCAAGAACAGGCTCTAGCAATACAGGAATGTGACGGTCAGTACCGCCCGCATTGACATCATCTTCAGTCATGCTCACCGTCATCATTCCTACCCCTTTACTAAACTAAAAACCCTTAAAACGACCAAAGAAGCCTTAAAAAACCATGGCCTCATTCTACACGACAAATATCAATTCACCTAAAATCAGCATAAATATTTTTAAATTGCCCCCTACAACAATTCCTTATTCAGCTGATCGCCCTTTTCCTAATAATTTACGCAAATCTCGCACCTTACTCCGTGCTGCATTGCGCGCTTCTTCAAATTGAGTTGGCTCCCACATTTGAAACTTGTCTCCAAGCCCCACAAATGTTACCTGGCCCTTAAACCCCGCCACATCTCTCAAACGCAGCGGCAAAACAATACGTCCATCACTATCTATCTTTAGATATTCACTTTCACCAAAAAGGGCTGTCGCCAACTGATCTTTCTCATCAGAATAAGGCGCCAAATCTTCCAAAAGCCCCCGAATATGCTTCACCAAACGTGGCCCACCAGCATCTAGTGCCGCACTATCAAGCGCCGGGTGACAAAAAATTTCATCTGATTGTTCTTTGACCAATACAGCGCGAAACGATGCCGGGACAGAAACACGCCCTTTGGCGTCTATCTTATTTGTAAAGCTGGAAACAAACTCATCCATCTAACACGGCTTTCAGATCTCAATTAACAGGCAGCCAATACAACAAAACCAAACAAGGACTTTGTCCTAAAAGCTTATCCCCCTCATGAAAATCACAAGAAATTCATTCCCATCTTTTGAACTTGAGCTGCTCTACAGCCCTCAATCAAAACAAAGCCCCCGCTTCATTCCCCAAACGCTTTGCTCTTCAATGCGCCGTTTAAAAAGCGCGCCCTCTCTCAGAGCCAAGATGATGCATTAAAAAAACGGGGGTGGCGGCTTCATATCCTGTGGCCTCTTTGGAAGTGAGCTCTCACCATCCCCCAATGCCCCACATCATCCGAATGGGTATATATGGGATACTCTGGGATATTATGGGTGTCAATGGAAATTAATGGTTTATTTAGGTTTAATCATGGGGTCACAATGATAAAACAAAGTGAGAAACCAATCGCCGCAAGAAAAAAGTATTTAAATACAGCAAGTTAGAAAAAAGAAAGAGCAACAAGAAGCCTTGTGGCATTTTTACCACCCACCAAAGCTTTCATGAGTTTTGTTGAAAAAACGGAGTAAAAAACAAAATATGTTGAGAAAAGAGGAGCTAAATTTCAAAAAGAATCATTGAAAATTTTTTAAAAACTGAGAGAAAACAAGTCTTTATTCAGATTATCCCTGAACAAACTCTCAAAGTTATTTACACAACAATTCACACCACAGAATTGACAGAACAAGCCGAGAAATGGCACAACGCTTCAAGAGCATTCAATAGGAAAGCCGAGTATGAGCAACGTTGCCGCATCTAGTTTCACAGTAACCTCTTGGGAAGAACAACCCTTTGACGGCCCAACTGACGGTTTAAAAATAACCCAAGCCATCGTCTCCACTAATTTCGTTGGAGATATCACAGGCGTTGGCTCTGTTATCTACATTATGAAACATCAAGAAAATGGCATGGCAAACTTCATTGGTTTGCAACAAATCAACGGCTCTATTGGCAACCTTAAAGGCACCTTTGCCATTGAACAAAATGGCTTCTTTGACGGAAAAGAAGCAAAAGGCACTTGTATAGTGCAAAAAGGCTCCGGTACAGGTGATTTCGCCAATCTAAATGGCGAAGGCGAATTCATCGCCCCCATGGGCAAAGAAGGTTCGCTAAACCTAAATTACAGCCTTTAGAGCTAATTCCTCTAACCTAATCAATACGAAGAAAGAGTGACCCCACTTCGGTGCCAGAACATGGCGAAGCACCAGCGCAGCCCGTGCAGATGCATAGTGGGGATATGAAGTATTGTGAGAAAAATCGCCAGTAAAACAAACTAATTCTCTCTATACGAAGAAGGAGTGGCACCACTTCGGTGCCAGGACATGGCAAAGCACCAGCGAAGCCCGTCGCGTTGCGACGCCCCTCGGAGGCCCGAGCATAGCGAGCATAGCGAGGATAGCCGTGAGAGAAAAAAACGACGGTTGCTGGTGGGCAACCGAAGGAGCACTAAAAACTTGAGAGAAAATTAAGAAGGATCTTCAGGCGCTGTTGCCTGCATAGAAGCTCGCAATCTCATTTCCTGATACCAGGCAGAAAGCTCAGGATGCCGGTCACGCCATTTAAGATGCGGAAGACGAAAATCAACATAGCCCATAGCACAAGCAATTGAGATATGACCAAGATTAAGTTGAGCATCCATGCCTTTAATCATCTTAGCCGCCGCCCCAATGCCGCGCGCAACTGCAATTTCATCACGTGTTATTTTTTCTTTTATTTGTTTTTCAGCAGGGCGCTTTCTCTCAAGCATAGAGCGAATAGCCACATCAACCATGGTGTCCGCAAGAGCTTGTGCTTGCAACACAAACCAACGGCTCGCCCCAGCCTCAGGCACAAATTTAGGCCCCTGCATATTGCTTTCAATATAATCAACAATCAACTTGCTGTCGTAAAAAGCCACACCATTGGTCAGAACCATAACCGGCACACGGCTCAACGGATTATGAACAAGCAGTTCTTTCGGGTCTTCAAAAGCGTTTACATTTTCAACTTCAATATCATCAAAACCTTTTTCAATGAGCAACACACGCACCTTGCGCACAAATGGTGATGTTGGGCTACCTATGAGTCTCATGCGTGTCTCCTGATTAAAGTTAAAAACCTCTAACTATGCATTCCAGTGATTTGGACCACAAGTCAAGGACTAATAAGCCCTTATGCCAGCTGACCTATAAGCCGGGTTCTGTAGCAAACGCTTGGAAGCGCATGCTGATGACCATTCATCTAGACTTAATGTTACCATCAAGCTCAAGCAACCAACCCGGATGAAGTGAGGAAACACACGCCAAACAAATTCAAAGAATTTGCTCGATACATCCCTATTTGGTTTTGCTCCGGATGGGGTTTACCCTGCCACATCTTTTACAAGATGCGCGGTGCGCTCTTACCGCACCCTTTCACCCTTACCTGAGCAAAAGCCCAGGCGGTTTTCTTTCTGCGGCACTTTCCCTAAGGTTCAGTTTCCACGCAAGCATGAAAACCTCCCTCGCCGGGATTTCCCCGGCATCCTGTTTCCCTGGAGCCCGGACTTTCCTCTTAATCTCTAAATGAATAGAGGCAAGCGGCCATCCAGTCAGCTGACATAATATGGTGATGCAATCAATCTTAAAAAAGGTCAAGCTTTAATCTTATCAAGCAATTGATCAATCAGCTCGATTGTTTGTTGATCAAGCTGCCCATCAACCCTGCAAGGTCTATAATGGCGCTGAAAAGCGGTAATAACCAATGCAGTGCGCTGGTCATAGTCCCCTGTCACCTCAAGCCCATAACCAATCGCAACGAGCTTACGTTGCAAGTCTCCAAGTGCCGCTTCATCCAAACTCAGCACTTCGAACTCATTAAGCTCCGTTGGAGATAACCAATGACCAACCCCCTGCTCAGCCAACCGTGACCAATCAAAATGCGCACCAGGGTCTTGCTTGCGATGCGGGGCAACATCAGAATGCCCCAAAACGCGATGAGGTTTAATTTTATGCCGCTTAACGATATCAACACAAAGTTCAGTCACCGCCGCCATCTGCATTTCACCATAAGGTGGCACGCGCTCTAAAGCAGCACCTTGATTTTGAATCTCAATTCCAATGGAGCAAGAATTAATATCCGTCTCACCAGCCCACTCAGCCACGCCAGCATGCCAAGCCCTATGCGTCTCCGCTACCATCTGAATAATCCGCCCACGCCCATCAACCAGATAATGTGAAGAAACACCCCCCTCAGCCGTTGTCAGCAATTCAAGAGCGTAGTCATTCGTAGGTGTAGCCGTGTAATGAAGAAGGAGCATATCAATCTTGACACAAGCCGGTTGCGCAGAACCTGGACCACATAAATTAACAGTAGCCCGTCGCTCATTAAAATTAACAGAAGGAACCCAATCTCCAGGCCTCAATAAAGCCGTATCCGCTGGAACAGGTAATTGCGAAACATCAATATCTTCAGACACATCAATTCCTCATCTTGTTTACGCTTCCAAAGCCAACTCTTATGGCCGGTTGCAAAACTGTTTCCCAATTCAAAACAAAACCGTTCGAGTTAAAGCCCGCGTTGTTTAGACACAACATCATAAGCTTCATTAATACCCTGCAAGCGCTCCGTAGCAATCGCGATAAATTCTTCAGGTACACCGCGGGCTATTAATTTATCAGGGTGATTATCGCGGACAAGCTGGCGATAATGTGATTTCAGTTCATCATCAGTAATCTCAGGCTCAACACCTAAAATCTGATAAGGATTTTCTTCTTTATTAACGACATGACGCGCCTGAATATTTGCAAATTCATCTTCTGAAAAACCAAAAATCCGCGCAACCTCATCTAGAAAAGCAAGCTCATTAGGGTGAAGAATATTGTCAGCTTTTGCAATATGAAAAAGACCATCCAGCACATCAGACAAAATCTTCTTATCACCATTCATACAAGTCGCTAGCTGCTTAGCATAAACATCAAAACCCGCAATATCTTGCTTGGCCAAATCAAACAATCGCGCCACATTCTTCACATCATTCTCAGGAACCTTAAAAACTTCTTTAAACGCCTTGATCTCATCTTGAACAACAACACCATCCGCTTTGGCCATTTTTGCTCCAAGCGCAATCACCCCAACAGTGAAGGCAACTTCACAATCACTTGGTCGTTCATCTTCCAGCCAGTGATCAACGGCAAAATGCCCAGCCATAAGACCAAGCAACCCACCAACAGGCCCGCCAACAGCAAGACCAGCAGCACCACCAGCAAGTTTCCCCCAAATCGACATGTAATATCTTTCCTTCAACAAGATAAACGCTTCACTCAAAACCAGTTCTCAACCAACCTGAAAATAAAGAGAAAAGATCACGCCTTAAATTTAAGACGAGCAACCCTTGCCTCTTTTATTTGTTATTTATAGTATGTTTTCATCAATTTAACAGCCCCTTTAAAAATGCCAGTCACTTAGCTAAACTCACTCAAATGGATGAAATTCCTAAGAAGTGCCCAACAATTCACCAAATCCCAGCTATCGAGCTAAAATGAACAAGAACAAACCAGTAAAAACACCAAAAGAAAATCTCGAACAGACAAACAAATGGTCCTTCTGGATTGACCGCGGCGGCACTTTCACAGACATTCTAGCAAAAGCCCCAAATGGTGAACTAACCCCTCTCAAGCTGCTTTCTGAAAACCCCACAGCTTATGAAGACGCAGCAATAGAGGGCATAAGGCAATCATTAAATTTAAAACCGGCAGATCCCATTCCACCTCATATGATTGATACGGTCAAAATGGGAACAACCGTCGCAACAAACGCCCTTCTAGAACACAAAGGTGAACCCACACTCCTGCTAACCAGTAGCGGCCTTAAGGATGTATTAGAAATCGGCACGCAAGCCAGAGCAGATATTTTCGCACTAAATATCATCAAACCAGAAATGCTTTATAGCAAAACCATCGCCATAGACGAACGCATAAAAGCTGATGGCACCATAATCATTCCCCTCAACAAAGAAAAAACAAAAGAAATTCTTCAAGACCAATTTGATAAAGGCCTGCGCTCTGTCGCCATCCTTTTCATGCATAGTTACAAATACCCAAACCATGAAAAAGAAGTCGCTAAACTCGCCAAAGAAATAGGTTACACGCAAATTTCTACAAGCTATAAAACCAGCCCGCTTATTAAATACGTCCCCCGTGGTGATACGACAGTGATTGATGCCTATCTCTCCCCCGTTCTCCATCACTACACATCTAAAATAGCCAAAGCGCTCAATATAAAATCAACCCAAATTGATTTAAACTTCATGACATCCTCCGGTGGCTTAACAGCCTATGATCAATTTGACGGTAAAGATGCCATTTTATCTGGCCCCGCAGGTGGCATCGTTGGCGCAGCCCAAACAGCAGCCAATGAAGACATTCATAAAATTCTCTGTTTCGACATGGGCGGCACCTCAACCGACGTTGCCCATTTTGCCGGTGAATATGATATGAGTTTTGAAACCGAAATTGCCGGCCATCGCCTGCAATCTCCCATGTTGCATATCCACACCGTTGCAGCTGGTGGTGGCTCAATCCTCACCTACAACAATCAAAGAGTAGCTGCCGGCCCTGAAAGCGCGGGTGCAAACCCTGGCCCTATGAGTTACGGCAAAGAAGGCCCATTAACCGTAACAGACGCGAACCTGATGACAGGACGCATTAACAAAGATTACTTCCCTCATATTTTTGGCCCCAAACAAAACGAACCACTTAATCTAGAAATTGTAAAAGCCGCGTTTCAAAAACGTGCCAGTGAAATTAACAAACAAACGAAATCCAACCTTAGCGCTGAGAGCTGTGCAGAAGGCTATCTAAAAATCGCAAATGAAAGCATGGCCGCTGCTATTAAAAAAATATCCGTTGAGCGCGGTATAGATATCAAAGATTATACCTTGCAATGTTATGGCGGCGCAGGCGGACAACACGCAGCTGACATCGCCGATCATCTTGGTGTGAAAAAAATCTTCATTCACAAACACTCAAGCCTTCTATCCGCTTACGGAATGGGGCTTGCCAAACAATCCGCACGCCAAAGCGAAATGATAGCCCAACCCCTCACATCCATCACAAAAGACAATCTGAGCGAAAGAATTAATAACCTCTCGAAATCCACTGAAGAAGAACTAATTGCTAACAATCGCTTTAACAAAGACAATCAAAGAAAACTAAAAAGAAACATCACGTGCTATCTCAGCTATCAAGCACAAGAAACCAAAATTCCGGTCCAATTAAACCACCAAACCTTGAGCGAACCTCAGCAAATGCAGAGCGATTTTGAAAAGGCTCACTTAAAACAATTCGGCTTCCTTCTACCAAAATGTTCGATTATCCTCCAACAAATCGAAGTTGAAACATTTATAGATCCAAGCTCTGATGAAATTAAAACCAACTCAAAAATAAGCTCTACAGAAACAGAGGCAAACGAAACCATAAAAGAAACAACCAGCATTTTTCATAATGGCGAATGGCACGAAGCAAAACTCTATGCTGAAAGAACCTCAGACCTAAAAACGAATAGCGCCGCTCGCAACAAACAAATAAAAGGCCCCGCCCTCCTCATCACAGATCATCAAACCATTCTGGCTCCAAAGGGCTGGGCTCTTACAAGAAACCAAGATGGCAACATCGTAATGGTACGGGAAACCAAATCATCTGCGCAAACAGCCATCAGCACAACAAAAGCAGACCCTATTCGCCTGGAGTTATTTAACAATCTTTTCATGTCTATAGCTGAGCAAATGGGAGAAGCATTAAGAGCCACCGCCCAGTCTGTGAACATAAAAGAACGGCTAGATTTTTCTTGCGCCATCTTTGATGCCAAAGGCGCCCTCATCGCCAACGCCCCGCACATGCCCGTCCATCTAGGGTCTATGGACAGAGCTGTTGAAGCCACTATCAAAGCCAACCCTGATGGAATGAATAAAGGCGATGCATACATGATCAACGCCCCTTACAGTGGCGGCACTCACTTACCAGATATCACCGTCATCTCCCCACTTTTTTATAAAGATAAACTCATCGCCTATGTCGCCTCTCGTGGTCACCATGCAGATGTCGGTGGCATTGCCCCAGGCTCAATGAGCCCGAATGCAAAAACAATTCATGAAGAAGGCATTCTGTTTGAAAATTTCAAACTTGTAGAAGATGACATCTTTAGGGAAGATGCAGTTCTAAAACTACTCACAGAACAAACCTACCCCGCCCGCAACCCCGAGCAAAACATCGCTGACTTACAAGCCCAACTCGCCGCCAATGCAAAAGGCATGAAAGAACTCACAAAATCAATCGATGATGTTAGCGAACCTGTGTTCACAGCCTATATGGAATTCGTGCAGCAACAGGCAGAAAATGCCGTATACGGCCTCATTGACAATTTAGATAAGCAAAACAAAGAGGGGAAGTTAAAAGGAACCTTTACATCTGAGATGGATCAAGGCACTCAAGTCACGGTCAAAATCACACCAGATACAAATGCAAACAAACTCATTGTTGATTTCACAGGTACAAGTGCCCAAGCTGAAAATAATTTTAATGCCCCAGAACCAGTAACACGAGCCGCAGTGCTCTATGTCTTGCGAACTCTTATCGCTGATAATATTCCAATGAATGCCGGCTGCCTGCGTCCAGTTGAAATTATCATTCCAGAAAAATCTCTCCTCAAACCAAAAAGCCCAGCAGCCGTCGTTGCCGGTAATGTTGAAACAAGCCAAGTGGTCACCAATTGCCTTTATGGCGCGTTCGGCGTTCTCGGGTTAGCCCAAGGCACCATGAACAACCTCACTTTCGGTAATGACACCCATCAATATTACGAAACGCTCTGCTCTGGCGCACCAGCCGGCCCACCCTATAATGATAAAGAAGGGTTTAACGGCGCCGCCGCAATCCACACTCACATGACCAATTCACGCCTCACAGACCCGGAAATACTGGAAACAAGATACCCTGTTTTATTAGAGCAGTTTACAATTGATGAAAATTCTGGCGGGAAAGGAAAATGGTCAGCTGGTGATGGAATAACCCGGACAATCAAATTTTTAGAAAATTTAGAAGTTTCCCTTCTCACCGGTTATAGACAGCATGCCATACCTGGCATCGAGGGCGGAAATCCTGGAAGAAAGGGGCAAAACCTCTTAAAAACCAAAGAAGGAAAAGTAGAAACCTTAAATGCCACCTGTTCAATAAAAGTCAAAAATGGAGACTGTTTAACCATAATAACCCCAACAGGAGGTGGTTTCGGCCCCTTTAGGCCATCTTAAAACCAGCTTACCCTTTGTTAATAAAGGGAAATAAAAAAGACTTGTATCTTTTTAAATATTAACCAATACTTTTGGTAATCAATAAAAATAATACACAACCATAAATTGATTTCAAAATTGGAGGATTGATATCATGAATCTTGAACGCAGCTTGGTAACAGCTACGACAATTCTAGCATTCAGTGTCATTGCGGCAGCCATTATGGGATTACTTTAAAACGTTTTTTCATAAACAAAACAACAAGCTCCTCCCCGGAACGTTCTTATCTAAATCTCTAAAACTCTTTAATTTAAGAGCACTTTTTATAAACGCCTCTATAAAAGAAACTCCTTTACTCCTCTTTTTTTCCGTTACAGCCCCAAAAAAGACGAAAAAACACTCTATTCTTTCGACCAAAGCACACAAATAACCAGTATTTTCAATAGATTATCCCAAATTGAAACAGCCTTAACCTCGAATTAACCCTAGCACCTTATGGTACCTCTAATCGCTCAGAAAGAGCGTGAGTCTAAATTTAGTACCTAGGAAAGGGTAAGTATTATGGCTGGAGAAATCACTCTCTCGAGTGCTGTGCGCTCAAATCTATTGGCTTTGCAAGACACGGCCAACCTCTTAAGTAAAACTCAAGAAAAACTGGCAACCGGACTAAAAGTCAACAGCGCGTTGGATGATCCAACTGCGTTCTTCACTGCAAGTTCTCTAAATAGCCGTGCAAACGACTTGTCTCGTCTACAAGATTTCGTTGGCAACGCTGTTCAAACCATTAAAGCTGCTGACGAAGGCATCTCAGCCATCACCAAATTGGTGGAAAGTGCTGAAGCGACCGCCCGTCAAGCGCTACAATCAGCTGGTAACACAGCAACGGCCACAGGTAATGTTGACACAACAGCCGGCACAATTGATGATTTCACAGATGCAACAATCACAGGTAACGTTGACCTTACAGGTGAAACAGATATCGGTGCAAACGTTGCTGGTATCGCAGACGGCGATAGCTTCACAGTTTCTGTTGGCGGTGCATCAGCAGTAACCATCACAATCGCAGATGGTGACGGTACAACCGACCTTCTTGCAGATCTAAACGCTGTAACAGGCCTAACAGCCAGCCTGGATAGTGATGGTTATCTCTCACTAACAGCAGGTGGTGAATCAATCCAAATCACTGAGGGCACAAACACACCAGCCGCAGCTCTCGGCCTTTCAACAACTCTTGCTGAAACAACAAACACAGCTGGCACAGCTTACGGTGACACTTTCACAGTTCAAGTTGGAACAGCTGCTGCAACAACCATCACCTTCGGCAATAGTACAGGTGAAGTTGATAGTGCAAGTGAAGTCCTAGCAGCTTTAAATGCCATCACTGATGTAACCGCAACAATCACAGATGACGGTTATCTGAGCATTGAAGCAACAAATGGTGAAGACCTCATCCTAACAGAAGGTACAAACACACCTCTTGCAGATCTTGGACTGACAGCTGGTACAACAGCACCAACAGAGAACACAGATCGTACTGCATTTGCTACTCAGTTCAATGAGCTACGCACACAAATCGACCAGTTAGCAGCAGATGCCAGCTTTAACGGCATCAACCTACTAGATGGTGACGGTTTGACTGTAACATTTAACGAAGATGCAACATCAAGCCTGGCTGTAACAGGTGTAACATTTGATGCAAACGGTCTTGGAATTTCAAGTGCTTCAGACACATTCCAAACTGATACTGCAATTAATGCTGCAGTCTCAGACCTGAACACTGCAACTGATACACTACGTGCACAAGCATCTAAATTTGGTTCAAACCTTTCAGTTGTTGAAACCCGTCAGGATTTCACAAAGAACCTAATTAACGTGTTAGAGACCGGTGCAGCCAACCTAACTCTTGCTGACACAAACGAAGAAGGCGCGAACTTGCTAGCTCTTCAAACAAGACAGCAATTGTCATCAACTGCGCTATCACTAGCGTCTCAGGCAGACCAAAACGTTCTACGTCTCTTCTAATTATTTCAAAAAGAGATTTTCTAAAAAACACCAAACGGGGCCCCCAGAGGCCCCGTTTTTTGCGTTTTTAGCCTGTTTACCCAAATTATCCATGAGGTGGCCTCATAGCGCATCTCTACTGAGAAATCCTTTATTAACGTACGGTTAACCAAATAAACTTATTTTCGATTCTTATCGATAAGTATATGCGTGCGTCAATAATCAAAAACCTCAGAAAGGGTTCAGTATAATGGCATCAGATATCACGCTATCAAGTGCGGTTCGGTCCAACCTATTGGCTTTACAAGACACAGCCACTCTCTTAAGCAAAACTCAAGAAAAACTAGCAACCGGACTAAAAGTCAACAGCGCGTTAGATGATCCAACTGCGTTCTTTACTGCAAGTTCTCTTAATGGTCGTGCAAACGACTTGTCTCGTCTACAAGATTTCGTTGGTAACGCAATCCAAACCATTAAAGCTGCTGACGAAGGCATCTCAGCCATCACCAAATTGGTCGAAAGTGCTGAGGCGACCGCCCGTCAAGCGCTACAATCAGCTGGTAACACAGCAACTTCAACAGGTAATGTTGATACAACAGCTGGAACTGTAGATGATTTCACAGATGCAACAATCACAGGTAACGTTGACCTAACTGGCGAGACAGATATCGGTGCAAACGTTGCAGGTATCGCGGACGGCGATAGCTTCACAGTTTCTGTTGGCGGTGCATCAGCAGTAACCATCACAATCGCAGATGGTGACGGCACTACCGACCTACTTGCAGATCTAAACGCTGTAACAGGTTTAACAGCAAGCCTGGACAGTGATGGTTATCTCTCACTAACAGCAGGTGGTGAATCAATCCAAATCACTGAGGGCACAAACACACCAGCCGCTGCTCTCGGCCTTTCAACAACTCTTGCTGAAACAACAAACACAGCCGGCACAGCTTACGGTGACACTTTCACAGTTCAAGTTGGAACAGCTGCTGCAACGACCATCACTTTTGGTAATGGCACAGGTGAAGTTGACAGTGCAAGTGAAGTCCTAGCAGCTTTAAATGCCATCACTGATGTAACTGCAACAATTACCGACGAAGGTTACCTCAGTGTTGAAGCAACAAATGGTGAAGACCTCATCTTAACAGAAGGTACAGGAACACCTCTTGCAGATCTTGGTATTACAGCTGGTACATCTGCACCAACAGAAAACACAGATCGTACTGCATTTGCTACTCAGTTCAATGAGCTGCGCACACAAATCGACCAATTAGCTGATGACGCTAGCTTCAACGGTATTAACCTTCTAGATGGTGATAATCTAACAGTTACCTTCAATGAAGACGCAACTTCAACATTGGCAGTTAGCGGTGTTACCTTTAATGCAAACGGCCTTGGAATTTCAAGTGCTTCAGACACATTCCAAACTGATACTGCAATTAATGCCGCTATCACAGACCTGAAAAGTGCAACTGACACCCTTCGTGCACAAGCATCTAAATTTGGTTCAAACCTTTCGGTTGTTGAAACCCGTCAGGATTTCACAAAGAACCTAATTAACGTGTTAGAGACTGGTGCAGCTAACCTAACTCTTGCTGACACAAACGAAGAAGGCGCTAACTTGCTTGCGTTACAAACAAGACAGCAATTGTCATCAACTGCGCTATCACTAGCGTCTCAGGCAGACCAAAACGTTCTACAGCTTTTCTAAAATTCTTAGAGAAGTTAAGAAAAAAATTAAAGGATCAAGGCAAAAAACTAATCTTTAATGCCTTGATCCACATACAAAAATTAAAAAAAAACATTCGTAACCAAAGGTTGTACAAACCTCTTTGATCTAACATTAGCTGTATAGTGAACAGTTTGTTAAACAATGAAGAGGTATGCTATCTGGTGTTTAGCGAATGAATAAAACCCTAAGGTGTATTCAATGGCATTAAAAGTCGAGCTAAAACCAAATGAACGCCTGATTATTGGCGACGCTGTGATTACCAATGATGATAGTCGCACACGCCTCTATATCGAAGGCTCGTCACCGATTTTGCGTGAAAAGGATATTATCCGACCAAATGAAGCGGATACGCCTTGTAAGAAGATCTATGTAATTTTGCAACTTATGTATCTTTCAAAAACACCGCGAGATCATCACGAGAGTTACTTTGAAAGCGTAACCGAAGTACAAAATGCAGCCCCAAGCACGGCCTCATATTTTGATGCCATAAACAGTGAAATCTTGGCTGATAATTATTACAAAGCTTTAAAAGAAGCTCAAAAATTAATCGCCTATGAAGAGGAATTAGTTTCAAATGCACAAAGCCCTGAATGCGTATGAGCAAAATGCCAAGGTCACTCAATCACCTCGTGAGCTTGAAGCATCATTACTATTAAAAGCAGCCTCCCAATTGCAATATATCGCAGACAATTGGCGCGAGAATTGGGGCAAAGAAAACAATGAATTTCTGGCAGCGTTATATTACAACCGCCGCCTTTGGAGTGTTCTATTAGGCTCAATTGCAGGCCAGGAAAACCCACTTCCAATCGAGATTAAAAACAATGTCGCCTCATTAGGAGCCTTTGTTTTAAGACACACAATTTCAGTGCAAGCTTATCCATCACCAGAAAAGCTAAAAGTGCTGGTAACAATAAATAAAGAATTAGCTGCTGGTCTAAACGCAGCTCAAGCAAAATAAAAAACATCCCTATAAATTTAAAAAGGCAGCTTTTAACAGCTGCCTTTTTTATTGATTATTTAGATAGTTTTATTCAGCCGCTTCAGCATATACATGAGCCATATTATGAGGCTCATGCTTCACTTCAGGTGTTGAAGAAGATTGCACATTAGCGTCAACCCATTGCAAACGGCCGTCATAATGAGTTCCCATTTCAATCCCAATACCTTGATGATAAATATCACCTTCAACAAAAGCAGATGAATGCAACATCACATTATCACCATGGATTGTCCCTTCAACACGCCCATGAACATTAACGCTTTCAGCTTCAACATTCCCGGTTACAGATCCAGCAGTTTCAACAACCAATGCTGAACAATGCAAATCACCATGAACGGCACCTTCAAGACGAATAACACCTTGAGAAGTCACACTTCCTTCTATGATAAGATCATTACTAATCACAGTTTCAGTTGACCTTCTCTTTTCATCAACAGGAGGAGTGTTAACCTCAGCCTGCATCGAAGCACGTGGCTTTGGAGAATGAGGTTCTTCAATCGTGTGTTCGGCTGTCCGCTTTTTTAATTTATCAGGAACCGGCAGAGGGTCTGCACTAACTTTCGCCAGTTCAGGATGGAGAGCAGCCTCTTCACTAGTAGGAGTTTTCAGTTCTTTTAAACGGTTATTAAAAATTTCAGAATCCTGGGAAGATTCTTTTTCAGTTTTACGCGTGAACATATTTTTTATTTCTCAAATTATCCCCTTTTAATCAGTGCAAAACCAATCAAAAGAAAGCTTAAAAATTTCACTCTAAATCCATAGAAAACTTATTCACTACGGTGAAAAAATAAGAGTGCATAAAAAAAATCAAAATTTGTAATTCCTAATAATAAAAGGAATTTTAAGTAACAAATTTATGACGAGATAATTATAAGGTTAACACGCAAAAGTTAATAAAAAAGGCAGTCAAAAGAGCTTTGACCGCCTAAAAACTATTACCATATAGTATAATATTACTCTGCCGCCTGAGCGTGCAGTTGATTATCATTTCCAATTGGTTGACGATTTTTATTAGAAAGTTTCTCACCTTCTTCAGCACTATCAACCCATTTCAAACGGCCATCATAATGAGTGCCCATTTCAATGCTGATCCCCTGATGATAAATATCACCTTCAACAAAAGCAGATGAATGCAACATCACATTTGTTCCATGCACTGTACCACCAACTCGGCCATGCACTTTAACTTCTTTTGCAGAGATATTTCCTGAGATTGACCCATCATTTTCAACAACAAGTGAAGAACAATTCATATCACCAATGATTGTTCCTTCAAGTCGAACAATACCTTCAGAGGTGACGTTACCGTGAATAGTGAGGTCATTACTAATTACGGTCTCTCGAGAAGAACCATTTGACTTCGGAGCATCCTCAATAGGCTTTGCCCGTGAAGACGTATTCTCTAGATTATTAGATGATTTAGAATTTTCAGAATCTGAATTACGCGTAAACATGTATACTATCCTTTTTTGTGATTATGATGTCCCAGATCAAGAAACCCAATAAGCGTTACTAGAAAGAGTCACATAAACACCAGCCCACAATACTACTTACATATCCTCACTCTGCTCACGAAACATGGCGCGATTAAGACTAAAAAACTCACGCTTAAGGAGTTATTCACATCCCGCTAATCTTAATCAGTTCGTATATGTGGGTGGGACTATACCACCTTCCCCAAAAAAAATAAATAATTAAAAGCTTGGTAAATAAGCAAAATTCATGAATTAAGCGGCGTATTATTTAACAAAATATTAACAAATAAGTATTTCAGGAAGAACTATAGGAAATAAAAAGTAAAAACAAAAAATTTATTATAGAGTTAAATATAAAAAACATGACAACTAACCAACAACACATCATTTGCTATAAAATTAAGCAAAATTCAGCCCCGTCATTAACCAAAAAAGGAATGAGCATTCCATATTATTCCACAGGGCAATAATTATTATTCCAAAAAAGCTCCTCTCACAAAATTCAAAACAAGTTCAATCAGCATTAGCCATCCCAAAATTCATGTACCACTAGTGGATAGCCTTGTTTTTCAGCCCTTTTCTCTAGACCATGCCTTCTAGTTTCGTCATAAATTAAGCAATAAGCTCAAATGAACCATTCAATTTCTAGTTTTAAGGAAATGAACAATGTCGAACAGCATCACTCTTAACACCACCCTGGGCACGCCCCTTTCTTCATCAGCAAAAAAAGTAATGTTGCTCGGCTGTGGTGAGCTTGGCAAAGAAGTCATCATTTCCCTTCAAAGGTTAGGGTGCGAAGTCATTGGTGTTGATCGATACGAAAACGCTCCTGGCCATCAAGTGGCCCACCGTGCCCATGTTATTGATATGACTGATGGAGCCGCACTTCGAAAATTAATCGAGCTAGAACAACCCCACCTCATCGTTCCTGAAATTGAAGCCATAGCAACAGACGAACTCGCAAAAATAGAAGCTGAGCAATTAGCTGAAGTAATCCCAACAGCAAGAGCCACCCAGCTCACGATGAATAGAGAAGGCATTCGTAAATTAGCAGCCGAAGAGCTTGGCTTAAAAACATCCAAATTTGCATTTGTTGAATCTATCGAAGATCTAAGAGAAGCGATCAAGACAACAACCGGCTTACCCGCCATCGTCAAACCTGTCATGTCTTCATCTGGTAAAGGTCAGTCAGAAATTAAAACCGAAGCAGACATTGAAACCGCCTGGAACTATGCCATGAGTGGCGGAAGGGTCTCGGGTGGTCGCATCATAGTCGAAGAAAAAATCAATTTTGATTATGAAATCACACTCCTCACGGTCAGAAGCATGGGCGAAAATGGAAAAATAGAAACTCACTTTTGCGCCCCCATAGGCCACATCCAGCAAGATGGAGATTATGTAGAGAGCTGGCAGCCACAAGAAATGACAGCCAAAGCTCTTGAAAACGCTCAGCACATCGCCAAAACCATCACAACCAATTTAGGCGGGCGCGGTATTTTTGGTGTCGAGCTGTTTGTAGCTGGTGACGACGTTTGGTTTTCAGAAGTAAGCCCACGCCCACATGACACAGGCATGGCCACAATGGCCACCCAGCGCCAAACCGAATTTGATTTGCACGCCAGAGCCATCTTGGGTCTCCCAGTGAATACTCAGCTAACTTCCCCAGGCGCAAGTGCTGTTATCTATGGCGGTTTAGATGAAAAAGCAATTTCCTTTGAAGATGTCGACAAAGCTCTTGCTATTCCCAACACTGATATTCGCCTATTTGGCAAACCAGAAAGTTTTTTAAAACGGCGCATGGGTGTCGCCACCGCCTTTGCAGATACAACTGAAAAGGCAAGAGAAACAGCAAAACAAGCCGCAAGTTTGGTCCGCCCAATAAGCTCAAACCAATAATCAAAATAGAAACCATATTTTTATAGATCGCAAGCCAAATGAACCAAGAAACAAACATGTCCTTAGAAGAGTATGTGAACTCATCAAATACAATGGGGCGTTTAGCTGGCTTGGATTACGGCACAAAAACAATTGGCGTTTCGATCTCTGATACAATGCAAACAATTTCATCAGGGCTTGAGACCATCAAACGAACAAAATTCAAAAATGACGCAGCCAGATTACTTGAGATCATTGACGAACATGAAGTCAAAGCTCTAGTCATTGGTCTCCCGCTAAATATGGATGGCTCAGAAGGCCCGCGCGTTCAATCAACAAAGGCTTTTGCCAGAAATCTGGCTGGCGTCACCCCCCTTCCCTTGATTTTTTGGGATGAGCGCATGTCGACCCAGGCAGCAGAACGCACTTTATTAGAAGCAGACAGCAGCCGCAAACGCAGAAAAGAAGTCATAGATAAAATGGCAGCAACCTATATCTTACAAGGAGCATTAGATCGCATTGCCGCTCTAAAACAAAACCCATGAGTGCTTTTTCTTATTTAGATATTTTTGCGTTTATTTATTTTCTATTTGCCATCTCCGTTTATAGTTGGCTTTCTCATTACAGCCCCCTCTCAAAACTTAATATTTCTAAAAGCGTTCAGGATGAAAGAGTGGCCTGGATGAATGCTATGATTGAGCGAGAAAACAGAATGGTAGATATGCTCATTCTCACCAACCTCTCTCATGGCAATGCCTTTTTCGCTTCAACCGCTATCGTCATAGCTGGTGCTTTTGCCACTGTTCTTGGAAGCGCTGGCAATTTAGGAACGGATAGTCAGTTTAACACAGTATTAGAAAACATCCCCTTTAGCACCCCAACAGCCCCTTATGTTTTTAATGCCAAATTGCTGTTCATCATGATCATCTTTCTAACTGCTTTTTTCAAATTCGCCTGGGCGTTTCGCCTCACCCATTACGCCTCCATAATGATTGGAGCAACGCCAACAAAAACAGAAACAAATCTAGAGACCTGCCAAGCACACGCCAGCCGCGTCGCAGATCTTTCCGGCCTTGCTGGCTATCATTCAAATGGAGGGTTACATACTTATTATTACGGCATTGCAGCCTGTGGCTGGTTTTTCAACCCAATTCTTTTTATATTGGCGACAAGCCTAATCGTACTCATTCTATATAGGCGCGAATATAAATCCAAAGGCCACGCAATTTTGAATAAGTCAACAAAGTAACCATATGAAACTTTCTACACAAAAAGCCATTTTCATACCTTGAGCTTTTTATCAAAACCACCTATAGAATAAACTTTAATGAGCACAAAAAACAAACAAGAAAAGATTAACTTTCCGCACCGCCATTTGCTATCTGCCGATGAGCTAAAAGCGGAAGAAATCACCTATCTCCTCGACCTTGCAGATGGTTTTGCCAAACTCAACCGACAGGTTGCAAAAAAGCAAGATTTGCTACGCGGGCGCACTCAAATTAATTTATTCTTTGAAAGTTCAACAAGAACACAAAGTTCCTTTGAACTCGCCGGCAAACGCCTTGGCGCAGATGTCATGAACATGTCCGTGAAATCATCTTCCATTAGCAAAGGTGAAACTCTGATAGACACGGCCATGACCCTGAATGCCATGCGACCAGACATTCTCGTTGTCCGCCATAATTGCGCGGGCGCTGTAGAGCTTCTTAGCCAAAAAGTTGACTGTTCTGTCATTAATGCTGGTGACGGCAGCCACCAGCACCCAACACAAGCCCTGCTTGATGCCCTCACCATCCGCCGCAACAAAGGAAAAATCGCTCGCCTCACCATTGCCATCTGCGGCGATATTCAGCATTCACGTGTCGCAAGGTCCAACATTAGTCTCCTTAACACACTAGGGGCACGCGTTCGCATCGTTGCCCCATCAACTCTCCTTCCATCAAACGCAGATAGATTAGGTGTAGAAGTTTACAACTCAATGGAAGAAGGTTTGAAAGACGCCGACATTGTCATGATGCTGCGCTTACAACGTGAGCGCATGTCAGGGTCATTCATCCCCTCACCTAGAGAATATTTCCACTTCTTCGGTCTTGATCAGGAAAAAATGAAATTTGCAAAGCCTGATGCTCTTATTATGCACCCAGGGCCAATGAACCGCGGCGTCGAAATTGACGCAACATTAGCTGACGATCAGCGCAGTGTAATCAGAGAACAAGTTGAAATGGGTGTTGCCACCCGCATGGCCATTTTAGAAGCCCTCTCTCATCACTTACCGACTTCTTGCGAGCAAACTCAATGAGCCAGAATAATAATTCATCATCCATCAACAATGAATCACTAGCAAGCAATCAAGAGCCAAAAGCTCTCATTCATGCCCGCATCATTGACCCAGAAAGTGGCCGCGATGAAATGGGTGGGCTTTTGATAGAAGATGGCATCATCACAGATGTCGGCCCGCATCTATCTAAAAATGCTCCAAATGGGGCCAAAGTAATTGATTGTGCTGGCCATGTTTTATGCCCCGGCCTCATTGACATGCTTGTCTTCACTGGCGAGCCTGGTGAAGAACACAGAGAAACACTAGCCTCAGCCAGTAGAGCCGCCGCCGCTGGCGGTGTCACCACCATGGTTTGCATGCCAAACACAGACCCGGTCATTGATGAAGTCGCTCTAGTTGACTTTCTCCAGCGCCGCGCCAGAGACACAGCCATAGTTCGCGTCAATGTTATGGCCGCGATGACCAAAGGCCTCAAAGGCGATGAAATGACAGAAATCGGTCTCTTGTTAGATGCCGGTGCCATTGCATTTACAAATGGCAAAAACAGCGTCACCAACGCACAAGTCATGCGCCGCATTCTTTCATATAGCAATGATTTTGATGCTTTGATCGTTCACTACACAGAAGACCCGGACCTGCGCGGTGATGGCGTCATGAACGAAGGTGAAGTTTCTTCCCGTCTCGGTCTTCCAGGCATTTCTACATTGGCTGAAACAATCATGTTAGAAAGAGATATGCGCTTAGCAGCTGATACAGGCGCGCGCTATCACAATGCTACTATCTCTTGTAAGGATAGTTTAGATATTATCCAGGCAGCTAAATCAAGAGGCCTAAAGGTCTCCTCAGGTGTTTCAATCACACACCTGACATTGAACGAAAATGACATCGGTCCTTACAGAACCTTTTGTAAAGTCCGCCCCCCATTGCGCAAAGAAGAAGACCGCATCGCCATGGTTGAAGGCCTGAAAAATGGCGAGATTGATGTCATCGTCTCCGCCCATGATCCAAAAGACGCAGAAGTAAAACGTCAACCCTTTGCCGAAGCCGCCTATGGCGCCGTTGGGGTTGAAACCCTGCTTCCTGCAGCTCTGCGTCTTTATCACAATCAAGAAATTGAGCTCTCCACACTTCTTGCCGCAATGACCATCAACCCAGCCAAAATCTTAGGGCTAGACAATGGCCGTATCAAAATTGGTGCCCCTGCTGACCTTACCCTTTTTGATCTAAACACCCCTTGGATCATCGACAGAGACTTACTTCAATCGCGCTCTAAAAACAGCGCCTTTGATGAATCAAAAGTTGAAGGCCGTGTTCTAAAAACCTTTGTAAACGGCAAAATGGTTTATGAATTTGGCAAAGCAGGCCCAACATTCAAATCATAAACATCTTCAAATTTTAAATCTCTTCATAATAAAGGATAGCGTCTTTTAAGAGAGGACCATTCCTTTGGTAGCCATTTACACAAAAAGGTAAACTTAGAGAAGAAAAACGAGTTTTTTCGCTTTTTAATATTTCTAACTATTTACCAAACCGAATCACATATAATTGCGTCATGGATTTATCGCACTGAAAGAGCTAACCGTGACACAATCATCCGCACAAAAAAACTTAAACAAAGATAGTTCAAGCCTAACTTCAGAATTATTAGAAAATTTAAATGAAGCGCTTGAGCGACAACAGGATGAAGATTTTAAAGCGGCAGAAAAGCTTTATAAAGATGCTTTAAAGCAAAGCCAAAACCAACCAGATGTCGTCAGCTTAGCGGCCATTTTCTATCAACAGATTGGACGCCACAAATATTGCATCACCCTCCTCAACAAAACTCTAAAAAAATTCCCCAGTCACGCCAAATCACATCAGCTGATTGGAGCATCTTACCTAAAAGAAAAACAATATGAAAAAGCCATTGAGCACCTCAACACAGCAAATAAACTCGATCTAAACAATCCTGATATTCTTTTTAACTTAGGCATCGCTCTCCATCATATTGGGCGATTTAGCCAAGCTTTATCTTTTTACACCAATGCCTTAAAACACAATGCATCACTCGCAGATGCACAAAAAATTAATCTCTACAATTCCATTTCTGACATCTATTTCCTACAAAACAATAGAGAAAAAACTTTAGAAGTTTTAGAAGAAGCCCTCGAGAAAAATTTAATAGATCACACAACTCTAGCCCGTCTTAGCATAGCAAAAGGACATAACAATCCAGCCTCTTTAGAGCATGCAATTCAAGCCATCAATATGGCCCCAGAAAGAGACGAAGCAAAAACACTTTTTGCCAGTTCATGTGAAGCCGGGCTAACGCCCCAAATCACAAATGCACATCTTAAACAAATCATTACTCAATGTTTAAATAGCAAAAATGTTTGCCACCAGGCATTAGCCGTAGTTTGGCTAAAAAACTTTCTTCTCTTAACAGATGAAAAACATATTAGAAATTTCTTTGACGCTGAAAACTATGAAAATTTCAAATCGTCCCTAGAGCAACCTGGCGCCAAAGACATTCTATTCGATCCTTATTTTTTACTGGGTCTAAAAAATATTTATTCAAAACGGTTCACTTTTGAGCGGGTTCTAATTTTTCTTCGCA
This sequence comes from Hyphomicrobiales bacterium, assembly GCA_965230545.1. Taxonomy (GTDB): domain Bacteria; phylum Pseudomonadota; class Alphaproteobacteria; order Rhizobiales; family HXMU1428-3; genus HXMU1428-3. Next base: position 274,899 of record CBDDLE010000001.1, on the reverse strand, counting down.
CCTATTATTTGCAAAAGATAGAAAATAATGAACCCTTTTCAGAAAATGAGATCTCTCTTATCTGCGCCTTGGGCCACCAATGTTTTTTAAACGAATATGTCTTCCATCAAACAGAAGCAGAAGCTGAGTTCATTCACCAGTTAAAGCAAAAACTGGAAAAGCTAGAAACCTTCGAACAAGAACATCTATCCTCAATTTCTCTTTATGCCTGTTTTGCGCCTTTAACCAGCCTCAGCAATCATAAACTATTGTTAAAACTGAACCGCAACCATGATGTTGAAGATTTAATTACCCTTCAAATAAAAGAACCCCTAAAAGAAGAAAAACTAAAAACCTCTCTTCAGAGTTTGGGAGAAATTAAAAATAAAGTTTCTCAAACTGTTCGTCAGCAATATGAAGAAAACCCTTACCCACGTTGGAAAGCTGAAAGCGTTTTCCAACCATTTCATACTAGAGATTTATCAAAAGACCACATAGCCAAACAAAAAGTACTTATTGCTGGTTGTGGCACAGGCAAACAGATCGTAACAACCTACCACTATTACCCAAATTCAGATTTCACATGCATTGACATCTCAAGAGCTAGTCTCGCCTACGCCAAAAGAAAATTAATTGAATATCAACTTGATAAAAAAATAAAACTCTACCAATGCGATATTCTGGATGTAGACAAACTAAATAACCAATTCGATCACATCGAATGTTGTGGTGTCCTGCATCATATGCAAGATCCAGCCGCCGGCCTTAAAGCCCTCGTCAGCCAGATAAAGCCAGGCGGTAAAATGAAATTAGCCCTCTACAGTACATTAGGACGCAGAAGGATCAAACGCGCACAAGATGAAATAAAGAAGCAAGGGCTTTCCTCATCAGCTGAAGATATAAGAGCTTTTCGAAAACAATTAATCCAAGACACAATAGAGGGGAAAAATGATTTCCCTTTAATCAGGTGGAAAGACTTTTATTCCCTCTCAGAGTGCAGAGATTTGCTTTTTCATGAACAAGAGATATGTTTTGGCTTAGACGAAATTCAGCAATTGCTAGAAAAAAACGGCCTTCTTTTTGAAAGAATGTCCGTCGATTTGCCCATCCAAAACGACTTTCAATTACAATACCCAGAACCAGAACAACTCTCAGACCTATCCTGCTGGCACCAATACGAGCAAAATAACCCAGACACTTTCGGCGGGATGTACCAATTTACGGTATACAAGAAATAATCTAGAGACAAATCCCTCGTAATTAGACACCACATAAACAATCTGTGGTGTAAGGGAGAAGAAAAAACACCGCAAAAACAGGGATTTGCAAAAATATATGTTATTTTTTCAAAGAAGCGTCATAAACCCCTTGAACTCAAGGGGCATTTTGATGTAAGCCTGTCGGCGGAGAGGTGGCCGAGTGGTCGAAGGCGCTCCCCTGCTAAGGGAGTAGGCGGTTTGTCCCGTCTCGAGGGTTCGAATCCCTTCTTCTCCGCCATTTTCACTAAAATTAAATCGCAAAACATAACAATAACCTCAAATAAAGCTTATTGTCTTCTGGCTCTTGTAAGAGCTGACCTTCCTATCTAAGCTATAAGATAGATAGCAAACAAAGTGATTGCGATGAAAATTTTACTCGTTGAAGATGATGAAAAACTAAGCGACTATATCTCAAATGGCCTCAAAGAAGCCGGCCACGTGGTTGATTGCTCAAAAGACGGCAAAGATGGCTTATTTCTAGCAACCACAGAGCAATATGACGCCATCATCCTAGATCGCATGCTCCCCTCATTAGATGGCCTCACCATTTTAAAAACCTTGCGCGGTGCAAAGAATCATGTGCCTGTCATGGTCCTAAGTGCCTTAGGGGCCGTTGATGATCGCGTTAGCGGCTTGCGTGCAGGCAGCGATGATTATCTTATAAAACCTTTTTCATTCTCTGAGCTCTTAGCAAGAGTTGAAGCACTTCACAGGCGTGGCTCTGTTGAAGCTGGCCATCAAGAAACCACTTTAAAGGCAGGCCCCATTGAAGTGGATTTACTCAAAAGAAAAGTCAGCTCAAATGGCGAGCCAATCATCCTTCAAACAAGAGAATTTAATTTGCTTGAATATCTCATGAAACATAAAGGCCAGATTGTAACAAGAACCATGCTTTTAGAGCATGTCTGGGATTATCACTTTGATCCACAAAGCAAAGTCATTGATGTTCACATCAGCCGCTTAAGGAAAAAAATCGGCGACACTTCTGCATCTATTATAAAAACCATTCGTGGCGCAGGGTACATCATAGATGACAGCTAAGAGAAGTTATTACTCAAGTTCAAGCTTCAAAATGGCCGCCCTTTTTACTATTCTATTGGGAGCCTCTGCTCTACTTCTTGGTTCATATTTATATGATTTTAGTCGCCAGGTTTTCATACAAGAAACCGAAGCCGCAATAGACATTGAGATTGAACATATCCTGGTCTCCTTTGAAAATAAATCTCAAGAAGAACGCGTCAACTATATCAAAAAGCGCTCTGAAAAATATTCAAACCCAGTTTATTATTATCAAGACAGATTAGATAAAAGATTAGCCGGTAACATAAAAAAACTCCCAACATCTGTTACCCCCATCAGTGAAGGCATCATTCAGTTTTTACTAGTCATCTCAGAGCAATCAAGAAAATTTGGCGCCAAAATCCACACATTCAACGATGGCTCAAGGCTACTCATTGGAAGAGACATAGACAGCATCATCAAACGCTACGAACGCTTAAAGTTTTTCAGCATCCTCATATTGCTGTTTATGATGAGTGTCGTTCTTGTGAGTTTTTTTATCAGTATGTTTGTTGTAAGTCGCATCAATATGATCGGGCAAACCGCACAAAACATCATGGCCACTGGCGATCTCTCTCAGCGGATTTCAATAGATAGCAACTGGGATGACTTAAGCAATCTGGCACAAAGTTTAAACGCTATGTTAGACCGCATAGAAGAACTCATGATTGGCATCAGAGATGTCAGTGACAACATCGCCCACGACTTAAGAACCCCTCTAGCCAGATTAAGAACTCAACTAGAAGGCGCGCTAAAAAAACCTCTAAGCGAAGAAGAAATAGATAATCTTTTAAAAGAAACAGATGAGCTCCTCGGCACTTTTAACGCCCTTCTTAGAATCTCTCACATTGAAAAAAGCAGTCAAAAATTTGAATTCACACAAACCTCATTAAAAACAATTTTATCAGACGTCATCGAGCTCTACGAGCCATTAGCTGAAGAAAAAGCAATTTTAATCAAACACAATCTCCCGGAACTCTCGCCCATTCCAGCTTATGGCCACCTCATATTTCAAATGACAGCCAACATCATCGATAACGCTTTAAAATATTCACCAAATGAAAGCACTGTCCTCATTGAATTAGAGGAAGAACACGACTTTCAACTCATTCGCATCACCGACCAAGGCATCGGAATAAAAAAAGAAGAGCATGATAAGGTTTTTGATCGTTTTTATCGCTCGGATAAAAGTCGGCATACAGAAGGAAATGGCTTAGGACTAAGTTTAGTGAAAGCAGCCCTGGCCCTTCACAAAGGGGAAATCTCTTTTAAAGACAATAATCCAGGCTTGGTTGTTGAAATCAAATTAAAAAGCTAAACAAATTCAAATCTTAAGTTTAAATTTTTGTAACCTTTACTCAATCTCAAGGTAATCCAAATCTGCTTAGATTATATAAAGTAGAGAGGGTAATAAGTTATGAAAATCGCGATTATAGGAACCGGTATCTCCGGTATGGGAGCCGCATACCTCCTGGATAAAAATCACGACATAACCATCTATGAAAAAAACAACTACATTGGTGGCCACAGTCGCACTGTTGATGTTGTAACAAAAGATGGCGATGTAAGCGTTGATACAGGCTTTATCGTATTCAACAAACGCAATTACCCCAATCTGGTTTCACTATTCGAAATTTTAAAAGTCCCCACAACAAAAAGTGATATGTCTTTTGGTGTGAGCATTAATGATGGCTGGTTAGAATACGGCACAGCTTCTTTAAAAGATTGTTTTGCACAAAAGAGAAACATCTTTAGACCAAATTATCTAAACATGCTGCGAGATATTTTAAAATTTCACAAGCAAGCATTACCTAATGAAACAACCACACCCGAGACCACATTAGGAGAATGGGTCGTGCAGTTAAACTTAGGCAATTGGTTCAGGGATTATTTCTTGCTCCCCATGGGCGGCGCCATCTGGAGCATGCCTGTCGAGCAAATGCTAAACTATCCAGCAAGTACATTTATTCGCTTCTTTGATAATCACGGGCTTCTAGGCATAAATGATGCCCCTCAATGGTACACAGTAAAAGGCGGCTCGAAAAGTTATGTGAAAAGCGTCACAGAAAAATTCGCTGATAAAATAAAACTCAATTGCGGAGCCCAAAAAGTTATTCGCCACGAAACGGGCGTAGAGATTATCGACACAAACAATCAAACTTCAACTTATGATCAGATTGTCTTTGCCTGTCATAGTGACCAGGCGCTAAAGCTTCTCGATAAACCCTCTCATCTGGAGAAGCAAATTTTAGGCTCAATTCGTTATCAAGAAAATTTAATGGTTTTGCATAGCGATGTTAATTTCATGCCAAAAAGAAAAAGCGCCTGGTCAAGCTGGGTTTATTTATCAAACGAAAAACAAGATAAAAGCAATCACATGTGCGTTAGTTATTGGATGAACAACCTCCAACCTTTAGGCACTGAAACGCCAATCATTGTCACGCTCAACCCACCAGAAATGCCAAAGTCATCCCTCATCCACGATCAAACAATTTTAGAACATCCGGTTTTTGATAAAGAAGCGGTTTTGTCCCAAGATCGAATAAATGAAATTCAAGGAATAGATAAAATCTGGTATTGTGGAGCCTGGCAAAAATACGGCTTTCATGAAGATGGCCTCTCAAGCGCTGTGAAAATGGTTTCTAAAATGGAAGGCAAAGACATATGCCTTTAACCGCACATTCTAAAATTGAAAAAGAGACACCAGCAGCAAACACCTGCATCATTCATAACACCCCTTGCCTCATCAACGGCCAGGTTATGCACAAACGTTTCACGCCCAAAGAAAATCTCTTCACATACCGCATCTATTATCTAAGCTTACCCTTAGATGAATTAGACAACATCAAACAAGAAAATCTATTAAAAATAGACAAGCCTGCCCTCACCAGTTTTTATAAAAAAGATCATGGCAGCAGGTCAAACAAAGCAGATCTAAATGAATGGGCAAAAACACAACTTCAAAAATTCCAACTACAGGGCAAAGTAAAAACAATAACCCTCATCTCAATGCCCCGCATAATGGGCTTTGTCTTCAATCCGGTGAGTTTCTGGCTTTGCTACGATGAACAAAACCAATTACGAGCCATCATTTATGAAGTGAACAACACGTTCGGAGAAACCCATTCTTATGTATGTGCCAAACATAATGGCACCATCATCAATGAAGATGATTGGATCATCGCCCGCAAAGAATTTCACGTCTCCCCTTTCTTACCAAGAGACGGGCATTATCAATTCAGAATAAAAACTAGCGATAATAAAATAGGCCTCTGGATCGACTATTACAATAAAGATGGCAAGCGCACACTAACAACCTCCTTGAAGGGATCACTAGAACCCCTCACACAAGCATCGGCAAAAAGAGCCTTCTGGCGCACGCCCTTTGTTACATTGCAAGCCATCACACTCATTCATTGGCAAGCACTTAAATTAAAAGCAAAAGGAATAGAATTCTTCAGCCTTCCAAAACAAAAAAAACAGCGCGTTTCTAAAAGCTCCAACACACGTAATCAATAAAGAAATCTTAAAAGTTACAAAAAAGTAACCTCAAAGAAATCAAGCGGTAGGGCAAAAAAACTCAAACTACATACGGATTAGAATTACTGAGGGTTATCATGTTTCAAAAAACCATAACATATCGCTTCTTCAAGGTACTTGAAAACATCAAATACGGCTCAATCACGGTTACAACACCAGATAAAAAACGATATGACTTTTCTGGTCCAGAAAATGGCCCCTCTCTCACCCTCAACATACACGATTGGCGAACAGTTCCTTTATTTGCAGCCAAAGCAGACATCGGCCTGGCTGAAAGTTATAGAGATGGCTGGTGGGATACAAACAACCTCGAAGCTTTGCTACAATTTGGCTTAAAAAATGAAGCAGCCCTATCTGGTTATTTAAACGGCAACGCCCTCAGTCATCTTGTGTCTCGCATTATGTATTTGTTCACTAAAAACACAGTGCGCGGCAGCCAGAAAAACATTCACGCTCATTATGACATCGGCAACGAGTTTTACAAACTTTGGCTAGATCCAACCATGTCATATTCAGCTGCAATCGATGTGAAAGGTCAGAAGACTTTAGCCGAAGCACAACACAAAAAATATGACCGCATATTATCTTGCCTAGATAACCCAAAAGGTAACCTCCTAGAAATAGGCTGCGGCTGGGGTGGCTTCGCAGAACGCGCAATTGAAACAACAAACACCAATGTTAAAGGCATTACCATTTCAAATGAACAGCATGATTATGCAAAAAACCGGTTAGGAAACTCAGCCAATATCGCTCTTGAAGATTACCGCAAGCAAAATGGCAAATATGACAACATCGTCTCCATTGAAATGTTCGAAGCGGTTGGAGAACAATTCTGGCAAACCTATTTTGCAAAACTAAGATCACTCCTTAATCAAAAAGGAAAAGCGGTCATCCAAACCATCACCGTAGAAGACAATGCCTTCGATTTATACAGAAGAAGCGGAGACATGATCCGCACGTATATTTTCCCAGGCGGCATGCTCCCAAGCCCAACGGTGTTTAATAGAGAAGCAAACAAAGCCGGTTTCAAAGTTGGCGATCATTTTAATTTCGGTGTTGATTATGCCAGAACAATGCAAGTGTGGAGCAAAAATTTTGAAACAAATATCGAGCAAATTCGCAAACTTGGGTTTGACGAAAAATTCATTCGTCTATGGAGGTTTTATTTAGCAAGCTGCATCGCTCTCTTTTATCACGGCCGCACAAACGTTATGCAAGTGGAACTTGTCCATGCATAAAAACCTCATAGCCCTTTTTGTTTTATTATTGTTTTTCTCAGCCAATAGCGTAGGTACCAAAGCCGAGCAAGCAACAATAAAAACCAATCATCAAAAAATCCTTCCCGGCGCAAAAAAGCTAGGAAGCGGTCGCTTAACTTATCTTGGGTGGTCGGTTTACGACGCAACCCTTTACAGTCAAAAAAACAGGTTCAGCTTTAAAGCCCCCTTTGCCTTAACACTAAAATATCACATGCCCGCCAAAGGAAATGACATAGCAAAAATCACAATTCAAGAAATGAGAAACCTCGGCCTGAAAGACGAAGTGCGTCTTGCTACATGGTATAGGCAAATGCTCTCAATTTTTCCCAATGTAAAAAAAGACACAGAACTAACGGGCGTCTACAACCCTGAAAAAGGCACACAATTTTTCCTGCAGCAAAAACCAATAGGAACAATTAAAGACAAACAATTTGGAAAATGGTTTTTCAAGATCTGGCTCAGTGAGAAAACCAGCTTTAAAGAACTACGCCTTCAATTATTAGGGTCATGAAGCAAATGAACCCACAAAACATAACAACATCCTCCATGCTTCAATATGGGTTATTAGCCTTGCCCATTGCCTTTGCAGGATTTCCTATCTATATCCACGCGCCAGATTATTATGCAAGTGAATTTGGAACCTCTCTATCTAGCCTAGCAGCCATTCTCTTGGGTCTTAGGCTTATTGATGCGATCCAAGACCCTCTAATCGGCACTTTGTCAGATCATTATAAAAATCAAAGATCTATAATTATCACCCTCGCTGCTCTCTGCTTGGTAATAGGGTTTTATCTCTTATTCACACCAGTAAATAACGTCCATTTACAAATCTGGTTTTTTGCAACAGTACTCTTAGTCACAACCGCTTACAGCATCCTCGTCATTAACCTAACAGCAATAGGGGGCATCTGGTCATCAAGCAAACACCAAAGAACAAAAATCGTCATGATAAGAGAGGCTCTAGCCCTCATTGGCTTGCTCTTAGCTGTTTGCCTGCCGCCCATCTTAAACACAAAAATGGCACCCCAATCATCTTTCCAATGGATGAGCCTTTTACTGCTGGCTCTAATATTCGTCACTCTTTCTGTATTTATAAGATGGTATCAAAAAAACAAAACCTTATTTGAGACAACAAAAAGCAATCAAACAAAACGAAACCTTTTAAAGAAATTTAAAACCCTCAATCAAGAAACAAAATATTTTTTAACCATCTATGGTCTTAGTATGCTGGCCTCATCCATCCCGGCAATTTTAATCATCTTCTTCGTGCGAGATTTTTTAAATTTACCCTCATTCATAGGTCTCTTTTTACTTCTTTATTTTTTAACCGCTGCCCTTGCCATGAGCTTTTGGGCAAAGCTAAGCCAAACCTTGAACAATAAAAAACAAACCTGGATGATCGCCATGGCCCTAGCCATTCTTAGTTTCATTTGGGTGCTGTTTTTAAACCCAGGCGATCTATATGCTTACAGTGCAATTTGTATCATTTCTGGCTTCGCATTTGGCGCAGAGCTCGCTCTGCCACCTTCTATTTTAGCCGATCAAATCGCAGAGCAAAAAAAACAAGAGGAAAGCGCATTTCTATTCTCTCAATTAACATTGCTCACCAAACTCACAGCCGCCCTCTCAACAGCCATAATTTTCCCACTGCTAGAGTTCACCGGCTTTCAACCATCAAAACCAAACGATCCAGACACCCTTTTGTTTTTAGTCATCTGCTATGGCGGCATACCCTGCTTAATCAAGCTGGGCGCCATTGCTCTCTTATATTTTCATCCTCAGTCAGAGCGCATTAAAGAAAGATAAAAACCATGAAACGCTTACTGCTTATTATTCCTTTTTTACTGCTTGGAGCCCTACTCATGTTAACCAACTCAAAAAACCCAAAATTATCAGCTTATGATAACACCACTCCAAAGGCTGATATCCAAACTTACTTTAACGGCCCCATAAAAGCGTGGGGCATCATTCAAGATTGGCGCGGGCGTGTTATCTCTAGATTTGATGTAGATATGGTTGGCAGTTGGGAAGGTGACACGGGAACTTTAAAAGAAAATTTCCGTTATTATAACGGCGAGACACAAAAAAGAGTATGGACCATCACCAAAAACAAAGATGGAAATTACACCGGTAAAGCTGATGATATCATAGGAGACGCAAGTGGGTTTTCAAACGGCAGCGCCCTTCAATGGAATTACATGATGGACATCACAGTAGACGGCAGAACCTATCGCATCAATTTCGATGATTGGATGTGGCAAATGAATGATGGCGTCCTCATTAACAGATCTTATTTGAAAAAATACGGATTTACAGTTGCCGAGCTCACGCTCTTTATGAAAAAGTAACTCTATGAAAAATGTTAGCCAAAATTTTAAAAATGAAACAATCTGGATCATTGGCGCCAGCTCTGGCATCGGCAAAGCTTTAGCTGAGCTTTTGTCAGTTGAAGGGGCAAACCTAATTCTGTCAGCCCGAAGAACAACAGAACTTGAAAACATAAATCATGAATTAGGCGCAAAACACAAAGTCTTGCAGTTAGATGCCGGCAATGAAGCTGAGATTGAAAAAGCCTTCACAACGATTAAATCTGAAAACTTGCAAATCAATCGCGCCATATTCCTGGCCGCTCTTTATGAGCCCCAAAAAATAAAAGATCTAGACACAGAGTTTTGTGAAAAGCTATTCAAAGTAAATGTTTTAGGCTGTTTTTCATTCACCAAACATATGCTCTCACTTTTTAAGCAGCAAAACTGTGATGTAAAACAAATCGCCCTTTGCGGCAGCATCGCCGCTTACACCGGCCTGCCAAATGGCCAGCCTTATAGTGCCAGCAAAGCCGCCGTTCAAAATTTTGCTGAAAGTTTGAGAGTTGAAAGCCCAAAAGACATAGACATAAAATTAATCAGCCCCGGCTTCATTCGCACCCGCATCACGGATAAAAACAACTTTCCCATGCCCTTTATGCAAGAACCAGAAGACGCCGCAAAAGCAATCGCTCAAGGGTTGAAATCTAAAAAATTTGAAATCCACTTCCCAAAGCGATTTACCCTACAATTAAAACTGCTAAGAGCCCTGCCCTATTGGCTTGCTTTACCTATAATGAAAAACTTGAAGTAAAAAGAAACCACCTAAATAAAGTTGACCAGACTAATTCCTTGCAAGGTCCCTATCGTTTGATAAGTCGCTTGCAAACGTGTTTGCAAATCAAGCAGCTTCGCACTCACTTCATAAATGTCAGCATTTTGAACATCATCAACCATCGTCTGTAAAAGATTGCTATGCGTAACATGGCGCTCCTTCGTTCGCCCAATCACAGATTCAGCCCCTGCAATATCAGCAATAACCGCATCAACACCTTGCTTACCTGATGATTGCGAGAAGCTCTCTGTCACGCGGCTACGAACTGCATTATAGCGGTCCTGCCCATTTTGATCACCAGTTGTATAAGTATCTAAAGACGCGACAGCTAAAGTCTGCAGCGCATTTCGAAACGCTTCTTCATTCGCTCTCACCCCATAATCAACGCTAATATAATCATCCACCTTCACAGTTTGAGAACTGCGCGGGTCAGAGCTTGATAATTCCCCCTGGTACCAAAAAACAGTATTGGCTTCAGTTGCATCAACCAAAGCTGTTGCACTGTCGTAAGGCGGCCCTGCAACCCGTTGCGGCGGGTTAGCCTCATCAAAATTAAAGAAATTATCAGATGCTTCAAATTGAGATGCAGCGCGAAGTTCAGTATCACCTAAGCGTAATAACTCAGCATCAATCGCCGCATTAATGTTGGTGGCAGTATCTGTTGCACTAGCCCCAATTTGAAATTCACCAGGGTGCTCTGGGGTGCCAGTGCGTGCTGTTAACCGCAAATCTGTTGTGGTTCCATCAGGCAATGTCAAAGCAATGTTAATCGTCTCACCATCTTGTGCTGTATTGGCTGTCACAGCAACATCTACTTGCGATGGCGCTCCAAGTGTTGCAGATGCCGTCACACCCGTAACAGTGCTATTCACACCAGATATTTTAAATCCAAACGGATGCGCTCCATCTTCAGCCAAACGCACTTCTGTTGCACTTGGTTGAGATAAAGTCACTCGCCCCTTTAAATCAGCCCCAAGATCAGCTTGCTGACGCTCCGCTGCCACTTGCTTAAAGCCAGCTTGCGCCCCAACACCATCTAAAATATCCCCTGGCGGCACAACAGGCCGCGTCGTCACTTCAGCACCACTATAAATATAACGGCCACCAGCTTCAGTATTCAAAATAGTCGCAATATCTTGAAACCGCGCATGCGCTTCAGATTGGAAAAGCGTTTGCCCATCTGAGTTCAATTCAAAATTGGTGCTTAAACTATCTGTTCTAGATGTCGTCACACTCTCATAAATTTGCGTAAGAGTTTCATCCAAAATATCAACCCGAACTTTGGCCTGGTCGATAGAGCGGACATAACCTTGGAGTTGAGAAATATCACCGTTAAATTCAATCACTCGGCGACGATCTAGCCCAAGATCACCGTAAGTTTCAGACTTTAACCCAGTTGCCAACTGGCGCTGCAAATCATCTGATTGCGCGCGCGACGTCGTGATCGATTGATAAATATGCGACCTAGATGTTGAAATTGGAATAGCCATTGATCAATTCCTATACAGATTGAAGTAAAGTATCCATCAGTTCACCAGTGACAGCTATAACCCGTGCATTCGCCGCAAAGGCTTGCTGCAACGCGATTAAATCCGCCAGTTCCTGATCGACATTCACGCCAGTGTCAGATTCATATTTTTCACGCAAACTCGTAGTCACCGCTTCTTGTGCGGTTAAATTAAGGTTGGCCCGCGCAGATTGAGAGGTCTGATACGAAATGATGTTTTTAGCAAAATTAATAACCGTCCCCACAAAAGGAGAGGCCTCACTGCCAATGCCATTTTCACCGCCAAATTCACTTGTGCCTTGCTCTAACCGAGCAAGAATATCAAGAGGCCTTGCATTATCACCTATCGCTGTCGAGCTCGTAGATTTAATAAGCAATGTCGGGTCAGACTTAATCGCACCATTAACAACAATTCGCCCTGCAAACCCTGTTTTCTGATAGCCCCCATCAACAGCCCCTGTGTACGGCTGGTTGTTACCAGTATCAATAAAAAGAGGAAAGCCAAGCCCTTGGTCTTGAACAGAGGTTGCTGTAACAGTTGCACTTAAAGCATTTATGTCCGTATTGTTGGCAGCCCCATCATCAACAATGCGCAAAGTCCCCGCAACCGGCAAACTCACAGTTACATTGCTTCCAAGCGCTGCATCAAGTGCCGCTGCCACTGCCGCCTCACCAGCAGAAAAATCAACACCAATAACCGTATCATTTGGGTTCGATGTCACGCTGTTATCAAGAGGAAGTACTGAAGGGTCATCAACACGAACAATTGAAATATTATGCGTCGTCGGCCCGGTATTGTCTGTATATTCAAGGCTAATAACATTACCGCGCTGCAAGTCAGAAATATCAAGATCAAACCCGGTTGCCGCCCCAACCGTCGCCGCAGTTCCACTAACCGTATTATTAGATAAAGAAAGCGCAAGACCATGCGCCAAATCATCTAACTGTTGTTGGGCCTCAGGTAAAATATTGTCACGCAAATCAATCAACGCACCAAGCCGGCCCGTATCAAGAATACCGTTCTCAATCAAATCAATTTCATAATCATTAGATCCGGTAAGTGTTACCGTGCCAACATTGCGCTCACCATCATCAGTGCTATAAAGCGCATTCGCATTCACACTGCCATTTTGATCAAAGGTAAATTGAACCGCTTCATTATCAACAAGCACATTACCGCTTTTAGAATATAAAGTCGCAGTTCCTGCCGGTGTTTCACTCACATCAACTTCTAAATATTCACTAACTCTATTAATCAACAAATCACGTTGATCTTTCAAATCAGCAATTTCAACACCAGCCGCATTCGCCGTTGCGATTTGTCCATTAATTTCTTCTAAACCGCGCAGCAGATTATTCAGCTCATTTACACCTTCAGCCAGGCTGTCCTCTGTCAACTGCCGCAAGCTCTGAACACCATCAGTTAAATTTCTTAACTGACCAGCAAGCGCTTCAGCCTGGTTAACTGCCGCCAACCTAGCCGCTTGTGATTCTGGTTGTGTTGAAAGATCTTGCAGAGATTGAGTAAACTCATTCACCCTGGTATCAAGAGCATTGGAAGCCCCAGGCGCACCAAACAAATTATCAATTTGGTTTAAGTAGTTAGAAACTTCCTGGCTATAAGCCAAGCGGCTGTCTTCAATAAAAAGTTGCTGCTGAACATAATGGTTCACTTCCCGAGAAATCCCAGAAATCCGCGCCCCAAGTCCTTGCTGTCCAGAAACAACATTATCCTGAGAGGCAACTTTACGAGTATATCCGTCTGTCCCAGCATTCGCGATATTACGTGCAACAACATCAATTGAGGCTTGCGTAACACTCAATCCGGAATTGGACGTTTTTAATATATTCGTTAAACCCATAACAGCCTACGCTTTCTAATCACTGATTACCGAACCATATTCAACGCTTCCTGGATCATTTCATCACCAGTTGTAACAATCCGCGTATTCGCGGCATAAGCTTGTTGAGTGATAATCAGTTTAGTAAATTCATCAGCAATATCGGTATTTGAACTTTCAAGTGCAGAGCCAACAATATTGCCACCGCCCCCAAGAATAGGCTCACCAGATTCATCCGTTGCTTGATAAGCACCACCATCAAGCTTTCTTAAAAATCCATCAGCATTAAACTCAGCCAATTCAACAGAGGCAATATCAAGCTGTTGACCATTTGAATAGTTAGCAACAATCCGCCCTTCATCAGAAACAGCAAGTCCATTTAACTCACCAGCGGCATAACCATTTTGCCCAATGTCAGTAATTTTAGCTGTACCGTTAGAGTCAGCAAATTGAGTAATACCATTTGTGCCATGGCTAATTTCAATATCACCAAGTGGCACCCCATTAATGGTCGGCGCCGTCAGCGTAACTGTAGTCACCGGTGGGTTAAGCTGGCCATCATTACCAAAAACATAATCAACACCAACATTGCGCCACGCCGGGTCAGTGCCTGTAGCTGAACTATCTTCTAAGTAAAATAAGTTCCAAGTATCTTGGCCCGCTGTTGCATTGATAGTCCCGGCAGTCAAACCAAGGTTCGCAGCACCCGTACCACCAATGGTTAAATTCTCACCATCAGTCGATGAAATAGAAAGACGGTTCGTATCATCAATAAAAGCTTGATAATTACCAGAAGATTCAATAGCTGAAACCAAATCAGCCGCTGTGTTAATCTCACCAACACCCGTGCCAAATGTAAATGTTGAAACAGCCCCACTATCAAGCTGTAATGTCAGTGTTTCACTTGCACTAAGAGCAGTATCAGTCAGCAAATCCGCTGAACCTGAAAGACCCGTTACAGCAGTACCCTGTTGAGAGGCATCAATAAAAGATGTGCTATCAGTTTTAGCCCAACGCAACTGAATGTTCGCTGAGTTACCACCCGCGTCAAACGCTGTCACCGCACCACCAGAAATCGAATTTTCAACGAAGAGAGTTGAATTCACCCCTTGAACAAATCCATTGTTTCCATTTAACGGATTATTGGCAAAATCCGCTGGATTTAATAATTCTGATCCAGGTACATTTTCATCTGAAGCAGTGGTTCGTGGGTAAGAAGCAAGGTTTGTGCGATAATCAATAAGTGTAGTTTCTTTCGCTGCCAAAAAGTCATTTGAAACCGTGATAATTTCAGGTGAACTACCGGCCGGGTTGCCTGTTTCTGGGTCAATCGGTAAGCCTTTAAGGTAATAACCACCACCATTCACAAGGTGACCATGACGATCAAGCTCAAAATCCCCTCTTCGAGTATAAAGGTCTTCATTATTAAAAACGATGTTCCCGTCGGTTACACCAATGGATTCACCAACAATAAAGTAACCTTCACCATTAATCGCAATCGATGTTTCTGTATCAGAAATTGAGACGTCACCTTGAACAGAGTTCGTGGCTCGAGAGTTCGCGTTCACAACACCTAGCGCCTGAGCTTTAGCAGGGCTATCTGGCACAAGATCAACAAAACTGGTCTCAGTTCTCTTAAAACCTGTTGTTTGTGAGTTCGCAATATTATTAGAAATATGCTCAAGCGCTGTAGATTGCGCTTGAAGTCCTGTCACGGCAGTTGTAATCGCACCAAAAATACCCATAAAACTCTCTCCTTTTAAAAAGGCACCCACCATGCCCTAATAAATAGTTGCCAATAATTTGAGTTTGCTCGAGGAAGAGCAGCTAGCCCCTAAAACCCCCTATAAAACGGCAAACTTAAAAATTCTCAGAATATCTGTAGCAATTCCGATGCCATATAATTTATCGTTTAATTTCAACGTATTAAGAGAGGGGGCCCTTTTGATAAGTGTAAAAACGGAAAGAAATACCTACAAACAGGCAAAATTTACCTAATAAAACAAAGGAATTTCTTGCCCCTACCACCCCTTGAAGGAAAAGCATAAAAGAACCATTCCCCCTCTTGATTGCGAAAGCCTTTGGACCTAATGTTCTTTCAAATTTTTACAAAAAAAGAGGTTTAAGCGTGCGCTTTCAAGGTACAGAAAACTATGTCGCAGGAGATGATCTAACTCTTGCCGTTAATGCAGCAATCACACTGGAACGCCCCCTATTAATCAAAGGGGAGCCAGGTACCGGCAAAACAGTTCTAGCTATAGAAGTTGCAAAAGCATTGGGCGCGCCCTTGATTGAATGGCACATCAAATCCACAACCAAAGCTCACCAAGGGCTTTATGAATATGACGCAGTTGGCCGCTTGCGAGATGGACAACTTGGTGAAGAAAGTGCCAAAGACATTTCAAACTACATCAAAAAAGGAAAATTATGGGAAGCTTTCACCTCTGAAAAACGCCCCATTCTACTCATTGATGAAATTGACAAAGCAGATATTGAATTCCCCAACGATCTTTTACAAGAATTAGACCGGATGGAATTTTTCGTCTATGAAACCGGCGAAACGATTAAAGCCAAACACCGGCCTATCATTATCATTACTTCAAATAACGAAAAAGAATTGCCAGACGCTTTCTTGCGCCGTTGTTTCTTCCATTATATCCAGTTCCCAGAACCTGAAGTGATGGCAGACATCGTCGAAGTTCATTACCCAGACTTAAAGTCAGATCTATTAAAAACAGCGCTCAATGTTTTTTATGAAATTCGCGACCAAAACGCCATCAAGAAAAAGCCATCCACTTCAGAACTGTTAGATTGGATTAAACTTCTCTTAAATGAAGATATCGACCCCACAGCTCTACGAGAAAACAATCAAAGGAAATTAATTCCCCCTCTCTATGGCGCGCTATTAAAAAACGAGCAAGATGTTAGCCTCTTTGAAAAACTTAGTTTCATCTCTAGAGGTTGATGATTTTATGCGCTCCCCCAAAGCAGGAAAACTAAAAGTACCTAAACAGAGTGGCACAAAAGACATTCACAACGGTAGCTTCTTGCGGATGTATAATGGGCATCTGAAGCAAATTAAAGACAACCTGAAGGCACATTATAAAAGTGCAACCTGAAAAGAGCACTATCGCGACGGTTGCTTGTGCCGGTTGCTTGTGGGCAACCTAAAGGCACACTAAATGAGTGCAACCTGAAGGAGCACTAAAAATGACCAATTGGACTGATCAAGGCATAGATGCTGCATTAAATATCTTCAACTATGCCCAAAACCTTGTTGAGCCAAGCCTAAAGCTTGGCGTAACTGGTTTGTCTCGTTCAGGTAAAACTGTTTTCATCACCAGCCTCATCTATCATTTACTCGAACAAAAATACCTCCCCTTTTTCGAACCGCTTCGCTCCGGCCGCATCATCGATGTTTATCTAGAGCCACATCCAGATGATTTACACCCTAGATTTGATTATGAAGGAAACCTCAAAACTTTAACCGGCCCTTCACCAACATGGCCAGAAGGCACCCGCTTCATCTCGCAATTGCGGCTCACTATCATTTATCAAAGTGATCACTTCATCTCCCGTCACTTGGGGGAAAGCAAACTCCATATAGATATCATCGATTATCCTGGTGAATGGCTTCTTGACCTGCCTTTGCTTGATAAAGATTATCGCACCTGGTCAAAAGAAGCCTTTGAGTTCGCAAAACAACCTCATGCCAAAATCTTTGCTAAAAACTGGCTAGAGAAAACAAACAACATAACCCCTAACGCTCTTCAAGATGAAGCCACAGCCAAAGAACTCGCAGATAGCTTTACAGATTTTCTCAATCAAACAAGAAAAAACCAACCAGATCTCCCAACCTTCCCACCTGGTCGTTTTCTCATGCCCGGAGATTTGAAGAACTCACCAGCACTGACATTCGCGCCCCTGAACAGTGAAGTCATGACAAACAGCGAAAATTCTTTGGTCAATTTAATGGAACGACGCTTTGAATCCTATAAATCATTGATTATTCGCCCCTTTTATCGCCAATTTTTCACAAGACTAGACCGCCAGATCGTGCTTGTGGATGTGCTTTCAAATTTAAATGCAGGTAAATCGCACATCACTCATCTGCAAAACTCACTCAGTGAGATTTTAAAAAGCTTCTCGCCTGGCGCGTCTCATTGGTTAACATCCATTTGGAATAAAAAAATTGATCGCCTGGTCTTTGCCGCAACCAAAGCAGACCATCTTCATCATCACAATCACGATCAACTTCAAAACCTGCTCAGCCAAATCACCAACAGTGCAATAAAAAAAGCTGAGCTAAGTGGTGCTGACGTAAAGGTTCAAGCCTTAGCTTCTTTGCGCTCAACCCGTGAAGTCAGCATTGAACAAGATGGCGAAACTTATGATGCCCTTGCCGGCACGCCCCAAAAAGGCACCAATTTTCACGGACAAACCTTTGATGGAAAAACCGAAACAATCCTATTTCCAGGAGAATTAGAACCAAACCTGGCAAATGAAATAAGTTCAACTCAAAATGAAAACATAACTGAAAGTGAAAATAACGAAGCGATTGAAATCATTAACTTCGCACCACCCTCGATAGATGAAAGCACCCCAAACAAAATGCCCCACATTCGTCTTGACCGTGCGTTAAACATGCTCATTGGAGATAAGTTAAAATGACCGAGAGCAACAAACAAAATAAAAAACCAAGACTTTTTGATGTGAAAGATCAAGCTCTCAAAATTACCGAAGAGCCAAATAATAGCGCTCAACTTATAGATGATGATAAAAACGATAAAACTCAAAATGAGCCAATTGAAACATCCCCCGAAACAAGAGCCGGAAAAACAGTAAATTCTAAATTTCTATCTTGGGGCCTCTTGTTATCTTCTTCTCTTTTTGGCCTTTTTACCCTTTGGATAACCGCAACCCTCATAACATCCATAGAACAATTATTTAAAAGGCCAGACATCATCGGTTGGTTAGCCATTGGTCTATCAGCACTGCTCATCATCTCTTTCTTAGCCATCATATTGAAAGAAATAACAAGCCTATCAAAGCTCAAAAAACTCGGGTCATTAAAAACTTCGGGCAAACAAATTCATCAAGAAAATAAATTAAAGCCTGCAAAAAAATACGCGCGCCAAATCAAAAACCTTTATGAGTTTAATCAAAAAAGAGAATGGCTTCTCAAATCCTTAAAAGAACAAGAGCAAGAAATTATGGATGGCCGCGAACTTATTGAACTGATCGATACAGAAATCGGCGCTCCTCTGGATAAAGAAGCTCAAAAGGTCATTTCAGAGACAGCTAAAAAAGTCTCCATTATCACAGCAGTAGCCCCAGGTCCCTTTATAGACATGGCCGCAGTCACTTTATTAAATTTAAATATGATTAGAAAAATCGCCGCTATCTATGGGGTAAGGCCAGGGCTTTGGGGGTTAACCCGACTTGGTCGCAATATATTAGCTCATCTCGCATTATCAGGCGGATTAGCCATGACCAGCGATTTATTGCAACCTCTCATTGGCAGCAGCATCGCTGCGAAACTTTCAAAAAAATTAGGAGAAGGAATGATCAACGGCGCTCTCACCATTCGCATCGGTATCAGCGCACAAGAAGTAACACGACCAATCCCTTATGTCGTGGCTAAGAAAACTTCTTTCGCCAAAATCGTAAGCACAAGCCTGACGAATTCAACAAAGTCATAAACAAAAGCAGCTCAACAAAAAGTCCAAGCTCTAACAAGCAATTTAAGCTAGAGAGCGAAAACTCTAGTTTCGATCTAACTGACGCAACGGATCACGTGCCCCTTCATGACCAAGAGACAAAGCTCTTTGATACCAAAACCGAGCCCGCTTCTTATCAAGTTTTATACCAGAAACCACCCGTGCACTTGGTTGATTAGGGTCGAAAGTCATCCCCATTGCAAGAGCGGCCCGACCACTTCCCTGCTCGGCCAAATGTGCAAAGGCAAGTCTTGCTGCAGAAACATCACCAGCTCGTAAAAGCCGTGTTCCTCGTTCCAACCATTTTTCTTCTAAAGCTTGATCAATAATCAAAGGCCCTTGTTTTGCTCCAACACCTGGCTGTTTAATAAGGTCTGAATTCTCTGTTTTACTATCAACAGAAGCAACTTCTTGTTTTTCTTCACTAGAAGGCGTTACTACTTCAGGCTGCTCAACTATTTTTGGCTCAGGTGCTTTATAAGGGGCGATATCAGCCTGCACTTTTTTCGTCACAGGCGCATCACCAGCATTCACCACCAAATCAATTTCAAAAGCAAATTTTCCAGGCTGATCCTCAGGAACAATCATCTCAAGTTTATTGATCTGAGAAACAGAAACCATCCACAAACCATTCATTTGGCGACCAAAATTTAACTTGGCCCAATCAGGTAAATTCCGAACCACTAAAAAAGCTGAAGATAATCGCTTATCATCTGGCAATTGAATTTTAAACGGTACATTCTGACCAGCCGTACCAGCAATCGGAGCAACAGAGAAACGTTTATTAAGGTTAGCACCTGTCGCAACGCTGGCAACTTCAGCTTCCTTTATGGAAGGTTGCACAACTTCTTTTGGCGCATCAGATAATTTAGATGGCTCTTTAAAACCAGAGCTTGATAAATCACTTTTAATAACATCACTCACACCACCATTTAAGTAAGTGTAAGCAACACCACCTGCAATTAACAAAGCCCCAACAGAGCCAAGCACAGCTAAATAAGCCGGACGGCCTTTTTTCTCTTGTTGTATCGGCGCTAAAAACTGCGGAAGTTCAGCATATTCTTGTGTTTGTGGAACAGGCTGCACATGTCCCCCATGCTGATGCACCTGAGAATGCCCACCTTGTACATGTTGCGCTTCAGGAGATACAGCGACTTGATTTGGAGCATAAGTTTCATGAGGAAGAGACTGCTCATAATACCCCTGATCTTCAGCCTGATAATGCGCTCCACCCTGCCCAGAGCTCACACCACCTTGATGCGACACACCAGCAACATGCTGAGGTTGCTCAGAATAATCCGGCTCCATAGGTAATTGTTCATGCACATGATCACTTGAAGAAACATAGTGAGGATCATATTCAGGATGGATCTCGCCCCCCTGCTGATGTACTTGCCCTTGATGTTGGTTTTGATAGTGATGGTCTTCAACAAACTCTGTTTGCTCCTCAAAAACCTCCTCACCTCTTAAATGAGGAGGCCCAACAGGACCTCGCCCTTGTGGTTGAGAAAGCTCCTCAACATATTGTGCCCGAGGCTCACCGGTAAGATCAGAAATTTCTGCTAATTGTTGTTCTAAATTTTCAATTTTCTGCCGTAATAAAAGAGCACTTTCTTCATCAATTTCGCCTGGCTGCCCCCCTGGTTGCCCCCCCGGTTGCAATGCCCGTTGGTCCATTTGTTGTTGTGGTAAAACCGTATCTGCCACTGTTTTTTTAGCCTGAAGTGGCCGTTGTTGCGGCTGAGCTCTTGAAGGGGTTTGGTTTTGTGGTGGGGTTTGTGTCTGCACTGGTTTAAGATGAGCTGCACCAGGCCTGTCTTGCTCAAACCGTTGCTGTTGTTGATTAGGATGTTGTTGGTTTTGATAAGAAGCTTGATCGTCATTATTATCAGACATCTGCACCTGCGCGGCAGAACCTGATAAACTCATCTTATCTTCTTCGTCAAGCGCACCTAAGCGGTCCATCAACCAAGAAGATTGCGAACTATCTAAACGAAACCCATCAACCGAAGCTTGCTCTCTTTTAGGATCATCTGAATTTGATCCACCATCTCCACCAAATTTACTCACAATACTATTCCCATCCCAAAACTGAGCCTATTGCCCAACAGCCCACCAGCGCCCAAATACTCTGGTCATGGAAGCCCAAATATCGTCCCTCAATAAAGGCCCAACTTGCTCAGCATTCCCAACTTTAGAATATTGCCGAACAAAAGCATCCATAGCTATCTTCATTTCACCAGCAGAAACTTCTTGTCCGATTTCTTTACGCCGGTTTTTTAACCACTCTGTAGCAGCCCCAAATTGAGACCACCCAGCGACTTTCGCATCAATGTTAATTTCTTGCCATTTTGGATGACGCGATCTTTGATCAAAACTATATAAATTTGTAAAGAAAGCCTCAACAAAACGGCTTAATTTTTTATATCGTTTATGACTGCGCTTCCACTTATAAATGGCCAAAACCACACTGGAAGAAATTGTTGATATTGGTTTATTTTTATCTATTAAGTTTGGATATTGTTCCGCAGTTAACTTAATAGGCAAATACTCATCAATAATTTTAAAATAAGGATTTAAACCAACTGTCTGGGGAGTAATCGGTAAAAAATGAAATTTTGAAGGGTTTCTCAACGTCTTAAAACCTTCAACAGGCGCACCTCCAAATACCACAATAGCATCAACTTGCTCATTTTCCAACCTGTCTAATCCCTCAGAGAAATCTACATTAACGACCTCAATATCAATACCTAACTGCGTAAAGACATAACGAGCATCCATATCAGTAGCACCCAGCTTTTTACCAAGAACGACACGCTTACCTGAAAGTTCCAAAACACTTCCAATCTTTCGATTGGCTAGAATTTGCATTTCAGAATTATAAAGCTTTGAAATATATTGAATATTCTGGCGAATATTTTGATAAAATTCAGGGTCCTGCAATTCTAAAAAGCCCAATTGCCCCTGCGAGACAATCGCCATATCAACCCCTTTTAAAAATAAAAGGTCTTTAATATTATGAACACCACCGCGCCCTAGCAACGGCACAACCCGAATAGGCGTCTTACCATCATCATTATCTAAAACATTGGAAATATCAGCCGCAAAACGCGCATCCGCCCCAGCCAAATCACCTGACAAAATGGTAACCACATGATGATTTCTCAAAAACACTTCGCGGCTGTATAGAGATTTCTTAGCTTTTTTCTTGTTGGTGTCTCTGCGTTTATTTTCAGACTGAGCAACACGAGTTGATTGTGCAACTTCGCGTTCTGTAGAAGGAGGTGCCAGTAATTGTTTGCCTTGTAAGTGTTGGTTTTGGATCGCAGGATTTTTTAGTTTCTTTTTTTTCTTAATCTTAGGTAGAACTTTAGCTTCATCTTGCTGCGTACCAAATTTCAACAACTCCTCAAAAAAAGGAGCTGCATGCGCAAATGAACTAAATGAAAAAAGAAACAAACAAAAAAGACTATAGAAAGAACATTGAGCTCGAAAGCCGCCCCTTCTGTAAAAAATTATTTTAGCCAGAGTCCGCCCATCGCTCACTAAAGAGTATCTACTCAACACTAAAACTCCCCTCAACCCCGAAACTCAAATCTCGTTACAAAAACGCAAAACCAACCAAAAAGTAAAAATGCTTCAAAAGTGAGCATTTCTGAAAGTTTGCATACGGATTATTAATTTAAGAATAACAGCTCAATCATTTAAAAATCTTAATTCAAATCAAAAAGTAGCTAACTTAATTCCGCTTAGAAAACTTCAAAGGTCTCAAATTGGATAAAAACAATAAAACAAAGTTTATACTAATAAATTCAATCAATTAATCAACAAAAATACCAATATAGACAAACAGTGCATCTTACCTTGATGGATTTTAATGGCAAAAATGAGATAAAACTATTGAACACTTTTAACAAAAAAACAAAAAAAACGAGTGAAAGCTTACAAAAAGACCTCCACTCAAATCCATAACCTCTCAACCAATTAAAAAATATGAGTGTTCTTATTTTTGAAATCACAGATATTTAAAGAACATTGATTAAGGGTCTTGCTCATTCACTGGCACATGTGATTGCAATGCAGCCAATGCAAATTTCAAATGAAGAGCGCAACTTCTCTCATTAAGCTTATTCGCCTGATGAATAAGCAAACGAAGTTGAGTTGAAAAGGTTTGCCTCTCTCCTGGTTTAACCATACGTGGTTGTTCAGCGTTTGCAGAAACTGGAAAATGCCCCTCAATACTTCCAGAAGATCTATCCATGCGCGTCATGATATCTACCTTCCTTATTAATATTTATCAAGTATAATTCATTTTATACTCTACCTATAGAATATAAAAGAAGCAGAATAAGAAAATCTTGATTTAATAATTAAGGTAACAAAATATAAAAGTGAATTCTCATTATTTTATCAACATCACTAATTTTCTTTCTAAACATTGTCTTAACCACATTTCTTATGATAAACTGAAGGTTAAATTCACCATCCTAACCCACATAAAAATCTTCCATAGGAAAATTAGTTAAACTCATGTTTTTAAAGTTTTTTTACGAACTAAAAACCGCAAACCTTCCCGTAACAATTCGAGAATATCTCACCCTGATGGAAGGGTTAAAAAATGATATCCCAAACAAAAAAATTGAAGATTTTTATTACTTCTCACGCATGAGTTTAATCAAAGATGAGCGCCATCTAGATAAATTCGATCAAGTCTTCGGTCACTGTTTCAAAGGCCTTGAGCTCATGGAAGACCTTTCAACAGAAGAAATCCCTGAAGAATGGCTAAAGGCACTCACCGAACTTTATCTAAGCGAAGAAGAGCGCAAAGAATTAGAAAGCTTAGGCGGATGGGATAAAATCATGGAAGAGCTGAAAAAACGGCTCGAAGAACAAAAGGAACGCCACCAAGGTGGGAACAAATGGATTGGCACAGGCGGAACCTCTCCTTTCGGTGCTTATGGCTACAACCCTGAAGGCATAAGAATTGGCCAAAAAGGCAACCGAAACTTCAAAGCAATCAAAGTTTGGGACAAACGAGAATTTAAAGACCTCGATCCAGACATTGAGCTGGGAACAAGAAACATGAAGGTGGCCTTGCGCCGTCTTCGCCAACATGTAAGAAGCGGAGAAGCTACTGAATTCGACATTGACCAAACCATCAAAGCCACTGCCAAAAAAGGCTATCTTGATGTAAAGCACCGCCCAGAGCGACGCAATGCAGTGAAATTATTAGTGTTTTTTGATGTTGGCGGATCAATGGATTGGCACATCAAACTGGTAGAGCAACTCTTTGCTGCCGCGCATCAAGAATTCAAACATCTTGATTATTATTATTTTCACAATTGCCTCTATGATTTCGTTTGGCAAAACAATGCTCGCCGCTGGCAAGAACGCGTTCCCGTTTATGACCTCCTTCATAAATACAATAAAGATTATAAAGTTATCTTCGTGGGAGACGCCTCCATGAGCCCTTATGAACTCACCATCCCAGGTGGTTCAGTTGAATACATGAATGATGAGCCTGGCGAAGTTTGGTTAAGACGGGTTGTAAATAGTTTCGAACATATCGCCTGGCTAAACCCAATTCCTGAAGAACATTGGAACTGGACACCATCCATAAAAATGATCAAACACACCTTTGAAAATCAAATGTTCCCACTCACAGTCAGCGGTGTGACAAAAGCTATGAAAGAACTCATGCGATAAGTCTTTTAAATTATTAGATCAAATAGATCGTTTTTAAACCTATTCCCTCCTTAAAAACCGGCCACTTATTCCCCCTTAATCGAAGAAAAACGTGCAAGACGAACTAAAAAACGAAAAAAGTGAGGCTAAAATATCAAACCTTCATACTAATCAATGTTAATAACCAATTGAATGGGAATGGAAAACTTGCAAAAAAGGCCTCATTATGGCACTGATCATTCTAAGGGGATTTCTACGGGATTTTGCGAAAAATTTTGCAAATTTTATACTGACAGCTTTTTTAAAGCTTAGAAATCAGAATAATTTTGTCAAAACAAGTAAGACAGTTCAAGAGCTTCCTTAAAGAAAACAAAATTTTAATTGAACCGAAACGAAAGAACAAACGGAGTAAAGTGTCATGACGAAAGAACACTTTTCAATGAAAAAAGTAGGTTTGCTTGGCGCACTACTAGTCTCTTTAAGCCTAACAGCCACTGCCCCAGCAAATGCTCAGCCAGATCTAATCATTAACGAAAAAGACAGCCGCATTTACGCTGGCTCTTGCCTTACAAGCGAACCGCTAGCTTCAGGTCGTATTGCTATTAAAAACATTGGCACAGAAGCCGCTTCATTTGGTCTTTCAGAAACATTCCGCTCGCTATTAGCTGTTTGGGTTCCTGAAAACATCGACATGATTGCTAAAATCAAAGAACAAGCCAATCTAAAACCGCTAGATCAAGAAGGTCTTGCATTTGAGCTTGCAAAAGGTGTTTTGAAAAAAGGACGTTTCTTCTTATCAATCTCAAAAGGTCAATTAGAAGCTGCCCAAAAACAAATCTCTAACCGCAACCGCGCAGCAACCATCCAAACCGCCCTTTCAAAGCTAGGCTTTGATCCAAAAGGCATCGATGGCGTAATCGGCTCAAATACACGCACAGCAATCCGTGCTTTCCAAGGTGACCAAGGTGCCCCGCGCACTGGCGTTCTAACAACAGCTCAATTCCAAAAACTGGTTAAAGAAGCTGGCATTCAAGAGTTCGACAACGTAACAGGCGCAAATGGCATCACAAAAGTCACCCTCTATGCTCACGTTGACCCATATAATCTAATTGCAGAAAGCAACGAAGCTAACAACATCAGAAAATTCGAAGTCACAATCGATTGCTCTAAATAAAACTTCTTTTTTACCTGACATTACGAAAGGCAGTAGGTTAAACACCTCTGCCTTTTTTTGTATGTGTAGAGGGGAAGCTGGAGAGACAGGTGCTTCAATTGGCTAATCTCAAATACCAAAATTTAAGCAATAAAAAAGTCCCCATCAATTTCTGATGGGGACTTTTTTGAATAAACTGAGCTAAGAGAATAAACCTTAACTCGCTCACTCATTCAGTTAAAAAACTTAAAGCTTCTCAACGTGAATAGCAGCAACTTCAGTTGGTACAATCGCAATTGAGCCACCATTAGCACCAGTGTCTTGAACATGAACGCCCTTGCCACCTTCTTGAACCGCTTTCACAAGCTTATTGATGTGGTACTTACGACCTTCAACATTCAATGTTGTGCCTTCTTTAAATACTACGATCGCTTTGTGATCTGCTTCTGTTGACATGATAACTCTCCTTAACGTTTTCATTTTATTGGTAAACTTCAGTTGTCTACCCCTTTAGCAGACAAAAAGTGAAAAAGACAAAGAAATTCGCTAAGAAAATGCATTTTCTAGTGGATACAGGCCTTAAAAGTGGCCCAACAACCTCTAAAACAACCTTTTCACCAGGAATATAAAGGAAAACACTCCGTTCTAAGCGAATTATCAGAAACTGAAAAAGATTAAAAACTAACCTGAAATCGGCTTTTTAAAGAAATTTCGTTCAATTAAAGATCCAGCTATCAAACCAAATGCTGACAATCCAATCGAGAAAAAGCCAATTTGCGCATCACTCCATTCAGCAAACAGAGTTGCCTCTTTAATAGGCCCCAAAGCAAACAAAGCTGAAAACCCAAAGATTAAAGCGCCCCAAGCCCCTAAGCGGGTCGCCCCTTTCCAATAAAGCCCGCCAGCTAACAAAACAATGCCAGAGCAAAAATAAATCGAACCGGTAATGGCAATATAAGTCCAAACATCCTCTGTTCCAGAATATATGAGCCCCCAGTAAAGTTCATAGAGCGCAATTAAAACAATAAAGATCCTGGTCCACCTTTTTTGAAACCCTTCATCTTCAATCTTACCAGTAATTACCCCCAAAATATCTCGCGACAAAACACTGGCCCAACAAAAGAGATACCCATCCTGGGTCGACATAAAAGATGCAAAGAAAACAACAACTGCTAAACCAATAATCCACGCTGGTAAAACATCAGCCATAAATTGAGCCGTCGCGGCCAATTTCGCATCACCAACCAGGTTGACAGCATCAGCGCCAGAACGGGCATAAAAGGTAAAAGCAAGAATACCCAGCATAGCTGGTAAAATCATCCGGCCTGCAAACAAAAGAGAAGAAATAAGATAAGCTTTTTTGGTTGTTTTTTCATTCTCAATGCAAAGCGCACGACTAAGCGCAGTTGGCCAAACAGCTGAGCTCACAATCCCGGCAACTATGATCATCCACAAAACATAGTCAAACCCAAAATCTTTAGACAATATCGGGTTAAACCCTTCCTCACCTTTAACACGTTCCACTGTAGCAACAGCCTCGGAAAGAGGAACAATTCCAGTGAGATAAATCAAAATAGCAATAAGCCCAAATGCCATCAGGCAAAACTGAATAATATCCGTGACAATAACCGCCCGCATCCCACCAAAGGCCGTGTAAGAAACAGCAATACCAATGAGAACCACCATAATCACTTCAATGGAAGCGCTACCAATCTCAGCTGGTAACATAGGCAAGATATAAAGAGCCGCTACTTTTAAAAACAACCCCATATTAAGAACCCCAGCCAAAACCATAATGATCCCACCAAAAAGGCGAATATCACGGCCAAACCGCTGCTCATAAAATTCAGGAACCGTCAAAACACCAGTTCGGCGCAAAGGCGCAACAATAAAACCGGTCAACCCCACAAATAAACACCCAATAAAAGCAGCAACCCCAATATGAAATGCAGAAAACCCAGCGCCAAACCCTGTTTGAGCATTATATGCAATGGTAATAAGGCCTATTTCCGTTGCCCCAAGTGTTGCAATGGCCGCCGGGAGTTTAACATTTCGAGAGGCCACAAAAAATTCTGACAAAGAAGTCGGTTGTGAGCGAAGCCGCATTTGAGACGCTATCAAAACCATAAAATAAAACGCCGCAAACACCCCAATAAATAAAATTGAGCCCTCACCCATCCTCACACTCCCCCAAATTGATTACTTAAACTTTATTGAAAATAATTATCCCGAATACCACTTGACGACTAAGTATAAAACAGGCCCTATAGAAAAAAACTCAATTGCACTTCATTAGATAAAATAAAATCTCATGTCCTCAGCTATTTCCAGCCAGATCACCTCCATAGGTGATTTACTTAGATCTAACGGTAAACTCGTCATCCCCCCTTACCAGCGCAATTACGCATGGGATGAGGAGAATTATGCCGATCTTTGGATGGACATTCAAGAAACTTTCAAAGGCTGCACCGACGAATATTTTCTCGGCTCTGTCGTCATAGACAATTCAACAAACCCAGACCTCACTCTCATTGACGGTCAACAAAGGGTTACAACAACCACAATTCTCATCTGCGCTCTAAAATGGCATTTACAATCAGAAGAAGAAAACGAACTTGCCAATCTTCTATCACAAGATTTCTTAAATCGGCCTGATTACGCACTCAACGGCCAGCAACCAAACCTTGTCTTAAACTTAAATGATCGCGCCTTCTTCGAGCAACACATCATCGCAGCTACAGACCCAAATTTTCTAAACTCTATAGCTGATGAAGAAACTTGTTCACCATCAAATTTGCAGCTAGCACGCTGTTATATCTACATGTGCAAACAAATTGGTAACCTCATCAAAGAAGGGCCTTCTCTACAAACCGTTGCTCATCGCATCATCTCAGCGCTTCGAGAAAAAGTCTTTCTCATTCGCATTGATGTTGAAGATGATTTAAAAGCCTTCACATTGTTTGAAGCTTTGAACAACAGAGGTGTTGAATTATCAGAAGCAGACCTGTTGAAGAATTTTATTTTTTCAAAAGCTGGAAATCATCTAGGGATTGTCAAACGCAATTGGGAGAATATGAGCCAAAACATTGGTCATTTTTCACTAATGCGGTTCCTTCGTCATCATTGGAATTCATATCATGGTGCCATTCCAAGCGCCGGTCTATTTGCCGCCATTAAAAAGCAAATTGAAACACCAGACGACGCCCGCCATTTCTCAGATCAAATAACAGTTAGTTCAGAGTATTATGGCGCTATAATTGATAGCAATCACGATTTATGGCAACGGCTAGATATTAATAACATCAATGAAATCAAGAAAAAACTAAAGCACTTGAGCATCATCAGAGCTGAGCAATGTTATATATTACTACTCGCTGTGCTCGAAAACACACCGCATCTATTTTATGATTATCTCGTGATGATCAAAAATTTCACATTCCGCTTCAGCACCATTGGCGGGAAAAACACAGCCGAACTATTGCGAACATATATAAAAACAGCCCATGCAATTCGTGACAACTCAAAAAACTTTAAAGAAGACATAAGCGCAACTGAAGCCTTTAACCTCTTTTTTAAAGATATTTACCCGCAAGATAATCAGTTTCAATCAATTTTCTCTAAAAAAGCAATCAAATCAACGGTATTAGCCAGATACATCCTTTCAGAAATAAACAACAACCTCTCAGATGATGAGGCCCCAAGATATAGCGCCACAAGCAATGAAACAGATTTGGAACATATATTGCCGAAAAAGTTCCTAGATCATTGGAAAACACCGAATAAGGATTTTCCAGGCGGCGCCACTAAGTTTGTCAATCGCTTGGGCAACATGACACTCATCTCACCTGAATTAAACAGGAAGCTCGGCAACACAAATTTCGAAACAAAAAAAGAAGTTTACGCCAAAGATTGTCTAGAAATTACATCCCGTATTCTTGAAGAAGAAAAATGGACCGCAAGCGCCATCAATAGACGGCAAAATTGGCTCGCCGGTGAAGCCATAAAAATTTGGCGCTTCCCCTTAGCCTAATTTAAAATTTTGTTTTAATGAATAAAACACTGTTTTCAAATGTTTTAGCGCCAAAATTGCAACATCTATTTCTCCCCCTTTAATCTAAACCTATCTTTTCAAGGGAAAAATTGAAAAACTGACACTCAAACTCTGTTCTTCAGCAAAACTTTCAGAGACAATAAATGAAATCTCAAAGTGATTCGCAAAAATACAGGCCTGCAATCACCACATGACACTCATTCATTGGAGCTAACGGTATATGAACACCGTAAAAATGGAAGCTGAAAACCTGGATTTGTTAGAGGAAGACCAACAGGATCATCCAACAGGAAGTCTTGGCCTTAGCGCTATGGAAAGTTCCAATGATGAAAACAATGAAGCAAACCTCGATGAAGGAGAGCAACTTGTAGGACTGGTTGATCCTAACAAACCGGGCAGTAGCGAAGATGTTATAAATGAGCAAGACCTTGCCATAGCCCGAAACCTCAGACGGCTAGAAAAACACCGCTATGAAATCGCAGCCGCTTTAGCCAATATCAACGAAGAAGAAATTGGTGCGGTTAATGAAATTGAAGAAGAAATTGAAATTTCTGAAAGCGATGAAAAGCACGCCAAACAAATCAGTGAAATCCAAACAAATGCTCTAACCAAAAGGCACGAACGATTAAACCCTGATGCCAAATTAGAAAAGATCATTGAGTTTTTAAGAGAGCAATTAAAGAAGGTCAGCACTCAACTTGACTTAAAAAGTTGGGATTTCATGCGCCGCAACCTTTTCTTATCATGGCACCAGCGTCGTTATGATCGAGAAATAGAGCAACGTCTTTTCAACCCATTAGCCAAATATCGCACAATGGCTCGCTCTCAATCATTAAGAGAACGAGAAGAAATCGCCCCTTGCGCCCCAACCCGCCTGGTCGAGTGGTCTCTAGACTGCCTTGCTTCTTATCAAGAAGGCGCAAGCTTTCGCCATTATGTGTTTGTTGACCCTGAAGCCGGTCACGGGCGCACAGTCTTATTAGCCTCTCATAGAGATTTCAGGGCCATTTATGGCATCGAGTCTCGTGGAAATTGGGCAGATGACGCCGCAATGAACATCGCCCAATACCCCAGAACATTTATGAGCCAAAGACAAGTAGAGCTCATAACAAGTGATTTTCGTCTTGTAGAGTGGCCGCAAGCCCCCTTAGTTGTTCATATGTTTAAACCACAATCAGCCAGCTGGTTGTCACAAATTATGGAAAATTTAAGCCAATCTTTTGGTCAAATGCCAAGGCAAATCTATCTGGTTGTAATTGACAATGCCCATAAGAATGTCATGTCAAACTATCAATCATTTCAAGAGTTTATGCCGCCTAGCAGCAATTTAGAACAATTCACGCTCATGAGCCCTTATGAAATTGACTTTTATTCAAGCGTCATTTCTTGAACTCACGAAAATAGTGAAAATATAATTTAAATAAAATAAACAAAATTTTATTCTTTCCGCGTCATACTAAACATCTCGAAAAAAGTCACATCACCCCTCAGTTGAAGAAAAACCCAACTCCCATTAAAATGGAGAATTAAGCTGGACTTCTAACGTGATGGAATCTTTGCGGCCTATGGTATATATAGCCATCCGTTAGTATGTATGGAGTAAATGAGTTATGACGTCCCTAAGCGATCAATCGCCAGAAAAAGCAGCTGATACATCGCCAACTGCTGAAAAATCAATTGATGAAGCATCAATTGATAAAAACCAGCTTGATCAATCATCAGCGAAAAAATCAACCCCTTTGGGTGATGTCATCATACCAACTTTTTCCATAATCCAGACGGCCAAAGAATTCGACCAGCTAAAAGACAATTGGAATAACCTTTTCGAAGCTCATGGAACAGGTACTCAACTTTTTCAAACCTATAATTGGATCTGGCATTGGATCAATCAATTTGAATTCAGCCCAAGAAATATGGTCATATTAACTGGCCGCATAGATGATGAACTCGTCCTGGTAGCTCCATTAATCCTAGAAAATAAATTTGGCCTAAAATTATTAAAATGGATTGGCGAACCAGTTAGCCAATATGGCGACATTCTCATTCAAGAAAACCCTCAAAACCTCCAATGGCTAAAAGCAGGCTTCAACTATTTAAATGAAACTGTAAAACCAGACCTTTTTCATTTAAGAAAAACAAGGTTTGATGCCGCCATCACCCCTTTATTAGAAATGTACAATGCGACAATTCTGGAAGAGACAACAGCACCCTATATCGAGGTGAGGGGTGATGAAAATTTCACTGAGTTTAACAAAAGATATTCCCAGCGCAGTCGCAAAGCAAAAAGACGCCATAGAAGAAAACTAGAAGAAAAAGGGCCTCTATCCTTTAATATTTTCGATGAGGGGAAAGAAGCAAACAGAGCAGCAAACCATGCCATCAACCTTAAACGAGATTGGTTGAAAGCAACAAAAACTATTTCACCAGCATTCAGCAGCTCTTTAATAGATAAATTCTTCGACGCAGCTACAAAAGAAAATAATCATTCCGCAAATATCAAAGTCTCAGAACTTTGCGTAGACAACCATCCAGCCGCTATTGAAATCGGAATTTTGGTTAAAGATTATTATGGCGCCCATCTCGGGGTCTATGATCCATCATACATCGCCCACAGTCCTGGCAGCTTGCAAATGCAAGATACCATTGCAGCTCTTATTGAGAAGGGTGTCAAAACAATCGACCTTTTCGCACCAGGCGATAATTATAAATATGAATGGACAGAGCAATCGGTTCCTGTATACGACTTTGCCTACAGCACTAGTGTAAAAGGGCGTCTCTATGAAGAGACATATTTAAAACGCGCCCGCCCTGCTTTGAAAAATGCAGTTCAATCATTTTCAAAAATAGCGAAAAACCCAAAATCATTTTTAAAAAGAAAAAATTCAACAGAAGCTAAATAAGCTGAAATGAATTTATCACCTCAAAACCAAACCAATATCTACATCAAGCTTTCACTGCGACCCCAGCATAATGATACCCCAAAATAAGAGGCTTCAGGGGAAAACGGTCCATCTCAAAGAAATCCATTTTAAAACCAGCACCAGAAATAAGCCGAAACATATTTCGATTTAAAGACCGGCCAAAAGCTATACGACGCCAAAGTGGTGTTAATTTATCCTGCATAAACGCCACATGACGAGAAGGGTGGCGGCCCTGCTCACAAAATAATAAATGCCCACCAGGGCGAAGCACACGCCGAATTTCACTCATGACTTTTTGCGGGTTTTTCACCGAACAAAGAGTATAGGCGCTGACAACACAATCCATGCTGTTACTAGGCAAAGAAAGTGCATCAGGCATAGAGGCAATGACTTCAACAGGAAAATCTACCCGTTCTGCCATTAGAGAAATTTGTCGAACATTTGGCGAGTGATCAACACCAATATAAGAACGCACACTTTGAGATTTATAAAAAGGCAAGTTACGGCCTCGCCTCACCCCAATCTCCATAACATCACCAGTAGCTCGGGGAAGAATATGCTGACGCCCTAAGAGGATATTTCCAGGGTTAAGCACATCATGCAAAAAGCTTTTTGCTCTCCCCCCATATACATCAAAATCACGGGCATTTTTAAGGGTTTTAAAATCACCTTTGCCGCGTTGCTCTGCAGCTTCTGCATGGTCACTCTTGGACCTCATACTTCTCTCCTAAAAGAAACTTTTTATTCTCCCGGCAACATCAAAAAACTAGACGGCAACAAAAAGGCACCTATGTGGAAAATGTATGACAAAGGCAACAGTGATGCAAAAAGATAACACAAATGAAGGTTGTCTGATAAAAAAACCAGCAAAAAAACACCTAAAAAGAGAAAGAGGCAAGAAAAATTAAACTTAAAGTTGTGTTTGTTAGTAAAAAATTAACCGTAAAATTTGAAGGTTATTCAAAACTATTCACCGTTGAAAAATAGAAAACTCGCTACTTACTCCAAGGTAAAAAACAAATTAGAGCGTCTTACCTAGAAAGCATTTCATAGATATATAAGGAAGCCTAACAATGAAATCTTTGTCAGAAAAATTCAAAGGGAATTCAAATAAAGTATTTGAAGCCATTGTCGAAACCCTCCCATTATCTGTTATGAGATGTGACCTGGAAGATTTCAAAATTATTTATGTCAATAAATCAACAATCGAAAATCTAAAAAAGATTGAGCATGTCCTCCCTTGCAAAGCAGATGAAATCTTAGGGCAATCCATAGATATTTTTCATAAAAACCCTAGCCATCAAAGAGAGTTACTCAAAAACCCAAACAACCTGCCCCACAGCACAGAAATTCAAGTTGGTGAAGAATATTTAGACCTGCACGTCGAGGCCATCTTCGAAAATGGAAAATATGTCGGCCCCGTCCTCTCATGGTCAGTCGTCACTGATAAAGTCAAAGCCGAAAAAGAAAACAAACTGCGCGAGCAAATGATTAATAAGATGCCCGTAAATGTTATGTTTGCCAATAAAGACACCCTGGAAATTGAGCTCATCAATGAAACATCTCTAAACACATTACGCCCCCTACAAAGCTTATTACCCGTTCCAGTAGATAAACTAAAAGGCACCTGTATTGATACGTTCCATAAAAATCCGTCACATCAGCGCAACCTACTATCTTCACCAGAGAACTTACCTTACCGCACAAAAATAAAATTAGGACCAGAGACACTAGATTTATCCGCCTCAGCAATCATTGATGATGACGGAACTTACGTCGGGCCAATGCTCACATGGACGGTAGCCACAAACCAAGTTAAACTAGCAGATACATTTGAAGAAAATGTTGCCACAGTTGTAGAGCAAGTCCTTGCCTCAGCTGGAAATATGAGAGAAAGCGCAACCACGCTTTCAACTGCAGCTGAAGAAACAAACGCGCAAGCAGCTGGTGTTTCAACGGCCTCTTCTGAGCTATCAAACGCCATTACTGAAATTTCTACACAAGTCGCCTCTTCCACAAAAGTAGCAAACGATGCAGTCGAAGCAGCCGAACATTCAGATAATCTCATCAACGGTATGAGCCATGCTGCTGTGAAAATTGGTGAAGTCGTCAATATCATTCAAGAAATTGCAGACCAAACCAATCTACTCGCTCTCAATGCCACGATTGAAGCTGCAAGAGCCGGAGAATCAGGAAAAGGCTTTGCCGTTGTGGCTTCAGAGGTCAAAGAGCTTGCCTCTCAAACATCGAAAGCAACCCAAGACATTGCGCAACAAATTGACGAGATCCAAAACTCCACAGAGTCCACCGTTGAATCAATGGGCGCTATTAAAAAGATCATCTCCGAAATAGCCGAAATTTCTTCAACCATCGCAGCAGCCGTTGAAGAACAATCAGCAGCAACCCAGCAAGTTGCTCACAATATTGAAGGCGTATCAGAAGCTTCTTCACAATCAGGCCAGGTAGCAAATTCAGTAGAAAGCGCTGCAACGGACCTTTCCGGCAACGCAGAAAACTTAAAAGAACGGGTCGCAGAATTC
The DNA here is from genome assembly GCA_965230545.1 of Hyphomicrobiales bacterium. Lineage (GTDB taxonomy): Bacteria > Pseudomonadota > Alphaproteobacteria > Rhizobiales > HXMU1428-3 > HXMU1428-3. Next base: position 239,244 of record CBDDLE010000001.1, on the reverse strand, counting down.
TTACTAGAAGTAAGAGCTCTCTAATTTATTCCAACTAACCCTTGAAAGAAGAAAGGCCTGGAATTAGATTTCCAGGCCTTTCTTTTATTATGTAAAAACAGTTCTTTAAACCAGCTGCCCTCAAGCTACCTTAGAGTTACGAGCGGCTTCAGCTTGTAGTAATTTCTTTTGATATTGCCCCTGCACAACATCAACAACCACAAGCACAAAGAGAACAAAGTAAAAGGTAGATTTAGACATCGCCTCAACAGGATGACCAAAGAATTCAAGATGCGATAAATGCCCACCTTCACTGACAAGTAATATCCCCACAATAAAGAGAATAAACAAACCAAGCACTTCATACATACGGTTCTTCTCAAGGAAAACCGCCACATGATCAGCAAGCCAAATCATCAACACACCAGAAATCACAATAGCAATTGCCATAATCCAGAAACTATCAGTCAGCGCCATCGCTGACAAAATTGAATCAAAAGAAAACACAAGGTTCATCAAAACAATTAAGAAAACAGATTTAGCAACCGAGCGTTTCGGCCCGCCATTTTCTTCATCAAGATTTTTAACAACCAACAAATGGGTAATTTCTTTAATCGCTGTGTAAATAATAAATGCACCACCAAAGAGAACAATTAACGAATGCCCACTAATCTCTCCCTTCGCGATATCAGGTACATCAAAACTAAAGATCGTACCTTGCAAAGCTTTCACCGCTTTAAGGATTACGAATAACAAAACAATCCGCAATATGATCGCCAAACCAACACCTAGTCGGCGCACAAAAGCCCGCTTGCTTTCTTCAACTCGTTTCGACTCAATCGAAATATAAAGCAAATTATCAAAACCAAGCACAGCTTGCAGCATCACAAGCATAAAGAGCGTAAACAGCCCTTCGGCAGAAAATAACAGTTCCATAATTCATCCCCCATTTATAAAAATACTAAAACATCAAAGGTCTCAATCTGCACGTGCAATAAATTGAAACACACACAAAATCAATAATTTATTCTAGAGTTTTAAGAAACAAATTCAACAAATCTAAAGTTTGAAAAACCTTATTTCAAACTACCCTTTTAAAAAAAGTTGCTCTCGCACCGCTTCAAGCTGTTTTGCTGATTGCTCAACACTATAATCAAAATTAGCCCAGGATTTCTCTTGCTCTTGAAGTAACAGCTCTTCATTTCCAATGAGCTTTTCTAAAGCCTCGGTCATGCTCTCAGCAGTATAGTCAACACGAAGTCCAGCCCGTTGTAAAATATCATCCAACCCACCTTTGTTCGTCGCAATCAATGCTGCCCCAGCTGCCAGCGCTTCAGCTGCCGTTCGGCCAAAAGCCTCATCGCAAAAAACCGGCACCCCAATAATAGAAGAAGAAGCAAACAAATCTAAAATTTCATCATAAGGCTTTAGCCCATGAACTTCGGCTCTGTTCCCAAGTGGTTTTAAAATCTGATCAAGTCTTTGAAGCACGTCCTCATCACCCGCCCCAACAAACAAGCATTTCCATTCCGGATAACTAGGTAAAACAGTAGCAAGAGCTTCAGCAAAAAGTTCCGTGCCTTTGTCTGTAATCAAGCGATTAGGAAACAAAACCACTTTCTCTTTTTTTGGCTTTTTCTCCCACGGCCTTGGAACACCATTAACAACAACATGCAGCTTAGAAAAGTCTCCCGAAAGCCCCTCGCAAAACCGCGTCTTAACCCATGAACTACAACAAATAATCGCACTTGCTTTTTCTAAAACCCGCGCCCGTTCAGAGGCCGTTTTTAACCCCTTGATTGTTTGCGGCACATTATGCAAATAAAGGACAGAAGGAACCTCAGGCAAGAGGGAAACCAAATTCATAAAAACAGTGGCCCGATTATGTACCTCAAACATATCCGGCATATCCGATTGCCAAAGACGCTTTAAAGCGCGAGACAAACCACCATTCTTACCAAATAAGCGATAAGCCCCAAGACCAACGGAATGATAAGGCACATCCTTATAAGGCGCAGTTTGTGGCCCACCATAAACCGTTATCCCATCAAGAAAAGAGCTGGCCTTATTTTGATAATAAACCCCAATCTCTAACCCACCAGCGGTTTTAGGATTAAAGTTAGCTCGATAAGGCAAAATGATTGCTATTTTTTTCCTCACAAACTTTCCCTTATCTTCCTTAAAAACAGACTTGTCCATATTGAGTGAAACATCAAACTTCAACACGGCGAATATCAGCACTAGCAAACAATTTATCTGCCGCTCTTTTTAAGCGCTCAATTGAAGGCCCACCTCCAAACAAACGCCCAACAATGTATGTCCAAAAATGCGATGAGGTCATCTTAAAACTCCCCTGATCGCGATCCATTTTCCAAAGAGAGGAGCGTGCAATATCCCTCAAGTCTGAACAAACAGATTGAGATAAATTAGAGTGATCATCTAAAAAATTCATCACCATCCAAAAGCGATCATAATGTTGTTGAGCAACATTTTTAGATAAACCATCTTCATCACTATTCACAAAAACAGTAACAACTTCAGAGCGCACCATGCGGCTCGCCCCAGAAGCCAACCTTAAAGGAAGTGATTGATCTTGTATAAACAATCGTGGGTCAGCCCCTCCCACTTTACGCAGTAAACTGGTTTTCGCTGCAAAACACATATGAACAATATTATTCTTAATCACATAAGCCAGAGGCTCATCAATCACTTCAAAATCTTCTTTTTTATTTTTTTTATGATTTCGTTGCCGACGCCGGCCATAAATAAAATCAGCTGAATGCGCCTCCATTTGTTCAAGATAGTAGCTCGTCGCATGAGGTGCAAAAACATCATCAGCATCAATCCCAACAACCACGTCCCCCGAAACAGCCTCTAACCCTCGGTTAAAACATTGCGCAGGTCCAGTATTCTTTAAAGAAGGAATGATTTTAATAGGAAAGCCATCAAAAGAAGAAACAAACTCATCTAACTTGGCAAGCTCGTCAGGCAAAGAACAATCATCTGCTATTATGAGCTCTTTTTCAAAGCTCCCCTCTTGAGCAGTAATACTGTCAATCAAAGAGGGAATAAATTCAAACTTATTATAAAACGTCACAACGTAAGAAACCAGCATACGCCCCCCAACTTCTCTCCATTCTCAAATGCCCTCTTCCCTAAAGCATCTGATAATTTTTACTGATCCAACCTGAAAATCAAAGAAGCAAAGCTTCCCCTAAACATGAAGCGTAGCTTCCCCAGAACATAGTGCAAAGCATCTCCAGCACCTTGATAGCAGATAAACCACAAAATTAATAACAATGTGAAAAAAACTAACATTTAGAGATATATAATAAGACCCAAGCCAAAAGCAGTTTGATAAATTAATATGTAAACTAATAAATCAAATAATCTATCGTCTAAAATTCACCATCTAAATTGACTAAACCTTTAAAAAGATGCTTAAGCTTGTCTAGCAAAACAATAAAATGATCAATGGAGCTGCGAATGTTCAAAAAACTCAAGTTAAAAACTGTTTTTTTCGCCCTTTCACTCAGTCTTTTCCCTATCTCACTATCTGCTGAAACAGCTTCAATCGAAGAACAAAAGAAATTCGAAGATAAAAAATGGGTCATTCAATCCATCACAAAAGATGAAAAAGAAACTTACAACGGACTTCACCTCGGTTTCATCAAATTTTCAAATGGTAGCATAGAAGGACAATCCACCTGCAACATTTATGATGGTGTCTTCTCTGTTGGAAAAGATCAAACCATTCAGTTCTACCGCATCGGTGTCACTCAAGTGATATGCAATGCAGGAAATAAAATGGCCATCGAGCAAGCCTATACTGAAGGGTTAGAACAAGTGAAAACCTATAAATTTGAAGATAATCAACTCATTCTCTTTAAAGAAGGCAAAAAAGAATTCGCCCGCTTTAAAGTTAAGTAATCATTCAATAAAAGCTCATTTCATGACCAAATCAATTCTTATCACTGGGTGCTCATCAGGGATTGGCAAATGCGCCGCCAAAACTCTTCATGAAAAAGGCTGGCAAGTTTTTGCAACTGCCAGAAAAGCTGAAGACCTCAAAATGCTCGAAGAAGAATTAGGTGTTACAGCTCTTTATTTGGATTACCGCGATGAAGCCTCCATTCAAAATGTTGCCGAAGAAGTTTTAAAACAAACAGATGGCAATCTTTTTGCCCTTTTTAATAATGGCGCTTATGGCCAACCGGGCGCGGTCGAAGATTTACCAACAGATGTTTTAAGAGAGCAATTTGAAACCAACTTCTTTGGTTGGCATGATCTGACAAGAAGGCTTATTCCTGCAATGCGCAACAATAATGAAGGCCGCATCATCCAATGCTCAAGCATTTTCGGTTTTGTAAGCGCACACTACAGAGGCGCATACAATGCCTCTAAATATGCAGTTGAAGCACTTTCTGACGCCATGCGACAAGAATTACGACATACAAACATCAAAGTCGCAATCATTGAGCCAGGGCCAATTAGAACTGAATTTGTCCCTCGCTGCTTAAAAGCTTATGAAGAAAATATCGACACTGAAAATTCTCCCCATAAAGAAAGTTATCAAAAACGAATTGCCGCCATGAAAAAAGGAGGGACAGACAAGTTCAAATTAGAACCTGATGTCGTCGTTGATAAGCTAATCCACGCCCTGACTAGCCAATCACCCAAAATCCGTTATTATGTAACCGTGCCAACCTATGTATTGGCCTATGCAAAACGATTCTTACCAACAAAAATGATAGATAAAATATTGATTAATAACTAAATTGTTTTGATAATAGCAGTGGTGATATACCGTTTAAATTCAACAATTAAAACCATGCGGATGCATCATGGCTTCCAAAGCAGAACCTTCAAAGAGAGATTGAAAATTATGGAACAACTAACCTTCATGATGGCACCAATTGCAGTAGTATTGGTCTTTATCGTTCTTTGCATTGGCTTATGGAACATGATGCGCGGTACCAACCCTAATTTAAGCCAAAAGCTTATGCGCTGGCGTGTCGGCCTGCAATTTGCAGCGGTTTGTTTATTAATGACTGTCATTTTATTCGACTCTTAATAAAAAAATAGAAGCCCTTAAAATTCATCTTCAATCCAAAAAGCAAAGCCTAACCGCTTGAATAAAAACAGTGCCTCTTACAAAACAATAAAGAGAATGTTTGAAAAGCAGCGGCCAAAACGAATGGTTATAACAAAATGGTAAAACTCAATAAAATCTACACCAAAACCGGCGACAAAGGCACAACTGGCTTAGCTTCTGGTGATCGCGTAGAAAAACATAACATTCGAATTGAAGCCTACGGCACAGTTGATGAAACAAATGCCGCCCTTGGTCTAGCTGTCGTAGCGTTAGATTCTGAAGAAGAAAAATCATCCGACCTCAAAGCCATGATGTTGCGCATTCAAAATGATTTATTTGACTTAGGCGCAGATCTCGCAACCCCAGAAATCGAAGGTGCCCCTGAGCCAGAATACCCGCCCCTTCGTATCACAGCTGAACAAGTCACTCGTTTAGAAACCGAAATCGACCTATTAAATGAAGAATTAGAGCCACTGCGCTCTTTTGTCCTACCCGGCGGAAACGCCTTAGCCGCAAACTTGCACTTAGCCAGAACAATCTCAAGAAGAGCAGAGCGCAATATGGTCGAGCTAAGTGAAACAGAAAATGAAATCGTTTCAAAAGAAGCCTTGCAATATATCAATCGTTTATCAGACTTACTTTTCGTCATGAGCAGATATGTAAATGACAAAGGCAAAACCGATATTCTTTGGACACCTGGCCAGAACCGCAGCTAAAGCAACTTCAAACAAGCGAAGTCCAAAGTTAACTGCTGTAAAACAACAGATTAGCTTCGAATTCTCATCTAAAATCAGGCCTAAATACAACAACTTACTCTTTGAAAATATCCTTTTTCAATAAAAAGAGTGGTCAAAACTTATTTCATGAGTAAGAATTCAACCAGCAAATCATTCCACTTAAAATGGAATGCAACTAAAATCTGAGGTAGGGTCAAAGCAAAGCTAGTGACCTAAAAACATGCCCCAAACGGGCCCGATAAAGAGGTTAGCGAAGTGTTTGTCCCCCTGCATGATACAAATCCATTAGAACATATTAAATTCCAATTCATGACCATCCTTATCATCATTGCTAACGTGGTCATATTCGTCATGTTCCAATCTGGTATTGTTTATCCAGTGAACGAAGTTGCAATGGCAAGCTTTGCAATCGTTCCAAGTGAACTATTACCAGAAGGCCTCATCGGGCCCAATATCCCCGGCGAAAAGTTTGACCTCATCCCAATTTCAGAAAAACTCACCCTAATCACTTATATGTTCCTTCATGGTGGCTGGTTGCATTTAGGCGGTAACATGTTGTTTTTATGGGTTTTTGGAGACAACATCGAAGATGCCATGGGGCATTTTACCTTCCTCATCTTCTATCTCCTTTGTGGTATTGTTGCAGGCTATACACACTCAATCATGGCGCCAAATTCTGAAATCCCACTCATAGGTGCCTCTGGTGCCGTAGCTGGCGTTATTGCCGCCTATTTAATGCTACATCCAAAAGTAAAACTCTGGGTACTCGTTTTAGGTAATATCCCCCTCCCAGTGAACGCCGCCATTGCTATTTTAGCCTGGTTCGTCTTCCAAATTTTCCATATTGTTTATATGGATGGCGGAAACACCGCATGGTGGGCCCATATTGGCGGCTTTTTAGCTGGCCTTGTGCTCATAGTTTTCATGAAACGAAGAGATGTCCCTTTATTTGATAGTAATTAACTTTAATTGTCTTGAACCTTAGGCCAGTGGCTTTCGTAACTCTATTGACAGCTTTTTTGATGCCAGTTAGGTTCCCGAAGACTAATTTCTAACGAGGGACACGCTCGATTATTCTCAAAGCAAAGTAAAAAAATTATTGCTTGATATCGTTCAGCAATTTTTTTCAGCTATTGGCTTTTGAAAGTTAAGTATATCCCAACAAACCATGCGGATGCTTTGTGGGCATCTGGAGCTAAAAAACACCGATGCTCAGTGGGCATCGGAAGTAAAGAAACACGGATGCTTTGTGCCGGTTGCTATACGGATGCTTAAGTGGGCATCTGAAGTAAAAAATGAGCAACCTGAAGGTACGCTAAGAAAAGAGCATCTCATACAGAAACAAGTGGAGGGCCACATTTATGAAGATCCTAGTTCCGATAAAACGGGTCGTAGATTACAATGTTAAGATCCGTGTTAAATCAGATGGATCTGGTGTCGACCTGGCAAATGTAAAAATGTCAATGAACCCTTTTGACGAAATCGCAGTGGAAGAAGCTGTACGTTTAAAAGAAGCCGGAAAAGCCGAAGAAATTATCACAGTTTCAATTGGCACGAAAAAAACTCAGGAAACACTCCGTACAGCCCTCGCTATGGGCGCAGATAGAGCCATCCACATAGTAACTGATGATGTAATCGAACCTCTTGCAGCTGCTAAACTTCTAAAAGCAGTGGTAGAAGAAGAAAACCCAGGCCTCGTCCTCCTTGGTAAACAAGCCATCGATGATGATTGCAACCAAACAGGCCAAATGCTGGCAGCTCTCTTAGGCTGGCCACAAGGCACATTTGCTTACAAACTTGAGCTTGAAGGCGAAAAAGCTGTTGTCACTCGCGAAATTGATGGCGGCCTACAAACTGTGTCTTTAAACTTGCCAGCAATTGTCACGACAGACCTTCGCTTAAACGAGCCAAGATACGCCTCTTTGCCAAACATCATGAAAGCAAAGAAAAAACCTCTGGAAGAAAAAGAGCTTTCTTCTTATGGCATCGACACAGCAACAAGACACACAATCGTAACAACCACAGAACCAGCAGCAAGAGAAGCTGGTGTGAAAGTTGAATCAGTGGCTGAACTTGTAGACAAACTTAAAAATGAAGCAGGAGTACTATAAATGACAAACCTACTCATTGCTGATCACGACAATTCAAATCTCAACGCAGCAACAGCAAAAGCACTAACTGCTGCCGTTGCAATTGGCGGGGAAACAGACATTTTAGTGGCTGGCGACAATTGCGACGCTGTTGCAGAACAAGCTGCAAAACTCTCTGGCGTGAGAAAAGTTCTGGTCGCAAATGCACCACAACTAAAATCACAGCTTGCTGAAGAAATGGCTGAACTCATCGTACCATTAATGGCAAATTACGATGCCGCCCTCACAGCGGCCACAACAACGGGCAAAAACTTCATGCCACGCGTTGCAGCTAAATTAGATGTTGGCCAGCTTTCAGACATCATTGCAGTCAAATCACCAAACACCTTCGAGCGCCCTATTTACGCAGGTAACGCCCTTCAAACCGTTGAAACCAGTGACCCTAAAAAGATCATCACTGTTAGAACAACAGCTTTTGAAGCAGCTGAAGAAGGCGGTTCTGCTACAGTTGAAGCCATCAGCGCACCAGCAGCAGTTGGCATCTCTGAGTTTGTTTCTGAAGAATTATCTAAATCAGATCGCCCAGAGCTAACATCAGCAAACATCATCATCTCAGGTGGTCGTGGCATGGGCTCAGGTGAAAACTTTGCTCTCATTGAAAAAATCGCCGACAAACTCGGCGCTGCCGTTGGCGCATCTAGAGCCGCTGTTGATAGTGGTTTTGTGCCAAATGACTACCAGGTTGGTCAAACAGGTAAAGTTGTTGCTCCAGAGCTTTACATTGCCGTTGGCATCTCTGGCGCCATTCAGCACCTTGCTGGCATGAAAGACAGTAAAATCATTGTTGCCATTAATAAAGATGAAGAAGCACCGATTTTCCAAGTCGCTGACTACGGCCTGGTTGCTGATTTATTTGAAGCATTACCAGAACTTGAGGCTGCGCTCTCTTAAATCAAGAGACTTTAGCCCAAAAAATCTAAAAAGCCGGAGGAAATGTTCTTTTCTTTCGGCTTTTTTAATGCCCAAACAAGAAATTATTTGCCCCCTCAGTTCACATTTTGCAACACTGAAAAAACAACGCAAATCAAAGACGTTACATATTGTGTTTTAATGCAAAAAACTAATTTATTTATTTTCCTATATTGCTATATTAAATACATCATATGCAGCCGCATATTGCTGAAACATACCTAAATTTTAAAATAATATTAAAACCCCGGTTGTTATAGCTAATGCAAGGTTAGTTGCCTGAGCGGTTGCGGTTTGAATATTTCCTAGCGGATGTTTTTTGAGTATTTGAAGTAAAATTAGAAATCTGAAGTGAAAAAACAGCCCGGTTGCTGATGCGGATGCTATATGGGCATCTGAAGCACAAAAAAGGCAACCTGAAGGCACACTAAAAAGGCAACCTGAAGGGCACTAAAATAGTGCGGATGCTTTGTGGGCATCTAAAGCACTAAAAAAGGCATCTGAAGCGCAACTAATCAGCGCGGTTGCTGGTGGGCAACCTGAAGCGCAACTAAAAATGAGGACAACATGGCGGAGAGCAAAGAGCCAGTAGAAATGATAAAACAAATTGGTATCATTGGCGCAGGGCACATGGGTTCAGGTATAGCCCAGGTCGCCTCCTTAGCAGGCTACAAAGTTATTCTCGTTGATGTCTCACAAGAAAAAAACGAAGCCGCCCTCGCCACCATCAATGGCAACATGGCCCGCCAAGTCTCAAGAGACACAATTACCCAAGATCAACAGCAAAACGCCCTTGACCTTATCTCCATTACCTCAGACATCAACCAACTTTCAGAAGCAGATCTCGTCGTCGAAGCCATCACAGAAGATGAAGACTTAAAACAAGAAATTTACAAAGATCTTTGCCCTATTCTAAAGCCTGAAGCCATCCTCTGCTCAAATACATCAACCATTTCTATCACTCGTCTCGCCGCCAAAACAGACCGCCCGGCAAAATTCATCGGCATGCATTTCATGAACCCGGTTCCAGTGATGGAATTGGTGGAACTCATCAGAGGCATCGCAACAGAAGAAGAAACCTATCAAACCTGTAAAGCGTTTGTTAAATCACTCGATAAATACACAGCCGTTTCAGAAGATTTCCCAGCCTTTATTGTTCACCGCATCATGATCCCCATGATCAACGAAGCGATTTACACACTCTATGAAGGTGTTGGCACAGTTGAAGCGATTGATACAGCAATGTGCTATGGCGCGCATCATCCAATGGGCCCCCTAGAGCTTGCAGATTTCATCGGTCTCGATAATTGCCTTGGCATCATGCAAAAATTGTATGAAGGCCTGGCAGACCCAAAATACCGCCCATGTCCACTCTTAGTGAAATATGTTGAAGCCGGTTGGACAGGCCAAAAAGCAGGCCGCGGGTTCTATGATTATCGTGACGGAACTCCCGTTCCAACTAGATAAATCAAAAAACTAAAACCAAAAGACCACTAAAACCTAGCGCCCAAAGTCTGGCTTTTCAGTTTCTTGCCCCGCTTCAACAATTGAGCGGCGAATTTCTCGTGTCCTAGTGAACAAATCTTCTAGCGCCTGCGCATCACCGCGTCGAATGTGCCGCTGAAGCTGCGTTAAATCTTCTGTAAAGCGACCAAGCATTTCCAGAACAGCGCCTTTATTATTCATAAAAACATCCCGCCACATCACCGGATCAGAAGCCGCAATCCGTGTAAAATCCCTAAAACCACCAGCAGAATATTTAATCACTTCGCTAGATGTCACCTCTTCAAGGTCAGCAGCGGTGCCAACAATATTATAAGCAATCAGGTGAGGAATATGACTAGTGATGGCAAGAACAATATCATGATGCTCCGCGTCCATCTCTTCCACATCAGAGCCAAGCCCAGACCAAAGGTTCGAGACTTTATCAACCATAGAACGAGGTGTGTTATCAATAGGCGTCAAAATACACCATCGCCCCTCAAAAAGGCTCGGAAAACCAGCCTTCGGGCCAGAATATTCAGTACCCGCCACCGGATGCCCCGGCACAAAACAACAAGTCTCCGGAAGATGAGGCAATACAGCATCTATAATGCTCTTTTTCACAGACCCAACATCAGAAAGAATTGCCCCCTCTTTCAAATACGGGCAAAGCTCTTCAGCCAAAGATCCAACGGCCCCAACAGGCACAGCCATAATCACCAAATCAGCGTTCGAAACAGCTTCTTCCAGAGTGTCTGTTATCTCGGCGCCAAACCCTTCGATAGCACGCGCTTCAGCCCGCACATCTTCAGAGCCATCAAACCCCAAAACAGAAGAAGCAAGCCCCTTATCAGTAATCGCACGGGTGAGAGATGAACCAATAAGTCCAAGCCCTACAATAGCAACTCTATCAAAAACTGTCATGCGCTTCCCGCCTGCTCAACAAATTGCGATAAGCTTTTAACAACCGCCTTGTTCTCATCAGCTGTGCCAATCGTAATCCGCAAACTATTCGGCAAACCATAGCTCTCCATCCGGCGCACAATGATGCCATCATTAATGAGATACGCATCAGCATTTGCAGCCGTTTTAGCCCCCTCCTCGTCAAAACTAACAAGAATAAAGTTCGCAACAGAAGGCGTCACCTTAAGCCCAAGCGCTGAAAGCTCTTCACTCATCCAGGCAACCCAGCGATCATTGTGCTCAATCGATTGCTCAATATGTTTCGCATCAGCCATAGCAGCAGCCCCAGCTGATAAAGCTGGAGAAGAAAGGTTAAACGGTCCTCTAATCCGATTAAGCACATCAATGATAGCTTCGGGGCCAAACGCCCAACCAATGCGCAAAGCCGCCAAACCATAGATTTTGGAAAAAGTCCTGGTCATAATGGTGTTCTCAGTCGTCGCCACCAGTTCGATACCTGCTTCATAATCATTACGGCGCACATATTCAGCATAAGCTCCGTCAAGCACCAACCCAACTGTAGATGGCAACTCCGCTCGAAGTCGCTTAATTTCATCATGAGGTAGGTAAGTGCCTGTTGGGTTATTCGGGTTGGCGATGAATACGAGTTTTGTCTTAGGTGTCACGACCTTTAAAATCTCATCAACATTCGCTGTTAAATCAACTTCTTTTGCAACCACTGGCGTTCCACCAGCAGCCTGAATAGCAATCTTATAAACAAGGAACCCATGTTCGGTGTAAATCGCCTCATCACCCGCTTGCAAATAAGCTTGTGCAATCAAGTTAAGCAATTCATCAGACCCAGCGCCACAAATGAGCCTGTCCGCATCTAACCCATATTGCTTGGCAATGGCAGCCCGAAGTTCACTAGCTGAACCATCGGGATAACGGAATAACTTTGATGAACCATGAGAATAACTCTCCACAGCCAAGGGGCTGGGCCCAAGTGGCGTTTCATTTGAAGAAAGCTTAATTATTTTTTGATTAGTTCCAGCACTTGATTTTCCCGGCACATAAGGCGAAATATCAAGAATGGTCGGTCGAGGAGTAAAGTCAGTGCTCATCACGTTTTTTTCCGTTTAAATAACATTTAACAGCAGGTTTAAGCGAATTTCCCCCACCCTGCACTATTTTTTTTATGAAAGCGAAATCAAAGCCCCATAAAATTGATGAACTTCTAGAAAAAATATCGTAAATAAGAAAGCTAATTTAAATTTCTTAAGTTAATTCTGATCTTAACTTCGAAAGTATGTATGACAAGCAATCCTAAAAACAGAGATCAACTCAATGATCATTCTGAAGAAAAACCCCTTGAAGACATCGATCACAATAATTCATCAAGTGATAGCTCCTCTTCAAGTGCAAAAACGCGCCATATCATCACTCAATCAGAAACAAAAACTTTTGAAAACACAGAACTAAAATTAGAATCCGGCACAACCCTTTCCTCCTTCACCATCGCCTATGAAACCTATGGCACCTTAAACGAAGAGAAAAGCAACGCCATATTGGTCTGTCATGCACTCACTGGTGACCAATATGCCGCCAGCAAACACCCTGTTACCGGCAAAGAAGGCTGGTGGGAAATTCTCGTAGGCCCTGGCAAACCAATCGATACCGATAAATATTTTGTTCTTTGCACCAACGTCCTTGGTGGTTGTATGGGCTCAACTGGCCCCGCTTCAGTCAATCCTGAAACAGGCAAAATATACGGGCTCGAATTCCCGGTAATTACCATTGGAGACATGGTCAACGCACAAGTCCATCTCATAGACAGCCTTGGCATCGATCAACTTTTTTGCGTTATCGGTGGCTCGATGGGAGGCATGCAAGTTCTTCAATGGGCCTCTAAATATTCGGAACGCGTTTTCTCAGCCATTCCCATTGCAACAGCCGCCCGCCACTCAAGCCAAAACATCGCTTTTCATGAAGTTGGTCGCCAAGCCGTTATGGCTGACCCTGAATGGAAAAGTGGGCGTTACCTAGAAGAAAAAACCAATCCTCGAAAAGGACTGGCCGTTGCCCGCATGGCCGCTCATATCACATATCTCTCAGATGAGGCCTTGCATTCCAAATTTGGTCGCAACTTACAAGAGCGAGAAAAAATCACTTTTGGATTTGACGCAGACTTTCAGGTAGAGAGTTATTTGCGTCATCAAGGCTTTCGCTTTGTAGATCGCTTTGATGCAAACTCCTATCTTTACATAACAAGAGCGATGGATTATTTCGATCTCTTCGCTGAGCATGACGGTATTCTGGCTGGGGCATTCCAAGACACACAAACACGCTTTTGCGTTGTCTCATTCACCAGCGATTGGCTTTTTCCAACAAGAGAAAGTCGGCAAATCGTGCATGCACTTACAGCCAATGCCGCCAACGTCTCATTTGTTGATATTGAATCTGATAAAGGTCATGATGCTTTCTTACTTGATGAACCAGAAATGCTCTCCGCAATCAGAGGTTTCATTAGCGCCGGTGCTAAACAAAAAGGCCTAAGTGTTGACGGCAAACCAAAGGAAACTTCGTGAGTAATAATCAAGAACAACTCAACACACTCTCTTCCACAAGACATGACCACCTGATCATTAAATCAATGATCAGCCCTAATGCTCGTGTCCTGGATATTGGCTGCGGCGATGGCGCTCTGCTTGAATTATTGCGAGAAGAAAAAAATGTCGATGGACGCGGCATTGAAATCAGCCAAAAGAATGTAAATCACGCAGTGGCCAAAGGACTTAGTGTCATTCAGGGGGACGCTGATAGCGACCTGGTAAACTATCCAGATAAAAGCTTTGATTACGCAGTTCTTAGCCTCACCATTCAAGCTACCAAAAACCCCAAATTAGTCTTAGAGCAACTTCTACGCATTGCCGATTATGCCATTGTGTCATTCCCTAATTTTGGTCATTGGAAAATCCGCTGGCAAATCCTGGCCTTCGGCCGCATGCCCGTAACAGATAAACTGCCCGAGCAGTGGTATGACACACCCAACATTCATTTTTGTACAGTGAAAGATTTTGCAACCCTCTGCAAAACCATCAACGCCAAAGTTGAAGAAGCCATCACCATTAATGGCTATGGCAAAGAACTCAGCGATGATATTCCTTTATTTATTCACAATCTTTTGGGTCGCGAAGCTGTATTTCTCTTATCAAAAAAATAAAAAACCAGGCCTTGATTTTAAAAAAGCCTGGTCTCTTTGTCTTTGGTTAGTATCTAACTAATCTCAATTACGTGCCTGTACGCAAATTAGCAGCATCGCTACCCTGACCATCCACCTCAACATCTTGAGAAACATTTTCAAGGAATTGATTAACAGATTGAGAGAGACGCTCTGTCACTTCACCCAAACGTACAGAAACATTTTGAACAATGTCAGCTTCTTGCGCCGTTTCTTTAATTGTATTTGCAACAGTAGAAACACCTTCAGACGCTTTGATACTTCCATCAGAAGCTAATGAAATGCTAGATGCAATATTTTGCGTAGCTGCATCTTGCTGCTCAACAGCTGCTGAAATCGTCGAGGTAACTTGTTGAATTTCAGAAACTGAAGCTGAAATTTCCGAGATTGAGGAAACAGTCACATTCGTTGATTGTTGTATCGCGCTAATTTGAGATGAAATTTCCTCAGTCGCATTCGCTGTCTGCTCAGATAATTGTTTCACTTCAGCCGCAACAACCGCAAAGCCTTTGCCTGCATCACCAGCTCTCGCAGCTTCAATAGTTGCGTTAAGTGCAAGCAAATTGGTCTGCTCCGCGATTTCGCTAATAAGAGAGACAACCTCACCAATCTTTCCAGCCGCCTCAGAAAGTCCTCTTACATCCTGCTCTGTTTTCACGGCCACATTGGCAGCACTTTTCACATTTTCATTCGCTCTATTGGTTTGCTCAGCAATTTCACGAATTGCAGAAGAAAGCTCTTCAGCAACACTTGCAACATCCTGAACATTGCGCGTGGCATCAGATGAAGAAGCAAGAACCAATTCTGTTTCATTCTCTGCTGATGAAGAAGCCTGCCCAAGTGTCATTGCACTTTCTTTCATCTTGTCAGCTTCACCAACAACACCATCAACAACATCAACCATCACTTGTCTAAAATCACCTATGATTTGCTCAAGATGTTCACTTCGCTTTTGATCCTGAGCTTGCTTAAGTCTGGCTTCTTCTTCTAAAACTTTATTCTCAATCAGGTTGTCTTTAAAAATACTAACAGCGCGGCTAAGTTCGCCAATTTCATCAAGCCTCTTGCGTCCCTCAATGGCAACAGCTGTGTCACCATCAGCCAATTTCTTTGTCTCTTCAACTAAAAGAGAAATTGGTTTTGTGATTTGGCGGCCAATGAAATACCCACCCAATGCCAAAATGGCAATCAATCCAGAAACTACCAAGAAAATTTGCAATCCCATGGTGTAAATTGGCGCATTTATCTCATCCGACGACTGAGCTGTGGTTAAAGCCCAGCGCACATTCTTGTAAGAAAAAGGAATGGATAAAAAAGTTATATCTAAATTCCTATAGTCTCCATTAACCGCATACCCTTGCTTTCCAGAAAGAGCTGCGATTATTGCCTCATTTTTCAATTCAGTTTTGAAAACATCAAATTCTTTTGTAAACTTAGAGTCATTTCTAAGCTTATAATCTGAGCCCACAACAAGAACTTCACCTGTTTGACCAAGGTCAACATCTTTAGAAATTATTGAATTAAAAGCTTCAGTTGAAATTTGATAAGCTAAAACGCCAATTTTTTCACCCTGATCGAAAATTGGAATTGAGATAAAACTAGCTGGTGCATTTGATGAAGGTCCATAGGCTCTAAAATCAGTAAAATTCACCTGATCTTTATTAGTACTCTTCAATGCAGCATTAAAAACAGTCCCCAAACCTGAACTCTTCCATTTGCCAGAAACAAGATTGGTTGCAAAATCAGCTTCTTTAGCAACACTGTAAAGAACATTTCCCTCCAGATCGAAAAGGAAAATATCATAATAACCTCTAGTCAGTAGTTTCTTTCGAAACCAGGGATGGAATTTTCCATGAACACCATCATAAGTAGAGCCTGAAAATCCAGCATCTAATTTATATTTCTCACCAACAGGGTGTTTATTTTTCGTAATATATGTGGCTTGAAGGTCTTTTAAAGGATCATCAAACTCAAAGCGAGCTATTTGAAATTCCTTAAACGCATTAATTGTTAAAGAATTAGTCCCTGTGATTTGAAGGTCTTGTTCAATAGAAGTTAGGAAGTTTTTTAGGTGAGTATTCTTACCTTTTAAAACGGCTTCTTTCTGCTTAATGATTAAATCATTCCCAAGTGTTTTTGCAGAAAAAAAACTTAAAATTCCAACTGAAAGCCCAATTAAAAGAGCGCTTAACACAATCAACCCTGGTATTTTTAATACCAGTTTCATGTTCATAAATTTGTTCGTCATTTTTAAATCCCCAAAATGCAGTCGCCCCTGGGTAATATGATAAGGAAACCTATCCTAACGAACAGTAAAATTTTGAACTAAAGTAGAAAAAAAGTTTGTATACGGCGCACCGACAAAAAAGCAATAACATACAATCACTTAACTAAAGCTTTTTGCACAATTTCTATAGCTCTGTCGCTATCCCACTGTGCAGGCCCCGCCAAACGGCCAATTTCCCGGCCCTCAGCATCAAGTAAAATCGTTGCTGGCAATCCAACCGCTTTCATCTTGAACATCAATTTGGTTGTTTTATCGATGTAAAGATCCAGATATTTAATCCGTTCTTCATCAAAAAATTTGCGCGGTTTATTCAGCCCACCACGATCCATCGAGATAGTCACCACATCGAAGAGGCTATTAGAAAAGTGTTTCTTTAAATTATCAAGAGATGGCATTTCTTCTCGGCATGGTGCACACCATGTCGCCCAAAGATTTAAAAGAACAACCTTTCCTTTCCAGTCAGAAAGAGATTTTGTATTTCCGAACTCATCTTGAAATTTAAAATTTTCAATTTGCTTTGGTTCTTTATGAAAAATGAACGCACGAAGCCGTTCACCCTGCATTTTTTGATATTTTTCCTGATTTGTGGCATCAGTTTTCTTTTCACCATTGCCACTAAGGGTCAAACTCGCATATACAGCGACAAAGCCAATTACTGTTGCAACAAGTGCTGAAATAATCGTAAGTCTCATAAATTTACCTCTAATTGGTATTATCGCGTAGCAAAACGCACAAAATTTGAACACACTAAACAAAAAATTTTGAACACAATCAATAAAGAAGGCCAACGTGGATGACAAATAAAATGTGGGGCGGACGCTTTGCCTCAGGCCCCTCCGAAATCATGGAAGAAATCAACGCCTCCATCGGATATGACAAACGCCTTTATAAACAAGATATAAAAGGCTCAATTGCTCACGCAGAAATGTTGGTTGATGCCGCTATTCTCAGCAAAGCAGATGGTAAAAAAATCATCTCTGGCTTAAAGCAAGTTCAAAAAGAAATTGAAACCGATCAATTCACCTTCTCTCGTCAGTTAGAAGACATTCACATGAATGTCGAATCACGTCTTAGAGAGCTCATTGGTGATGCAGCAGGCCGTCTTCATACCGCAAGATCAAGAAATGACCAAGTCGCAACAGATTTCAAACTCTATGTAAGAGATACGATTGATCATTTTTTAGCTCAGTTAACCACACTGCAATTGGCCCTTGCTAAAAAAGCAGAAGAACATGCAGAAGTTGTCATGCCTGGCTACACGCACTTGCAAACAGCACAACCAGTCACCTTTGGGCACCATTGCCTGGCCTATGTTGAAATGCTCGGCCGTGATGTCACCCGCTTTAAAGACGCAAGAAAAAGGTTAAATGAATGCCCATTAGGCTCAGCCGCCTTAGCTGGTACATCTTTCCCGATTAATCGGAAAATGACAGCAAAAGCTTTGGACTTTGACAAACCAACAGCCAATTCACTCGATAGTGTAGCAGACAGGGACTTTATCCTGGAAACACTAAGCGCAGCATCAATTAGCGCCATTCACCTTTCTCGCTTCGCGGAAGAGCTCGTCATCTGGTCCTCAGCTGAATTCAACTTCATTAAGCTCTCTGACAGTTTCACAACAGGCTCATCCATCATGCCTCAAAAACGCAACCCTGATGCAGCCGAGCTCATTAGAGCAAAAGTTGGCCGTATCATTGGGGCATTTAACGGGCTATCAATGGTCATGAAAGGCTTACCACTTGCTTATTCTAAAGACATGCAAGAAGACAAAGAAATGGCCTTTGACGCCTTGGATAATTACTCCCTCGCGCTTGCCGCTTTAACGGGCATGATTGAAGATATGCACCCCAATAAAGAAAAAATGGCAAAATCTGCTGGCGGTGGTTTCTCAACTGCAACAGACATCGCTGATTGGTTAGTGCGTGTGATTAACCTTCCCTTCAGAGATGCCCATCATGTCACAGGCAGCATTGTCGCCTTGGCTGAAAAACAAAATCTGCGCCTTCATGAATTAAGCCTTGATGACATGCAATCAGTTGAGCCAAAAATCACAAAAGACATTTTTAACGTTCTTTCTGTCGAAAATTCGGTTAAAAGCCGCAAATCATATGGTGGCACAGCGCCCACAGAGGTTCGAAAAATGGCGAAGAAGTGGATAAAATCACTAGAAAAACAAACCTAAGCAAGGTAAGTTCATCACCTAATATGAAATTTTACGCGTCGACTAAAACTTTAAACAGACACGTAACAACAATTATGGGTGGGCCGGTTGGCTTGTGGGCAACCTAAAGGCCAACTAAAAAAGAGCCGGTTGCTTTGTAGGCAACTGAAGGCTCACCAAAAGAGGCCGGTTGCCGTTGCGGATGGCATGTGGGCATCTGAAGCACAAAAATGGCAACCTGAAGGCCCAACAAAAAGAGGATCAAACCATGTTATTGCGCACTGCAAAAGCTATTATTATTTTAGCTGGGCTGACATTGTCACTCACAGCATGTGGTGCAAAAGGACCATTAGAAGCACCGCCTGAAGCTAAAGTTGAAGGTGACACAACTGTCGTCGTTGAAGAGAAAAAACCGCATCGCCCCTTCATTCTAGATGGCCTTTTGAACTAATCCTTTTTTAATATTTTATGGCTCTAAAATTTAAAGCCTAGAACAACCAACATTTAAAAGAACAAGCAGATGAAAATCTCATCTCTTGTTCTTTTATGCTTTTAAACAGAATAAAAAATAATATGCGCCACTTCTCATACATAAATGGTGTGCTCCACGCTGAAAATGTGGCCCTCACAACCATCGCCCAAAATGTTGGAACTCCGTTCTATTGCTATTCAAGCGCCACGCTAGAACGGCACTATCAAGTGTTTGATCAAGCTTTTGCAAATGTTGATCACCTTGTTTGTTACGCCATTAAAGCCAATTCCAACCAAGCGGTCATCAAAACCCTCGCAAATCTCGGCGCCGGCATGGATGTTGTCTCTGAAGGCGAACTTCGCCGCGCCCTTGAAGCTGGTGTCAGCCCAGATAAAATTTGTTTCTCCGGCGTGGGTAAAACCAAAGAAGAAATGGCCGCCGCCCTAAACGCCAACATCTTAAGTTTTAACATTGAATCAGAGCCAGAACTTCACACTCTAAGCGAAGTAGCTGATAGCCTTGGCAAAACGGCTAGTATTGCCATTCGTGTGAACCCAGATGTTGATGCCAAAACACACGCAAAAATTTCAACAGGCAAGGCTGAAAATAAATTCGGCATTCCCTTTGAGAGAGCAAGAGACATCTATGCCATAGCCGCCAAATTACCAGGGCTAGAGCCCCACGGCGTTCATATGCATATTGGTAGTCAAATCACAGATTTAACACCTTTTGATAATGCCTTCCGCCTCATGCGTGAGCTTGTGCAAGATCTAAGAGCAGATGGCCATAAAATCACTCATATAGATTTAGGCGGCGGTCTTGGCATACCTTATGAGGAAGACGCAAAAGATCCTCCTCACCCAAATGACTATGCTGCCATCATTGAAAAAGCCATTGGCGACCTTGATGCCACGCTCATTTTTGAACCTGGCCGTTTGATCGCTGGCAATGCAGGAATTCTTGTCTCTAAAGTCCTTTATTTGAAAAAAGGCGCTGCAAAAGACTTTCTCATTGTTGATGCCGCAATGAATGATCTCATCCGCCCAACACTTTATGAAGCTTATCATCAAATTATGCCCATTGATGAAAGCAAAAATGAAGCTCCAAAATCTTTAATGGATGTCGTTGGCCCTGTTTGTGAAACGGGAGATTTCTTAGCTGAAAACCGCCAAATGCCAGAATTTGCCCCAGATGACCTCATCGCTGTGATGTCAGCTGGCGCTTATGGAGCAGTGCAATCATGCACCTATAACAGTCGCTTAACCATCCCTGAAGTGATGGTTAAAGGAGATGAATATGCTGTTATTCGCCCCCGTCCGGCTTACGAAGATCTGATCAATCTGGATCAATTACCAAGTTGGGTAGATTAGGCCCTAATCTCATAAATCAAAGAGAGTTACCCCAAAATAGCCGCTATCTCACAATAATCTTACCTTAAGACGAGATGTCCCCCATAGGCAAAGATCTCATTTCTATGCTATGGTGCCAAACGTCTTCTGAAAGACCTCTAGATAATGAGGAATTTTTGTATCTGGCTAGGAAATGTGAAGCCGAGGAGCGGAACATAGCTAAAACTATTTGAGCACCGGAGGCAATCATTGACGCCGCCAGAAACAAAAAGAACCATTATACAGAGGTTTTTCAAGGGTTACCCCTATACCAAATCAAGATTATTAAAACTGAGAGAGCAAGCCAATAAATACAGAACCAAACGCGCACAATCAAAATAAAGAGCTCAATCAAGAGCTTGGTCCTGAGCACCGCCACCAAGGTGAAATTCTCCTAGAGAGAAAGCTGCGCTGGACCAAAGTTGCAATGCTTCTAGAGCGCCTCTGGATTAAATTGTGGGCGCCTTTTGTTGTTATCTCACTCTTTTTAATTTTTACTTTGTTTCATGTTTGGCCGCTGCTCTCCCCTCTCATGCACAGATTAGCCCTTGCCCTTTTTGCAATGGGCTTCATTGCTAGCTTTTATCCCCTTTTATCGTTGCGTCTTGCCAAAGATAAAGAAGCGCTAAAAAGGTTAGATAAAAACTCAACTCTGCCTCACCAACCAGCTCAAGCATTTAAAGATAGACTAGAGCCAAACCTCTCAGGTATGTCCAACAGTCAAACAGAGGCCATCTGGCTTCAGTTTAAAAATCGCCTTGTTGAGAAAATAAAGCAGCTCAAAGTCCGCCCCCCTCAACCAGAAACTTATAAACAAGACCCTTACGCTCTAAGAATGGTGCTGATGCTGATTGTAGCTTGTGGTCTGTTTTTCCAAAGTGGTAACATCCAGTCACTGATTGCAAATGCAGTGACCCTCCCACCAATGATAAATACTTCAGCGCTAAGAGTAGATGCATGGGTCACCCCCCCTTCATATACAGGCAAGGCCCCCATCTTAATTGCTGATGGAAGTAAGAATTCCAAAACAATCAATTCAAATAAATCAGCAGATGAAACCAACAATACAAATCCTGTTTTCACAGCGCCTGAAAATTCCACGCTAACAATTCGCATTAACGGCACTGAAGCCAAACATGTTGAAGTTGAAAGCTTAAATCAGCAAATCAAATCAACAAAAGAAACGCCCTCTAAAAAGGTAGCTCAAAAGCAAGCTTCAAAACCGATTAAAACCAAAGAGTTTCATTTAAAACTGACCAAGAACGGCCCAGTAAAACTCACAATAGATACAATTCCATTAAAAGATTGGCGCTTTGAAATCACACCAGACAACCCACCAATTATTGGGTTAGTCGAACTGCCAGCTCCTGCTCAAAGCCGTGCGTTAAAATTAAAATACCGGGTTGTAGATGATTATGGGGTTATTGAAGCAAAAGCTCATGTCAAAGAAATATTCCAAAAAGACAAAGCCAAAACAACAATCTTAAATGAAGAAGAACGCCCTCTGGGCGCCCCTATTGAATATCCTCTTAACCTTTCTGAACAAGGAACAAAATCAAGTGAGGATACAACTTATAAAGATCTAACGGATCACCCATGGGCAGGGCTACCCATCACTCTCTATCTCTCAGCAACAGATGAAGGCGAAAATTCATCTAACAGTCCTGAAATAAATATTGTTTTACCTGAATACAAATTCACGAAACCTATTGCAAAAAACATAATTCGCCTTCGCAAACAATTGATTATGACACCGTCAGAATCTCCATTGCTTGCTGAATTGCTCTACACACTCCTCAACGATAAAAAACCTTTTGAAAAAGACTTAACACTCTATTTAGGACTAAAAGTTACAGCCAACCGCCTGCTATCAGCTCAAGCAAGACAAGAAAAAGAAGATATTTCAAAACTCTTATATCAATTAGCCCGCCACGCTGAAGATGGCGACCTTTCAGCTGCTGAACGTGAATTAAGAACAGCTCAAGAAGAATTGCGTAAAGCCTTACAAGAAAACGCCTCAGCTAAAGAGATTCAGAAACGAATTGATAATTTAAGAAAAGCTTTGCAAAAATACATGCAAGCTCTGGCCAAACAACAACAGAAAAACCAAAACGAGCAAGCACAAAATCAAAACACACCCCCCAATCAAAGAAACATGAGCCCTGAAGATTTTGAGCAAATGCTAAAAACAATTGAAGAGCTCTCCAAATCTGGGGCAAAAGATTTGGCCAACCAGATGCTAAGCCAGCTACAAAACATGCTGGAAAATTTACAAACGGGCAAAAATCAAAATCAGCAACAGCAAAATAGAGCTGCCAAAAACCTAGAAGAACTCGGAAAAATCCTTCAGGAACAACAAAGACTGATGGACAAAACCTTCGAGCAAAATAGAAAACAAAATCGACGCGCTGGCGAGAGAAATCAATCACAACAAAGGAATGCTCAACAAGGCAATCAAAGTCAAAAACAAAATGGTCAACCCCAAGGGAATAATGGCCTGGAACAACAACAACAAGCCCTAAGACAACAATTACAAAAACTTATGAGAGAGCTTGAAAAAGCAAGGCAAGCCGGCAAACAAGGTCAAAAAGGCTTGGGGCAAAAGGGACAACAAAACAGACGTCAAAACGGCTCTCCCTTGGAAAATGCTGATCGTGCCATGCAAAGAGCTGAAGAGCTGTTAAAGGGCAATGATCTCGGCAATGCACTTAGTCAAGAAGGCCAGGCCCTTGATCAATTGCGCAAAGGCATGCAGCAAATGGCGAAAGATATGCAAGGCATGTCAGGCAATGGCGGCGGCAAAAAATCCGCAGGCAAAGACCCCTTGGGAAGAAATCAAGGGGCCAAAGGTATGGACACAAGCGAAAGCACAAAAGTACCCGATAAAATTGACATCCAGCGCGCACGAGAAATTTTGAGAAATTTACAAAACAAATTAAGTGACCCCAATCGCCCAGCGCCTGAAATCGATTATATTGAAAGACTACTCAAAAGGTTTTAAGCTCTAACGCAGCCCAAGCTTAAGTTGCTTTTCCCGAGGCTTTTGTCGTGATTGTCCCAAAGCAGATTGAACAGCATGTCTCATCATCTCAAGCGTAAAAGGCTTTTGCAAAACACCAACAACAGATGGTGCGTAATCAGCTTCTTCAGCAGTTGAATACCCCGTCATCAATAAAATCGGTAAATCAGGCTGTTGTTTAAAAATCAACTTCGCCAAAGTAACCCCATCAATAACCGGCATCCGAATATCACTAATCACAAGATCGTAACTATCATCTGGCACAGTTAAACAACGAAGCGCCTCTTGCCCCTCATGAGCTGCGACCACATCATGATTTTCCATGGAAAGAGCACGGTAAGTAAAATCCCTCACCGCAAAATCATCTTCAGCAATTAATATCCGAGCCATAGGCCTCACCCAAATGATAAAAATCAGTCTTGTGAACCTATTCTAAATCGACAACCCTCAATGCGAAGTTAACAAAACTTAAAAATGCGCCTCGCTCTGAACCTCTTACAAATCAACAATTTCTTGTTCTTAAAGAGAGAAAATTTAACGAAAAACAATTCGTTACCTAGATTGCTTTTAAAAATCACAGAAAAATAGTTAAAAAACACCAAACATTAGTACTCCAAAGTTTAAACAACTCATTAATAGAGTTCTCATAAATTACAATTTAACGATGTAGCCATAAGGTTAGGAATTGTATTATGACAAAAGAACTTATGAATACTAATAGTTTTCGGTCTTCAAGTATTGTTTGGCGTCTTTTATTACCAATCCCAATTGCGATGTCTTTAGCTTGCCTTGCAATTTGGTTAGTCCTTCCAAAAATGATTGAAAACAACATTCGTGAAAATGCTGTTTCCCAAGGCCAACAGATAGCTGATCAATTTAAAACTATTCGTGGTTACTACACCAAGAATGTTATTAAAAAGGTCATTAAATCAACTGACTTAAAGCCCTCGTTCAATCATAAAACTGAGCATAATGGCGTTCCCCTACCTGCTACTTTTATACATGACATCAGCAAGCTTCTTTCAAAGAAAAATACCTCAATCAACCTTTATAGTAACTTTCCTTTCCCAATTCGCAATAAACGAAAATTAGATAATTTCCAAACTAATGCCTGGAGTTTTCTGACTACTAACCCTGATAAAGTATTCTCAAAACAGGAAACACAAAATGGGAAGCAAATAGTCAGAGTAGCTATTCCCGATAAGATGGTAGCTAAGGGCTGTGTTGATTGTCATAACTCACATGGGGCATCACCCAAAAAAGACTGGAAAATTGGAGAAGTACGCGGCGTACTAGAAGTTACAATGGTTGTAGATGACCAACTTGCCTCTGGGACAGCTCTATCCAACAAATTATTGATAGCTACTTTCATATTGGGAAGCTTCGTATGCCTACTTACCTTTTTCTTCACACGAAGTGTTACTCAACCATTAAAGCATATTGTGGGTACAATGAAAAAATTAACCAATGGTGACCACAAAATCGATTTAGATGACATGATAAAAGATAATGAAATCGGTGATATGGCAAAAGCCGTGAATATTTTTAGAGATCAAGCCATAGAAAGAAAAAATTTAGAAGAGCAGACGAAAGAGCAAAGACTTATCAAATCTGAACAACGAAAAATAATAGATAATTTAATTCTCGAATTTCGCCAAAATATCCAGACCAAGATTTCAAGCTTATCAGGGGTAACGGGACAAATCACCTCAGTGTCTGAAATTCTATCTAAAATCGCAAAGACCTCATCAAAACAAGCAAGCGAAGCCTCTTTAGCTTCTGATGAAGCCGCCAGTAATGTAAATATCGTAGCTTCAGCTACAGAAGGTCTTTCAGAATCAATACAAGAAATATCCTTACAAACATCTCAAACAACCGAAATCGTAAATAATGCAACAATTGTAGCAACTGAATCTGATAAAAAGATAACAGGACTGTCCTCAATGGCTCAAAACATCAGCGAAGTTGTTTCTCTTATTCAAGGTATCGCAGAGCAAACAAACCTGCTTGCCCTCAATGCAACTATCGAAGCCGCCAGAGCAGGTGAATTCGGTAAGGGGTTTGCAGTTGTTGCTTCTGAAGTAAAAGAGTTGGCAACCCAAACAGGAAAAGCCACAGAAGAAATTTCTTTGCAAATTTCTAATATACAGAATGAAACAAATGACACTGTAACTGCAATCAAAAAGATTGTAGAAACCATGACAAAAATTGATGAAAGCACCACTGCGATCGCTGCAGCAGTTGAGGAGCAAGGAGCATCTACCGGTGCAATTTCACAAAATGCAAACAATGCAGCCCTAAGCACAAAAATTGTCTCAGATAATATTACTGGCGCCGCAACAGCTGCTGATGATACTGAAGACACCGTCAAAAAAATGACGGATGCTTCACAGTTACTCACTAATTTCACTAATGAGTTAAATCAAGAAATAAACGAATTTTTGACTAAAGTAGCCGCCGCATAAGAGTGAATGCTGTTAAAAATGACTTAGGTTTAACTATGATTAGGTTTTATAAAAAACTCTGATCAAGAAGAAAAAGCAATGCCACCTCATCCTAGCTCATGAAAGTATTTGCTGTCCTGTGCAAATATCACCCTAGTAAAAGCTAATCGAGTAACAACGCAGTTTTAAATAGGCAAAGTTGAGCACCAAAAAGATTACATCTTGTCTAAAATGTTCTGAAAACATAAGGAATTGTGACAGTGTCTTTTGCCATGAAAGAGTGAAACATCACTAGGCATAACTAAGAAAACAAGTAAACCTAAAGCCCCATTAAAAAGAAAGAGTTTACTGAAAACTAATATAGAGATGACGAGCTTGCTCAGGTGGCACAGGCACCATCGCCATGAAAGGAGCTTTCTCACCAGGTAGGAGGGGTTTTTTCCGAACCTTCATAACCCAACGGAAAATTTCTTTTTTATCTGGCCCCACAGCTCCAAAAACCATAGGCGGCAAAGTTTTGTATCTGTTTGTCAAATTGGTGACTTCACCTCGAACTTTAAGTAAAAGCCGATTATCCTCAATCACCCACTTTTGCTGAACATTAGTAAATGTCACCCCTCGAACATTCACGTTCATCCCCAAAGCGGCATAAACATCAGCCATACTAGGAATAGCCTTAACAATAGAAACTCGGGCCATAATAATAATAGCAAAAACCAAAATGACAGACAGACCATAGCCAGCCCAACCAATCATTTCATTGCGGCTAAGCCTCTTCCAAATAGGTACTTTTGCAGCTAAAGGCTGAGGCTCTAAGGCTGGTTCATCATCTAGCTCAACTTCAGTGATTTCATTATCAAATGGGTCTTCTAAATCTTCTTCTGCAGCTGCAACAGGTTCTTCTTCTGGCTCTTCTTTGGCAGGCTCTTCATCAAAAAGTCCATCAATGTCGTCTTGAGAATTTTCTTCAGCAGGTTCAGGCTCGTCAAACAAACCATCAATATCATCTTGAGAGTTTTCTTCTCCCTCATCATCACCCATTTCATCAAAGAGACTATCGATGTCATCTTGAGAATTATCATCCTCAGGTTCTTCATCGCCCATCTCATCAAAAAGACTATCAATATCTCCTTGTGAGTTTTCTTCCTCTTGTTTAGGTTTAGGTTCAGGTTCAGGCTCAGGATCTGGTCCCTGCTCAACCCCCATCTCTTCAAACAAACTGTCCAATTCAGCCTGATCAAGCTCCTCACTCTCGTTCAGAGCTTCTTCTTCAATTTCTTCAAAATCCAGCTCTTCTAAAGGATCTTCATCATTCGGAGAAATCGGCGGAATACCAAAATCCTCGCCTTCTTGGCCAGCATCAGTCTCTTCTAAATTGGCATTTTTAGCAGCAACACTCTCTTCAGCCAAAGCAGCATTTTCAAACACATCTTCCGCTGTAGCCAACCACACATGCGTACAGCTCGTGCAACGCACCTTCGTCCCCTCTTCAGGCAAAGCTGAAGGGATCTCATAGTGGGTAGAACATTCTGGACATACCAAAATCATAATTAAGAGCACCAATTGTGGTTCAAAACTAAAGAATATCTAGAAATAACCGAGAAATGATTAAAGAAGCCCTTCTTTTCCAGACTTATCCCCGCTTTGGCCTCATTCAATGGTTAAATAAAATTTACAAAACAGATTTTGCTGGCAATAATGGCGGCTAAGATAAAGAATAATTTAAGTTACTTCGCAACCTACGGCTAAAATCAGCTGAAAAGTTCAAAATAAGCCAAAACACATCAATTAGAGGGTATTAGACCATTGATTCGATTAGAAAACGTCGCTCTTCGCTATGGAAGAGGGCCTGAAATCCTACGAGATGTTAATTTTCACCTTCGTCCTGGGTCACTCCACTTTTTAACCGGCCCATCAGGTTCAGGTAAAACATCGCTTTTACGGCTTTTATTTATGTCAATTCAGCCAACGCGCGGCCTCATTCACCTATTCGGCCAAAATGTGACCCGAATCACCCCCTCAAGACGAGCAGATTTACGTCGCAGAATTGGTATTGTTTTCCAGGATTTCCGCTTACTCGACCACTTAAGCACCTGGGAGAATGTAGCCCTACCTCTAAGAGTGACAGGCAAAAAACCGAACGAATATCAAGAAGACGTCACAGACCTTCTCCAATGGGTAGGCCTTGGTGAGCGCATGTATGCGTTATCTCCCGTTTTATCAGGTGGTGAAAAACAAAGAGCCGCCATTGCCAGAGCTGTGATTGGTAAACCGGAACTTCTGCTAGCTGACGAACCAACTGGTAACGTGGATCCTCAAATGGCACGCCGGCTTCTTCGGCTTTTCATAGAATTGAACCGTTTGGGAACCTCGGTTATCATAGCCACACACGATCACCAGCTGATGCAACAATTTCAGGCGCCACGTCTTGAACTTCACGATGGCAGAATTCATCAGGTAGGATAAACATGACCTTCCAACCCAACAATTCAGCCCCCCCAGGAGGCCCGAGCAGCAAAGAATTATATTCCCCCGCGCGCCCAAAAGAACGCGGTTGGGGCAATTCAAACACGCCTATTGTTCAAGCAAAATCGGTAACTGGCAGTTCACTTGTTGTTGTGATCTCAATCATGTGTTTTCTTGCCTCTCTCACTGCAGGTGGGGTCTATTTAATCAATCAATCTGCCGCCGCATGGACTGAAAACATCGCAAGCGAAGTCACAGTTCAAATCAGCATTAATCGCACTGAAAACATTGAAGATAAACTTTCAAAAATCTCTTTTTTCCTGACCAATCAACCAGGTATCACAGGAGTACGCCCTCTTCCACTTGAAGAAAGCGCAGACCTGTTAGAACCATGGCTTGGAGATGGGGCAAACTTAAAAGACTTGCCAATCCCCCGCCTCATTGCGGTTGAGCTTGATAGAGACAGCAGACCAAATCTTGATAAGCTGCGAGAAGATATAAAGAAAAATTTCAAAAGCGCCACCCTCGATGACCATCGCCGCTGGCAATCTCAAATTCAAACGGTCACTCGTTCCATGGCCCTAGCCGGCCTTGCAGTGCTCATCCTAGTAGGCCTTGCCACTACAGCTGTCATTGTCTCTGCCACCAGGTCTGCAATGGCATCAAACAGAGAGATTGTTGAAGTCCTTCATTTTGTTGGCGCAACAGATAGGTTCATCGCCCGTGAATTTGAGCGTCACTTCCTCTCTCTAGGCATTCGCTCCGGGTTGGTCGGTGCCACAGGCTCGCTCATTGTGTTTATTTTTATGCCTTTTTTCATGCGCGTTTTAGGTGGAAGCAATATGACCAGCGCTGAAGTACGCCGTCTCATTGGCACCGCTGCCCTTGATTTACCTGGCTTTATCTTGCTAGGAATAGTTGTTGTGGTAATTGCCGCTCTTTGTATGCTAACAACCCGTTATGGCGTCTATCGCATCTTAAATTCTCAACATCATTAATTGTTGAATTTAAATTTTCCAAAGATTCCAAGACCTAACAGGAATTCTATTCGTGGCCTCGCTTATTTTTAAAATTGGCTTTTACATCGGATCAGCACTTATCCTCGTCATTGGCTCTCCGCTATTGTTTGGCAAAAGAGCTTGGGCCATGGCGGGCCTTGCCTTTCATGGAAAATTTGTCTTGTGGTGGCTGGAATTAACTGTCGGCACCAAAATCGAAGTACGCGGCCTTAGATAATTTACCAAAAAACCCGGTGCTCATAGCAGCAAAGCACCAAGCTCCCTGGGAAACATTCGCCTTTCCAGCCATTTTAAAAGACCCCGCTCTTATCATGAAAGAAGAGCTCATGGCCATCCCGTTTTACGGCTGGTTTTCCCGTAAATTTGAGATGATCCCCATTCGAAGAGAACGCGCGGCCATAGCTTTAAAAGAAATGCTCAAAGAAGCGGAAATTCGAAAAGAAGATAATAGAGAAATCATCATTTTCCCTGAAGGCACTCGAAAAGTGCCTGGCTCAGAGCCAGATTACAAGCCAGGGGTCATAAAACTCTATGAGAGCTTGAATATTCCCTGTGTGCCCGTTGCGCTAAATTCAGGCGTATTTTGGCCAAGAAATGAGAAAAAACTCTACAAAGGCACTATTATCGTGGAGTTTCTCCCCCCCATACCAGCTGGGCTCGAGCGAAAAACATTTAAAGAAACCCTCATCAAAACCATTGAAGACAAATGTAACGAGCTTCAAAAAGAGGGAGAAGCTGAAAAAGAAAGCTATTTAAATTCAGCTAGATAGAAAATTTCTTACATTAATTTCCAAAAAAGTACCGCTGCTTACCTCCTCTTAACATTTAGTACTTAACAATAATATTATCAATGCGCCCCAAGAAGGCCATAAGTCAGCCCTTTTTTCGGCAATTCTCGCGGTTATGTTCATAAATGAAAGCGAAGAAAATCTGAAAATGGGGAGGCGGGATTATGTTAGTAAATCTAGAGTGTAAGTCCAGTACCATGCGTAAATCATCAACTCAACAAATCGTTGAGCAAATCAATTTAAATGAACCCCTTCACATTTCAAACGATGCAGACCTAGAAAATGCCTTCCATTTTTGGCAAGGTGCTTCAGGTAAAAGGTACATACACAGCGTTTATTCTCTTTTTACCTGCCCTGAATTGCCAAAAGCAAATTATGTCTTGGTGAAACGTGATGAAAATGATGAGTGCACAGCCCTTTCAATTGGTCAAACAACAGCAGATGCAAACTCGTTAAATCTCGCATTCCTTCGTCAAAGTGCCGCTAAATTTGGCGCGAATGAAATCCATGTCAATGTGATGACCAAAAATGACCATGAGCGCAATATGGTCCGCTTGGATTTACTGGGTTGCCAATCAATCAACGGCCAAAACCCAAAGCACTAATACGATTGCATATTAGGCAAATGAAATGCTCAAAAAGTAAGGTTACATCTAAAAAACAAAAACCCATCGATACGAAGAAGGAGCTCAGCCTTAGTCCAGTTGCTGGTGGGCAATCTAAAGCGCATATACAATTAGCGTCCGGCGCAAGCGCCGCATCTCGTAGGCCTATGAGCGATAGCTCATAGAATAGCCCGTGAGAAAAAAAGAGAAAGGTGCTTGTGGGCAACTGCAGGCCAGAAAAAAGAGCTACCTGAAGCGAAATTTTAAAACTAACTCTCCCTACAATCTATAAGCACATCCTGTAAGCGCTAAAATACGCGCAAGCTCATCATCATGAAACCCAAGTTCATCCATATGCCGTAAGGTCGAGAGAAAATAATCAATATTTTTTCCAGAACGCCCCGTACATATTTTAATAATTTCTGCTTTTTTCTGAATGGAGAGAGACCCAATATATTGTTTATGCCCACGGTCAGCCACATAGCATAACGCCCGGCAAACCCGGCCACTTCCATCAAGCAACTCAACTGGCATATAAATTTCTCTATAAACCCGTGTCACCTGCTCACGCTTGCGCAAATAACTCAATGTTTTCAAAGCTTCAGATGGAGGCACATAAAACAAAACACCATCACAAGCCCCACCTCGATCAAGCCCAAGAACCAAACCAGGCCGAGCATAAGAACCTCTATGATAAACTGAGCGCACACAAAAAGACCGCCGCAACCCAGCGCACCGCCCATTAACACGGTGTTCATAGGAAAAATCAGGCCGCCACATCAAAGATCCATAACCAAAAACCCATAAGCCATTGGCAGTGGCAGTGGCAGAATCTGAAGTCAAAAGCTCTGGCGATAAAACTGAGTTTTCATCAAACTTTTTGTCTCTATTTATGTCTAAACCAGGTTTCATAAATGTAGTCTCATTAAATAATAAATTCTTATGACGAAGTGCTAAGTCTATGCCGGTAGTGGCCGCACTTGCATCGGCGCTGTTTTCATCCGACTAACTTTAATGCCCTTTGGGCGAATTGGTTGCGCCACTTCCTTAATCGCATCAACTAGTAACATACCAGAAAATCTCGGCCAAACTTTAGCGCCTATTCGCTCAATCGCCGGGCTCGTGGCTAACTTCAATTTCGTATCAAACGGCGCAAAGTGAACCAAAGGCTCAATTGAGAGCGGGCGAAACCATGAACGAATAAGTAAATCACGCAATTGCCCCCGGCTAAAAGGCTGCCCATAACCAAAAGGTGTCGTATCAACCCGCGCCCACAAACCAGAGCGATTAGGCACAATAAGCAACAAGCGCCCCTCTGGTTTCATAATGCGCCACACCTCTTTTAAATGCATCTCAATATCAGAGAAAAATTCCAACCCATGGATCTCTATCACCCGGTCAAAACATTCATCCGTTACCGGAAACATATCTTCATCAATCATCACAGAGCGCAAAGGCCCTTCACTTGGCCAAATCAAACCACCTTGGCCAGCTGGGCTAAAAGCCCCCACTTGGTGAGAATTACTCAAAAAAGGTCTTAAGTAAGGAGAAGGGTAGCCAACACCAGCCAAGTTCAATTGATCACCAGAAGGCCAATGTTCTTTAATTCTTTGTGTTATTTGCTGGCGAACCCGCAAACCAAGCGCACTGGCATAAAAATCACGAATTTCAACAACATCTAAATGCATAGAACCAAAACCATCCCTAACAACCAGTTGAAGAGCGCATTATAAGCACTTGAAAAATAATAACACTTAGCACGCCTCCTCACACAATAATTTATGTGGATAGTAAATGAACAATTAGCCCAGAAAATTACAATGCACCTTATTGTAATAACACCAAACATGACAAATATAAGTTTACAAACTAAACTGCACAAAAATTAAAATGAGAGAGAGCACTATGAGCTTAGAGACCATCCTCATCCCCTGCTATACAGATAATTACGCAGTCCTTCTTCATGATGACAAAACAAACAAAACAATTTGCATAGATGCTCCAGAAGCGCGGCCAATCCTCTCAGCTCTTTCAGAGCGCAATTGGTCACTCGACACGCTCCTCATAACGCACCATCATCAAGATCATATCGCAGGCATTGATCAAATTAAAGAAATCACAGGCGCAAAAGCTTACGGGCCAGAAGCTGAAAAACTAAAAATTCCAAATCTTGACGAATTTGTTAGCGAAGGCACACCCATTAATTGGTCAGGAAGAGAAATAGACATTTTTGAGACACCCGGCCACACTTTGGGTCATGTATGCTTTCATTTTAAAGAAGACAACATTCTCTTTACAGGAGACACTTTATTTGCCCTTGGTTGTGGCCGCCTCTTTGAAGGCACACCAGCTCAAATGTGGCAATCTCTTTCAAAACTCATGGGCTTACCTAAAAAAACAAAGGTCTATTGCGGGCATGAATACACCCTTTCAAACGCCGAATTCGCCCTAAAATATGAACCTAACAATATTGACCTACAAACAAGAATTCTGGAAATTCGGGCCGCGCGGTCAAAAAACCAACCAACTTTGCCAACGACGATCGAGCAAGAGTTACTCACTAATCCATTTTTAAGAGCATCAAGCCCAGAGCTAAGAGAAAAACTAAACCTGGTGAACGCAACAGATGAAGACGTCTTCACAGAAATCCGCGAAAGAAAAAACAACGAGTAGAAAAAAGTCACCAAAGTACTATGGAAATAATGAAGCAAAAGCACAGTCGGTATGACAGGCTAGATTGCTAAGAGATAGCTTAAATACCACTAAAATGCCTCGAAGACCTAGGAGCTACAGCTCATAGGTAAGTCACAAAAAAACGTAAACAACGAGATACACGAAGAAGGAGCTCAGCCCACTTCGGGCTAAGGGACATGGTGAAGCGCCAGCGCAACCCGGCGCGTTGCGCCGCACCTCGTAGGCCCATGAGCTTCAGCTCATGGAATAGCCGTGAGAGAGAAGGTGTGGTTGCTGGTGGGCAACTGAAACACAAACAAAAAAGAATAACATGAGCCAAAACAACAAACTTTTCACTGAAACAGCCAGAGACACTCTTTACGATATAATATTCAATCGAAGAGATGTGAGAGGTGAATTTAAAAGCGATCCCATAGATGAT
This sequence comes from Hyphomicrobiales bacterium, assembly GCA_965230545.1. Classification (GTDB taxonomy): domain Bacteria; phylum Pseudomonadota; class Alphaproteobacteria; order Rhizobiales; family HXMU1428-3; genus HXMU1428-3. The sequence continues at coordinate 204,984 of CBDDLE010000001.1, read as the reverse complement.
GCCATTCTAGCAAGACTTCTCATCGCTGCTCATCACGCCCCCTCAGTTGGCTTTATGCAACCCTGGAATTTTCTCCTCATTGACGACAAAAAAGTCCAAGAAAACATTCACTCCCTTTTTGTAAAAGCCAATGAAGAAGCAGCCTCAATGTTTGAGGAGGAAAAACAAAGTCTCTATCAATCCCTAAAACTGGAAGGGTTGCTAACAGCCCCTCTTCACGTGTGCATCACCTGCGATCGCAATAGAGCAGGCCCCGTTGTTTTGGGCCGAACTCATATGAGCGATATGGATTTATATTCAACCGTGTGTGCGGTTCAAAATTTCTGGCTTGCCGCAAGAGCTGAAAATATAGGGGTTGGTTGGGTTAGTATTTTTCATGAAAAAGAAGTCAAAGAGCTATTAGGAATCCCAGAAGACATCCACCTCATAGCCTATCTCACAGTGGGGCATGTCAGCACATTTCATCAAGAGCCAGACCTTTCAAGAAAAGGGTGGCGCAAACGCTTAAACTTAAATGAATTAATCATGAAAAATCATTGGAACAACAATGAAGTAAACTTGCCTCAGCAACAAGAAGGTCAAAGCGATAAAAGCAAACTGGCCGATCATATTACAAACGAACTCAATCGCTTAGCCCCAACAAACAAAAACAAAAACGAATCGGCCTAGCGACAGCCCCACGCCCCATTGTCAATACTAATTCCGCATTAAACACAGCTGGTAAAGTGATTCGTTTTTTTGAATAAAACCACCCTCCAAAGTGATAAAATCTAGAAAAGATCTATCCAATTTGTAACATTTCTGTCGCAATTTGCAGAAACAACTTACGATTTCGTCCGAAAACTGTGCATCTCGCCACCCAACACCCCACCATCTATTGAGTTCCCAACAAAGCTCCTCTTAATATGGCAAAGGCATGTCAAAATGAAGGCCATTTGTCATGCGCAATTTCAGTGGGGGAATTGAAAATGAAAAAAGTACCAGCTGAGACACGTCTCTGCGCGGTCTTTGTTGATTACGACAATATCTACCTGTCTCTCAGACGGCAGGATGAGCTTGCGGCTAAACAATTTCCTAAAAGTGTTATTCATTGGTTACGCCAATTGGAGACAGGTGAACTCATCACCGAGACAAGCAATAGCGGCGCCAAAATTGAGCGACGCCTTGTTATGTGCCGGTGTTATGGCAACCCTGTACCTCGCCGTAACAGCAGTGATCAAAGCACAGACATTGGCTCATTCCCATTTGTCCGTCATCATTTCCTTCGTGCTGGTTTCGACATCGTCGATTGCCCGCCTTTAACATCACAGTTAAAAAACTCATCAGACATCCGCATGGTGATGGATATTCAAGATTTTCTGGATCACAAAACTCATTTTGATGAATTTATGATCCTATCTGGTGATGCTGACTTTGCTCCCATTTTGCAAAGGCTACGCACTCATGCCCGCAGCACAACCATCTATGTAAATGAAAATACAGCCGTTCCTTATGTCGCTCTGTGTGATGCACAAGTGCGCGAACAAGATTTACTCAATAGAATGCAGCGGTTTGCTAAAGAAGAAGCAAGCAGCAATAAAAAACTAGAGAAAAAAAATAAGAACCTATTACCAGAACCCGCTCGGAACGAGATGGAAATTTCTGAAAATCAGAACGCTGGTTTAGCTGATCTTCGGACACAAATCACAAATGAAATTGAACAAGCTGTTGCAAATTCAAGCGCACCAGTACCACTTTCATTTCTTGCAGATAAAGCGCAACGCACAGTAGGACACGACAAAACTGTTGGCTCTAATTGGGCTGGTTATGGCAGCTTTTTAAACTTTTTACAAAACAACCTGCCAGAAACAATGCGAGTCACAAGCAACCAACCATATTATGTTGTTGATGAAAGACGCCACCAATCACCCCGTGTTTCATCAAAACAAACTTCTTCTGCAATTGAAAACAACACACATCATTCTGAGCAGCACTATCAAACCTCAGAAACAAATGATCAATATGCCGATACCAATCAACATGAAATGGCACAAGAAGCATACTCAATACCTGTACGCCAACAAGAAGCAAACAGGATGTTAGAAAACAACCAATCGATCCGTGACACAATCAGCCGTGTGCATGAATACACGCACGTTCCAGCCTTAGCTCCAAGTGAATACCAAATTATGTTTGAAGTTATCACTGATGAGTTAAGTGAAGTGGGGTTAAAGGGTAAACAAACAGCCTATAACATTTCAAGTCGCGCCAGAGTTGAAGCTGTTGAACTAACAGCTGAAGACGCTCAATTCGTTCTTGATATTATTTCTGAAGCTGACCCCTGGTTCGAAAAAGGCATCAGCCCACCTCTGTTTGCGGAAAGGTTCTTAAACGCAATCATCGCTAGATGCCGCGCAAATGGCCTGCACCTTACTCAAGAAGAATATGAGCTCGTCTCCGCTTGGTTTACTGGCAACACAAAAAGCTTAGCTCATCAAACTTATAGAGAGCCAGAGCAGCTCACGCATAATAGTCAAGATACGTGGCTGCTTCCAAACAGTGAAAATGAATCTCATATGGAACCGGTGCAGCAATTACGTCATCCATATATTGATCCATTAAATCCAAACCACTCCCCTCAAGAGCAACATAGCCACCATGAGCCTCAAGAACATATGGAAAAAGAATTACCAAGAATGTTTCGTTTAGGTTCAGACGGCTAACACCTCTAAAAACTGAGTTCAAATTCAAGACATAAAAAAACATAGGTGAAATGAATCACCTATGTTTTTTATTTTTAAAATTAATAAGATAAGCCAATGCTTATCCATAATCTTTGTGCATCTTAATTTAGGTTTTAAGATGTAAAGTACTGGCCACCATTTGCAGTAATGGTCGCACCAGTAATAAAGCCTGTGTTGTCATCAGCTAAGAATGCCACACAATCAGCAATCTCTTCAGCCTTACCAAGACGGCCAACAGGAATTTGTGCAATGATGCTCTCTAGCACTTTTTCTGGAACAGCCGCTACCATTTCAGTATCAACATAACCAGGTGCAACAACATTCACTGTAATGCCTTTACGAGCATTTTCTTGAGCTAATGCTTTAGAAAAACCAATCAAACCAGCTTTAGCAGCTGAATAGTTTGATTGTCCCATTTGCCCCTTTTGGCCATTAATAGATGAGATCGAAATAATACGACCAAATCCACGCTCACGCATGCCATTAATCACAGGACGTGTCATGTTAAAGAGAGATGTTAAATCAACACGGATCACATCTTCCCATTGCTCTAAAGACATTTTGTGAAGCATAGCATCTCTTGTGATACCAGCATTGTTCACGATCACATCAACAGGGCCAAGCTTTTCTTCAACAGCAGCCAAACCTTCTGTACAGCCCTCAAAAGAACCTACATCAAATTTAAAAACAGGAATCCCTGTTTCACTTTGAAATTGATTAGCCGCATCATCATTACCACCATAGTTAGCAGCAACTTGATAGCCCTTTGCTTTCAAGCTTTCAGAAATTGCCCGGCCAATACCCCGGGTTCCACCAGTTACAACAGCTACACGTGCCATATGTTTTCTCCTAAATTATTAAATATTATTATCTCAGTATTTTTGTGAATTAAGCACGCTCAACACAAAGAGCTACACCCATACCACCACCGATACAAAGTGTTGCCAAACCTTTGGCACTGCCACGACGCTTCATCTCATGCAACAACGATACAAGAACACGTGCACCAGACGCGCCAATCGGGTGACCAATAGCAATAGCACCGCCATTGACATTAACTTTAGATGTATCCCACCCAAGGCCTTTATTCACCGCAATCGCTTGAGCAGCAAAAGCTTCGTTAGCTTCAACAACATCCAAGTCATCAGTTGACCAGCCAGCTTTTTCAAGAGCCACCTTAGATGCTGGAATAGGGCCCGTTCCCATAACAGCAGGGTCAACACCAGCTTGACCAAATGAAACAATCTTCGCAAGTGGTTCAATACCGCGTTTTTCAGCTTCAGCTGCTGTCATAAGCACCAGGGCCGCCGCGCCATCATTAATACCTGAAGCATTACCAGCTGTCACAGTACCTTCACGATCAAAAGCCGGGCGAAGCTTAGTCATATTATCAATAACTGCTCCTTCACGGATATATTCATCTTGATCGAAAACAACTTCAGCTTTACGGGTTTTAACCGTTACAGGAACGATCTCGTCCTTAAACTTACCTTCTGAACGCGCAGCTTCAGCTTTATTTTGCGAAGCAACCGCAAATTCATCTTGTGTTTGTCGGTCAATTTGAAACTCTTTAGCGACGTTTTCAGCAGTTGTCCCCATGTGATAACCATTAAAAGCATCCCACAAACCATCTTTAATCATGGAATCAATCATTTCAAGATTGCCCATTTTGGTACCATTTCTCATGTGCGCAACATGAGCTGATTGGCTCATAGATTCCTGACCACCAGCAACAACAATTGTTGCATCGCCACTTTTAATAGCTTGCATACCCAAAGCCACAGTTCTAAGACCAGAACCGCACACCTGATTGATGGTCACAGCGGGAGTTTCATGTGGTAATCCAGCGCCAACAGACGCTTGACGTGCAGGGTTTTGTCCCTGCCCAGCTGTCAATACTTGCCCTAAAATAACTTCACTAACATCTTCTGGGGCTACTCCAGCACGAGAAATTGCTTCAGAAATCACCGTTTTTCCAAGCTCATGAGCTGCAACAGTTGCTAAACTACCATTAAATGAACCAACAGCTGTTCTAACAGCACTAGCAATTACAATGTCTTGATCATTCGACATAAACTCGTTCTCCTCCTAAATTAAATGAAAATTCCCATCTTTTATCTTATAAATATCTTTTGTAGTTAAGCAATCACACATATTATAATATTTGTAATTTAAGCGTTTTTTTCGGGCTTTTACGCAGCTCTGCCCTCAAATTGGGTAATTTTCTGAATTGACTGGCACTTCAATCAACAATAAACACTCTAGATAAAGTTCTAGACCAATCAGAGCTGATAAAAAAGCGAACTTAGGTCCTAAAAGAGCCTAAATATAACCATCTAGCGATCTTGTATTTCCAAGAGACTGAAACAGGAAACTGAAAAAATGGATTATAGAGTTGTCACAAGCGATTTTGCCGTCGCCCCACAAATCAGCCCTGATCATATCAAGGAAATAAAAGCGCTTGGCTATGTCGCTATAATAAACAATCGCCCTGACAATGAAGTTGAAGGTCAACCAACCTCACAAGAAATACAAAAACTAGCTGAAGAAGCCGGACTAAACTATTATTTCCTTCCCATCCAGTCAGGTACCCTTCCAATGGAAGCTGTTGAGCAAACCAAAGAGCTCATCTCCCAAATAAATGGCCCCGCATTCGCTTATTGCCGCTCAGGAACAAGATCAATAACCCTCTGGGCATTCTCCCAACTAGGCCAATCAACAACCCAAGAGGTCATCAACTCAGTTGAAAATGCCGGCTATAATCTCCCATTTCTCCAAAACTACCTGTAAAAAAACTGTGTCTCTCACTCTCGGTGCCCCTCACTATGGCATCTTGCATTTTTTATAAATTCATAAAAAAAGTTTTAGAATTCCTCTTTACGAAGAAGGAGTTCAGCCTTAGCCCGGTTGCATGTGGGCAACTGAAGGGCAAGCAAAGGCTGAGGGACATGACGACAAGGTCGTCCGGCGCTTAGCGCCGCCCCCTCGGAGGGCCCGCTGCTAAAGCAGCGGAATAGCCCGTGAGAGAAGAAATGCAACAATCAGAAACATAATTTCACTTCATTTCCCCCCTCATTTTCCTTGCGATCAAGCATTTTAATGCTATTTATCCGGTGGAAATAACGGCCATAAAAGTGAGGAACTGCACATGACAAGCCATGCGGTATCAACAGCCGTCATCGGCGCTGGCGATTGGGGGAAAAACCACGTCCGCAAATTTCACGAACTTGGATCTTTAAAAGCCATATGTGAAACAAATCCAGACGTCGCTCAAAAAATGTATGACGACTATGGTGTCACCAATAAATCATTCGATGAAATTATTCACGACACAGACATAGATGCAATTGTCCTCGTCACTCCAGCCAACACTCATAAAGAACTCGGCTTAAAAGCCATTGAACAAGGCAAACATCTGTTCATTGAAAAGCCAATCGCTCTTAATCTAGCTGATGCTGAAAGCCTGACAAAAGCCGCCCATGAAAAAGGCCTCATCTTAATGATCGGCCATCTCTTGCAGTATCATCCCTGCTTTGTAAAAATGAAAGAGTTAGTCTTAAATGGTGACTTAGGTGAGTTAAGGCACGTTCATTCTCGCCGTTTTAATATTGGTAAATTCCGCCAGGAAGAAAATGTCATTTGGGATTTAGGGCCTCATGATGCCTCTATGGTTCTCTCATTAGTCAATGATGAACCAATGTCAATAAAAACAAGCGCCAGCAATTACTTACTGCCAACGGTTAGTGATTTTGCAACCATCAATCTAGAGTTTGAAAATAATATAAATGCAGAACTAAGCCTTTCTTGGCTCACACCACAAAAAGAGCATCGCCTCATCGTTGTTGGCTCAAAAGCCATGGCTGTATTTGATGACACGTTAGAGTGGGATGAAAAACTACGCATCCACCGTCATAACTGCGCAATGGAATATAACAAACCCGCAGTGCTCGATCGTGATATGGAAGGCGAGGCAATAAAAGTGCCTTTCAAAGAACCTCTGTTAAATGAATGCGCCTCTTTTCTAAATTGCATAGAAACAAACACCCAGCCCCCAAGCAACGGTGAAGAAGCATGCAGAGTGATCAAGCTCCTCGAAACCGCCGATCCAGCAATTGAAACAGGGAACTCACTAAGTAAAGCAAGTTAAAAATGAAATATTAGACGTACAATGCTCCGGTCTCAGTAGGTAACAGCGACGGTTGCCATGTGGGCAACTGAAGGAGCGCAATAAAAGCGCGGATGCATGTGCGGATGCTTTGTGGGCATCTGAAGCACAAAAAAGGCAACCTGAAGCGCAACTTAGAAAGAGAATAAAAAGAAAATGGAACCAATCCAATTCATCGATTTAAAAGCTCAACAAGCTCATATTGGCGTTGATAAAATAAACAGTAAGATCAATGACATTCTCGGCCATGGCCGTTACATAATGGGTCCTGAGATCACTGAGCTAGAAGAAAAGCTAAGCTCCTTTGCGGGCACAAAACATACTCTTTCATGCTCAAATGGCTCAGACGCTATTCTGCTTGCATTGTTAGCTCTGGAAATTGGCCCTGGTGACGCTGTATTTGTTCCAAGTTTTACTTTCGCAGCTACCGGTGAGATGGTTGCTCTTTCAGGGGCAACTCCTGTTTTCGTTGATGTCTTGCCTGACACCATGAACATGGACCCAGATCATTTAAAACAAGCGATCAAAGAGGTGAAAGAAAAAGGCGAATTCACACCAAAAGCTGTGATGCCTGTTTGCTTATTTGGCCAAATTGCAAACTATCCAGACCTATGCCCAATCGCTAAAGAAGCTGGCCTGAAAGTCATTGCCGATGCCGCCCAAGGCTTTGGTTCAACCATTAACAATACCCAAGCTGGTGAATATGTTGATGTGCTCACAACAAGCTTTTTCCCCGCCAAACCACTTGGCTGCTATGGTGATGGCGGCGCTGTCCTCACCAATGATGATGAGATTTACAACACGCTCGTCTCTCTAAGAAACCACGGTCAAGGCGTTGATAAATATGACAATGTCCGCATTGGCATCAATGGCCGTCTTGATTCAATTCAAGCAGCCGTGTTGTTACTCAAGCTAGAAATCTTCCCTGAAGAAATAAAGTCTAGAAACGAAATTGCAGCTAGATATAGCGAAGGCTTAAAAGATGTGGTTGAGGTTCCGTTTGTACCAGAAAACATCATCTCAACCTGGGCTCAATATACAATTCAAACACCAAAAAGAGACGCCATCGCAAAGCATTTGGGCGAACAAAATATCCCAACGGCGATTTATTACGTAAAACCAATGCATAGCCAAACTGTCTATGCCAAATACCCCATTGCAGGCGGCAAACTTCCAGTGACAGATGATCTATCACACAATGTAATCAGCCTACCAATGCACCCTTATCTTAAGCCAGAAATGCAAGATAGAATTATCGAAGAAGTAAAAGCAGCTCTTTAAAAAAAATGCGCCCCTGCCTCAAAGGCAGGGGCGCTAAAAAAGATGATCTAAAATCTAACATTTAGCTGAAGATAAAAAATACAAGATCACAACGCGGTTATTGATGGGCAATCCGAAGCATGAAAAGTGCCCATCGCCCATAAGAGAAAAATTCAATACAAGCTACACAAAGAAGGAACTCAACCCACTTCGGGTTGAGAGACATGACGAAGCGCCAGCGAAGTCCGGCGCTTAGCGCCGCCCCTCGGAGGCCAAAGCGCGGTTGCATGCGACGGTTGTCCCAGTAGACAACTGAAGGAGCACTTAAAGAGTGGGCAACTGAAGTGTAAAAAAAGCGCTTAGAATAGCCGTGAGAAATATCAAAGACTTTTCAATAAGCTCTCAGCTGAACTTGCATCTGCCTCAGTTGGGTTGCCCTCAATATTTAAAACTGAAACAACACCATCATCAACAAGCATGCCATAACGGTGCGAACGCACACCAAGCCCATGCCCAGTAGCATCAAGCTCTAAACCCAATGCTTCAGTAAACTCAGCACTACCATCAGCCAGCATAACAATCTTGCCATCAGCTCCAAGAGATTTACTCCAGGCATCCATCACAAAAACATCATTCACAGAAACGCAAGCAATTTGGTCAACACCTTTAGCCTTCAGTTCATCATGAGAGGCAAGATAACCAGGCGCATGGTTCATATGACAAGTTGGTGTAAACGCACCAGGCACCGCAAATAAAGCCGTTTTCTTACCCTTAAAAAAATCTGATGTAGATTGAGCGATCGGCCCATCAGCAGTCATGATTGTAAGCTGAACATCAGGTAATCTTTCTCCAACAGAAATAGCCATAATGAAGCCCCCCTTAAATATTATAGTTTCTGACTTTTAGCCTAGAAGAATAATTTTTTTTTACAATCATTTTATGAGAGAGAATTACTGAACCGGACAAGGCTGAACAACAGCCACTTCATCTGCCTTCAACGTGCAAGTCAAAACAAGCCCTTCAAATTTATGCGGCTCATCAACATCACCAAGACTAATTCTATAAAGCGCTTCTTTATCACCATTTTCAGCTTTTTTAACCAATTTGGGCGTCGGAACATACATGCCATCTGGACCTTCAACAAACAAATCGACCTTTCGAGAAGAAGGCGGCACTAACACATTCAACGTTAAAGAAGGTTGTTTTTTCTCTTTTTCAATTTTAACCGATCGAACTCCCAAACCATTTTCGATCTTTTCAACCGGTTTTGGTGTTAGGGCAAGCGCCATTGACAAAACAGGTGCAAATCGTTGTGTCTTATCTTCATCTATAATCAAACTTTGAGATGCACTCACTGGCACACATAAATCATAACAAATCGCATATTGAGCAGATAATTTAAGCTTTATTGGTTTTGAAGGGTCTTCAGCTGTCAATAAAACAGGTAAGGTAACTTGTGATTTATAACCAATAGTTGTCCCTATAGGGTCTTTAAACCGCCCTGGAACAGGATATAAAACTTCGGCCATTTTCAAATTTTCAGAGCCAGTCCAATCAAAATAGGGAGGAATGCCCGTATCTCCAGGCGTGCGCCAATAAGTTTTCCATTTCGGCGCTAAACGAATTTCAATGCCTGCAAATAATTTCTTCTCACCCAACCACTCAGTTTTAGCTGCAATTAAACGCAATTGAGATTTAGCATTTCCTTGCCATTTAGCATTCTGAGCACCTTCAAAGGCCAAAGCATGCCCGCTTGAACCAACTGTCAATAGTGAGAACAAAACTGCAAAAATAAGGTTTTTAACATCAGGTTTAAACAAAAAGCTCACCATAAGTCTTTCAAATCATTTAACAAACATCAATTCAATCAATCTCAAAAACTCATAAATAATCTTGAGTGACGGTGAAATAATACCAGTCTCTCAATAACTAAGCTTTAAAACATATATCACAATTAGGTGACACAATTAGGCAACATCGAAAAACATCCAATTAACCAATAACAAGCTCACCCTTCCCAAAGCCAATCTTTTTTAGCTACACTAAACAAAAGTCAAAAGCGCTTTGAAAATAAAAAAGCCCTAGCTATCATATAGATAATGCCTGTCATGGATAAAACAAATGCAAAACTTATTAAAAAATAACAATGCATCAGGTCTTAGCGGACAACTTCTTTTGGCTATGCCAAGCATGCAAGATGACCGCTTTTCAAAAAGCGTCATTTACATATGCGCCCATTCTGAAGAAGGCGCCATGGGATTGATTATCAATCGCCATGCAAAATCTATGAATTTTTCAGATATCTTAGAGCAGGTCTTCCCAACGGTTGATAACAAACCTCTTTCAATCTCACAAAAGACCAAAAACATCCCCTTCATTCATCTCGGCGGCCCTGTTGAAACAGAAAGAGGCTTTGTCCTTCATTCATCAGATTATCACTCAAAAAGTCATACCTTTCCGGTCAATGACAATATTTCCCTCACAGCAACTATTGATATTTTAAAAGCCATTGCAGAAGGCACTGGCCCAGAACAAGTTTTACTAGCCCTTGGCTATGCCGGTTGGGCGCCAGGTCAATTAGAAGAAGAATTGAGTGATAACGGCTGGCTACATTGCAAAGCCAATCCTGATTTGATTTTTGAAACTGACGCTGCGTCAAAATACGATACAGCATTCAATTCATTAGGAATTAACCCAACACATCTCGTCAACCAAACTGGTCACGCTTAGAAAATTCCCAAAAGCAAAAAGAGGCAAACGAAGCTCTATTATTTAAAATCGAGCTCTATTTCTTGCCTTTTCTGTTTCCTTTTTTAGGAGATTTGTTTCCCTTAGGAGAAGCAGCACCTTTTTTGGGAGGGACTTGAGCATGAATATCACCATGAGCACCAGGCTGAGGCCCGCCATTTAATGGCGCATTATTAAAATTAATTTTGCGCTCTTTTTTCTCATTTGTCCCCTGTAATGGCGGCTCCCCCACATCAGAATAACCACCACCACTTGCTAATTGCGCATAAACATCCATAACTTTAGGATTTAATTCACTTGAAGATTGAGCTAAAGAAGCCGTTTCCTTGCTCACCTTTTGCGCCTTTTGCCGCGCAACTTCAGTCGAACCAGTAACAGCCGCTTGCTCTGCTAATTTCAAAGCCTCTGTTAATCCAGAACGTTTTGGCTCATGTATTGAATGCTCTTGTCTTGAAACATGACTTAAATCCTGATCGACTTTCTCACCCAAAGCCGCATGCCGCTGCAAATAAGCATGCTCACTATCGCCCACTTCAGCCGCAACATACTCATCTCCTTGCCCCTGATGAGGCAAATGGTTTGAGCTGCTTTGAGGAGTGTGTAAATGGCCTTCACCATTTAACCCAGCTGATTTTAAATTGTTTTTTTGCACTTCACTATTTTGCAAATTAGCCAAAGCTGCTGCGACAGATGGGTCAACCTTCTGGCCAACGGTTTCAGGAACATCGCTGCCATTATGCGGTTTTAGATTATGTGGGTTCTGCCCGTGAGGTTGAAAATTTTGAGCACCCAATTCACTCGTAACCGTCTCATCTAACCTGGCATCTTTTCCAAGAGGAGCAACAATAGCTGACTGCGCATCATGCTGCTGTTTCTCATGACCAGTAGAGTGATCCATTTGAGAATATTGTTGAGCTGCCGCAAGCTCTCTATTGTCTCCTAATTCTGGCTGATGCACATGCCTTTGATCATCTCTATTATGAACAAGGTCCTGATCATTTGAAGTTTTACCATTTAACCCAGCCTCATTAGATCGGTCCGGTGTCTCATTTTGAGCGTCAGAACCAGTCGGCTTCCCATCAGCACCCGTCTTAGCTCGAATGGCCCCGAACAACCCTGAGCGTCCTTTAATTTTGACATCCTTCGCCAAAGCTTCAAGGAGATAAATAACATCCTTTTGGTTCATCGGCTCGCCAAAGTAAAACCCTTGCGCATACCCACACCCAATTGAACGCAAGAATGATACATCTTCTTCACTTTCAACACCCTCAGCAACCACACCCATATGCAGCTCACTGGCAAGTGCCACAACAGAGCGTAAAATAGCCGGACCCGTTTTTCCTGAAGAGACATTATGAACAATCGAGCGATCAACTTTCAACGTGTCAAATGGAAAACGATGTAAATAACTCAAGCTTGAATAGCCCGTTCCAAAATCATCTAACGCTAAAGACGCACCAGCATTTCGAAGCCAACCCAAAATCTCAACCGCCCCTTCAGGGTTCTCCATAACAAGAGATTCAGTTACTTCAAGTCGCAAACTATTTTCAGGCAATGACTCGCGCGTTAAAATCATACGAACTTCTTGATAAAGCTCTTGGCGGAAAAGTTCACGGCTAGAAATATTAATACTAACCACAAGCGGTTCATCAGCTCGCGGTAAAATTCTGTTCCACTGAACAGCATCTTTCACAGCTTGGTTAAGGACATAAGACCCAAGCTCAGAAATCAGATCAGATTCTTCTGCAATCGGAATAAACTCATCCGGTGACAAACGACCATGTTTTGGATGATCCCAGCGAATAAGCGCTTCAAAACCAGTTAAATCTTCGCCTTTAAGTTTGGTAATTGGCTGATAAAGCACCTTAATTTGCCGGCGTTCAATAGCGCGGCGCAAATCACTTTCAAGCGCCAAACGATTATCTCGCTCACCGCGCATAGTCGGTTTAAAGATCTCAATCCGGTCTGTTCCAGAGCGCTTGGCCCGGTACATAGCAAGCTCAGCTTCATTGACCAAATCTTGATGGCTCAGCTGCGTGCCATCATAAACCGCAATACCAATAGACCCGGTTAGAATAATTTCCTTGCCGCCAATTTTCATGGGGCTTCGTAAAGAACGTCTAATGCGCTCAGCCAAAAGCGCAATTTCCTGCGGATTATTCTCTGTAACTAACAATACAGCAAATTGATCACCATTTAAACGTGCCAAACTATCCTGTGGCCCCAGGTGACGTTGCAACCGGCGAGCAATCGTCAGCAACATCGTATCACCAATCACCATACCAAAAGATTGGTTCACATGCTTAAAGCGATCAATATCTACAAAGAGAATGGTGGGCGGGCGAACCCCCCCTTCATCCTTAACCCGGGTAATGGCAATTTGCAGCCGGTCAAGGAACAATTCACGGTTAGGAAGACCAGTTAAACTGTCATGCACCGCGTCACCAAGCAACCGCTCTTGCGAGCGCTTACCATCCGTAACGTCACGCATTAAACCAACGCATCGCAAAGACCTTTGGTGCGGCATAGTCACAGAATGCGCGCGAAGCTCATACCATAGGAAATGCCCCTCATGCCCTCGCATACGAAACTCAAGCTGAAGTTCACCACCATTTTTCTCTTGCAACGTCCGCATGAGCAAGCGAAAGCGTTCTCTGTCTGAGGGGTGCAAATATTGCATCCATTGCTCAACCCGGCAGGTCAACTCACCTTCATGCAATCCCAAAGCATCTTCAACTTCAGGGCTAACAGAAATCTCATCACGGCGTGAATTCCATTGCCATACAGCAGCTCCCGCACCTTCCAAAGCTAACGAGCGTAATTGCAATTGACTAGGCGGCGCACCAGCCAATGGTTCAAAAGAACGGAATGCAAATTGCGTCACCGTAAAGCCAAGAAGCACCAAAATAAGCACCAAACCAGAGGTCAATGCAGGCGCTACAATATCACCGGAAAGTTGGCCAAGTGTTGCAACACCAGCACCAAATAACCAAACTACAAAAAGAAGCCAGGTTGGCACCAGAGCTAGCGCTCTATCTTGACCACGAATGGCCAAATACCCAATAAGCAAGGAACCAAAAGTACCTATCGCTAATAGAGAAAGACGCGCCAAACCAGAAACAAGAATAGGATCAAGCACTGCAAGCGCGATAAGACCAAATTGCCCTAAAATCCAAACACCAAATAAAAGCTTAATCCACCCATGCCAAAACCTTAATCGCAGGAAAGTATAGAGAAAGACCACAAGACTAGACGCAATTGAAGCCTCAGCCCCTGCCCTGTAAAGTGAGTTCATCTCCGGATCTAGTCGGAATAATTTGTGCCAAAAGCCAAAATCAACACATAAATAAGCGCCAACACACCAGGCAATAAACGCGGTCGCCGGGAAAATTGCTTTATGATTGGCCACAAAAACAGCAGTAAGAAAAATTGCTAAAATACCAACGATACCAAGCATAATACCGTTGAAAAGCGCCATATCCCGAAGTTTCTTACTCAAAGCAAGTGGATGCCATAAAAACACCCGCGGAAAACGCGAATTTGAAAGCTCAGCAACAAAAGTCACAGTCTGGCCTGGTTCAATAGTAATACTAAAAATATCAACCGCATCATTCGGTACCCGCAAAGGCAAAAAACCAACAGATGGCGTTAAATGAATGAGACGCTTTGTATCCAAATCAGGGCGTAAAATACGCGAACCAACAATATTATAACGATCGGTCGTCACAACACGAACAATTTGCTTATCCGTGTTGTTTTTAAGGGCAAAAACAATCCATTTCGGGTCAGTTCCAGGGGTCTGTGCTTTCACAGCCATCCGGTTTGAAATGCCATCAGCATCCCGCGCAGTTTCTACCTGCAGCGTATCACCCGCACCCTTATAGTGCTCACTAAACTTGGTAATCTCAATCCGTTCAATTTCAGAAGTTAGCTCAATAGGTTCAAGAGCATGAGCTGGAGAAATACCAAAAAGAAAAGCCAAAAAAACAAGCAAAGCAAAATTGCTAGCCTTTAAGCGTAAAGAACGGAATAAAATGGAAAACACGCGAAAAAAAGATGCCGTTAATGAAAAAGCTTTCATAAAACATGACACCATGAATAATAACGCTGATACGGCCCCTGAAATCACAGAATGCGCCAAAAAAAGTATCATTTTTCGTAACCTAAAAAATATTATTGCGCAAATCTGCGTCAAACCAATCCTCAATTCATCCAAACAGGCATCAAAAACTATGCCATAGGAATAGGGCAAATAGATGAATCCCAAAATGGAAACTAAAACAAATAAAAACGGCGCTATTACGTAACAATTTACCCCTTACGTAAATCACTAAAAAGCCAACCAAACAAGAGATGATCTTGCCACTGACCATTTATACATAAATATTCTCTAGCTAGCCCTTCTTGTTGAAATCCACATTTCTCAAGAACGCGAATAGACGCCAAGTTCTCCGGTAAACTCGCAGCGTCAACCCTATGTAATCCCAATTCCTTAAAAGCATAAAACCCAAGCGCCTTAACCGCTTCTGTCATATACCCATTTTTCTGGTAAGGCAGCCCAATCCAATAGCCGATAGATCCCGATTGCGTCACTCCCCGTCTTACATTTGAAAGAGTAATGCCACCTAAAAGATTATTGCCTTCTTTAGTAAAAATAAAGAACGGATACCCAGTACTATCACGAAATTCACGTTGATAAAACCGCAAACGCAGCCGAAAACTATCCCTGGATAGCTCATTTTCAGCCCATTTCGGCTCATAGGGGATCAAACCTTCGCGGCTAAGTCCACGTAAGTGAGACCATTCAGCAAAATCAGCCTGCTGTGGCAAACGCAAAACGAGCCGTTCTGTTGTTAAAACAGGCCCCATATCTAATGATGCAGCAGACCGAAGAAACACCATTTATCGCCCAACCTCTCAAAATGCTAAAAACTTAGCCCTAAAATCAATCAATATGCTCATGCTTGCAGTTGTTTCTAGTATGAAACTCAAAGTGCATTTAAATAAGCAACTGAAAGCAAATTAGCAGACATCTGAAGCGTTAAAAAGCACGGATGCTTTCTTGCCGGTTGCATTGTGGGCAACTGAAGGCATATTAGAAGACATTCTAAAGCGCTAAAAAAAACTCTTAAACCTCTTAAATTCGTCAATATTCTGTTCACCGCCAACCAAAGCGATGGTTGGTGCACTTTTGCTCACAACTCGTTTAATTAAATCCAGGCACATTTCCAATGTAACAGCCTCAATTTCTTCAATCAGTTCAGTAACTGGAATAACTCTATTAAAAAACAAAAGCTGCCGAGCAAGCTGCTCTGCCCGAACAGCAGAACTCTCCATACTCATAGCAAGACTGGATTTTAATTGAGCTTTCGCACGATTGAGCTCAGTTAAGTTTAACCCACTCTCACAAAGAGTTGCAATCTCATTCAACATCACTTCAGTGACTTCCAATTGCCTCTTTTTATCGCAAGCAACATAAAGCCCAAACAAACCAGAATCTTCATAAGAGGAATGAAAACTATAAACATGATAGGCAAGTCCTCGCTTCTCGCGGACCTCTTGAAACAAACGAGATGACATCCCCTCACCAAGAGCTGAACTGATAATCTGCATTGTGAAAATGTCAGATGATTTAAACGCAACGCCCTCAAAACTTATAACAACATGCCCCTGTTCAAACTCGTGAGAGGCAGCTTCAATACCACCAGAATAAGTAATCGCCTCTAAAGAACGAGTTTTTCCATTAGGCAATTGAGAAAAGTAAGTTTCAGCAAACCGAACAAATTCATCATGATCAATTGCCCCAGCCGCAGACAAAACCATGTTCTCCGCCCTGTAATGCATCTTCATAAAATCTGTTAAATCAGAGACGGTAAAATTAGAAACAGTTTCAACAGTTCCCATCACAGGGCGACCAACAGATTGATCCTTAAAAGCAAGAGACTGCGCAAGATCAAAAACAACATCATCGGGTTGATCTTCGCTCGCTAAAATCTCCTGCAGAATTACATCTCTCTCACGAAGAAGTTCTTCTTCTTCAAATGAAGGATTTTGCAATATATCACCTAAGAGAGATACTGCCATTTCAACGTCAGAGCGCATCACAACAGCATAATAAGACGTTTGATCAAGCCCCGTTGAGGCATTCAAATCACCACCAACATTCTCAATCGTCTCAACAATCTCATAGGCACTCCGGCTTGCAGTTCCCTTAAACGCCATATGTTCAAGAAAATGCGCAATACCATGTTCCTCAGGTCGTTCATTGCGGCTGCCTACAGCAATCCACGCTCCTAGCGAAACCGTCTCAAGATGCGGCATTTCATAGCTCACAACCCGAAGACCGTTCGCAAGTGTAGAAACACGCGCTTCCATTAAGCAACCTTGCTCGCTCTTGTTTTGTCCGCAATAAATTGAGAAACTGTAGCTAAATCATTCGGCAATTTACTCACCCGCTCTTCACTTTTTAATTGAGCGATCAGACGCGCCGGTTGAGGCACATCAGCTCCCGTTGCATCCGTCACCACATCAGGGAATTTCGCTGGGTGCGCAGTAGCAAGAGCAATCATAGGCACATCATTTGCCTCTTGAGAGAGGCGCGCCCCTGCCTCAAGCGCAATCGCACTGTGTGGGTCAATAATGTAATTATTATCTCCAAACTCAGCCTGAATGCGAGCAACTGTTTCGTCTTCATCAATCCGCATTCCAATGAACAAATCTCTCATTGGCGCCAACTCATTTTCTGAAAGTTGGAACTCACCTTTTGACGACAAATCATCCATAAGAGACGAAATGCGCGTCGCATCCCGCCCTGCCATTTCAAACATCAATCGCTCAAAATTGGAAGAAACCTGAATATCCATACTCGGGCTATAAGTTGCCGTCACACCATCTGGTTTGTAAGTACCTGCCTCTAATGTGCGCACCAAAATATCGTTTACATTCGTTGCCACAACGAGCTTCTCAATCGGCAATCCCATTTTATGCGCAACAAACCCGGCAAACACATCACCAAAGTTCCCGGTTGGCACCGCAAAGGAAAGCGGTCTGTTCGGGCTTCCCAAAGCAACAGCTGCTGTGAAATAATAAACGATTTGCGCCATGATGCGCGCCCAGTTAATCGAGTTCACGCCAGTGACTTTCATGCCATCACGAAACTCATGATCATTAAACATAGCCTTAACCATGGCCTGGCAATCATCAAAAGTCCCTTCAAGAGCAATGTTAAACACATTCTCTTCCACAGCCGTTGTCATTTGCCGGCGCTGCACATCCGAAACACGGCCATGAGGGTGAAGAATGAAAATATCAATTTGCTCACGGCCTCTAAAGGCCTCAATAGCCGCCCCGCCAGTGTCACCTGAAGTCGCGCCCAGAATAGTCGCGCGCTCCCCTCGCTTAATGAGCGCGCGATCCATTAACAGCCCCAAGATCTGCATAGCAAAATCTTTAAAGGCCAATGTCGGGCCATGAAAAAGCTCAAGCAACCATAAATTATCATCCATCTGGACAAGCGGTGCCACAGCTCTGTGGCTAAAGCCTGAGTAAGCTTGATCGATTAGCTCTTTAAATTCAGCTTCATCAATAGAAGAACTGACAAAAGGAAACATCACTTGAAACGCAATTTCTTGATATGAACACCCTCTCAGCGCTTCGATTTGCTCCGCACTAAAGGTTGGCCATGTTTCTGGCACATAAAGCCCCCCATCACGAGCGAGGCCTGAGAGCATCACATCTTCAAATTCAAGAACGGGCGCTTGCCCGCGCGTGCTCACATATTTCAACTGATTTCTCCTTCAAACAGGCAAAGCCTAATCAATTTAATAAATAAATTTGCAAAAAGCCCCTTCTCCTATAAAGAAAGGCGCCTTTAAGAATTTCACATGACTATATATTTGTTTTTTTAGAGATTTACCAGCATTCAATCAAACGGCCTGATTAACCGCCATATTTAATCTGGTTTAGCTTTTATTTAATTTAGAAAGACGGCTATAGGCAAAAGCGATAAACACACCGATCAAAGTCAAAGCCAAACCATACCAGGTTAACGCATAACCAAAATGTTTATCTGAAAATTCCACCTTGGTAACCCCAGGCAAAGGCCACTCACCAGAAGATTTAAGCCGCTTTTGATCAATCATAAAGGGCAGTTCACGCTTCGGATCTCCCCCCAAACTAGCATATAGCTCAGAAATATTCCGCACATACCATTTGTTCGCAGAAACATCATTTGGAGGGGAAAAATAGTTTCCCTTTTCACTCAAGCGAACCAAACCTTCAATAACCTGTTCCCCTTCTATCAAACCTTTAGGGCGACGAGATGCCTCTTTTAATTCATCTGGCACAAACCCCCGGTCAATCAAAACAATTTGCCCATTGGCTGTTTTCAGTGGTGTGATAATATGCCACCCCACCTTGCCTTTATAAGGCAGGAAATAGTGACGTTCATTATTATGATCAAAAACACCACGCACCGTCACAGGTTGAAAGCGAATATCATCCAAATTTTGTGAAAGTTTAAGCACCTCTTCAAAAGAACGCGCCGGAGCATCAATACGTTTATTCACCAATTCAATCAAATTGGCCTTCCAGCTCATTCTCTTCATTTGCCAGTTACCAAGGCTCACCAAAATAGCCAATGCAACAATAGCAAATATAGACGGAAAAATCAGACCACTTCTTTGCAATTTATCAATCATCAATGCGACGTCCTTCTCGTGCATCATTGCTAAATTGCAAACAAACCAAAATGCCCTTTAGCGGCCTTAACAACCCAGCTGAAAGAAAAAGAATACTTGGTAACCAAAGCACAGCATGCACCCAATAATCTGGCCGGTAATTCACTTCCACATAAATAGCCAAAGCAACAACCAAAAAACCCACGATAAGAATAATGAAAACCGCCGGTCCATCTCCACTATCTGCGAACCCATAATCAAGATCACAAGAAGAGCAGGATTGTTTCAATGAAATAAACCCATCAAACAAATGCCCCTTACCACACCGCGGACAGCGCCCTAAAATTCCAGCAGCAATCGGAGATATCTCTTTTTTAGTCATTAGCAAATGATCCCAAATAATTTACAACAAAAGCCAATATCCAAACCTTAAAAAACTCAGCATCTTTACCTATTTTAGATACCCGTACCGCTAGCTTCCTGCAGATCTCCTTACCGGTTGCTTATTGCGGATGCCTAGTGGGCATCTGAAGCAAAAAAAGGCAACTGAAGGCACACTAAAAAAGAGTGCATCTGAAGCAAAGAAAAAACAATCTAGAGCGCAACTTATAGTGCGGTTTCTAGTGGGAAACCAAAGCACCATAAAAAACAACCCGCCTGAGTTAAACCAGGCGGGCCATTATTCATAAATTAAAACATAACACTAACAGTGTTTATGAGTGGTATTTACTGTGCCCAAACATAAATGCTTGCGAACAAGAACAACCAAACAACGTCAACAAAGTGCCAGTACCAAGCAGCAGCTTCAAAACCAAAATGCTGCTTAGGAGTAAAGTGGCCAGCCATAGCTCTAAACATCATCACTGCCAATGTAATGGTACCAACAATCACATGGAAGCCATGAAAGCCAGTTGCCATGTAGAACACAGAACCATAAATATTACCGCCATTTTCATTGCTGAAAGCAAAACCAGCATGCATATATTCATAAGCCTGACAGATTGTAAAAATAACACCAAGCACAACTGTTAGGAAAAGACCCCAGATAAGCCCCTTGCGGTCACCTTTAAGCATAGCATGGTGAGCCCATGTCACTGTCGTGCCTGAAAGAAGCAAGATCAAAGTATTCACCAAAGGAAGTTTCCAAGGATTGAAAGTCTCTGTTCCAACTGGAGGAAAAACGCCTTGAGTTACTTCATTACGTGTTACCTGCCCTAAAGCAGCTTCAGCCCCGCCAGCCGTTTTAATCACCTCATCGCCTAAACCAGGAAAGAAAGAAATATCAAAGAAAGCCCAGAACCAAGCCACAAAGAACATCACTTCAGAAGCAATGAATAAGATCATGCCATAGCGATTGTGGATCTGAACAACAGGTGTATGATCACCATTTTTCTCAGCTTCTTTAACAACATCCCGCCACCACAAAAACATGGTCAACAAAACCAAGCCAAAACCGACTGCAAAAACAACCGAGCCATTATCGTGCATCAATTGAATAGCGCCATAAGCCATTACAAAAGCTGCAATTGAGCCTAGTAAAGGCCACGGACTAGGGTCCACCAAATGATAATCATGGTGTTTTCCGTGTTGATCTGCCATTTATCTCTCCCTTAACATGTGCCCCAATGCACGTTAGATTTTACAAACCTTAAAGACAAAGATCCCCGTCAAACAGTCTCTTTAGTCCCCTTAGTAATTTATATTTAACTCAACAAAAAATTTGCCAATGTGTTCTCTTTAATTCCCCGACTTCACAGAACGAGCTGCTGTTTTCAGAGGTTTTTTCTTTTCAAAAAACACATAAGACAAAGTAATCTCATTCACCGTTTTACCACTTTTATCAGTGACAATTTCCGGATCAACATAAAAACTCACTGGCATTTCTATTTCTTCGCCAGCCTCAAGTTTTTGCTCCGTAAAACAAAAACACTCAATCTTATTAAAGAAACTCCCAGCAATTTCAGGAGTTACATTATAAATCGCGCTGCCAACAATCGGCTTTTTGCTCAAATTCTTAGCGATATAGTTCACAACAACGGTTTCACCAATATGAACATCCATTGAGCGCTGAACAGGCTTAAATTTCCAGCTCAATCCCTTGGCTACCGTTGCATCAAATTTAACCGTTATCTTCTGGTCTAGGATAAGCCCACTCGAAGCTTCAACTCTTTGAGTTGTCCCCCCATAACCAGTCACACGACAAAATAAATTATAAAGCTCAGGTGAATAAATCACCACAACTGTCATCAAACCAATCATACCCAAAAGCGCTGTAACAACACCAGTATGATTAGGCTGGCTGGACTGAACAACTGAAGAGGAGCTAACAGCGTCTTTCACGCCTTCACCAATCTCTTTTTCCAGAGAAGAGCTCTTACTCTCAATGTCCTTGTCAACAACCATCCAAATAAACCCTTACATAGGTCTGTTCAAAACATTTTCACCCAAACGAATGATTGTTATTGCATAAAATAAGACAACAAAAGCTGCCAAAACCAAACCAATAACAATTGAACGACGCTTGCGTTTTTTCAATTCATCTTCAGTCATAATCTAAAATCCAATTTTAAACCCGGTTGAAAAGAAAGCACCAGGCACAACATGCTCAACCAACAAAACTGAAAACAGAAGAAACAGATAGAAAATAGAATATAGAAATAATTTTTTCGCAACCGCATCAGCGATATTACCAACCCGAACCTGATAAACTTGAAGAGCAAGATATAAAAACACAATGCCAGCAATCACACTGGATGCAAGATAGAGCCAACCACCAAGGTCAATAAAGGCCGGCGTTAAGCTGACAGCAAAAAGAATAAAACTATAAATCAAAATCTGCAGTCGAGTTGAATCAGGCCCTTTAACAACCGGCATCATTGGCACACCAACACGCTCATAATCACGGCAACGATAAAGTGACAAAGCCCAAAAATGAGGGGGCGTCCACATAAAGATAATCATGAACAACACAACAGATTCAACCGAGATAGACCCAGTAACAGCAACCCAGCCAATCATCGGAGGAAAAGAACCAGCAGCCCCACCAATAACAATATTCTGCGGTGTAGAGCGCTTCAGCCACATTGTATAAATAAAAATATAAAAGCCAATTGTTCCAGCCAACAGCGCCGAAGCAAGCCAGTTCGTCGCTAACCCAAGAACAACAATAGAAAAAACACTAAGAACAATCCCAAGCGTCAAAGCTTCATGTTTAGAAACAAGACCTCGAGGAATAGGGCGCGCGGCCGTGCGCTGCATTTGCCCATCAATATCAGAGTCATACCACATATTTAAGGCACCAGAAGCACCAGCACCAATAGCGATAGATAAAATGGCTACAAGCCCCAAAAAGGGATGAATAGAGCCAGGAGCAACCATCAAACCAACAAAACTAGTAAAGACAACCAAAGACATAACCCGTGGTTTCAACAGCTGTACATAATCCTGCACATCACCGCCAAAGGGTTGAGCGTCTTCCTCTTGTTGATAAGCAATGTCACTCATAAACTGAAAATTCCAATAAAAAAGTAAAAGGTAAAGTCTCCAGGCGCATCAATATTCACGCGCCTGGAGAGTGATTATAAATTATTTAATCCGTGGCAATTCTGAGAACTGGTGGAACGGAGGAGGTGAAGACAATGTCCACTCCAATGTTGTTGCACCTTCACCATAAGGATTAGCAGCAGCCTTTTCGCGGCGAATAATCGCATGAAGCATAATGAAGAGGAACAACACAACTGACGCAGCAGTAATATATGAGCCAATAGATGACACATAGTTCCAACCTGCATATGCATCAGGATAGTCCACATAACGGCGAGGCATACCAGCTAACCCTAAGAAATGTTGTGGGAAGAAAATGATATTCGCACCAATAAACATAATCCAGAAGTGAAGCTTAGCCAGACCTTCAGAATAAGTTATGCCAAACATTTTAGGGAACCAGTAATACCAACCAGCAAAGATGGCAAACACAGCACCAAGTGAAAGCACATAGTGGAAGTGAGCAACCACATAATATGTATCATGCAGCGCACGGTCCACACCAGCGTTCGCAAGAACAACACCTGTCACACCACCAACGGTAAAGAGGAAAATAAATCCAATAGACCAAACCATAGGTGCACTAAAGGTCATTGACCCGCCCCACATGGTTGCAATCCAAGAGAAAATCTTAACACCTGTTGGCACCGCAATAACCATGGTCGCAAGCATAAAGTAAGCTTGACTATCAACACTCATGCCAGATGCGTACATGTGGTGCGCCCACACAACAAACCCAACAAGACCAATAGCAACCATCGCGTAAGCCATTCCAAGGTAACCAAAAACTGGCTTCTTAGAGAAGGTCGATACGATTTGTGAAATAATACCAAAACCAGGAAGGATAAGGATATACACTTCAGGGTGACCAAAGAACCAGAACAAGTGTTGGTAAAGCAATGGATCACCGCCACCTTCAGGGCTGAAGAATGAAGTACCAAAGTTACGGTCTGTCAACAGCATGGTAATCGCACCAGCAAGAACAGGAAGCGAAAGCAGAAGCAAGAACGCAGTCACAAGAACTGACCATACAAACAATGGCATTTTGTGAAGTGTCATGCCAGGAGCACGCATATTGAAGATCGTTGTAATGAAGTTAATCGCACCAAGGATAGAACCAGCGCCCGCGATATGAAGAGACAAAATACCAAAATCCATAGCCGGACTTGGGTGACCTGTCGTTGAAAGCGGCGCATAAATGGTCCAACCAGCACCAATACCTTGCGAACCTTCTGGGCCTTGGAAGAGAGAAAGAACCAAAAGAGCAAAAGCCGCAGGCAATAACCAGAACGAAATATTGTTCATTCGTGGAAACGCCATATCAGGCGCACCAATCATAAGTGGCACAAACCAGTTACCAAAACCACCGATCATCGCAGGCATAACCATGAAGAAAACCATGATCAAACCGTGAGCGGTCGTAAACACATTAAACATATGCGGGTTATTAAAAACCTGCATACCAGGTTCTTGCAGTTCCATCCGCATACCAACGGACAAAGCGCCGCCAACTATACCCGCCATAATGGCAAATAATAAATATAAGGTACCAATATCTTTATGGTTGGTTGAGAAAAACCAACGCGAGATGAACCCAGGCTTATGATCATCATGATGATCGGCTTCAACATGTGCCATCAATGCTCTCCCTAAATCTTGAAGCTAAAATCTATTAAAAATTTCAATTATTATTGCGCTAATTTGGCTACGACATTGCCATCAGCTTTGCTCTTCGCAACTTTAACACCATCATTAATGCTGTCGTTAGATGCATATTCTTCTTTGGCCCATTGCAGCCATTTTTCATATTCTTTGGCCGTAACCACTTTCACCTGAATAGGCATAAATGCATGGTCTTTACCGCAAAGCTCTGAACATTGCCCATAATACATGCCGGTTTTACGCGCTTTAAACCAAGTGCGTGTCACACGACCTGGCACCGCATCAGCTTTCACACCAAAACTAGGTACTGCCCAGTTGTGAATAACACCAGCCGGATCAGCAGTTAAAAGAACGTGAACAACTTTATTCACTGGAACAACCACAACATTATCAGTTGAAAGCAAGCGAGGCTCACCAGCTTCAAGTTCGTTGTCTTCTTTCATGGTCGCTGTAAAAGCAATATCCTCATGGTCTGTGTACTCATAATCCCAGTTCCATTGGTTACCAATAGCTTTAATCGTCACATCAGCTTTAGGAAAACTATATTGAGCTTGTAACAAACGCCATGAAGGAACAGAAATCACAAGCAAAATAAGAATTGGAACAACGGTCCATGCAAATTCAAGTGATGTACTGTGAGTTGTTTTAGAAGGAACAGGGTTAGCTTTCGAATTAAAACGAACAATCACATATAAAAGTAACGCCATCACAAAAATTGTGATCACGGTGATGATGATTAAAAGCAAGTTATGGAATTCATTAATCTGATCCATAATCGGTGTAACAGAGTCTTGAAACCCTAATTGCCAATCAACTGGTTGCCCCTCAGCAGCCATTGCAACTGTTGATCCTAAAAATGCTGAAACAGCTGAAACAAAAGCACCAAGAAAAAAGCTTTTAAGCCCCAACTTATTTTTGAACCGTAAGTTCATAAAAAAGCTCCCTAATTATTATAACCGCTCTTATCTAAACTCGAACGGCTTGAAACCCACTTAAAACCACCTAAATCTAAAGACAAACTGCTGTCTTTTGAGAATAAATGGCCAAATTAATGCCCGTTTTAATCCACATCAGGCAATGACGCAATGTGGTAAATGGTAAAAAGTTTTAAACATGACAAAAATCAAAGATTAATTTTTATTTTTAAACCTATATCAAAGAGACAATTTAATAAATCTTATTGAGAAGCACTCAACGTAATTTTCTTATTTTGTCACAATTCTGCCGTAACTTTTTACAATGTACACAAAAACCCATCTCTCATCATGCTCACATTCTAGTCACAACATGGATGGATTATTTATTATCTAGCATGGCTTATTAATTCTTTTCAAAAACAGCTAGCTAAAAAAAGATACGAAAATGGTTAGTTAACGACCATTTTAAACAATCAATCGATTAATTCATATCCAAACTTATGCCATACAGGGAAACATAGATAAGCGCAAGCTTGCAACTGTCTATTCGCCCTATTTCTGCGACATATATGCACATTCGAATATATGAAACAACTACTATAAATCATCGAAACGATCCATAGATTTTTTTAAAACGTCCCAATTTAGCCTAAATATTAAAGCAAATCCTAAATTGAACGAAACAAAGAAAACGTCTCGTTGAAAAACTATAATGTGCAAAATCTAGTAAATTTATATAAACTGCAAAAAATCGAATCAGATAAATCTTTACATTTATCAAGAGACAAGCCTTAAGGAATGAGCTTTGCTTCAAACAATGAGCGCAAACAATCAAAAACAACAATCGCCATATATTGCAAAACCCTTTTTTAAGTCCTTAAAAATGGCTTCAAAGACTAAAGCCTCAACGTTACAGCCCCCAGCGAAGGCAAAACAAATGAATTTGTTAAATAAATCTCTTTTTCTAAGCTTATCATTATTTGTAAGCTTATCTATTGGCCTCACAAACTCAGCGAAAGCAGAATCGTTTAAAGTGAGAAAAACCCACGGTCACTGGCATTTAAGCTGCGGCACTCCCCCAGGTGCCAAAAGCGAAAAATGCGCCCTGGTTCAAGATGTAACTGACGAAACAAGACCAAACTACAGCCTCAGAGTAATATTCCTGCGCTCTAGAGATGGTAAAAAAGAAGTTCTAAGAGTAGTGGCCCCTCTTGGCGTTTTACTCCCAACAGGTCTTGGCTTAAAAATAGACAATACAGATATGGGCCACGCTCAATTTATGAAATGCGGTAAAATTGGCTGCATTGCTGAAGTGGTAGTCACCAACAAAATTGTAGAAAAATTCAGAACCGGCAAAAACGCAGTGTTCATCATTTTCCAAACACCGGAGCTAGGAATTGGCTTTCCCGTTTCACTAAACGGCTTCGGCGCTGGTTATAGAACATTGAAATAAAAGTTTTTTCTTTTATTTTTTATTTCATTCTAACAAAAAAGAAACCCCTGACTTTGTTATGAAAGTCAGGGGTTTCTTTTATGTAAAACAATATCTTAATAAAAAAGGCCAGCATTTAACAGCTAGCCTTTTTTCTTACTGTGAATTTATCTTAACGCCATTGAATACCAATTTTACCAAATAACCGGCATGTCTTGAGCGTCAGTTTACGTTGCTTAGTTTCTTTAAAACGTTGACGCGGAGAAACTTGACGGCACCAGCCCACATGACGGCGATAGTTATTATGCCAACGTGGCCCATGCAAATCACACCCTTTGGCTATGTTCTTACGGAAATGAGCAATCGCTGCTTCTGCATATTCATGACAAGGACCAGATTTCTGCCCTTCATAAGCAAAACATTGCTGCAATTGATTTGAACGCACTTTTTGAGCTTTTTGCGCCGCACCTTTATCTGCCTGCAGGCACCAGGAATAATGCTTCTTATAATTTTTACCCCAGCGCCCTTTTTCAGTTGGGCCGCAACCAGTTTTCGCCCAACTCGTATTTTGCAATACAGCAACTTTTGCATAATGCTCACATTGCGAGCGCTTGCCATAATTTAGCTCTTCAACACATGAATTAATTGCATTTTTCTGACCAACACGCTCAGCCTTGCGCGCTTTAGGAGACATCCGCATACAACGGCGGAAATGCCGCTCACCATTTGCATGCCACCCACGCCCACGATAACCACAGCGATTTTTCACATTTTGCTCTTGAAGCTGAATGGCTTTGTCGGCCCATTTATCACACCGCTCAACAGCAGCTCTATGCAAGCGCCCTCTTTTCGGGCCAAGGTCATCGTCAAAGGCACGATAATCTTTTTTCTTCACGCCAGAAATACAACAACCATTTTTAAAACCAGTCGCAACATCTCTCTTCAAACGGCACTCACCAACCCCATCAGCGCGATAAGGACGCACATATGTCCACGCCTGACAGCGTCGATCATTAGCACATTTCTTACGGCACAATGCAGGGCTACCAGTGTCGTTAGGAAAAACTGAATAATCTTGACCCAATAGAATTTTGTTATTTTCAATGGCCATCTCGGCAATTGCTGAGCTTGTCAAGAACGGTGAAACCATCAAAACAGAAAGTGCAAAAAATCCAGTCAACAATTTTGATAGTCTTCGAATAAAATAACTTTTAATCACAAAAAACCCTCCAATTACAATCTGACAAATATCAGTTATTAAAAATAGATAGCCCCAAATAGTTCATATATTAAATGAACCTAACCCGAAATACCAAACTAAGGCCAATGTCTGACATAAATTCATGTCAAAACTATAGCTCTTAATAAAAAATACTATCCATAACTCTTTCATTCCACAACAAAGCAACCACCTAGGGAATACTAACTCTAGTTGTGCCATTGTTTTAACTAGACTATAAATCTTAAACCGGACTTCAGATAGAAACTTTATTTCAGCCTAAAACAGAGCACCAGAAACATAAATAATGACAAGTCAGCCCCCTCACGCCTCACCAGAAACAGTGAGCCCTGACAGCGCCAGCACCCTTGAGCAATCTTTGGCAAACACAGATCAAGTGAAAAGCGCTGAAAACAAGTCTAATAATAAAAGAAAAGCCAAATTCTTAAGCGGTTCAATCATGTCTCACATCATCACGATGACACTGACATCTGCCATTGGATTAATCGCTATTTTCTCAGTTGATTTTGTCGATTTCTTTTTTCTAAGCCAACTAGAAGACACAGCAATTCAGGCAGCTCTTGGGTTTACAGGCACAGTTCTCTTCGCAACAACCTCTGTCGGTATTGGCTTTGCCATCGCCTCCTCAGCAACAGTTGCAAAAGCCGTTGGTGAAGAAAATTTTGAAAAAGCCAACCGCCTTGTCATTCACAGCCTGATTTACACAGGAATTGTCTCTGCTATCATTGGCTGCGTTTTATTTTATAATCTAACCAACATTTTATCTTTGCTAGGTGCCAAAGGCCCTGTTTTAGAGCTTGCAAGAGATTATCTACAAATTCTGGTTCCCACCATGCCCATGCTTGCTGTCTCAATGGCATCAGGTGCCTGCTTAAGAGCATTAGGAGATCCTGTACAAGCTTTATATATTTATGCGGGCGGTGCACTCATAAATGCCGTGTTAGACCCTTTGATGATTTTCACCTTTAATCTAGGAATGGACGGAGCAGCCATGGCCTCAGCCATTGCACGCTTGGGAATGCTTTGCTTCAGCCTTTTCGGGTTACTCATTGCCCACAAAATCCGCACCAAACCTAATTTGGATAAATTAAAACAAGACCTAAAGCCCTTTAGCATCATCGCTTTTCCTGCAATCCTAACAAACATTGCTAGCCCTATCGGCAATGGCTACGTCACTTATGCTTTAGCTCCCTTTGGCAATTCAGCCGTGGCCGCATGGGCCATAATCGCACGCATTTTGCCACTCACATTTGCTGGTATTTTCTCCCTTTCAGGTGCTGTAGGCCCCATCATTGGCCAAAATTTAGGGGGCAAACGCTATGACAGAGTGCAACGAACTTTATATGACGCCATAAAATTCAACACGATCTATGTCCTAATCGCCTGGGTCGCTCTAGCCCTCTTAGCTCCAACCATTTGCGATATCATGGAGCTCAAAGGAGAAGCCGCTAATTATGTATTATTCTATTGCTATTGGCTCATCCCAGGCTTTGGCATGATCGGTTACATGTTCACAGCCAACGCAGCCTTTAATAATCTAAGCAAAGCCCATTATTCAACTATACTGAATTGGACAAGAGCAACCCTCGGCACAATCCCGTTTGTCATTATCGGCACTTATTATTTCGGCATTTATGGTCTGTTCTCAGGCCAAATAATCGGCGGCGCCATAACAGCACTCTTAAGCCTCTTTATCTGCCAAAGATTGGTGAACAAGTTACAGACAAAGAACTAAAAAACAAACTCTCATCATGAAGAAGGAGTTCAGCCCTCTTCAAGCTGAAGGACATGACGCCAAGGGCGTCCGGCACTTATCCCCGCACCTCGTAAGGCATTAGCGCGGTTGCTGGTGGGCAACTAAAAAGCAGGCCTCCGCAGCTCCGTAACCACAGAACATCCCGTGAGAGATTACAGTGAAAACTCACATCACGATGAAGGAGTGACGCCACTTCGGCGTCAGGACATGGCGAAGCGCCAGCGCAGCCCGGCGCGTTGCGCCGCACCTCGTAGGCCCAAGCGCCTTCAGCGCTTGGAATAGCCGTGAGAGAAAAGAGAACAATATTAAAGAGATACCTCTTTAATATTGCAAAGCCTCATAGACTTTATCAACATCCTGGTCCCACTCATTGTTAAAGAGATCAACCAAACGCTCAGATAAGCTCCATCCATCCTCAACAATTTCATGCAATGGCTCTAGGAAAATGCGCTCATCATCCCCGTCTGGATTTTTAAAATCGCGTGCTTTCAATCCGGCGTCAGCCATGGCTAAAACT
Organism: Hyphomicrobiales bacterium; assembly: GCA_965230545.1. Classification (GTDB taxonomy): domain Bacteria; phylum Pseudomonadota; class Alphaproteobacteria; order Rhizobiales; family HXMU1428-3; genus HXMU1428-3. The sequence goes on along the minus strand of CBDDLE010000001.1, from coordinate 174,343 downwards.
TCTTTAGCAATGTCATTTAATTTATGCGATTGGATCTCCGCTTTTAATCCGAGCCGCGGCACCTCATCACGAAGCAATTGGCGCTCACTCACACTCCAAATCTTGATCAAATCATAAGCGGCATCTAATGAAGCTTCATCATATAAAAGCCCGGTCCAAAAAGCAGAAAGCGCAGGCAAGAACGGAGCTGGGCCGCAATCAGCCCCGCGCATCTCTAAAAATTGCTTTAAACGAACTTCAGGAAAAATCGTCGTTAAATGAAGTTCCCAGTCATCCATCGTTGGACGTTGCCCTTCAAAGCCATCTAAAGTGCCATCCATAAATTTAGAAAAAGGCTGGCCTAAAACGTCAATATACTCACCATCGCGGTAAACAAAATACATAGGCACATCAAGGGCATAATCAACATAACGCCCAAAATCCATTCCCTCTTCGAAAACAAAGGGCAACATACCGGTACGGTCTTTATCAACATCACGCCAAACTTCAGAACGAAACGAATGAAACCCACTAACAGCCCCCTCTTTAAGAACAGAATTTCCAAATACAGCGGTTGCCAGTGGTTGCAACGCCAAACTCACGCGAAACTTTTTAACCATGTCCCCTTCAGAGCCAAAGTCTAAATTCACCTGAACCGTGCAAGAATTATGCATCATGTTGAGACCATATTTGCCAACTCTTGGCATATAGTCCCGCATCACCCCATAACGCCCTTTCGGCATATGGGGAATATCCTCAACCTTAAATTTAGGTGAATAACCAAGCCCTAAAAAACCAATGCCCATTTCATCGGCAATTGGGGTGACATCATCAAAATGACGACCAATTTCGTTCCGGGTTTGGTGAATGGTTTTAAGAGGAGCGCCTGAAAGCTCGAGCTGACCACCAGGCTCAAGAGAAATATTAGAAGAAAATTTCCCGCAGGTGCTCGGCTCTTTCAAACCAATGATCACATCACCTTCAAAAATGCCTGTGTATTTGTCATCACTTTCAAGCAATTCATCAAGCAATACGGCAATGCCGTTTTCCCCTTCATAAGGAACAGGGGAGACATCATGGCGATAAAACGGAAACTTCTCATGTTCGGTTCCAATGCGCCATTGGTCCTTCGGTTTCATCCCCTGAGCCAAATCAGCGATTAACTGATCTCGCGTCTCTAGCGGCGTAGAGTGGTCCACGCTATTTGCCATAAAAATCTCCTACAAGAGTGGGAATAAACTTCCGAATAGAATTAAGCCTCAATAAGGGCCGTTAACCAAACACTTAACCTGTTACTGACTTTGCCAGTCACCCAGAACCGCATTCACAAGTGACAAAGCTGCAACCGCCGCTGTATCTGCCCTCATAATACGAGGACCTAAAGAAATTGCTTTAACAAATCTTTGCCCAACCAGCAAGTCACGTTCATTTGCTGAAAACCCACCTTCCGGCCCAATTAAAACAGCAAGTGAAGAAGTCTTTAATTCCTTCAAATCCGCAATAGGGCCACCTTCTGTCTGGCTTTCATCACAAAAAACAAGTGTTTTATCAAGCTCTTCTGCATCGGGCCATTCATTAATCAAATGAGGCAGTTTAACAGGGCTATCAATTTGCGGTATTGAAAGAATGCCGCATTGCTCAGCTGCTTCAATCGCATTCGCCTTCATCCGCTCCAAATTAACCCGATCAACATTCGTAAAGTCTGTTATCACCGGTGTTAACCGAGATACCCCAAGTTCAACAGCTTTTTGCACCATATAGTCAAGGCGCGCCCGTTTTAAAGGTGCAAACATATAGTGAAGGTCTTGAGGAACTGTTTGCGCTCGAATGAGTTCAATCAGCTTCAAATCAGCAAGGCGTTTGCTTTTCTTGTCTATTTCCGCGAGCCATTCCCCATCTCTCCCGTTAAACACAGCAATTTTATCACCGCTTGTTAACCGCATAACAGAAAGCAAATAATTCGATTGATCTTTTTCAAGCGAAATTTGAGCCTCATCACTTAAATCTTGCTCAATAAATAAGCGTGTCGCTGGCCCCTTCGCCATATCAAACCTCAAATTCTAAAATTAATTCAACAAACCAATCGATTGCGAACTTCAAAAGTGTGAAACTTATGATATATCTGAATAAAATATCTAGGCCCCGACCTTAACATCTAGACCTAAGTAACGAAGAGCTTGAGAAATGGCAAATATAAAACAGTCCGACGAAAATCAACAAAACTCTTCCAGCACAAAAACAAACAAAACTGAAACAGAGCACGAAATAAACGAAAAAAATTATGATGGCGAAAAAAACACCATCGCCCACTATCTGTTGCCTGAAAACAGAGAGCCCTTCATTCGCCTCCTGCGCCTGGATCGCCCAATAGGCACCTGGTTGCTTGCATGGCCTTCCTTTTGGGGCCTCATTGCCGCTTATAGAAGTGAGCTTTACCTATACCCAGGTCTGGCAGCAGACCAAACCCCAGCGCTTTTCAATAACTTTCTAGCCTCTCAACCTTTGTTGCTTTTTGCTCTTTTTTTACTTGGCGCATTTCTCACAAGAAGTGCCGGCTGCGTTTTTAACGATATTGCAGATAGAAAAATAGACGCCCAAGTCGCTAGAACCAAATCAAGGCCCATCGCAAGTGGCACCATAAGTGTCAAAACAGCCGTGAAAGTTCTAGCTGTATTACTAACACTTGCACTTCTTATCTTGCTTCAATTTAATTATTTAACCATCGGCCTTGGTGTTTTCATTCTATTTCCAATACTCATCTACCCCTTCATGAAGCGTATCACCTATTGGCCACAAGCCATGCTATCACTCTGCTTCAGCTGGGGCTGCCTCATGGGGTGGACAGCCATCAAAGGCTCGATAGACCTCCCCGCCATCCTCATGACCATAGCAGCTTTCACCTGGACCATGGGGTTCGACACGATCTACGCCCATCAGGACAAAGAAGATGACGCCGTCATAGGCATGAAATCAACGGCTCTCAAATTTGGAGATAGCACCCAAACCTGGCTCATCGGTTTTTATGGCATCACCATCATTCTTTTATATGCCGTGGGGATGTTAATTGGTGCAAAGATCATCTATTTCACAGCCATCGGCATGGCCGCATTGCACGCCTCATGGCAAATCGGAACACTAAAACTTGATAATGCAGATAATTGCCTTCATCGTTTTAAATCTAACGGTCTCTTTGGCTTGATAGTTTTTGTAGGTTTTGTAGCCGATCACCTAATGGCACTTGCCATGCGGGGCTAAGATAAAAAACAAATTGCTGAGAAAATTTTCAGAAATAAAAACAAGATATCAGCAACTCTTAAGAGCGAGCTGAAATCTCACGTCCCTGCACGCGCTTTAAACGCCGGCCAGCGTCATAAATAACACCCATCTCCCTCACACGCGAGAAATGCGGCCCTCTTTGTCTTAAATTATAAAACGGCTTACGTGGCTGAGCCCGTTTAATTTCAACTGAGGTTGACCGTTGAAACGGCTCATCAATAAACCCATCAGGCCCAACAAGTAACCTTGGCAAACGCAAACGCTTTGACCAAAATTGCCAAAGAGCCTGTATCTCATCTTCATGATCAGCATAATAAAGCAAAACATCTTTAGAGCGGTCTTCATGCAACAAATAAAGTGAAACAACCCCTTCTTCTTGCTCAGAAAAAGGAACATCAAGAGCAAACAATGCAGTCATTCTCTCTTGAACAACGCCAGATGCTAGCCTTGGCAAAACTGTGCTTGAAACAATTTTTTTAATAAACTGAGGAATAAAAGGGCGATACCCCTTTAATGAAGAAAGGTCAGAAAATTTCCATAGATTAGGCGCAGGTGTATAATGCACCGCAACACCTATAAAATGCTGCAGTGGAATACGTGTCACTTTTCTAAAAATCCCAAAATTGTGGTGCCGGAAAGCCAAAGCTTTCCGACTTATCACAACATCAATTCCCGCAAAAGTTAGCACGTCTTTAAAAGCAGTCGCCTTTAAAGAAAAACGAGAAACCAATCTTTTGGGGAAAAGGGGCTTCGAACGAAGAGCTGGAACAAAGCCCCAGCCATCTCCTTGCGAATTACGCCTCACTGTTAACTCCCTGAGTTGACCATCTTTATGGGTCATTACAAAGAAGTATGCCAGAAAGACATGTTTTTACTCTTAAGAGAAATGGTAAATTATCCGTTTGCAATCGCGTTGAAATGAAATAAAAAGCCTATAAATAAAATTCGAAATCTAATCATTTAGTCTAAGTTCAAACAATCCATGTAAAAAAGGATCAGTAAGAATGCTTCAAAAAGAAGGCATGCTAGACACCTTAAAACAATCGGTATCTAAAGCTGGTGATCTTGCCATGGAATTTTTTGGCAAAGATGTTGATATTGAAATAAAAAAAGACGGCAGCCAGGTCTCGGCCGCAGATCTAGCCGTCAATGAACTCCTAGAAGCAGAATTAATCAAATTAGACCCATCCATAAAATGGCTATCTGAAGAAAGCCCTCTTGATAATAACCGCTTAAATGCACCCCACATTTGGATTATAGACCCAATAGATGGCACCAGAGGCTTTTTAGATAACCAACCAGATTGGACAATCGTCGCCGCTTTAGTTGAGGAAAACCGCCCCGTTTTAAGTGTGGTTTATAACCCGGTTAAATCAGAATTATTCAGTGCAGAGGCTGGAAAAGGCGCCTTCTTGAATGATCAAAAAATAACAACCAGCTCGACAACTGAAATTTCAAAAGCCCACATTATTTCATCCAAAGGTCATTTTAATCGTGTTTTTACTGAAGAAACACTAAAACCAACAACCCGCACCTGGAACAGTTCCATGGCTTATAGAATAGCCCGAATAGCTCAAGGCGCTGCAGATGCCACCATCTCTCTCACGCCCAAAAATGACTGGGATATCGCCGCCGCTCACCTCATTTTAGAAGAAGCCGGTGGTCAATTAAGCACGCATCTTGGCAAAAACATCACCTATAACAACAAAAAAATTCGCCACCCAAGTGTTATCGCAACAACCAAAGCACTTTATGAACCTATTATAAACAAAACCAAAACTGCTATTAAGTAAAAACAAAGGAAAAACTATGAGCGAACAATCATCAGAAAATAAAGAACAATTGTTACATCTTGTTTTTGGTGGAGAGTTAACAAACCTAGAAAACATTACTTTCAAAGACCTTGAAGGCCTCGACATAGTCGGCATTTACCCAAATTACGCAAGCGCCTATAACGTCTGGAAAACCAAAGCACAAAGCACTGTGGACAATGCAAACATGCGCTATTTCATCGTTCATATGCACCGCTTGTTAGATCCAGAAGCAGCATAATTGTAATCACTGAGGGTTTCGTCAATTTATTGTATTAAGCAATAGTCGATAAAACGTACCATTCTTAGAGAGAAGACTGGTTTAATTTCACTTTACGTCCTATAACCGTGACTTATAGGACTTTTAGTGAAGCGGATAGAAGAGCTCGTGCAAGAAAAACTCTTTTCAGATAATAAATTAGCAGATCGCGACAACGATATCCTCAGTGAAGATTACACCACCAAGGCCGTCGCAAAACGAATTTGGGAAGAGCATCTCCGCCCCAGAATAAAGCTAGTCCTTCTCTCAAGCTTTGCCATGATTATTTCAGCAGGAACCACCGGCGCCGTCCCCCTGCTTATCCAGCGTGCTACAGATGATATCTTCGTCAATAAAGATACATCAATGATCTTTTTCATTTGCGCCGCCGTCATCATCGTCACAACATTAAAATCATTTTCTGCTTTTATCTCAAGTGTCACGGTTGGATATTTGGGGGAAAAATTTGTCGCAGATATGCGCATCAAAATGTTTGATGGCCTCACAAAAGCTGACCTTAGTTGGATTGAAGGAATTCATTCAGGTAAGTTTCTTGCTGGGTTCCTAAATGATGCAACGCTAATTCGAAACACTGCTAGTAGAACATTAGTCGCGCTCGTCGAAAACTCCCTTAAAGTCGTTGCCCTAACAGCTGTCATGATTTGGATAGACTGGAAAATGGCCATCATGATTATGATTGCCCTGCCAGTGGGAGTTTATCTCCTCTCACGCCAACGTAAAAAAATGCACAGTTCAACCAAAAAGGGCCTGGTTGAAACAAGCGAGCTTTCAACGCTCATTTCACAAACGCTTCGCAGTCTTCGCATTGTCCGTGCCTATGGCCAGGAAAACAGAGAATTAAACCGCGCCCAATCTGTTATTAATCGCGCAATGGAATACACAATGCGCGGCATGCGCGCACGCGCCATCTCCAGCCCCGCGGTAGAACTCCTCACCGGCCTGGGCTTTGCTTTGGTCATTTACTATGCCGGCACAAACGGTATTAATGGTGATGTTTCTTATGGTGATTTCACAGCCTTTATGGCCTCAGCTATGCTGATTTATCAACCCTTAAAATCCTTAGCAACCCTTCAAACGGCCATTCAAGAAGGTGTCGCGGCGGCAAGCCGGGTTTATGGCATCATCGACCGTGAAGTTGCACTAAAAGAAAAACCCAATGCAAAAACCCTGGAATTAGCCTCAGGCGAAATCACCTTTGAAAATGTCTCTTTTTCTTATGAAGATGATGCACCATTATTTGAAGAATTTAGCCTTAAAGTGCCATCAGGTAAAACTGTTGCCCTTGTTGGCCCCTCTGGTAGCGGCAAAAGCACCATCCTTAATCTCGTGCTGCGTTTTTATGATCCAACAAAAGGTACCATTAAAATCGATGGCCAAGACATTTCAGAACTGACCTTAAAATCTTTACGAAATGCCACAGCCCTTGTCACACAAGAACCTCTTTTGTTTGATGACACCATCGCAAATAACATTGCCTACGGTATGGAAGAAGCAAATCAGCAAGAAATTGAAGAAGCAGCAAAAGCAGCTGCTGCCCATAACTTCATCCAAAACTTTCCCAAAGGCTATGAAAACACAATTGGAGAAGCAGGCAACAATCTTTCAGGTGGTGAAAAACAACGAGTTGCCATTGCCAGAGCTATCCTGAAAGACGCTCCAATTCTCCTCCTTGATGAACCAACAAGCGCTCTAGACAGCAAATCAGAAGCAACCTTCCAGGAAGCCTTAAATGGCTTAATGAAAGGCAGAACCGTTCTTATGATCGCTCACCGCCTCACAACAGTAAAACAAGCAGATCTCATTTGCGTACTGGCGGGTGGTAAAATGGTTGAAATGGGGACTTATGACGAGCTCTTGCAAAAAGGTGGCTTATTCTCAGAGCTTCATTCAACACAATTTGGGGCAAGAAAAAACCAAATAGATAGCTCTTCAGAGAACGAAGAAATACAATCGAAAAAAGAGCAAATACCAGCTGAGTAAAAACAAAAAAACATGCTCAAAAAGATTTTAAAAAATCCCATATGGGGGGAAAGACTGGCAGATGGTCTTGCAAAATACATTAAATATGTACGTAGCAAAGGAACCACCATCTGCGAGCCGGAAAACCCAGATGAACTCTTCTTAAAAGAAGATCCTTTTATCCTGGCAGTATGGCATGGTCAGTTTTTGCTCATTCCCACAATCCGCCCAGAAGAAATCAAAGCAAAAATTGTCGTCGGCGCTCATGGGGATGCAGAACTTGCTGCAAAGCTCGTCTCTAGATTTGGTGTCACCCCTATTCGTGGGTCTGGTGCCGCAGGCCGGCGCTCTAAAAGAGATCGTGGCGGCGCGAAAGTTTTAAAACAAGCTATAAAAGCCTTGAAAGAAGGTTATTGCATTGTCTCTACTGCTGACGTCCCTCCAGGCCCTGCTCAAAAGGTCGGAGAAGGCATAATCACTATGGCAAGGCTTTCAGGCAGACCAATCATCCCAGCAGCCTTTGCCACCAAAAGAGCCATCACTTTTAAAAGTTGGAGCCGCCTAACCATTAATTTGCCAAGCTCTAAAACCGGCTTTGTTGCAGGCGATCCCATCCATGTACCAAGAGAGAGTTCTCCTGAAGAATTAGAAGCCTTGCGCCTCAAGCTTGAAGCCGCAATGGGCAAAGTTACAAAACGCGCTCACGAATTGGCAGAAAGAAACCCTAAAAAAATTCTCCCTCTTTGGGAGCGCAGTATGGAACCTGGCCTTGCTCTAAAGATTTACAAAGTCGCCACAAGCATTGCCAAACCAATCGCACCACTCATTTTTAGCTACCGCGCCAACAAAGGCAAAGAAGTACGAGAGCGCGAACAAGAACGCTATGGCATAAGTGATCTAAAACGCCCGAAAGGAACTCTTTGGTGGTTCCACGCCGCCAGCGTCGGCGAGACCAATGCCTGTCTTCCCTTGATAGAAAAATTATTAGAGAGAAACCAAAAACTTTCTATCCTTCTAACCACAGGCACAACCACTTCAGCCAAATTGGCAGCTAATAAATTGCCAGACCGCGCCTTTCATCAATTTGTGCCGCTAGACAATCGCCTATTTGTTAAAAAGTTTCTTGCCCACTGGCGGCCAAACTTAGCAGCCTTTATCGAGTCTGAAATTTGGCCAAATTTAATTATGGAAACCCATGCCAAAAAGATACCCCTGGTACTTTTAAATGGCCGCATGTCAAAAAAATCATTTAAGCGTTGGTTTAAAAAACCAGCCATGGCACGCCCCCTCTTTGGTCGGTTTGATAAAGTCCTCGCTCAAGGCCCAATTGACGAACGGCGCTTCATCACATTAGGAGCTGAAAATGTCATTCATAGCGGAAATTTAAAAATTGACGCCCCCGCTTTAACCTATGATGAAACAGAGCTGCAAAACCTAAAAACAGCCATTGGTGACCGCCCCTTATTTGTCGCTGCCAGCACCCACCCTGGTGAGGAAGAGCTCATAGCTGAAGCACATAACATCATCGCAATGGACTACCCTGATTTTTTAACAATCATCGTCCCACGTCACCCAAATAGGGCCGAAGAAATTCGCGAAACCCTCAATGAAAAGCAACAAAACAATCAAGCCAAGCCTCTAAAAATTGACCTTCGTAGCAAAGTTCAGCACCCAAACAGAAAAACAAATATTTTCATAGCAAACACCATCGGAGAAATGGGGCTTTTCTACAGCCTCACAAAAACAGCATTTATCGGCGGGTCTTTCATTCGCCATGGCGGCCAAAACCCTATCGAAGCCATAAAGTTAGGCACAAACATCATTTCAGGTCCACATGTTGAAAACTTTGCTATTGCTTATTTCGAGCTTTTTCAAAGAGGTGGGGCTATTGAGGTAAAAGATGCAAAGTCATTGGCTACAAAAATCGTTGATCTTTTAAAAAATCCAGATCAACATGATAGCCTCAAAATAGGCGCAAAAGATGCAATAGACTATCTCTCAGGTGCAGAAGAAATCACACTGAAAACCTTAGAAACATATTTAAAGCCTTCAAACTAAAATGTAATATAGTATGAAAATACACAGCAGTGCTTTTTAGGCATCTAAAGTACAGAAATGCCAAACCGAAGGCGCACAAAAAAGGCAACCTATAGCGCCACTAGAATAGCGCGGTTGCTTGTGGGCAACTGAAGCGCCACTAGAAAGAGTAGAGGCAAATGAGTTTGCAACCTCCCAGTTGGTGGCAAGATGACACCGGCCATAGTTTACCAAAATACCTAAACCCAATTGGCCAAATTTATGGTCAAGCGGTAAAATGGCGCTTTCGCTACACCAAACCATATCAAAGCAAATTACCCGTCATCTGCATTGGCAATTTCACACTGGGCGGCACAGGCAAAACCCCGCTAGCCATTAAGTTTGCGCACATTTTGCAAGAGCTTGGCTGGGAACCAAGCTTTTTAAGTAGAGGCTATAAAGGAAAATACGCAGGCCCCCTCCTCGTCAATCAAGATGAGCACAATGCAAATGATGTTGGCGATGAACCTTTGTTACTCAGCCAACATGCCCCTGCAATCATTTCAAAAAATCGCGTAGAAGGTGTTTGGCTCATTGAGCAGAGATCATCAAACATAATCATCATGGATGATGGCTTCCAAAACCCAACAGTTCAAAAAAATCTCTCATTCATCGCCATTGATAGCTCTACTGCTTTGGGAAACGAACGCATATTCCCTGCTGGCCCTTTGCGCGCACCACTTGAGTTTCAACTCCCCAAGGCAACCGCTATCATTCTCACCGGCTCAAACAAAGCTGAAAAAGAAAATATCAAAGAACTGCTACAAACAAAGTTCAACTTTAAAAAACCAATTTTAAGCGGCGAGCTCACAGCTTTAGAAGACACTGATTGGCTTAAGGAAAAACCCATCCTTGCTTACGCAGGCATAGGTCGCCCTGAAAAGTTATTTCAATCATTAGAAAACGCTGGCGGCAAAGTCATACGCCGCAATCCATTCCCGGATCATCACAACTTTACCAGCAAAGACGCAGAACATCTTACAAAACTTGCCTTAGCAGATGATTTGCAGTTGGTCACAACAGAAAAAGACCATGTTCGAATTGATGAAAACAGCAATCATCAATTAAGAGCGCTAAAACGAATGAGCCGCCCATTTCCAATTGAATTTACATTTGAGAATAATGACGAAGCAACATTGATAGACTTAATAAAAGCCCACTATCCAAAACCATTATCACCAGAAGTGCTAAAGGAAAAAACGAAAACTGACCACGATTAGTGCGTTTCGCCTAAAGTGGGTCCCGGTTTTAGATTAGTGAGGATGCTTAGTACCGGTTTCTAGTAGGAAACCTGAAGGACCACAAAAAGACGGTTTCTAGTGGGAAATCTGAAGGATCACAAAAAGACGGTTGCTAGTGGGCAACTGAAGGAGCACAAAAAAAGAGTAAGCATCCAAAGCAAGAAAGCGTTTAAAAACTTTACTTTATATTTCTATATTTTTTTTCAGCCTCAACAGCAAGTTGAGCTGTCGCATAAGGCTCTTGGCGCTCGACATTCCAATATTTTAAATTCTCTAAAGGAATTTCAGCCCGGCTCATAGCACAAACTACATAATCTCCATGCGCAAGAAGATTATAATCACCATCTAAATACTCGATATCCGCCTGGTTTTTATTTCCAAGCAATTTTTCAAATCTATTCATCAGGGCAAACCCTATTAAATTGTCATTTAATAAATTTTATCTTTTACAGCCAACAGTTTCAACCATTGAATAAAATTCATATAATTTTTAAAAATAAAGTCTCTTGGTTAAAAAAAATTCTTTTAAAACAAAAGTCTTTTTAAAACAAAGAACCTTGCGCTCCATTGTCAGAGCCATCATCACTTTTTTTAGTCTTTTTTGCTCTTTTTGGTTTGCTAGCAACCGAAGCTGATTGTTTTTTGGGCTTGGCCTTAGCTTCAGCCCCAATCTCAGAGCCCTGAATTTCAGCTAGCACCTTACCATCAACAAATTCAACATTGATCATATCACCAGAATTTAACTGAGAGCGACCACGTACCATCTCACCAGTTTCATCTCGCACCAAAGCAAATCCCCGCGCTAGCACATTTTGATACCCTAGAGAATTCAGCAACTGGCTAAGAGATTGCAGTTTTTGTCGTTTTTGTTGCAATGCCGCTGCCATAGCCCGGTCCCGTCGGTCTTGCAAATTATGTAGCTCTTGCCCACCATGGCGAAGAGTATTCATAATCATCTGTGGTCGCAATCCACCCTTCAAACGGTTATGTGTTTCACGAGAAAATTTCAACCGCTGCACCATCGTCCGCTCAAAAGCTTGCTTAAACAAACTCACTCGTTCACGCCCGCGTACAATCCGGTTCATTAAAACATGCGGTTGCAACCGCCCATCGAAGCGTTGAAACTGCCCGCGCTTCGTGCGTGTAAAACCAAGCAACGCTTGGCTCAAGCGCCCCGCAGCCCCATCAAGTCGTTGGCGAGGAATACCCACAAGATCAACCAAGCGAGGCAATCCACGAGACGCACTTTTCAAATCAGACCGTTTCGTTTGCAACTGGCGAGACATCGTCTTTAATTGACGCAACTTCAAATCACTCAACCGCTCAACAAGCTCTGAATATTTCGGCACTGCCCATTCAGCCGCTTTGGTTGGTGTTGGCGCTCTGGCATCAGATACATAATCTATCAGCGTCCAGTCCGTCTCATGGCCAACTGCAGAGATAAGCGGAATTTGGCTCGAAGCTGCAGCTCTTGCAACAATCTCCTCATTAAACCCCCAGAGATCTTCTAGAGACCCGCCACCACGCGCAACAATTAAAACATCCGGCCTAGGTATACGCCCTTGTCCATCAATCTTGTTAAACCCATCAATCGCTCTGGCCACTTCTTTTGAGGCACTCTCTCCCTGCACACGCACCGGCCAAACAATCACATGCACAGGAAAACGCTCACGAAACCCGTGCATCATATCCCGAATAACCGCGCCGGTTGGTGAGGTCACAATACCAATGGTCTTCGGCATAAAGGGAAGTTTTTTCTTAGCGCTTTCATCAAACAAACCTTCAGCTGCTAATTTCTTCTTGCGCTCTTCCAAAAGCGCCATAAGCGCCCCTTGCCCAGCCGGCTCAATACTATCAATAACAATTTGATATTTTGATTGGCCTGGAAATGTTGTGAGTTTGCCAACCGCAATCACTTCAAGCCCTTGCTCAGGGCGAATGGCAAGTGATGCCGCTTTTCCCCGCCAAATCACACCAGAAATAACAGATTTATCATCTTTCAAATCAAGATAGACATGGCCAGACGCTGGTGTGCTCACCCGCCCCAGCTCACCGCGCACCCGAACATAAGAAAATTCGGTTTCTATAAAGTTTTTCACTTTCCCAGAAAGTTCAGAAACCGTAAATTCCGGTGCGTTACTGCTCGCACGAGATTTCTGTCCATCAAAATCAAATTCCATAAATGCGCTCATTCAAATCAAAAGAAATGCCAAACCTCAAAATAGTCTATTCAAAACATCTCTAAAACCCCTAAAACTCAAGTTCAAACAAGACTGTTAAAGCTATTATCCGTAAAAAATGAGTTTTTTTAAGAAAATCACTCAAATTCCACCAATTCAAATTATCAGACACTTGACAGAAAACCACCGAATGATAGGCCTAGAGTTTAAATTCCTTATAGTGATTGAAAGACTATATCATCTAGGGATCCCCCTTCCGACAGCATTCAAAGAGGCATAAAACGTGAATATTCTACTTATTGGCTCAGGTGGCCGCGAACATGCATTGGCTTGGAAAATAGCGCAAAGCCCTCTTCTTGATACGCTCTATATCTCCCCCGGAAATGGCGGTATGGAAAATTGCGGTACACTTATCAATTTAGATGTCAGTGACCATCAAGCTGTGATTAATTTTGCCAAAGAGAACAATATTGAACTCGTCGTGATCGGCCCTGAAGCTCCCTTAGTCGCAGGCCTGGCAAATGATTTAAATGCAGCCAACATCCCCTGCTTTGGCCCTTCAAAAGAAGCCGCCATTTTAGAAGGCTCAAAAGGCTTCACGAAAGACATCTGCAAAGATTATAACATTCCAACAGCTAAATATGCCCGCTTTACAGATGCAAATTCAGCCAAAGATTATGTGACAAAAGAAGGCGCACCTATTGTTATCAAGGCTGATGGCCTGGCCGCCGGTAAAGGCGTTATCATGGCTGAAACAAATGAAGGTGCCTTAAGCGCAATCGACGATATTTTTGGTGGCTCTTTCGGAGATGCCGGCGCTGAAGTTGTCATTGAAGAAACTCTCTATGGCGAAGAAGCCAGTTTCTTTGTTTTAACAGATGGCAAAACATGTCTGCCACTTGTCACAGCACAAGATCATAAGCGCGTATTCGATGGTGACGAAGGACCAAACACCGGTGGCATGGGCGCCTATTCGCCTGCCCCAATCATGACAGATGAGCTCATCGCGCAAACCATGCGAGACGTCATTGAACCAACTGTAAAAGCCATGAACGACAAAGGCACGCCCTATAAAGGCGTGCTTTACGCCGGTCTTATGCTCACTGAAAAAGATGGCGTCAAAACCCCGCAACTCATTGAATATAACGCCCGTTTCGGTGACCCGGAATGCCAGGTCCTAATGATGCGCATGAAATCAGATATCATTCCAGCTCTACTAGCTGTAGCCAATGGCACCTTAGAAACTGTTGATCTTAAATGGAGCAAAAACCCCGCCCTCACAGTCGTCATGGCCACAAAAGGCTATCCCGGCTCTTATGAAAAGGGCTCAGAAATCAAAGGACTAGATAAAGCGAATGGCTTAGAGAATTGCCAAGTCTTCCATGCAGGCACAAAAAAAGACGGTGAAAAAATCACCGCCATTGGTGGCCGTGTTCTCAATGTTACTGGTGAAGGCGCAACCATCGCTGAAGCTCAAAGCAATGCCTACAAAGCCATTGATTTAATTGAATGGGAAGAAGGCTTTTATAGAAAAGACATAGGCTGGCGCGCTTTAAAAAATGAATAGTCCCAAATTTGAGTGAGCAATCTTTAACCATGTGAGACTAGTTGACTTGAAATGCTTGGGGAATTTCCTAAATATCTTCTAGGTAAACGGAACGCTTAAAAAGGATTAACCGCACATGCCCCGATCAGTCCCACATTTTGGTTTAGCCCTTGGTGGTGGCGGTGCTCGCGGACTAGCTCACATTAAAATTCTTCAAGTCATCGATGAATTTGGCATAAAACCCAAAGTAATCGCAGGCACATCCATGGGCGCTCTGGTTGGCTGTCTTTATGCCTCTGGCATGAGCGGTTTAGAAATTGAAGATTACGCCAAAGATCTTTTTTCAAAAAGAACAGAGCTTTTAAAACGGCTTTATGGCAACCGCCCTAATAAATGGGTCTCCCTAATTAATCTACGCACCCCTTCAATTCTAAACGCAGAAGCATTTTTTCAAATGTTAATGCCTGAAGATTTACCAAAAACGATCGAAGAGCTGAAAATCCCATTTCACGCCATCACAACAGACTTTTACACACAAGAGCTATACACCGTCTCAAAAGGCAAACTCATCCCAGCAGTAGCTGCAAGCTCTGCCTTGCCCGCTCTCTTAAAACCAGTTGAGCTAGATGACCGCGTCCTCATAGATGGCGGCTTTGTAAACCCTGTTCCCTTTAATGTTTTAAATGGTAAAGTCGATATAACAATCGCTGTTGATGCAACAGGCGAACAAGCCAGATTAGCCGGCAAAGTTCCAAATAGCGTCGACGCCCTCATTGGCTGTAGCCAAATTTTATTGCGCTCATTAACAAACACAATGCTTCAAAACAATCAGCTCAAAAACAATCAACCCCTAATTCTCGCCCAACCAAGTGTTGGAAGATATAACGTACTTGATTATTTCAAAATCGAGGACATCTTCGCCCATTCTGAGACTGCGGCAGATCAACTCCGCCGCGACCTTGAACAAACCCTAAACCAACAAGTGGCTTAATTTTTAATCTCTTTTTTCTTTAAAAAAATCACGCAGTATCTTCGCTGATTCCGTTTCACAAATACCGCCATAAACCTCAGGCTTATGATGACAAGTTGCTTGATCAAAAAAACAAGCACCTTGTTCAATCCCGCCCCCTTTAGGGTCAGAACAGCCATAATAAACACGCCGCAAACGAGCAAAAGAAATCGCCCCAGCACACATGGTGCATGGCTCAAGCGTCACATATAAATCGCAATCAATGAGCCGCTCAGAAGAAAGACGCGTACCCGCTTCACGAATAGCCAAAATTTCAGCATGCGCTGTCGCGTCTTTCAGCTCCACGATACGATTGCGTGTTTCAGCAATAATTTCGCCAGCAGATGAAACAATCACAGCCCCAACTGGCACTTCACCAGCAAGTGCCGCCTCTTTCGCTAATTCAAGCGCCCGTTCCATAAAGGATTGCGACATTATTTTCACCTTTCAGGCCGTAAATTCATAAATTAACTTCTTTTGGTAAGAGTCAATTTGGTTGTATATTAGGAGTAAAGCTGCAAGAAATATGGTTTATTTTTAAAGCTTTACGACGCTATAGACAACCAAATTGGCCTTATCCTAAGGACGCTCTCACAAGCCATTTTTAGCTTGAAAAACAATACAATACGATATGACTTCCCAATTTAAATTTATAATGACGCACCCAAACAGCTTGTGAGACGCCAAAAGAAATTAATTTATGAATTTACGGCCTACTTGCACTTTTAAAAAGAATACGACACAACAGAACACATGAATAAAAAAACTGAGACCAAACCAAACACATCAGCTGCTAAATCTAAAGAGAAAGCAACAGCCCCCTCTTCAGAGACAATGCGCATTGCCAAAGCTATCGCACGTGCAGGTGTTTGCTCGCGCCGTGAAGCAGAAACCTATATCGCAGCTGGACGCATCACCGTCAATGGTAAGAAAATTACAAGCCCGGCTTTAAATGTAACAAGCAAAGATAATATCAAAGTTGATGGCAAACCCTTGCCAGATCAAGAGCCAGTTAAACTTTGGCGTTATCATAAACCAAAGGGCCTTGTCACCACGGCAAAAGATGAAAAAGATCGCGAAACAATTTTTTCAAAACTGCCGAAACATCTGCCAAGAACCATCACCATTGGCCGGTTAGATATTAACACCGAAGGGCTGTTACTCCTCACTAATGATGGTGAATTAGCCCGTCATTTAGAGCTTCCAAAAACCGGGTGGCTGCGCCGCTATAAAGTGCGCGCCAAAGGCTCAATCACACAAGATAAATTCGATGCCCTCAAAGAAGGCATAACAATTGAAGGGATTAAATATGGGCCCGTTCAAGCAACCCTCATAAAAGAACAAGGCTCAAACTGCTGGTTCACCATGGGGCTGCGAGAAGGCAAAAACCGCGAAATTAAACGCATCTGTGAGCATCTCGGCCTTAATGTGAACCGCCTCATCCGTCTCTCATTCGGCCCCTTTATGTTAGGTGATTTAAAGACAGGTGAAGTTGAAGATATCAAACCTCATATCTTGGCCGATCAACTCGGCCCGGAATTATCTGAAAAATTCAACATCAAACCATCTACCAAACAAGCTCAATCCAAAAAAGAAGGCACCGCAAAACCAGGCAGCAAATCTAAATTTAAAAAACGAGGTGCATCAAACAGAAGCGACGCTGGTAATCACTCAAACAAAACCAAATCGCAAAAACCACAAGCACGCAAACCTCAGGCACGAAAACCACAACGCCGTATAAAATCAAAACCAACAGGAAATAAATAATGCGCATAGTTGGCGGCAACCATAGAGGCAAAAAACTCTCCACTCCAAAATCAACAGAAACACGACCAACCACAGATCGTGTCCGTGAAGCCATGTTCAATAAAATCTCTCACGGCGTTGCAAAGCACTTTAATGATTTCGATATTGAAAGCGCGAATGTGTTAGACCTTTTTGCCGGCACTGGTGCCCTCGGGTTAGAGGCTTTATCAAGAGGAGCAAAGTTCGCAGTTTTTGTAGAAGACGCCATCGAGCCACGCGGCCTTATCCGCAGCAACATCGAACAATTAGAATTCACAGGCATCACCAAACTCTTCAAAAGAGATGCTACAAACCTTGGCCCAATGAAACGGTTTCAACCCTTTAATCTTGTTTTTCTAGACCCGCCTTACAATAAAGAGCTTGGCGAAAAAGCATTAAACTCCGCCATAGAAGGCGGCTGGCTCGCAGACGAAGCTCTCATCATTTTAGAAGAAAGCAAATCGGCAACCATCACCTGGCCAGAAAATATCGAACTCTTAGACGAAAAAACGTACGGTGACACAACCCTCTACTACGCCAAATGGCTAGCTAAATAGGAATAAGCTGAAAAGCTTGGCAATATACAACTAAGACACTAAACAAAAACATACTGCACCCGAACTAATCACCTAGAAATAACAGCGCCTAAAATTAAATGCTCCAATTAAACAACTAGATATACGAAGAAGGAGCTCAGCCCACTTCGGGCTGAGGGACATGACGCCAGAGGCGTCCGGCGCAAGCGCCGCCTCTCGGAGGGCCAGCTGCTTCAGCAGCTGAATAGCCCGTGAGAGAAAACAGAGAGATTAATAAGGAATAACCTCTTCTTCCTCTGTTTTATCAAGAGCCCCTTTGCGCAAGGCATCAGCACAATCTGTAGAGCAAGCAACCCAGGACTTATTCGGCAACTCCACTTCCCAAAAAAGCAAATCACCACGCCGAACTTGCCGAGTGCGTCCAACCAGCTCACCATTATTATGCAAGCTCGTCGTTTTCACAAGACCATAAGAAATGATTTCTCGAGATGTCGTCATCTGGAATTTCCACATGGAATAACCAACAACAACAATGCCAGCAAACAAAGCAAATTTAAGAAATTTCATCATGTATTAAGGCTCCCAAAATAGCGCGGTTACAAGTGGACAACCTGAAGCGCCCCTAAAAAGAATAACCGTAAGAAAAATTAAAACTTTTCAATCAGCTAAAAATGAAAAACGTAGGCCTCTGCGCGGTTGTTGATGGGCAACCTAAAGTGCAAATTATAGACGCCGTCGGCGCTTTGCGCCGCACCTCGTAGGGCGGCAGCTTCGCTGCCATCGCCCGTGAGAGAGAGAAAGTCATCTTCCAAAAAGACGCTCAATATCCTTAAGCTTAAGCTCAACATAAGTTGGCCGCCCATGATTACACTGCCCAGAGCGCGGCGTTGCTTCCATTTCTCTCAAAAGTGCATTCATCTCTTCAGGCAACAATCGGCGCCCTGTTCTAACACTGCCATGACACGCCATCGTCGCGCAAACATAATCAAGCCGAGACTTAAGCTCAGTTGTGGCATCCAGCTCAGCAATTTCATCAGCCAAATCTCGCACAAGCGCTTGAATATTACCTTTAATCAACAAAGCCGGCACTTCCTGCACGGCCACCGCTTGCGGCCCAAACCCTTCAAGATAAAGTCCAAATTGCTGCAAAGCCTCACTATGAGCCAACAAACCATCACGCAAATGGTCATCTAGCTCAATCACTTCAGGAATGAGTAACCCTTGCGACGGAACTTGACCTTCAACAACTCGTTTTTTTAGTTTTTCATAAACAATCCGCTCATGAGCCGCATGGGCATCAACCAAAATCATCCCATCTTCAGTTTGAGCCACAATAAAATTTTCAAAAAATTGCGCCCGCGCTGCGCCAAGCGGTTTTGATATGACCTGAGGGTCAACCTCTTCATCTTGAGATAACATCTCACCACTAGGAACATTCACACCATCAAACGCACTTTGTAATTCACCATTTTCTGATGGCCTAACTTCTGAAAATGAAGCAGATTGCTCATCAGAAAAGTTCGCATGAATATGGGGAGAATGCCCCTCTTCTCCAAAGTGAGAGTAAGCTTGAGAGCCTTTAAACGTTTCTGTTTGCAAAGGCGCTTCATATGAGTGAGAAGAAAAACTGGGGCGAACATCTTCGGTTTGAAATGCGTTTAATGTATCAGCTCCCCCTTTCGAACTCGCCCGGTGCCCTGCCTCATCAATCGCTTGCCTAATAGCCCCAATAAGTAACCCTCTAATGAAAGCACTATCTTGAAAGCGCACTTCAGCTTTCGCCGGATGCACGTTCACATCAACTTTCTCAGGTGGCAAAGTTAGAAACAAGCTCAAATAAGGATGGCGGTTCGAGGGGAGAAAATCAGAATAAGCCGCTCTAATCGCCCCTAAAATTTGCTTGTCACGAATAGGGCGACCATTGACGAAAAAATACTGCATCAAATTATTCGCCCGGTGCAAGGTCGGCAAACCAATAAACCCACGCAAGTGAACATCCTCACGCACTGCATCGATAAAGAGCGCATCTTTCACAAACTCTTGGCCAAAAATCTTGCCAATCCGTTGCAGCTCTCCCGCTTCATCACCAATAGCCACTTGAGGTAAGTTCAATCGTTGCTTGCCATCACACGTTAATCGAAACCCAACATCTGGATGAGCGAGTGAGAGCCGCTTCACCACATCTGCAATAGCACTCGTCTCAGCACGAACAGATTTTTGAAATTTTAAACGAGCAGGCGTCGCATAAAATAAATCACGAACTTCTATGATCGTTCCATAATTCAGAGCTGAAGGGCGAAGCTCACTTTTCTCACCGCCTTCAACGGAAAGTTCAAACCCATCCCCCTCTTTCGCTCTGGTTTGAATTGTAAGTTTTGCAATCGAGCCAATCGAGGGCAGTGCCTCACCTCTAAACCCAAGCGTATCAATAGAAAACAACCCCTCATCTTCAAGCTTAGATGTTGCATGTCTCTCAACACAAAGAGAAAGATCCGCTTTACCCATCCCACGGCCATTATCAATCACGCGTAGCAAAGATAACCCACCATCAGCAGACACAACCTCAATCATGGAAGCCCCAGCATCAATTGAGTTTTCAACCAATTCCTTCACAACAGAAGCTGGACGTTCAATCACCTCACCAGCAGCAATCTGGTTAATTAAGTGCGGAGATAATTGACGAATGGTCATAAAAATTAATCCATGAAAATTTGAAAAAGTTCTGAGGAAGAATGCAAATCAAAGCGCAAGAAACACCCTCCCCAATCTCTCAACTATAGCGATAAACCAAAAGAAGGTGAAGAAAGGGCTTAGGAAATAAATAAAAAGGAACAGAATAATTTCTAAGCTTAATTACGTAAAAAATCACGTGCCATACGTTTGCCAACCTCAACAGCCGGTTGATCAAAGGCATTAATATTAAGCAATCCGGCCGCTAATATTGTCTCAATCATGAAACTCATCAATAGTTGCCCTAGTATAAATTCATTCACCTCAGAAATACGAATAAACCGTGTTGGTCGATTTGCTTCCTCCAAAGCCGAACGCGTTGCACGTGCTTGCGCACTCACCAAATCCCCCACATGACGATCAGAGAAAAAGTCCATGCCAGCAACACCAGCCAATTCACGATCAATAAATGGCCCCTTACCTGTAGTCTCAGTTGCTACAATTGTTACCAACTTATCAATCGGGCCATCCATATAAAGTTGCAATTGACTATGCTGATCTACCGGCCCAAGCGCTGCAATCGGTGTCATGCCAACACCATCTTTGCCAAGACTTTCCGCCCACAATTGCACATACCAGTTGGCAAACCGAGCAAGCTGGTTCACATAAGGCATCATCACAAAGTTATTTACATTTCTTTCTTGATAAAGCCCCACGCAAACACTAGAGCCAAGCACAGGCATAAACTCTTCATAATCATCCCCATAAACAAGGTGATTAATAATTTTAGAAGCCCCTTCTCTCAATTGAAAAGGGTCCATCCCACGCGCAACAGCAAAGATAAGTCCCACATTTGTCAAACAAGAGAAACGACCACCAATATCAGTTTCATGATCTAAAAATTCACAATCATAAATTCCGAGTAAATCACGCAATCCATTTTTACCACCAGGTACAGGCGGTTCTGAAAGGCCAAGAATAGAGCGTCCAATATAAGTCTCTAACCCAGCTTCTTTATAAGCATTTATTACTGTAATTGTTTGAAGGAGTGTTTCAGCCGTATTGCCCGATTTGGAAATGATAACAAAACGAGCCTTTTTCAAATCTAATAAACCAATACCACGTTCAAGCGAACGAGGGTCTAGATTGTCAAATATACGGGTTCTTGGAAGTTTACGAGGTTGATTAACAGCATCACCAGGAATAAACCATCCTCCCATCTGGGCAATGGTTTGCCCACCAAGGCTAGACCCACCTGTTCCTAGAAAAACAACTGTGTCCGCTTCGGCAACCTCTCCATCACCATCGATAAGAGCGTAAAATTTTTCAGTTAAAGTCTCAATATCTTCACGAGCTTCAGCAATTCTCAATAAAGGCAATAACTCAGCTTCGTAAGCTATTTTTAATTGCTTAGCCCCCTTAGTAGCCCGATCAAACCACTTATTATATTCCGTTGGAGTGAGGCCGTTTCTACCAACAACCTCCGCTTTACAACCGCTAATATCATAGGTAATCGTCAAACCTATATCCCCCAACATCTATATTTATACGATCTAAGAACTATTGTGTTTCTGGCGCCTCCTTAACAGGCTGACCAACAACTACAAATCGCAATTTATCACCTTGAAACAATCGCTTAGCAACATCACGAATTTGCGATATTGAAACTGCATTTATCATTTCATTGCGTTTTTCAATATATTCCATACCAAGTCCTTCAACTTGAATCCACAACAATTGACTAGCAATTTTGGAAGATGTGTCAAACCGAAGAGCATAAGAGCCCGTTAAATAGTCTTTTGCATTTTTAAGCTCAGCTTCACTTGGTCCTTCATTTGCCATGCGAGAGAACTCTTTTTTAATCAAATCCATAGCTTGAGTGGCAGAAGAGTTCTTAGTCGCCACTCCGCCTAAAACAAGCGCACTATGCTTTAACGGGTAAAGGTAACTATAAACAGAATAAGCAAGACCGCGTTTCTCACGCACCTCTTCCATCAAGCGAGAGGCAAAACCACCGCCGCCCATAATATAATTTAATATGTAAGCTGGAATAAAATCTTTATCATCCCGCTTTAAACCTTGATGACCAAACTGAATAACAGATTGAGGAATTTCCATATTAACATTGTCTAACTGAGGCCCGAACACAGGCTCAGCTTCAGAAACTTTGCTAACACCAGACTTCATAGGTAAATCACCAAAGACTTTATCGAGCAACACTCCTAATTCTTCAGGAGAAATATCACCAACAACAGAAATCTTTAAATTTTCTCTAGAGAAAATTTTCTTATGAACAGCTTTTAAGTCATCTCTGCTAAGTGCTTTAAGGCTCTCTTCCGTCCCCTTAGTCGGTCTCGCATAAGGGTGCTCTCCAAACGAATTTTTAAACCAAGTTCTCGAGGCAACATTATTGGGATTATTTTGTTCAAATTTTAATCCTGTAATAATTTGCAAACGCACTCGGTCAATAGCGTCTTGGTCAAATCTAGGGTTGTTAATTGCTAATTTCAAAAGATCAAAAGCTTCTTCCTTGCGCTCGCTCAAAGTTTGAAACTTACCCGAAAAATTATCTCGAGAGGCATCAAACCCAAGTCGAATAGCAATTTCTTCAACCTTTTCCTGAAATTGGGTTGAGGTTAAATCCCCTGCACCTTCATCGAGCATACCAGAAAGCAAATAAGCAGCGCCCTCTTTACCTGCCTCATCGTGCGCGGCCCCACCATTGAAGGCAAATTGCATAGCAATAAGTGGTACGTTCTTTTCTTGAACCAACCAAGCTTCAATGCCTTGCGGACTAACAACCCGTTCAATCTTCATTGCATGTGCCTCTCTATTCAAAAATGGCAAAACCAAAACCACAGTTAAGAAAAGCACCAAAGGTTTAAGAAACCACACAGGTTTTAAAACCATGCCAACACCTCTATTCTTCAAACTATTTCTATATGTCATAAGAAGCCATTTAGTTCTCTACTGGCTAAAATAAATTAGTCAGTTAAGATTTTATTTTTTTACAGCCATTTGTTTAGCTTTAGGAATTAAAATTCCCGTCACAGATGAATTAATATCCAGATATTTAGCAGCCACCCGTTGAAGATCCTCAACAGTCACTTTTTTCAAACGTTCCGGATATGATTCAATATCTTGAATTGACCAACCTGTTGCCAATGCAAATCCATAACGACGCGCCAAACCAGATTGACTGTCATTGCCATAAACATAATCAGCAATATAAGCATTACGAGCTCGATTTAGCTCAGCTTCGCTAATGCCTTCTTTAGCTATTTTTGCAAATACTTCATCTATAGCATCTTCAATTTGCTCAATTTTCACACCCTTCGATGGAATTGCATAAATATACAATCCACCATATTCAAGACCGCTCGCAGAGTATCCTCCCCCCGCACTTGAGGCGAGTTTATCAGCAACAACAATCTTTTTATAAAGGCGGCTCGTTGTTCCACCAGTAGCCACTTTCATCAACAACTCAAGAGCTTCACTATCTCCCTTCGGAGCTGTTTTGAAACTAGGAACCAAATAATGACGTTGCCAAGCTAGTTTGCCAGCACGCTCATCTTCTAAAGTGACACGGCGCGGAGAAACGTGCGGCGGCTCCATAGGACGCTCACGAGCCGGTAGATCAGGTCCGCGCTTAATAGGCCCATAAAACTTGTCTGCCAAAGCCTTCACTTCTTTAGCTGTCACATCACCGGCCACAATAAGAATTGCATTGTTAGGGGCATAGTACCTATCATAATATTCAAGAGCATCCTGGCGGCTTAATTTCGCCATTTCATGCATCCAACCAATAACAGGAATGCCATAAGGGTGAGATAGATAAAGAGATGCACTAATTTGTTCACCAAGAAGCGAGTTAGGGTTGTTTTCAACTCTTGAACGACGCTCTTCTAAAATCACATCTCTCTCGGTTAAAACATCTTTTTCGAGCAACTTTAAATTACTCATGCGATCAGCTTCCATCTCCATCACCATCGGCAAATGTTCTTTTGCCACTCTCTGGAAATAAGCTGTTACATCTTGGCTGGTAAAAGCATTATCTTCACCACCATGCCGAGCAATAATTTTAGAAAATTCACCAGGCGCAATCTTCTCTGTTCCCTTAAACATCAAATGCTCAAGAAAATGCGCAATTCCTGAAACACCTGGTGTTTCATCAGCAGCCCCCACACGATACCAAACCATATGTGTAACTACTGGCGCTCTATGATCAGGAATGACAACAACATCAAGCCCATTTTCCATTTTAAAATAGGTTACCTCAGGCCCGCCGGATCCTTCGCTCAGTTTTTTTGCATTTACGGCTTCAGTTGGTGTTAAAAGTGCGCCCATAATAAACATCAGTGCCGATACAAATTGTAGAGTCCGGCCCGACCCCTTCAAAAAATGCTTCATAATGTCATTCCAAAATTACTAGTTCTATTGAATATAGTTTTTTATTTGAGAAATAAAAGGACAGATTTAAAGTTTCACACCCTTGTGAGACTTATAGCGTAAGACTTATAGCAACGGCTGTCATGTGGCATCTAAAAGAACACTAAATCAAAGAGTAAGACGAAAAACAAACCATTAAAGTGAAAAGTGCTAAACAACCAAATTCTCTTGATAAAGATAATTAAATATCAAGAGAATGTTATTTAATCGTCTCTAAAGAATTACTCTTGCTCACCTTCAGGAGCACGACCAAAAGACCCATTCAGCGCCTTAGTGAGTAAGCCACCACAATGAGCGGCCTTATCTTCATCAAAATCAGGATCGCTTCTATTACGGCCAACTTCAGTGCAATATTTCTTGCGCTCAGCTTCTTTTAAAGAGGCAATACGTTTACGTTTTAAATCTGGATCATCAGGCCAATTTTGATCTTGCTGTTGAACAACGGCTCTTTTGCCTGGTTCAGGCAGGTGGGCTGCTGGTGGTAAAACCAATCCAGAGCGCTCTTTAACCTTAGGGGTAGTATTTTTCTTTGTTAAACTACCGGCAATACCTGCCGCTTCAAACAACGCCCCTTCAAGCACCACATCATCAGTGCCACAAGCAGCGAGCGAAAAACTAAGGCCAATAAATAAGGTAAATTTAAAAAAGAGCTTAGAAACACCTTTAAAGGCAGATGCGAAGTTAAAAATATGACAAATTTTTCCCAAATTTTCCATAAAAACAGCCCTTTAACACCCTAAATTTTATAAAGAATTTCTTCTAATCATTTTTCAAAAGATAAAAACAAATAGAAAAAAATTCTATATCCCAAAAACCAGTTTTATCTAATATTGTTTAATTCAACTGATTATTCAGTATGAAATAAAAGACATTTAAGGCCTTTTTACGATGAAATAGCAATATAACAATCAAAACAACGCTTAAATGTCAGCTTCAGCATTCATTTTTGGTTCAATAAACACCAAATGGTAAAATAACAAAACCGCGCCAAAAACAATAGCCACATCGGCGATATTAAAAATATACCAATTATAACCAAAGGCATGCAGCAAAACAAAATCCGCTACAGCCTCATATATCACACGATCCAAAGCATTGCCAGCAGCACCGCCAATTATCAAACCAATGCCCAAAGCTAAAACAGGGCAAATCGCCCGTGCTAACCATAAAAAGAAGCCTATCACAGCCACAATTGAAAAGCTGATTAGAAACCAACGCCCCAAATCACTATCTTGCGCAAAAAGCCCATAAGATACACCTTTATTCCACGCCATGGTTAAATCCATAAAAGGAGTAACCGTGTGAGAACACAAATGTGCCTTTGCAAAATTCAAAGGATCACACCCGGTTTGGGGCCAAAATATCTGAACAATCCAATATTTTGAAAGTTGATCGAGTGCAAACGTCATCAAAGCAATCAAAATACCAAAAATTGAATAACGGCCCCAAACTGAAAGTGTCATTTATCAAATACCTTTAAATGAGAACAATTCGCCTCAATAAATAAACTCAAAGCTTGTCAAATTCACGAACAGCTTTCGCATCTCTTGCACTTAGAGCTGGAAACTCAGGGTCAGAGCCCACATCAGATGTCACTCGCCAAGAACGAGCACATTTCTCACCAACAGCCATTTTAGGAACAACACCAACACCAGCTACATCATCAAGTGTAAATGCATCAGCAGGAACGTCTCCTTGGCTAAGAACAGCACCAGATGTAATGGCAACTTCCGCCCAATCCTGGTCTTTAACACTATTATAAAGCTCAGCATCAGCAATGAAGATCTCCGGTGCTGATTCAAGGCTGGAGCCAATCCGTTTTTCACGGCGCTCAATTTCCAGCGCCCCTGTCACCACCCGGCGAACAGAGCGCACCTTCTCCCACTTCTCAGCCAATTGAGCATCAACCCAATCAGAAGAAACATCCGGAAAATCACGCAAATGAACAGAGTTCGCATCATCTGCTTTACGGCTCTGCCAAACTTCTTCCATTGTGAAAACAAGAATTGGCGCAAGCCAAGCCGTTAAGCAATTAAAGAGCTCATTTAAAACAGTCAGCGATGCCCGGCGTTCATTAGAAGAATGCGCTTCGCAATAAAGCGTGTCTTTGCGAATATCAAAATAAAACGCAGAAAGCTCAACCGTACAAAATTGGAAAATCGCGTGAAATGCCTTTTTAAATTCATAGGTTTTATAAGCCTCACGAACCAACGCATCCATCTCTGTCAAACGATGGAGCATCACCCGCTCTAGCTCAGGCATGTCAGCAACGTCAACCTTTAGACCGTCATTATAGTGATGCAAATTGCCAAGCAAGAAGCGCAATGTATTCCGAAGCTTGCGATAAGACTCAACACTGGTCTTAATCATCTCATCACCAATGCGCTGATCTTCCCAATAATCGGTAGACGCCACCCAAAGACGCAAAATATCAGCACCATATTGTTGAATGATTTTTTGTGGCGCGATAGAATTGTTAAGCGACTTGGACATCTTCTTGCCCTTAGCATCCAAAGTAAAGCCGTGCGTTAAAACGGTTTTATAAGGCGCACGACCTCTCGTCCCACAACTTTCCAAGAGAGATGATTGGAACCAACCACGATGCTGGTCAGACCCTTCTAAATAAAGATCCGCTGGTGCGCGCAGCCCCTCACGCCCTTCCAAAACAAAGGCATGGGTAGAACCACTATCAAACCAAACATCAAGAATATCCATCACCTGGTCCCAGTCGCTAACATCTTCAACCAGCCCATCAAGATAAGCTTCCTTCGCGCCAGCCTCAAACCAGGCATCAGCACCGTTCGCCTCAAAACTTTCTTCAATCCGCTTGATCAAAGCGTCTGAATTTTCAAAATCCGCATTCGGAATAACTTCACCAGTTTGCTTATTAGTGAAAATACAAATTGGCACACCCCAAGCCCGCTGGCGTGAAATTACCCAGTCAGGCCGGTTCTCTACCATTGCCTTCAAACGGTTTCGCCCAATTTCAGGCACAAATTGCGTCTCTTCAATAGCCGCAAGCGCACGATCACGAATTGAGCGTGCTTCCCCAGCGCCTTCAATCTCAATGGGCTTATCAATAGCGATAAACCATTGCGGCGTCGCTCTGAAGATCACTGGCGCTTTTGAGCGCCAACTATGCGGATAGCTGTGTTGAACTTTGCCGCGCCCAATAAGCGCATTAGCCTTTACAAGCTCTTCAATCACACGTTTGTTGGCATTGCCAAACTTACCCTTCTGGTTAATCACAAGCGCCGGCTCATCACCACCAAAAAGCGGCACATCTTCATGATAGAGACCATCAGGACGCACAGTTTGCGGCACCCCATCAATGCCAGCCTCTCTAAAAGCACGCTGGTTAGAAAGATAAAGCCCATAGTCATCCGCGCCATGCCCTGGCGCAATATGCACAAAACCAGTACCCGCATCATCGGTGACAAAATCACCAGCATAAAGCTTCACTTTAAAGTCATAGCCTTGCCCTCTAAACGGGTGCGCGCATTCTTCAACCAAACTTGGGTCAACATCTTGTAACCGCTCAAAGCTTGCCACTTTAGCTGCCCCTAAAACTTGTTCAGCCAAAGCATCACAAAAAAGAAATTTATCACCAACCTTGGCCCAATTATCCTCTGGCGCCTCGGTCACTTGATAAAGCCCGTAAGACAAATGCGCTCCAAAAGCCACGGCCCGGTTTCCAGGGATCGTCCAAGGCGTCGTTGTCCAAATCACAACATTCGCCCCAACCAAAGCCTCATCCCCTGCAATCACAGGAAACTTCACAAAGATCGTCGGGCTTTCATGATCTTCATATTCAACTTCAGCTTCAGCCAAAGCGGTTTTTTCAACCACAGACCACATTACAGGTTTAAAATCTTGATAAAGCGTGCCGTTCATCGCAAATTTCAAAAGCTCAGAAGCAATCGTCTTCTCAGCTTCAAAGGTCATGGTCTTATAGCTATTGTCCCACTCCCCTTGCACACCAAGACGCTGCATCTCTTCTTTTTGCACGCTCACCCATTCATCAGCAAAGGCACGGCATTCGCCGCGAAACTCATTTACAGGAATATCGTCTTTGTTTTTTTGTTTTTTTCTGTATTTTTCCTCAACCTTCCATTCAATCGGAAGGCCATGACAATCCCAGCCATGCACATAAGGGCTGTCAAACCCAAGCATGTTTTGCGAACGCGCCACAATGTCTTTCAAGGTTTTATTCAGAGCGTGACCAATATGGATATTGCCATTCGCATAAGGCGGGCCATCATGCAAAATAAATTGCGGACGCCCTTTGCCCTTCTCTCTCAATTTTGAATAAATATCTTGGGTAATCCAACGCTCTAAAAAGTCAGGTTCACGCTTAGGCAAACCAGCTTTCATAGGAAAAGAAGTTTGGGGAAGAAATAAAGTCTCACGCCAATCACGCTCTTCAGTCTTTGAGCAATCGACCGTCTTATTATCAGACATTAAAATAAACCTTCAAAATTGAGAAAAAGCTTCATCGAGCCTCAATCTGAGGTGACAACACGCCAAATCAGACAAAAGACAGATTTAACGTTTTTTCATCCGTTCTGAAAGCTGTCAAGGAATTTAACCACAAAATTTATAGTAGAAAGCATGCACCACATAAATGACGCCCCCAAACTCCCTTAATCGATAATTACAATTATAAGGCCCAAACATCCCTGAACAACCTAAACGAAGAAGGAGCTCAGCTCTTTTCGGGCTGAGGGACATGACAGCGCTAGCTGTCCGGCGCAAGCGCCGCACCTCGTAGGGCCTGCCGCTTCAGCAGCACGGTTGCTAGTGGGCAACCTGAAGCGCCACTAAGAAAGAATAGCCCGTGAGAGAAAAAAGAAAATCAACTTATCTCTCATTCAAAATCTGCTCAATGACTTTGCAATCTTCATCCATTTTGAGCTTCAAAGCCTGTTTATCGCTAAATTTCATGTCTTCACGCACAAAATCAATAAATTCAACGGCAATCTCAGCACCATATAAATTGCCATCATAGTCAAAGAGAAACACCTCTAAAACCGGGTCATCATTATCAAAACTAGGCCGCTTTCCAAAATAAGCCGCCCCTTTGTAAGTCTCCCCGTCATGATGCACCAAAGCGGCATAAATCCCATGGTTTAAATGACATCCTTTGGAAAGAGAAATATTCGCTGTCGGAAAGCCAAGCCCCTCACCGCGCCCAGCCCCAGAAGTGACAACACCTTCAACTTGCCAGTTGCGCCCCAAAATGCTGGCTGCCCGCTTCACTTGGCCTTCTTCTAGAGCGTCTCTAACTAACGTCGAAGAATAAATTAACTGGCCAGGGCCTCCAGCTTGACCATCAGAGTGAAGCCCCTCAGCTTCAACAACGGTCACATCAAAGCCAAATTGCTTTCCCAATTCTTTTAAAATCTGTGGGTTTCCACCACGACCACGACCAAAAAAGAAATCATACCCGACAACCACATGCGAAACCTTCACCCCCTCAACCAGTACTTGCCTAACAAATTCTTCAGCAGTTTGTTGTGCAAGTTCAGCATCAAAAGCGAGTTCAAGAGCAAAGTCCAAACCGATTTTTTCAAACTCAGCCCGTTTTTGGCGCGGGTTCGTCAGCATAAATAAAGGAGTGTCAGGAGAAAAATATTGCCGAGGGTGAGGCGAAAAAAACATAACGCCTGCAGGCACATTACTTTGCTTAGCTAGCTTCAGCGTGTAAGCAAGCACAGCTTTATGCCCCAAATGCACACCATCAAAATTTCCAATAGCAAGAACAGCCCCGTTCATCGCCTCAGGAAATGTCTTATAAGAAGAAAGATCTAGCATGAATAAAACCCGCGCTCATGGATTAAAACACTATTAAGAAAAAGCAAAGCAGTTGCTAGCCTTTGCAATAAACAACTCAGCAACAAAGCGCAATAGCTAGCAAGGTTTAGCAAAGAAAAGTGTTTTGTAGTATGAAAACGAGTTTTTTAATTAAGCTTCGCGAGGAGGAACCATCATCACCGCTTCACCACCAATCACCACACGATTATTGACAGTACACTTACAGCTCAAGGTCACAACACGGCGATGAAAATTAATTTTCTCAACTTTCACAGATGATGTCACAACATCGCCAATCCGCACTGGCGCGCGAAAAACAAGGTCTTGGTGCAAATAAATGCTACCAGGCCCAGGCAGTTTAGTTCCCAAAACAGTAGAAATGAAACCAGCTGTTAAAAGCCCATGTGCAATCCGCCCTTTAAACCGTGTGGTTTTGGCATAATCTTCATCAAGATGCACCGGATTGGTATCGCCAGAAATTTCAGCAAAAGCAATAATCAGCTCTTCTGTCACTTCTTTGACGAAAGATTCTTCCATTCCGATCTCGAGATCTTCAATATAATAACCACCAGTTACAGGATTCGTCATAATTTCATTCCTTTTTATAATTGGCGCGACACTACCCAAGCCGCTGCCACTCATCAAGGCTATTCCGCATAAATCCCAATTAAAAAAAGAAAAATTATCCCAAATGATGAATTTTGTGCACAACAGACCATATTGAATTCAAAAAAATCTCAAAATAAAGCTCAAAATTTCGAAAAAAACTAATCAATCTGTATTTTTTTACCGTATTCCCCTCGCCATTAACCTAATTTTTAACACCTCTCGTTATTGTGAAATTCTGATTGTTGGGCATTGGCAGGACTTTGCTCACTTAATATTGAAAAAGTGGCCCAATAGGGCGTGTTGCGTAACTAGCAGGGAAACCTGCTCAAATAGGGAAAATGGAGAGCGTAATGGCAATTGATCTTTCAATGCCAGTTCTGGTGGTAGACGATTATAAAACAATGATCCGTATCATTCGGAATCTGCTAAAACAACTTGGCTTTAGCGACATTGATGATGCTGCTGACGGAACTGAAGCATTAGCAAAAATGCAACAAAGACAGTATGGCTTGGTCATCTCTGACTGGAACATGGAGCCAATGACTGGTTATGAACTTCTAAAAGAAGTTCGTTCAGATGAAAACCTAATGAAAACACCTTTCATCATGGTGACAGCTGAATCTAAAACTGAGAACGTAATTGCTGCGAAAAAAGCAGGCGTAAACAATTATATTGTGAAGCCGTTTAATGCAGCAACACTCAGCGCCAAAATTAACGCGGTTTTCGGCGAATAATAAATTCAAGGAAATGAAGGCCTAAGGTTTAAAGGCCTCATTTCCTTAATTTATCTGCATTTGTATTTAGTAGCAGGAGTAAAATATCATGGCCAAAGCCAGCCAAGTCGTATCTAATCTTAGGTGCGAAACAATCGCTGATGACATCTCGAACGCCCAAAATGAAGACGCTTCCCTTTCAGAAGTCCTTCATCTCGCTCAGAGCTCAGTTGAAACCTTAAAAGAATTTCTAAATCGTTTGGATACAATCGTCGGTGATGATTTCCATCAAATCATGGAAAAAATCAGTGAAACACGCGACGATATGCAACTTCTAAATACAAAAGAATTGGATGTTGATCCACTATCAAACGCTGAAAATGAGTTAAAGCTCGTTGTAAAAGCAACGGAAGATGCAACAAACCGCATCATGGAAGCTGCTGAAACAATCATGACAGCAGATCCAGAAGATCCAGCCACCTACCACACCACAGTAGAAAGCAATGTAATGGAAATCTTCGAAGCTTGTTCATTCCAGGACATCACAGGTCAACGTATCAACCGCGTTGTTGAAACACTCGACTTTGTAGATTATCGCATTCACAAAATCGCAAAATTCCTCGGCATCGAAAATGAAAAAGAAGCAAGAGATTTTGACGAAACAGCGTTCCTCGAACGTTTACAAAGAAAAGATGATCTCATCCTTCACGGCCCACAAGATGAAGGCAAAGGCGTCAGCCAAATGGACATCGATAATCTTTTTTAAGTGGAAAACCACTGTCTAATATTATCGACTTTAAAATCAAAAAAACCTGGCACCATGAAAATGGTCCAGGTTTTTTTTATCCAAACTGTCGCATCGCCCCAACTGGCTTCGCTTTAAAATCTGCAAACAACCCATCAAGCAAAGCTTGATCAAACTCAGCCCCCACATGCAAACCGGACGCTACAAAAACCGCATCAAACCCGGCATTAAAGGCACCAGGCATATCCGTCTTCATACCATCACCAATACATAAAATTCGTGATTTATCATAAACTTGATTAGGGAACAGCTCTTTTAATCTCTTTTGTGCCAAGTCATAAATCGGCAAATAAGGCTTGCCTGCATAAAGCACCTCACCACCTAGTTCCTCGTAAAGCTTGCCCAAAATCCCGGCGCAATAAACAAGCCGTGCCCCCCACTCAACCTGCAAATCAGGGTTCGCACAAATCATAGGTAGCTTGCGCGCTTGAGCCTCAGTTAGCATCTCGCGATAATCCTCAGGCCCTTCTGTATCATCATCAAATAGACCAGTAAGTAAAATCACATCCGCCTGTCCAAACGGCACGGGTTCTAACCCAGCTTGCTCAATAACAGGCAAATCACGCTTTGGTCCAAGATGATAAAATTGCTTGCCCTCAAAGGTGTGAATAAGATGCTGAGATACATCGCCAGAAGAAACAATACCATCATAGCAATTGGCTGGCACCCCAAACCCTTCAAGCTGTTCTGCCACAGAAAAATCTGGCCGTGGCGCGTTGGTTAGCAAAATCACACGCCCGCCCGTGCCATCTCTACCGCCAGTCTCACGAAACGTTTGGCACGCTTCTATCGAGCTTTGAAACGCCCTCTCACCATTATGCATCACTCCCCAAATATCACAGAACCAAACATCATAAGATTGCGAGAGTGATGAAACAGAATTTAAAAGGGGGATCATATAGAGAGTGCTCCAAACTGCGCTAATTGCAAAAGTAAGTCGCACATCAAAAACAAATCTCAGCTAAAAACACAAGTCATAATTTTGAAGAGAAAATATAAGCAGCTTTAAGCCGCAACAACAGAACCAGCACCACCATAAACTTCAGGGCGAACAGGTTTCGGCTCACAGAACAAATCACCCTGTGCAAAGTTCACATTATAATCTCGCAATTGCCGCACAATAGAGTCGCGTTCAACCTTATCGACAATCATCGTAATATTAAGACGGCTAAGGAAATGGTCTAGATCAGCGGAATGAATTTGCGCTTTCGCCCCTTCCATATTGCCAAGCAACAAAGAAGCATTAATTTTAACAAAAGCAAACTTCCGATCAGCCAATGCTTTAAAATCAATATCAAGACGTGAGATTTGATCTAGTGAGAACTTAAACCCAAGATTAGAAATCGCTGTCATCCGTTCAAATTCTTGGGAACCAGCTTTTTCTAAAGCCTTTTGCGAAAATTCAAAAACCAAATAATCTTTAAGCCATTTATTGGCTTCCATAAAATCCATAAATTCAGAAAAGAAATCAGCATCACGAAGTGACGTCAAAGAAAGGTTGCAGAAAACTGTTTTCCCTTTCCCCTTTTCGACTAAACGTTGAATAACCTGAATGGAGCGAAGAATAATTTGATTATCAATAATTGGCGTAAGTTCAGCGGCCTCAGCTACACCTATAAAATCCCTTGGCAATAATAATTGGCCAATATCATTTCTAAGCCGTGAGAACGCTTCATAAAACATCAACTCTCTGTCAGGCAGTCCCACAATAGGCTGTAAAAACAACTCTATCCGGTTCGCTTCAATTGCCTCATTTATTGTTGCAAGCAAAGAATGATCACTTTGTTTAGCCTGCCCGCCGGATTGCCCACCAGGTTGCAAGCTTGGCTGAACTGCTATTTCTTGGTTAAGCGAAGCCTGCATATTTTGCGCTAACGCAGCATCGTGCGTAGTCTCACGCTTAGTTTCAAGAGCAGTGCTATTATTTTTCTCAAATTCAGCCGCAGCCGCCAATGCATCTAAAGATGATGGAGGCAAAGATGATTTTGTCGATCGCTTAAGAGCTCTACCAACACCGCTTAAACCAGCCCCATCCTTGCTTGTTGACGGCAAAGCTGAAAGGGGCAACACATCATCTGCAACAGAGCTATGCAACTGAGACTGCGGAGCAGAAGAAAGCAAAGCTTGTGTCTTAACTTGCGGTTGGAACTGTTCCTGCACATGCGCCTGCACTTGTGACAAATCATGCTGAGCAAGCTCTCGCAAATCTGGCACTTGGCGCAAATTACCAATAGCTGCAAGCGCCTTTTGCGCAAAAACAGATTTATCACCACCAGAAACACTAAATTGCTGCACAACAAACTCTAGAATATCAAGCTCAGCTTTCATCAAATTATATTGCTGCTGAGAAGCTTTGTCATAACGAAGTTCAAAATTCTGCAATTGTGAGCTTAACTTTTCAAATTCACTACCCAGCAATTCTAATCGACTGTTTTGCTCTATAAGCTCTTCTCGTTTTGGCTTATCAAGACTTATCTTGCCAACCTTTTGCAAAACTTTTAACCGACCATCATAATCATCCATACGGCCCACAATAGTGCGAATGGCTTTTTCAATAGCATCTTGCCCTGAAAGCAATTCATTATGCCCCTCAGCCAAAAGCTCAGTAACCTGCAATTCGTTTTTTAGCTTTTTTACATCTGTTGTAAGTTGATTAAGGCGGCCCTGCACTAGCCGTTTAAGCCTCATCCGCGTAATAAGAAAATGAGCAGACAACAACCAAATGAACAACCCACTACCAACACAAAGAGAAGGGATCATCCCAAAACCAGATTGCAAATATAAACCAAGCGCAACCGCGGTCCCTATAAGGGCGATTATAAGAGTCACCAATACATCCTGAAGACGGCTCACATCTTTAGGTTCATTGGCCTCATAATCATCTTGCTTATCTAATTTTGCCATTTAATTGAAATTGCCCAAAACGAATCAAAATTTTCTCATTAAACAGCTTTGCCTCATCAACGAATAACTGCAAGAGCTCCCCCTATCTGTGCACAGCTATTTTATAAAAACGACAATCTAAGAAAAACAATACAAGGACACCTATTCAATATTTATCGAAAGAAAACAGAAGCTTCATCTTAAGTCTAAGGCAATAACAATCCCCTCAAGAAATCTCACACACATGTTATTGAAAACACAAGTTTTGTTACTCCTCATCAAATTTAGAACTGTTATAGTTTCTCTCGTGGCGATAGCACGTTCCCTCAACTAGCTTCGTCACCCAATCTGACGCTGCAGACCTATTCTCCCGATGTCGGTCTGCAGCACTGCTTTTAAGCAAACAGTCAAATTCCTCGCACAACGCTGAAAACTCAAATCGTAAACCTTGTTTTGTAAATAATCTGTCAGGTTCTTGCAGTCGCTTCTAAGCCAGCGTAAATCTAAACATATGAACCAACGCCATAAATTAGGATATTTGTTAACTGCCCTCGTTGTTCTTCCCATTTTCGCATTGGGATTAATAGGCCTGCATGCCCTCAATACAGACTTGAAAACATACCAACTTCAAGAAAGCAAAGAAGCTAATCTAGAACTCATAAGGTTAGACAGTAAAATCAGAACCTTTATGAAAGACTATAAAAGCTCTTTTAAAAAAAACATCGAGACAATCCATGAACAAGGAGCTTGGGCTCTAAGGTGCACATTCCAAGAATCATGCCCTCAAAAATTAAGCAATCGGTTTAATCTCATTGTCTCCTTTGATCGATTTGGAGATCAAATCTACCCTCCCAAAGAGACAACAGGTCAGCTTTATTCTGAAATGGGAAAATTAAGAAGAATATCCGCTTCCCTCTCAACAGCCAAAGAAAACCTCAGCCGCTTGCCTCTTCTAGATAGAAAAAACGGTGTTTGGTCCAACTACTTAACCCCAAAGGGGCACAATCTCCTCTATTGCTGGTTAGGGAAAAAGAATTTCACTTATTGTGCGGTGATTAATAGAAACTCACTAATAGAAGAGCTTCAAACATTTCTAACTTCAATCGAAAGCGAGCAAACTTCCAACCATATACGGTTACTAGATATTCATTATAATATTCTCTGGCAAAATCAGAATAGTTTTTCAGATCAAATCTCAGCACAAAGGCAATTAAGCTATCCGCTTTATTTCTGGCGTCTGGAACGTTTGCAAAATGCTAATGCAACAGCGAACAAATATCCCCTCACTTTGGTTGCGCTCACCCTGCCAATTGCATCCTTGCTCATCTTTCTAGCGTTCACACTCTTTAAAGGCCAAAAGAAGATTTTAGCTGAAGCAAATGAGCGAGCAAATTTCGCAGCAAGCATTTCCCATGAATTAAGAACACCACTCACCAACCTTCAACTTTACGCAGATTTAATACGAAACAAACTCCCAACAGCCAAAGACGATGAAATTCAGTTAAGCGATGAAGCGACAAAAGAAATAGCAAAATATACAAACATCATCGCCTCGGAAACAACGCGCCTTTCCGAAATGGTCAATAATGCCCTAACGATTGCAAAGGGAAGCCATCCAACTTCACGCAGAAAAGTAAGGGCCATCCCAAATCATATTATTGAAGAAACTGTCAGTAAGCTCACACCATTGTTAAAAGAACAAATTGAAAATATATCCCTCAATTTACAAACGCCCCAAGAGGTCGAAATCGACAGAAGCGCGCTAGAGCAAATTTTGGTGAACTTACTAGATAACGCAAGAAAATACGCAGCAGACAGCAATATTCGTATCTCTTCAAAAATAGAAGAAAATATGTTCACCCTAACAGTAAGAGATTGGGGCCCTTCATTTAGCAAAGGCAATTCAAAGTCTATTTTCAAACCTTTTTCCCAAACCCTGAAAGGTGAAGCTAAAAGAGATGGGTTTGGCTTAGGCCTCGCCGTCTGCGAACAATTAGCTAAAGAAAATGATGGCAGTGTAAAGGCCGAGCAGGCCAACCCTGGCGCTCGCTTTATTGTGAGCTTGAAAATTAAACCCACAGATCAAAACAATGAAAATTAAGTGAGAAAACGAATGAACATACTCATAGCCGAAGATGATGTCCATTTAAGAGAAGGGCTCAATGACCTATTCAGTCAAGAAGGGTACAATTGCATTCTCACAGAAGATGGAGAAGAAGCCCTCGATAAATTTAAAACTCAACGCCCTGACTTTTGTATTTTTGATGTGATGATGCCCAAGTTAGACGGCTTTGAATTATGCAGAAAAGTTAGAGCTCTTGATGATCATATCCCCATCATCATCTTAACCGCCAAAGGAGATGAGGTTGATAGGGTCGTTGGATTAGAACTTGGCGCTGATGATTATATCGCCAAACCTTTTGGCTCACGTGAGCTTATCGCCAGAGTGAAAGCCATTACAAGACGCACAACCAATGCCCCAGCGCACTCAAAAAAACAGCAAACATCTTTTGTAATGGACCACCTGACCATAGATCCCAAATCCTTGAGAGCAACTCATGGCGACAAAACCATTCAGCTGACCATGCGCGAGCTAAAAGTTCTAGAAATGCTCTATGAAAACAAAGGCAAAGTTCTATCTAGACTTGAGTTGTTTGAAGAATGTTGGGGCAGACGCTACATGGCAAACAGCAGAGCTCTAGACCAATTCATCTCCCAGTTAAGACAAAAAATAGAACTCGATCAATCAAACCCAAAAATCATAAGAACAGTCCACGGCGTTGGTTATAGATATGAAAATTAGAGGGCTTATTTAAGTATTTTTTATAGAATAAAAAACTCATACCACATCGCAATAAATAAATGTGAGTAACTGAGATCCTGTAATACGAAGAAGGAGTTCAGCCTTAGCCCTGTTGCATGTGGGCAACTGAAGGGCACCTAAAATGCCCGGTTGCTAGTGGGCAACTGAAGAGCAAGCAAAGGCTGAAGGACATGGCAACACCAACTGCCCGGCGCGTTGCAAAGCACAGTGCGGTTGTTTTTGGGCAACCTAAAGCACAGTTAAAAAAGTAGGCCCGCAGCGAAGCAGCAGAATAGCCCGTGAGTAAAAGGAGAACCCGGTTGCTTATTGCGGTTGCCTAGTGAGCATCTGAAGCACAGAAAAGACAACAAAAGTTCCTATCAATCAAACAAAGCGTCGATTTCATCTTGAACATCATCAACCAACTCTTCTTCAGCAGCCATAGCAAGCTCCACAACATTGGTTGTGCCATCGTTTACAATATCAGCAGCTTTACCGATAAGGTCGCGAACACCTGGCGTGATTTCTGAACAAAATTGAGCAAGCTCTTCAGTTTGCTTCGTCTCAACACTTGTCTGAACTTTATTGAGCACATCAACCAAAGTGTCATTCAATTGATTAACAACTTCATCAAAAGCTGTACGAACATCACTTGGCGCATGTTCATAAGCTTTAATCGCTAATTCCTTGTCACGAAAACCAGTGACTTCAAAATGCTCTTCATATGTCATCGGAGACCAATCCAAAACATCTTCCGCAAACCCTTCAGGGTCTGCAGGCAACATTTCGATTAACATCAACACACCACTAAAATGGTTGAGATAATCTGTTGTCAGCATGGATGTCTTGTTGATATTCGTTCCATCAAGATGAGAGCGATAATGCTCTGTCATAGAACTCTGAAAATTGCGCTGAACGGCTTTTGCCAAACCACTATCAGTCATTTTACTATACTCACACGTTACATTACTCAAATCAACAAACGGCCTTCACGTTTATTGTCTGAGACAAACTTGGCCGATACTCAACACTGAGTTTGAACGAGAGTGGTTTCTAATTAGTTACAGACTGAATAAAATTTTACTTAAATTGCGAGAAAAAGTACTTTTTTATCGAAAATTGCCCGAAATTTCTTAAAATGAAGAGCAATTACTCTAAAATTACGCTTTCTATCAAAGAAAATTCCCACATATGTGCTCAAGATTCTCCATTAAAACTCAACCTAAAACTGTCCAAGACCACTTTAAATACCTAAATCCAGCTGAATTCCCCCCTTTAGAAACGATCAGACCGACAGATCCGATTATGATCATCAGGGAAGTTAATGCTAAAAAGCGTGAACTGGCACTCGTTCGTTGGGGGCTTATTCCTCATTGGGTGAAAAATCCAGATGATTTTACTCTGATTATTAATGCCCGCGCGGAAACATTAATGGAGAAACCATCTTTTAGAACATCTGTTGCTCATAAAAGATGTCTTGTACCTGCTGATGGATTTTACGAATGGTCTGGCCCAAAAGGCAACCGCACTCCCCACCACATCACTTTAGCGCAAAGTTCAGAAAGCTCGTTAGAAACCCCATTAATGGCATTCGCCGGGCTCTGGGATCATTGGTTAGGCGCTGAAGGAAGCGAGTTCGAAAGTGCAGTCATCATCACAATGGCCGCAAATAACCAAATCAGCCAACTTCATAACCGCATGCCAGCCTTGATAATGCCAGAAGATTTTGACGATTGGCTCGACGTTAAAAATGTAAACAGCAAAGAAGCCCTAAAACTCTTAAAACCCGCCCCAGAAGGCGCATTTGATATCTCAAACCTAACACCAAAATCAAAAGAAACTAAGAAACCCACCCCATCCCAAGGCGAATTGTTCTAGCGCGGTTGTTCATGGGCAACCTAAAGCGCAAACAAGAAAGCATGGATGCAGATGGACAACCTTATACCCCATTAAAAGAATGCACGATCAAAACCAAGACATGCGCACATCACAATAGAGGTGAATTAAACTTCAGCTAGTGCTCCTAACCATAAGTATAATCATTTTGACGTCTTAGAAATTACCAAGAGCTTCAATAAATCACCTATTGTTACCCCTTACTTTTCCAAAGTCCGTAACTCATCTATTATCTCTAGGGCATAATTTTTTTCGTATGAGGGAAGTGGATATTCTTGTTCAATTCTCTGAATTTCCTCAAGAGCTTGTTGAATAAGGTTTGCTTTATCATGAGCACTTTCCATGAAAGCATTGATATATGATGCGAGGGGTAAGTTTGGATGGTTCTTAGAAAATTTTTCCCAATCTGCCCAAGCATTTTGTTTTTCAATATTCTTTTTGAAAAAGTAGATTTTTTCTAGGTATTTTTCATCTAATTGAGAGTAGATTAAAAAGGGAATTTGCCAATCCTCAAAATGATCCGAATCTCTATAATACCAGGATGTAAGGTGAGAGCGCCTTTTTAGAAAGATATCTTTAAATTTTTGCTTTTTCTTTTCATTTTTAGAACGATTATCTATCTCTACAGGCTTAGAAAAACCATCATCTTCAAAAAAGTCTAAAGCGTTTTTGACTAAAGGAATTTTTGATTTTTCCTCTTCAACCATATCTTCTATAATAGTTTTAACGTCTAAAATACGTTTGTCGAACAAAATTCCAAAATGTATTAGCCAGTAAAAAGCAAGATAAATATCTTTATGTATAAAGTCTTTTTCTTTTGTCCATGACGTATCTATCGTTTTGCGACAATTTATGAATGTCATTCCTCCATCAATATACTTTGCTGTACAATCTACATAATTTCCAAAGAAATCATCGAAGAGTTCTCTACAGATCCAAGAGTATCTTAAATATAAATTTTCGGTAGATAAAACGTCCGCACCAGAAGACGGTTTAAAATCTTTTTTTAAAGGATGCTTGTTGTTCGTATCTACAGAATAGAAAATCTGTGTCTCATGCTCAATGCCCCAAAAGCCACGGCCTTTTCTTTTATCAAAAACCCCTTCATCAC
Source organism: Hyphomicrobiales bacterium (assembly GCA_965230545.1). Lineage (GTDB taxonomy): Bacteria > Pseudomonadota > Alphaproteobacteria > Rhizobiales > HXMU1428-3 > HXMU1428-3. The sequence goes on along the minus strand of CBDDLE010000001.1, from coordinate 132,912 downwards.
TTTCAAATTTTAATTTTAAATATGTGGTCTCTAGTCCTGAAATTTGTTTGTGAATGTCATGACTTTTAATATTATGAGTAAATTTGTGAGCGCTTTTCTTCTTATGGTCTGTTGCTGTTATCTCTTCATTCATGAGGGGGAGATTAGACAGGAGCTTTTCAAAAACCTTATCATAAAAATAAAATTGGAAGAGGTATTTTGTATAAAGGTACTCTTCAGGTATTACGATGGATTTATCGATTAAGCTTTTGCTTTTATGAGAAAATTCGGCCTCATACGAAAAATTTGTCTCAAGATCTAAACTATTTTCTGTGCTATGTAATAAATATTTGGTGGTGCTTCCTTTCAGTGCAAATGTTTTTGCATGAGCATTGGAATTGAGAGCATTGAGGGTGATATTTTTTACCTCTATTTTTCCTGCAACGAAAAATAAATCTGGGTGATTACTAAAGATTGCGTTTTCGCACTTTAAATCTCCTAGCACGATAAATATTTTTTTGCTTTTATCTCTATCGTTATCAGTTTCTTGCCAGTGCTTATCTATAAGTTTTTTGAGAGAGGGGCACGCATCATATGTCGTTTTTGGGGCTTCATTCTCCTCCTCAAAAGTCCCTCGGCAAGGGTTTGCAATTTCACTTTTAGAAAAAAATGTGCCTTTAACTTCCAAATTCCCCGTCACAATGACCGGCAATGTATCTTCCCAGATAAAATGGTAATCATATAAGTCTTTGGGATCTATCACCAAGAAGTCTTGCTGGGAAAAGTCTTTAATTTTTATATCATGTTCTGCAAGTATAGTTTTTACATTGGTTAAAAGAGAACTTGTTTCTTCATTGTTTTGATAAAGATTTCCCCCAACAGAAAAACGCCTAGGTAACGTGTTGATTTTAGTATCTCTCAGATCCAAATCCCCGCCTATGGAGAGATCTTCAGGCAGTGTACAGATTTCAGTATTGCTTAAGTTCAGATGGCCACCAATGGATAGTCCCTCGGATAAGCTATTAACTTTGGTATCGCTTAGGTCTAGATTTCCTCCAACTGAGAGCCCTTTTGGCAAGGCATAGATTTCTGTTTTGTTTAGCTTCAGGTCGCCCCCAACACAAAGTCCTTCAGGCAGACTGCAGACTTCAGAGCCGTATAGATCCAGCCCTCCGCCAACAGACAAATTTTTAGGCAATTTTTTAACATTTGTATCCCCTATATTGAGATCTCCACCAACAGATAATCCTTTTGGCAGGCTGCTAATCTCATAGTTATCGCTTAAATTCAGGTCGCCTCCAACGAAAAGGTTATCTGATAAGCTGTTAATACGGGTATCGCTTAAGTCTAAATCTCCCCCAACTGATAGGCCTTTAGGTAGGGCGGTGATCTCTGTGTCAGCTAGATTGAGATCTCCGCCAATAGATAACCCTGTAGGCAAGTTGATCATCTTTGTATCACTAACATCTAGATCTCCTTTGACAGAGAGCTCCTCAGGTAGGGTGCTTATTTCTGTATCATGTAGATAAAGATCTCCCTCAATAAAGAGTTTGCCATTTTCGTTTTCAATATAGTCAATATTGTTTGTATTGAGATATGTCTGCAAGTTCATCTTCATTATGATCGGGTTTTGTTAAATTTGATGGTTTTATCTATTTCATAGTGATGGAGAAAGTCGCTTGTTGGAACTAAGCGGGATAAGAATTTTCAGCGAAAACCTAAAGCAATTTTTCGTGAGAAAATTAACTAAATCACATTTAATAAGAAAAAGTGGCATCATTTCGATGCTAGGAAGTGGCAGCACCAGCGAAGCCCAGCGCACAAGGTCAGCCTGAACGGAGTAGCGCAGTTTTCTTATTGGGAAATCTAAAGTGCCATTGAAAAAACGAATACAGATAAGCTGCTCGCAAAAAAAGCGCATCACAGTGCGGTTGCCTTTTGCGAATGTCTAGTGGGCATCTGCAGCACAGAAAAGACAACTAAAGCACAACTAAAAAAGTAGGGCCTCCAGCGAGAGCGACAGAATAGCCACTAAGAGAAAAAACAGAAAAACTTACCACACGAAAAAGGAGTGACGCCCTTTTTTTGCTCTCCGGGTTGCCCATCAACAACCGAGCTAGGGTGTCAGGACATGGCGCAGCGTCAGCGAAGCCCGGCGCAAGCGCCGCACCTCGTAGGCCCATGAGCTTCAGCTCATGGAATAGCCGTGAGAGAAAATAACTTTCTACCCGTTCACATCATAAGCCGCGAGCGCTGCCATATTCACAATGTCTCTATCTTTAGCGCCAAGCGGCACAAGCTGAACAGATTTCTCAAGACCAACCAACAGCGGCCCAATCACCGTGCCACCAGATAGCTCTTGCAACATCTGCGTCGCAATACTTGCAGAGTGGAACGCCGGCATAATCAAAACATTTGCCGTATCAGTTAAGCGGCAAAATGGATATTGCTCCATGGCTTCTGCATTCAACGCCACTTCAGCAGACATCTCACCATCATATTCAAAATCAACACCGCGTTGATCAAGCAGTTGCACCGCTTCTCTCAAACGATTCGAGCGCTCCCCTTCAGGGTGACCAAAGGTTGAGTAGGCCAACATAGCGACCCGAGGGTCAGCCCCAAGCCGGCAAGACACTTTCGCGGCCTCTTCTGCGATATTAGCAAGTTCTTCAGCTGTTGGCATATCATGAACAGATGTATCAGCAACCAACACAGCCCGGCCTCTGTTTAGCACCAAAGAAACACCAATCGGGCAAGAACCTTCTTTTGCGTCCAACACTTTTTTAATATCTTCAAAAGCAATGGACCAATTCCGTGTCACGCCCGCAACCATCGCATCTGCATGACCATGCGCTACCATACAAGCAGCAAATATAATCCGGTCATTGTTCGCCATACGCAAACAATCACGCCGCACATAGCCCTTACGCTGCAAACGTTGATAAAGATAATCAGCATAGAGCTCATTATGCTCAGAATGCCGCGCATTTTGAATTTCAAACACATCGCGATATTCAATACCAGCGCGCTTAAAGCCGTTCATAATTTCTTCTTCACGGCCAACAAGAATTGGGTGCCCAAGCCCCATATTATAAAATGTATTGGCCGCCCGAATAACCTGCTCTTCTTCCCCTTCAGCAAACACAACCCGTCGTGGGTTCTGCTTCACTTTTTGGAAAATACCGTGCAACCAACCCTGCACAGGGTCAAGGCGCGCTGAAAGTTTCGCTTCATATTCTTCCATATCAATAATCGGGCGCCGCGCCACACCTGTATCCATCGCAGCTCTCGCCACTGCTGGTGGCACGTGACTAATAAGCCGCGGATCAAACGGAGCAGGGATAATATAATCAGGCCCATATTTCGGGCGTTGTCCGCCATAAGCTGCTGCCACATCATCCGGCACATCTTCTCTTGCCAAAGTGGCCAAAGCTTCAGCTGCAGCAATTTTCATTGCCTCATTAATCTCGCTGGCATGAACATCTAGCGCCCCGCGGAAAATATATGGAAAACCAAGCACATTATTCACCTGGTTCGGATAATCAGAACGCCCAGTAGCTATAATCGCATCTGGTCGAACTTCTCTCACTTCTTCAGGTAAAATTTCAGGGTCAGGGTTAGCCATGGCAAAAATAATAGGATCAGGCGCCATAGATTTCACCATATCCTGGCTCACAAGTCCTGCTGCTGAAAGCCCATAGAACACATCAGCCCCATCAAGCGCATCAGCTAATGTGCGCTTGTCGGTTTCAACCGCATGAGCTGATTTAAATTGATCCAAACCACCTTCACGTCCCTTATAAATCACACCTTTGCGATCAATCATAAGAACATTTTCAGGGCGCACACCTTTTGATTTGGCAAGTTCAATGCAAGAAATCGCCGCTGCTCCAGCACCAGAGCACACAAGTTTAATGTCTTTTATATCTTTGCCATTGAGGTGAAGCGCATTGATCAATCCAGCTGTCGCAATAATCGCAGTGCCATGCTGGTCATCATGAAAAACAGGAATGTCCATCATTTCCCGTAATTTTTGCTCAATAATAAAACAATCCGGCGCTTTAATATCTTCTAAATTGATGCCACCAAACGCCGGCCCTAAATAGCGCACACAATTGATAAACTCATCAACATCTTCAGTAGAAACTTCCAGATCAATCGAATCAACATCCGCAAACCGCTTAAAGAGAACAGATTTCCCCTCCATCACAGGTTTAGAAGCAAGCGCGCCTAAGTTACCCAATCCCAAAATTGCAGTACCGTTAGAGATAACGGCAACCATATTGCCTTTATTCGTGTAATCATAAGCAGAGCGCTCATCTTCCGAGATCGCTAAAACTGGCACAGCCACACCTGGTGAGTAAGCCAAGCTCAAATCACGCTGCGTAGCCATTGGCTTAGTTGGAGTTATTTCAAGCTTGCCAGGTTTACTCCCAGCATGAAATTGCAAAGCTTCTTGGTCCGTGAAGTTATTCTTAGATTTTTTTTGCGACATTATTTTTTGAGAACCTAAAATTATGTATGGAAGGGTACTACGTGTTTATACATAGACCATAGTACGAAGAATTTTGAACGACAACATGTCTTTTTTAATATTATTACAAAAATATAAGCAACAAATATAAAGAAGATAGCCCTACAATAGATGAATAACCCATCATTAAAAAACAACAATCCAAATGTAAATCCCCAATGGATTTCTATTATCTATGGTAATTTAGAGAAACCCTATGTAATGTCAGTCCCCATCCAAACATAGATCTAAAGAATACCCTAAAGTGAGACCAGCTGGTGAGTACACAAGGCATTGAAAATAACAGCTCAGAAAAAAACACAGGCACCAACACGAGCGCAACACTAAAGCAAAAAGAAAAAAAGTCAGCCAAAGCCGCTGAAAAACCCTCGCCAGTCATTGCCCAATATCTAGAGTTAAAAGCCGTTAACCCAGGTTACATTCTCTTTTACCAACTTGGTGATTTTTATGAACTTTTCTTTGATGATGCCATTGAAGCCTCTGAAAAATTAGGCCTCACCCTCACCAAACGCGGCACCTATCAAGGCAAAGAAATCCCCATGGCCGGTGTTCCTTTAAAAGTGGCCGATGAATATTTGCAAAAAGCCATCAGAGCCGGTTTTAAAGTCGCCGTTGTTGAACAGATGGAAGACCCAGCAGACGCTAAAAAAAGAGGCTCAAAAGCTGTTGTCAAAAGAGATGTCACACGCCTTGTTACCCCTGGCACATTAACTGAAGACACCCTCTTAGAGCCAGGTTCCAATAATTTTCTCACATCCCTCTTTAAAAACCCTGCCCACGAAACCAGAAATGAGAATCTCTTTTCTCTTGCCAGTCTTGATATTTCAACCGGGCAATTCTTGGTAAGCGAAGTAACAGGCTCAGACCTCAGCGGTGAATTAACAAAACTCGCCCCAAGCGAACTTCTAATCGCTGATAATCTTAAAAATGATGTCTCGATTCGTCATATTCTTGATCATCAACCAGCTGTCCAAACCCCGGTTCCAACAGCTTATTTCAACAGCCTCAGCGGCGAAGCCTCATTAAAAGCTGCGTTAAAAGTAACCGAGCTAGATGGCTTTGGAACCTATGAACGCGGTGAACTAGCAGCCATTGGTGCATTGCTAAAATATGTTGAGCTCACACAAATCGGCAAATGCCCTTTGATCAGACCGCCAAGCAGATCCATTGAAACGGCAACAATGGTCATCGATGCCGCCACGCGCGGCAATCTCGAGCTCATCAAATCTACAAGAATGACCAAAAAGGGCAGCCTCTTTGATGCATTAGATAGAACAGTAACAGGGGCTGGCTCTCGTCAACTCGCCGCCCAAATAAGCGCACCTTTAAATAACGCAGCTGTCATCAATAACCGTTTAAACAGTCTTGAATTTTTCAACAATAACAGCGCAGCAAGAGATACAATCCGCAAAATTTTGCGCCGCACACCAGACATGGCCCGCGCCCTTTCTCGTCTCTCACTAAAACGAGGCGGCCCTAAAGACTTAGGCGCCATCCGCTCAGGTCTTCTCGTTGCTGATGAAGTTTTAAAAGAACTCGAGCATTTCAAACAAGAGCACCTACCAGAAACGGTAAAGCAAATCAGCAAATCACTGCTCTTTGCCTCAGGCTCCTTAAAAGACAAATTAGATAGATATTTAACTGAAGATCTACCTCTTCAAGCAAGAGATGGTGGCTTCATAAAAGAAGGCAACCATGAAGGGTTAGATGAACAACGCACCCTTAGAGACCAAAGCCGCACAATCATCGCAAACCTACAAGCAACATATCGCGAACTCACGGACATAAAATCCTTAAAAGTCAGGCATAACAACCAGTTTGGCTATTTTGTAGAAGTCACACAATTAAATGCCAATCAACTTCTCACAGGCCCCTTGAGCGAAACTTTCCGTCACCGCCAAACTTTGGCAAATAATGTTCGCTTCAACACCGAAGAGCTGATCGAAACAGAATCCAAAATCACTCAAGCAGCAGAGCGCGCTCTTGCCATAGAACTAAGCCTCTTTTCGGAGCTAAGCGCAGATGTTGAAACCTCAGGCGATAAAATCAGTCAATGCGCTGAAAGCTTGGCAAATCTCGATGTAATTTTAAGTCTCTCGCTCTTAAGCGAAGAAGAAAATTACACCCGCCCCATCATTGATGAAAGCCGCACTTTCACCATCAAAAATGGCCGTCACCCCGTAGTCGAACAAGCATTGCGTAAATCAAAATCTGGCCCGTTTATTGAAAACAATTGCACACTTTCTAAAAACAACAACAAAGAAGCTGCCGCCAATATTTGGCTGCTCACTGGCCCCAACATGGCCGGTAAATCAACCTACCTTCGGCAAAACGCCCTTATCGCCATCATGGCTCAAATGGGCAGTTTCGTCCCCGCTACAAGCGCCCACATCGGTCTGATAGACAGGCTTTTTTCAAGAGTTGGCGCCTCAGATGATCTAGCCCGTGGCAGATCAACCTTCATGGTAGAAATGGTTGAAACAGCAGCCATCCTCAACCAGGCAACAGAAAAATCCTTGGTTATTCTTGATGAAATCGGCAGAGGCACAGCCACCTTTGATGGCCTTTCAATCGCCTGGGCCGCAGTTGAATATCTTCACAACATCAGCAAAACCCGCGCCCTCTTCGCCACTCACTATCACGAGCTCACAACATTGTCGGAAAAACTTGCTGGCGTGACAAACGCCACAATAGAGGTGAAAGAATGGAACGATGAAATCGTCTTTCTCCACCGTGTCATCATGGGCGCGGCTGACAGGTCTTACGGCATCCAGGTGGCAAAACTCGCCGGCCTGCCCAAAGCAGTCATTAAACGCGCCAACGAAGTTTTAAATGTCTTAGAGAATAAAAACCAAAAATCAGGCGGCATAAATCAACTCGAAGATTTACCTCTTTTTTCTATGGAACTCCCTGAAAATGAAGAAGAAACGAAAGAAAAAGCGAAGCCAAACCCAATTGGTGATAAATTGCAAGAAGAACTCTTAGAGCTAAACCCAGATGAATTAACCCCAAAAAGCGCCCTGGACATCCTTTACAAACTCAAAGCAATCTCAGCGCAAAAGTCATAATCTAAATATAATGATAAAAAAAAGAGCTTAGCCCTCTTCTAGCTAAGTGACACGTGGTTAAGTGACACGGCAAAGCACCAGCGCGGTTACATTGTGAGAAACCTCTAGCACCTCATTATAAACAACCAAAAGCGCCTAAAAATTAAGCACCTGAAGCTCAAATAAAGTGCAAGGGCCGTGAGAGAAAAAAACCAAACACCCTAGCGAAAAGAAACCGGTTTATGCTAGACTTAGCCTAACAAATACAAACCCATTCTCTGTTAGCAGACATTCATTTAAGAAAGTCATATCTAGAAAATCAAATGGATAAATTATTCACCACTAAGCCTCCCTTTTTCTCTCCAGGTCAATTAAGAGATGAAATCACTGAGCTTTGGCGCAAACACCAAAAACAAGAAAGCAAACTGCGCCAAGAAGTGCTTGCTAAATTATGCGAGGTAAAAAAACACGCCCACTCCCAAGCAGAAAAAAACTTACTAGAAGATGGCGATGGCAGACTTTGCGCTGAAGGTCTCTCACACTTTCAAGATGAATTAATTCGTGTGATCTATGACTTTACAACAAAACATGTTCACAGAGCTCATAACCCTTCTTCAGCTGAACGTATCGCAGTTGTCGCAACCGGTGGTTATGGACGCGGCGCATTAGCACCAGGCTCAGATATCGACTTGCTGTTTCTTCTCCCCTATAAGCAAACTGCATGGGGAGAAACTGTTGTAGAATATATGCTTTATCTTTTATGGGATATGGGCTTTAAAGTCGGGCACGCCACTCGCTCTATCGAGCAAACAGTTCGCTTTGCAAAGTCAGATATGACCATTCGAACAGCCATGCTTGATAGCCGCTATCTCTGGGGAGAAGAACCTCTCTATGAAGAATTCCTTGATAATTTCAAAGAAAAAGTCATCAAAGGAACAGCACGAGAATTCATTGAAGCCAAACTGAATGAGCGCGATGAACGTCACCAGCGCTCAGGCGCCTCACGATACATGGTTGAGCCAAATGTAAAGGATGGCAAAGGCGGCCAACGCGATTTGCATACACTTCATTGGATCGCCAAATATTTAAATTTTGAAACGACCACCGGATGCGACATATCAACTTCTGGTGTTTTCACAGCTGAAGAATGTCACAGTTTCAAACACGCAGATGATTATTTATGGACTGTAAGATGTCATCTACATTTCCTCACCAAAAGACCTGAAGAGCGCATCTCATTTGAAGTGCAAAAATCAATGGCAGAGCGCCTTGGTTACTCAGATAGAAAAGGCATGCAAGCCGTAGAGCGCTTTATGAAGCACTACTTCTTAACAGCCAAAGAAGTGGGTAATCTTACACGCGTCCTTTGTGCTGATCTTGAAATGAAGCAGTTGAAAGCCGCGCCAAAGCTAAACCAACTCATTGAAGGTTTGGGGTGGAAACACAGAAGAGAGCTGAGAAAATCTTCTGATTTTCGAATTGAAAATGGTCGCCTCAACACAGTTCACAAAGACACCTTCAAACGAGACCCCGTGAACCTCATTCGCATTTTCTATATGGCCAGCAAATATAACACTTTGTTGCATCCAACTGCCATGCGCCAAATTCGCCATTCTCTACGATTAATTGATGCAAATTTAAGAAAAGATAAAACCGCCAATAAAATCTTTCTCGATATTTTATGCTCCAAAGACAACCCTGAAAAAGTCTTAAGCAGCATGAATGAATCTGGCGTTTTAGGTCGTTTTATTCGCGATTTCGGCAAAATCACATCCATGATGCAATTTAACATGTATCACCATTTCACAGTGGATGAGCACCTCATTCGCTCATTAGCAGAACTTGCCTGGATTGACCGGGGCGAAGGCGAAGAAGAACTGCCACTTTCTCATGATTTAATGCAAAAAATTTCACACAGACGCGCCCTTTATGTAGCTGTTTTTATTCATGATATCGCCAAAGGGCGCAAGGAAGATCATTCAATCGCTGGAGCACGTGTTGCAAGACGGTTATGCCCACGCCTTGGCCTCACAGAAGCTGAAACAGACATCGTCTCCTGGCTCATAGAAGAACATTTAACAATGAGCTCCTTTGCCCAAAGCAGAGACTTAAACGACCCACAAACAATTAAAGACTTTGCAAACATTGTCCAAAGCCGCGAGAGACTAAAACTCCTCGTCATCTTAACGGCCTGTGATATCAGAGCCGTTGGCCCAGGTACATGGAACGGCTGGAAAGGCCAGCTCTTAAGAACCCTATACCAAGAAACAAACCTTTACCTATCTAATGGCCATAGTGAAGACACTCACCGCGCTCAAGTGAACTTGGCGATAAATGAGTTCCGCGAAAAAGCTGAAGCTGATACAGCCATTAACTGGAGCCCTGCCCAGCTGGAAAATTACACAACAAGGCATTTTGATTCATATTGGCTCAAGACAGATTTGGAAACTCAATATGAGCATGCCAAATTAATGAAATCAGCTGAAGATGAAAAGAAAGAACTCGCCTTTGAAGTTTCAAGTGACGCCTTCACCGCTCACACATCAATCACCATCTTCACAACAGCACACCCCAATCTTCTTTCAATGTTAGCAGGAAGTTGCGCGTCGTCAGGGGCAAATATTATTGATGCCCAGGTTACAACAACACAAGACGGCATGGCGCTAGATACTGTGTGCATCAGCCGCGAGTTTGATCACGCTGAAGATGAACAACGCCGCGCCCAAACTATTGCAGATACATTAAACCAACTCATTCGCGGTGAAAAACATCTCAATAACATGATGCAAAAACCTCAAACAATGAGAGGTCGCATCGCAGCCTTTAAAGTGCCGCCAGATGTAACGATTGATAACAGTCTCTCAAATGACTTAACCGTGATTGAAGTAAGAGGGCTTGACCGACCAGGCCTCTTGTTCCATCTCACCAAAACCTTGAGCGATTTGAACCTGGATATCTCCAGCGCGCATATCGCGACTTACGGTGAAAAAGCTATTGACGTTTTCTATGTCACTGACCTTCTGGGCGGAAAAATCACCAACAAAGAACGCCAATACCAAATCCGCAAAGCATTGGAAGATGTACTAAAAATAGAAGAAGAAGCAGAAAAAGTCTCAGCTTAAGAAACAAAAACTCACTTCACGAAGAAGGCGTTAGGACATGACGAAGCCCTACATTTTTTAAAAACTGAGTTTTAAAAAACAAATTATCAGCATCAAAACAAAAAACGTAGGCCAAATGGCCGTCGGCGCTTAGCGCCGCACAGTGCGGTTGCTAGTGGGCAATCTAAAGCACAACTAAAAAGTGCGGTTGCTAGTGGGCAATCTGAAGCACATCAAAAATGTAGGGCCCGCGCTGCCTTGCAGCCGCGGATTAGCCCGCGAGATATATTAAGCCTCAAGCTCAGTATCCCAATAGAGATAATCAACCCAACTTTCATGTAGATAATTGGGTGGAAACAACCGACCATTTTTATGAAGATGATACACCGTTGGCCGAAATGGTTTTTGCATCGGGATCATTCTTGCAACTTCCGGCATCATATTGCCCTTGCGCAAATTACAAGGCGCACAAGCTGCCACCACATTATCCCAGCGCGTTAAACCGCCCTTAGAGCGAGGAATAACATGATCAAAAGTCAGGTCTTCGGTACAACCGCAATATTGGCAACTAAACTTATCACGCAAAAATAAATTAAAGCGCGTAAAAGCAGGGTACCGCGCCGGGCTTACATAATTTTTTAGCGCAACAACACTTGGCAAATTCATATTCAAAGACGGGCTATGAACTTGTTGATCATAGGTCTGAATAATATTCACACGGTCAAGAAAAACAGATTTAACTGCCTCTTGCCAGCTCCATAATGACAAAGGGTAATAACTAAGCGGTCTGAAATCCGCATTAAGGACCAGTGCAGGGCAGGCATCTGGAGAGCGCGTTTGTCTCATCACAGCTATCAATCCTCACGATTGCGAGGCCTCACGAAATGCAATATTTAGTCATAAACAAAATATCTTCGCAAACAGAGTGTCTTTACTTAAAAATGAGAAAATCTCACTCAAACAAGCAAAGTGGCCTCATTAAATTCGTTTCAGTATAATTTTAACACAACACAAAGTTCAACATCAAAAAAACTGACGCAACAAAATGCATACAAGCTAAAATAAACTCACAAATTCAAACGACTACCCTGATTTATCAGTCCCCCATCACAGAAAAATGACAAGCCCTATAATTACTACGGATGCATGGTGCGCATCTGAAGTACAAAAAACCAAACTAGAGCGCACCCAAAAAACCAAAAGTAGCGAATAAGGAAAGCATGTCCCATCCCCACAACAAAGTAAAGATGAGACTGAGAGTTTTCAAAGTTAGTGATGTTCCTGTCACAAAAGCGTTCAATTAAAATCATAAGAAAACGCCTATTGATAAGGAGCCTACTTTAAATGCTTTGTTAAATGTTCACCACCAAGGCGCAAACCATCAAGATCAATCCCATGGCCAAGCCCAGACGATATATGCGAACTCACCTCAACTTTAGCATCTCGAAGCGCTGTCTCCGCCTCACTAAGAGCCGCAACAGGGATCACATCATCCATAGCACCATGCACAAGCAAAACCGGTGGCTTAACAGTTATCTCTTTAGCCAAATGCTCAGGCCCAGCCAATTTCCCAGAATAACCAACAATAGCAGCCGGAGCCACCTTGCGGCGCAAGCCAACATGCAAGGCCATCATTGTCCCTTGAGAAAAACCAACCAATCCCAAGGCTTCATCGCTAAGGTTATAGGTTTTTAATTGCTCATCAATAAACTTATTTAAATAAGGGGCAGCTTTGTTCACACCACGCCAATATTCGGTGGGGTCTCTCATCGTCAAATCAAACCATTGAAACCCACCAAACGGGTTCATCGCACAAGGCTCTGGTGCATCAGCACTGATAAAAACGGTGTTTGGTAATTGAGCTTGCCACTCATGACCTATGCTTATTAAATCCTGACCGTTCGCTCCATATCCGTGTAAAAACAACACCAACGATGTCGGCGTTCCACTTTTGGGTTCAATCGTAAAAACCTGTCCCAATGAAATTCCCTCTCTAAAAACCTTAATTTTAAATGAGGTAGTCTTAGCGAACTAACTGCTAAATTGCAATAAATCCCAACGGATAGAAATTCTATGAAGTCACATAAGCAGGCAAGGTTTTCACTTCAGGGTAGAGCTCATTAAACTGCATCGCTATGCCAGTGTTTTGAACAATCCGGCAATTACAACGGCGCAACTCACGTACATGAGCCGCCCCACATGAGTGAGCTATCAACCCCGCACCATAATGAATTTTACCAACAAAATTCTTCACCCGAACAGATTTCTCCGCCGGATCGAGTCCACTTTGCAAACGATCATTATGAGTAGTGATCCCTGTAGGGCAGGTATTTTTATTACATTTAAGCGCTTGAATGCACCCCAAAGCAAACATAAACCCACGCGCTGAAACAACAGTGTCAGCCCCTGCACAATAAGCCCAGGCAACATCAGCCGGTGTAATTAATTTCCCCGATGCAATCACTTTTACCCGCTCTCGTAAACCAAATTCATTCAGTTTATTCACAACCAAAGGCAGAGCTTGGCGAATTGGCAAACCAACATTATCAATCAGCGGCATTGGCGCAGCACCAGTACCACCATCACCAGAATCAACCGTGATAAAATCTGGCGCAGAAGCAATCCCCCGTTTGTGAATTTCCGTAGCTAAGTCGTTAAACCAATCTTCAGTTCCAACCACCATTTTCACACCAACAGGCTTTTGAGTAAGGCCCCTCACCTGTTCTATAAAATCCATGAGATCAGTGATGCTATTAATCTCGGGATGGCGATTAAAAGAAATTGAAGGTTCACCAACAGCAATGCCTCTGATTTTAGCAATCTCGGGCGTCACCTTTTCACCTGGTAAAATTCCTCCCTTACCAGGCTTCGCCCCCTGGCTTAATTTGATCTCAAACATTTTAATAAAGGGAAATGTACCAAGCTCTTTAAGTTTTTCCTGATCAAGTTTTCCCTCTTTATCACGCACACCATATTTCGCAGTCCCAATTTGAAAAACAATGTCCGCATTTCCATGCAGATGATAAGGAGACAACCCGCCCTCTCCGGTGTTCATCCAACAACCAGCTAATTCAGCTCCCTTTGAAAGCGCTTTCACAGCTGGGCTTGATAATGCCCCAAAACTCATACCTGAAATATTTATGATTGATTTGGATGAGTAAGGATGCGCGCAATAAGGGCCAAAAACAATTTCAGGTGGCTCAACAGCATCTTCATCTAACAAAGGAAAGGGGCTGTTATTAAAAATCACAGTTCCCGTCACTCCTAAATTTTTAGTGGAGCCAAAAGCAACCGTGTTATCAACACCACGCGATGATTTATAAACCCAATCTCTCTCCGCACGGTTAAACGGCATTTCTTCTCTATCCATCGCAAAGAAATACTGCCGAAAAAACTCACCAAGCTCGGTAAAAATTGTTCGAAAGCGACCGATCACCGGGTAATTATGCCTGATACTATCCTTAGTCTGGCCTTTATCGATTATGAACAGGATAACACCGTAAATAAACAACAAACCAAGTAGAAAAATAAAAAGCGCAGAAAGGGAAACAAGACCAATCATGGCATATTGGAAAAATATATTCATAGACATCAGCAGCACTCCCGAAAGTCTTTTTGTTTTTATTTAAGTCATTTGTTCTCATTTTTATTGTTGTTTATTTTTTGATCACAAACATTGAAACATTACGTTATCGGTATGTGAACCAGTCTAAAAGAAAATCACCACAAAGAAAAACCCTCTCTCGAATATTATTAATTCAAGAAAGGGTCTTATTAGTTCAACAATATTTTCAGACTATTGCTATTCTAAAAATAAAAGCCTTACTGCACGAAGAAGAAACAACACCAAAAGATCTTAGGTCGCTTTAGCTCTTTCGCATCCCATAATCAGCCGAAAGTGAAAAACGTAGGCCGCAGGCCGTCAGCACTTAGTGCTGCACCTCGTAGGGCGGCAGCTTCGCTGCCATCGCCCGTGAGAGAATCAATGCGTCAAGTTCGTCACTTGCACGCGGCGGTTCTCACCAGAATGAGGATCATGAAAATCCTTGAGCTCTTCTTCCCCATAACCAACAGCAACAAGCTTACCATGTTTGATGGCAAAATTTTCCATCAGAAAATGTTTCACAGCTTTCGCACGCCGCTGACTAAGAGTTAGATTATACCGATCGCTCCCTCTTGCATCCGTATGACCCGCAACAAGAAACGTCCCTTCTTTAAGCTCTTTGTCACTCAAAGCACGCCCAAGTTTAATCATGGTCGGAATGGAAGAAGGTGAAATTTCAGCTGAATTATATTCAAAATAAATCGTCAAATCGATTGTCGGTAATTTATATTTTTTAATGATCTTGGTGATCTCTTTACGGTCTTCATGTGTTTGGTGTTCAACTTTCTTCTTAGCAACTTCAATCACCAAACCTCTACTTTTAATACGCTCTTTGTCGACAGCAGTTGCACCCAAACTGCGGGTCAAACGCTTCACAGGTGCCGCTTTAAGCGCCCGCACCATATCTTCAGTTTTCATATCGCCAGCAAATGAAGGAGTACTCAACAATAATGCTGATGAGCCAACAGCAGCCATAATTAACTTTGTTCCAAAACCAATATTCATTGAACCCTCCTAAAGCAGAACTCTAAAATTCTGCATGTCTCTCATCTGAAAACAGCCCATTATTACAAAAACGATAAAGAAGGCTGCTATACCAGCAAAAATCTATGAAAATAATATGCGTTATACAGGAAAGAACCTGCAAAACTTTTTAAAATTTAAGTGGATTATACTACCGTTTGAGGTACCGCGCAAAATGTTAAACATTAATATTTTGTCATAAACTGATCAAAGTTCATAAATTATTAGAATGAACTAGTGCATTAACATCATTACAGAAAATTAATTCTTTGTAACTTGCACATTCCCACATCCCAAGGGTACTATAATACAAATTTCCATAAGATGTTTTTGCGTCTAATGCTTCAAATTTAAGCAACAAACATCAAAAACTGCTGCTGATATTGTTTTTAAGCTCAAAAAACGAGCTAAAGGCTAAATAGAGTGAGGGTCTAATCATGAAAGCGTTTTTTTTAAAGGGTGCCACCTATAAAAGGCATAAAAATCTGACATCTTCGAAACATGAAAATACGATAAAGAAAACAAAACAATCATCTCTTCTTGTCGCTATTTTAGGTGTCGCCACGTTAAGCTCACCACAAACCCTTCATGCACAAGAAAAGTCAGACCTTAAAAACGGAGAATATATGTTCACCGTTGCAGGGTGCGGTTCCTGCCATGGTAAAGACGGAGACCCTAAAAAACTTTCAGGCGGTTATGAAATCAAAACTGAGTTTGGCACATTCATCACCCCAAACATCTCACCAGATTTAACACACGGCATAGGCAAATGGACAAAAGCTGACTTTTACGCAGCTTTAAAAGAAGGCGTTTCTCCAAAAGGAGATCATTATTACCCCTCATTTCCTTACGCTTCTTATGCCGGCATGAGCCGCAAAGATATATTCGATATTTTTGCCTATATTAAATCTCTACCGGCAATTTCAACGGCGTCTATTTCTCATAGCCTCTCATTCCCTTATAATTTACGAAATAGCATCGGCCTCTGGAAAATTGCTGCAGCTCTTCCCTCTCAATTCATCCCACAAGCTGGCAAAGACGCTGAATATAATAGAGGCAAATATTTAGTAGAGCACGTGGCCCACTGCGCAGAATGCCACACACCGCGCTCATCACTCTTTCAAACCTTAGATCAATCTCGTGCATTTGAAGGCTCCGTGCTAAATGGTGTTTCCGTACCAGGCATCACCGCTTCAAAATTAAAACGCAAAGGCCTAGACGCCTTCCTCACAGCCATGACCCAAGGCAAAACCTTGCGCGGCAAACCGATGACTGACCAAGGCATGCTGAAGGTTGTTAAAAACATGAACAAGCTGAGCAAAGAAGACTTCTCAGCAATGTATAGTTATTTAGCAAACACAAAGGCAGAAAAAACCGAACTTAACATTCAACCTGTTGCCTACACTGAAGAGCCAGTTGTTGCATCAACAGATAATGTTCTCACAAACAAAAACGAAGAGTTCTTCGCTAAATATTGCGGATCTTGTCATGGCACAAGTGGCAAAGAAGCCGCGAAAAAAGATTTCATCTGGACAAATTTAAACACGCTAGCTGCTGACCCAACCTTGGTCACACCAGGCAATCCAGAGAAATCAGATGTGTTCCTCTCAATCCTGGATGGCACCATGCCAAAACATGGCGAACGCCCAACAAAAGAAGAAGTAGCAAGCCTGGCGAAGTGGATCAAAGAATTAAAACCACAAGAGCAAAAAGCCAAACTTATTCAAGTTGGCGCAGATGGTGAAGAAGATGACGCTAAAAAAGCGCCTGTAGAACTTGATGATCGTCCATTCCTTGAAGATGAAGCGATGCAAAAAGCTATCCTTGCAGATTTAGTCAATGTGTCTGAATTTGATCGCAAAACAACACGCTACATTAGCTTCACTCACCTTTATAATGCAGCGCCTGCAAAAGCTACAAATGAGCAAGTGAACGCAAGTCAAAATTATTACAGATTAGCAATCGCTAAATTGATCAACTCAGTGTCATACTCACCAAAACTTCACAAACCTACGATTGTTGAAGGAACAAACGGCACTGTTGTTCGCATCAATATCGCAGATTTGAATTGGGATGATCACAAATGGGCTGAGGTTGAAAAAGTCTATCCTTATGCTGTCCATGGCATCAAAGGTGATGCACTAAGTCAAATCCAGCACATCACCCATGCAAAAGCCCCAGTTGTAAAAGGTGACTGGTTTGCCTTTACGGCAAGCAGAGCACCTCTATACAATAAGCTACTGCATTTACCAGACACACTACCTGAGCTTGAAAAACAAATCGGTATTAACGCCAATCACAATATCGATAAAGGTGATGTGGTACGCGCTGCCTTCACACAAGGTCACTCAAACGTATCAGACCACAACCGCCTTATTGAGCGCCATGATTTACCAACAGGTGGATATTATTGGAAATCATATGACTTTGGCGGCAGTGATGGTGAACGCTCACTCCTACAACATCCATTCGGCCCAGTTGGTGTGCGCAACTTACCAGACCATGCAGAACCTTTTGTTCATGATGGTGGCGAAGTGTTCTTCTCACTACCAAATGGTCTTCAAGCTTACTACTTAGCTGATGGTAAAGATAAGTTTATCCCATCTGGCCCAACTGATGTGGTGCGCGATCACACCCGCCCACCTGGGCTAGGTGTAGAGGTAGTAAACGCCGCTTCTTGTATGTCGTGCCACGCAGATGGCATCATCTTCAAAAGAGATGAACTTCGCGCCTTTGCTGAAAAGTCTTCAAGCTTCACTGTTAATCAAATGAAGTTTTTAAAGGAACTTTACCCTGGCAAAGAAACTCTGCGTAAATATTATAAGAAGGACCAAAAAACATTCACTGAAGCCCTCTTGCAATTAGGCATTGGCCGCAGATTAGAAGATGGTCGCTTTGAAAATGTATCTGTCCTTGTCGAAGGCGCTTATGCACCAAGAGAAATCATCGGCTACCTTGCTGATCAATATCAAGATGTCTTGAACCATCAACGTGTTGCCGCTGAATTTGGACAAACCATTGAGCAATTCAACAAACGCATTGAATCGATCCCAGCGAAATATAACGACGCACTTCGCCAGGGTCTGCGTGTAAGAGACTTGCTAAACAATGGCCAAAAGCTACAACGCTTGCAATATGAGCAACTCTTCCCACAATTAGCTATCGGTCTGCTTGGGCTAGAGTCTGCATTCCACCCACTAACGGATGTTGCGCACAAAAATGTGAAAGCAAAAGACACTGATGTAAAAAAGGTAAAATTCACACCCGTGACTTTAACAGCTAAAGATCGTCACGAAAAAAGAACCAAACGTTTGAACCTTGTTGTGAAAGTTCCAAAAAACCAATTCTACTTTGGTGAGCTATTGAAATTCTCAGTTTCAACCAGCAAAACATGTGAACTCAACATCATCTACAAACAAGCTGATGGATCAATCGTCACCTTGCCACCAACAATGAGCGGAGAAGCTGTTCTTGGTAATCCGATTTTGAAAGCTGGTGAAGTGCGCCACCTACCGGTTTCAAGCAAAGTTAAACTACGCTTTGCAGAACCAGCCGGCTCGGAAGAACTCTTTGTTCAATGTCGTGCCGGCGGCCTGGGAACTCATAAAGTTGATGAG
This sequence comes from Hyphomicrobiales bacterium, assembly GCA_965230545.1. GTDB lineage: Bacteria > Pseudomonadota > Alphaproteobacteria > Rhizobiales > HXMU1428-3 > HXMU1428-3. Next base: position 114,007 of record CBDDLE010000001.1, on the reverse strand, counting down.
AAAAAAATCGAACACATCAAAAAAGAGTTCACCCAAGAATACGCGACCCGCGGCTTGCGTATCGAAATTGACAAACACGCAGAACCTGAACGTGAAATTCATGACGCAACGTCAATCAAATTCCACGTTTCAAAACACTAAGGTTCAGCAAATCAGTTTGGAAAATAAAAACTAGAAATCTAAATTAAAACAATACGGAGTAAGAAAATGAAAAAACTATTCAGCATATTAGCCATTTTCGGATTGCTGTCATTCGGCGCAACAAGCGGAGCATCAGCAGCTTGCTATAAATGGAAAAAGGTTTGCAAACCAATTTACAAAGTGAAAATCGTTTGGGGCACTTGCTATGATAAATATGGCTACAAATACCAATGTAAGCGCAAAAAACGCGTTCACGTTGGCCACAAATGCCACAATAAATGCGTTGGCTGGAAACCTCATAAAAAGATCTACAAATATAAAAAATACAAAAAAGCTTACTAAAAATAAAAACGCCGCCTCAATATCTGAGGCGGCGTTTATTATTCTTTTCTTCAAACAGTCAAACAAATAAAAAGAGACCAAAAATGTTTGGAGCCCCTTCCGAGATCATCATAACCCCCGTTATTATCTCGCACTTAATCACAGCCACATTGGCCCTCATCATTGGCACAACTGTTCTACTCTTAAAAAAAGGAACTAAACGTCACAAATTCTTTGGCCAAATATGGGTTTCACTTATGCTCTACACAGCAATTTCTTCCTTTTGGATTGGAGATAAATTCAGCTGGATACATGCCCTCTCAATCTGGGTCATTATCGGCCTCACAATAGCGCTTTTTGCGATTAAGTTTATTCAATCACCAAAAGGCACCCGCATCCACGCTGGCTTCATGATCGGCAATTACATCGGCCTGTGGAGTGCCGCTATTCCAGCCGCCTTAACAGAAGGGCGTCTCACCCATCAAATACTATTCGGATGAAATTATAATTTACATAGCCTATCTAATTACGCAGCTTGTCTAAAACGTCTGTCTCGATTGACTAACCTTGTATAACAATAAAGCCCGTCAGATGACGCCTCAATAGGTTCAAACCCAAAATCAAGCGTAATCCTAACCCCTTCATCCGTCACCGGCCGGGCATAAAAATTAACATGCCGAAATTTCTCTTGTTGTAGAATATAACTTACATAACGCACACCATTAGCTGCAAGCCCTGGTGCAATATATGCCCAAACATAAAGGCCAGAAATCGGCTGGTGCTCATTTGCTAGATAAAGCTTATCAGGGCGCGCCCCATCAAACTCGCCTAAAAGCAAAGCCTTCAAACCGAAATCATTCAACATTTGTAAAGCATAAAACCCGACAAGTTGGTCCTGTTTTTCAAAAAGAAAGATACTTTTTCCATTTCTAGATATTAAATCTTCAATGAGTTGCAACTTATTTCCAGAAAAAGACAAATAATCATCAATAAACTGGTAAAGCCGAAGGACATCTGCTTTTGCAGCTGTTTTAACACTTACAAAACGGCTTTTACTTGAAGCCAGCAAATCAAACTCATGCCTAGAAACTTGATAAATACTTAAAAGATCGTGAGATTTCATTGAAGTTCCAATCTCTTAGTGCTTGCATGCTGATGAATAAGAAGTAATGATGTATAGCAAGTAAATAATTGGATGGATGCAGACAATTCTGCACAGGGGTGCTGCAGTTTTAGAACACAGTAAAAACATACCCAATCTGAACAATGTTTCCTGGGACGATATAAGAATTTTCCTTGCTTGCTCGAAAGAAACAAGCTTCAGAAAAGCCGCGGTTAAATTAAATACAAGCAGCTCAACTGTGGTGAGACGGATCAACCACTTGGAAGAAACATTAAACTTAAGACTTTTCGAGCGATTACCAGAAGGGATCATCATCACAGATGAAGCTCTCCTAATAAAAGAGAGCACCGAACTCATGGAAAAATCTCTAGTAGACTTACTCCATAACCGCTCTCAAAAAGATGAAGATATTGAAGGAGAGGTCTGCATCTCAATTACAGAAGGGCTCGGTATTTATTGGTTGATACCAAGGCTCGTCGATTTTCAAAAACAATACCCCAACTTAGTGATCAATGTGAAATGCGCAATGGAAAGCCTTGATGTTTTAAGGTTGGAATCAGATTTTGCTATTCACTATCAAGAACCAAAAAATCCTGACCTGATCGTAACAAGATTAGCAAGTCTCCACGTCTACCCCTTTGCCTCTGAAGACTATATCAAAAAACATGGCATACCATCATCAGACGATTTAGGCACTCATAAATTTGTTATTATGGAAACCGAAAACATAAAAGAAGAAGAAGTCTACGCACAACTATTAGGCTTAGATAGCTTCAAAAAATATGTTGGTATAAAAACGAATAATAGCCCGGGTCTTTTTTATGCCATTGAAAGAGGAGCAGGTATTGGCGCTCTCCCCACTTATGCCCTAGCGTTAAATGCCCCTGTCATTCCCGTTGATATGGGAATTAAAAGCAGTCTCGATATTTGGTTGACCTACCATCCTGGCGTCAAAAAACACCTCGAAAAGCAAAAACCATAGAGTGGATTAAATCAATATTTAATCCAAAAATCTATCCTTGGTTTGCTGATGAATTTATCCATCCCTCAAAACTTGCCAAACTCTTGCCACCAGAAGCACAAATCAATAAAAACAATAATTATTTCACAGTGACACCTTTTAATCGCTAAACATTTGACTGAACTCAATAATTAAAGAATGATTTAATGCAAACAGAAATCCTCTCTACACCTTTTGGCGAGACAACAATAAAAACAATAGGCAAGAAGTCATTAGAAAACCCATCAATACTCGTCCTGCACGGCGGTCCTGGGTATACACATGACTACCTCATCGAACCATTACTGCCATTAAGCAAAACTCACACTTTGATCTTCTATGACCAACCCACTCTAGCCTCAACAAAAGACCAAAAAGAAAAACTCTCACCAGAGCTAATCTACAAACATTTCAGATTTCTCAGTAATCATTTAGCAAATAATCAACCCCTGAATGTCATCGCCCATTCATGGGGGTGCCTTTTATTTTTAGCCTCTCAAGCAGACCCAAATTTTTCAAACGAACCATCATGCGGGTTTGGAAATTGTTTGCTAATCAACCCAACACCTGTGACTTCATCCAAATACAATGATTGCTCTAAAAATTTAATCAAACGCATAACAAAGCTAGATCAATTAAAACTAACTCTCTCGGCACTTACCAATAAAAAGGGGAGCAAAGTTATGAAAACTCTACTCCCATATTATGTGGTCGATACTAGAAACATCCCAACGCAAGGTCTCTCTCCCGACACAAAAACCTATTTAACCCTCGCCAAAAAACTAAAAAATTTTGATTACAGTCAAACCCTTCCAAAACTTTCCAATGTCAAACTCATCACCGGCGAACAAGACTTCATCACCCTAGAACAAATTGATGATCTCACAAATATTTACCCTAACTTTCAAATCATTAAAACATGTGGTCACTTCCCCTTTTGGGAACAACCTGAAAAGTTCAATAAAATTTTGCAAAACACATTTCTCAATAATCTTGAAACCGCATAAAAAACGCTGTTTCAATTATTTAAAACAGCGCCCAGAAGTAGTTCTAAGAAAATCATTGCTTTGCTTTCTTTTTATAAAGCTCCCCCCACTGCCATAATGCATCATGAATGGGCTTGATTGATTTACCTAAATCAGTAAGCGAATATTCAACTCGTGGCGGGACCTCTGCATAAACCTTTCGTTTCACCAAACCATATTCCTCAAGGCTCCTTAAGTTTTGCGTCAATACTTTTTGAGATACCCCGCCCAATGAGGCTTTCAATTCACCAAAACGTTTCGTGCCAGTTAGTAAGTCACGAACAATTAACGGCCCCCAACGCGTGCCAATTAACATAAGAGATGTTTCAACAGGGCAGGCTGGCAAATCTTTTTTCTTAATCATATCAATAGCTTTGCAATAAATTTCTATAGTTACCTAAAGGTACCTACTTTACTTTAGTAACTAATATAACAAATAGTTCCTTAAAGAAAAAATCATTTCAAATAACAACCTTTAAGGAAGCAAAAAATGAGAAAAATAGCCGCGATCTTTTTAGCAAGCGTGCTCCCATTATCAAGCACCGCACTCAATGCAAAAGAAGCCAACATGTCAGAGCCTCAAAATACAATCACAATGAAAACCCAAGTCAAACAATTGCTCAAAAGCATTGAGACAGGAGATCAAAAACCTGTCTCATATATAAATCCACAAAAATACATACAGCATAATTTGAATGTAAAAGATGGACTAGCTGGCTTTGGAGAAGTTCTCAGTCAATTACCTAAAGGCAGCGCCAAAGTGAATGTCGTGAGAACTTTTCGTGACGGTGATTATATCTTCACCCACACAGATTATAATTTCTTTGGCCCCAAAATCGGTTTTGATATTTTCCGTTTCGAAAATGGCCTCATTGTCGAACATTGGGATAACCTTCAACATAAAGCAACCAAAACAACATCGGGTCGCAGTCAAATCGATGGACCAACTGAAGTAACAGATACAACCAAGACCAAAGAGAACAAAACTCTGGTGAAGAACTTTGTCGAAGACATCTTACTCAACGGCAAAGTTGAAAAAATCACCAACTACATCTCAACTAAAAAATACCATCAACATAATCCAAATGTCGCTGACGGCCTAGACGCCTTGGGCAAAGCCCTCGCTGCAATGGCAAAAGCCGGCACACCTATGACATATGAAAAAAGTCATATCATCTTAGGCGAAGGCAACTTCGTCCTCTCGGTTGCAGAAGGAAAATTTTTAGGCAAGCACGTCTCTTTTTATGATTTATTCCGCATCGAAAATGGAAAAATCGTAGAACATTGGGACACGATTGAAGAAATACAACCAAAAGACAAATGGCAGAATAAAAATGGAAAATTTGGGTTCCCTAAATAAACCCTTTTTGCAAAATTATAACGGCAGCCTAAATATAAAAAAGGCTGCCTTAACTTATAAAATAACAACCTCATCAATTATCTTTGAAACTATTTCCCCACTTAGATCGTATATATTAAAAGCAACAGCGCACCAAAAGGGAAATCAAGTCAGATGAAGTTATTTTTCTTTTTATTTCTAGGTCTTTTAATCACGCTCATTTCAATCGTGATCATTAGCCCAACAGCTAAAACCAAAGCTATGAGCCTTGCAAGCCAGATCATTGCAAAGAAAAACATTACTGTTCTAAACAACATCCCTTACGGTTCCTTGTCTCGCCAAAAACTAGATCACTACAAACCAAAAACAGGCAGCACTCAAAAACCAATTCTCATATTTTATTATGGAGGCGGCTGGAAAAGTGGTGAGAAATCAATTTATCACGTCATCGGTGCTGAGCTTGCTTCAAAAGGGTTTGATATAATCATCCCTGATTACCGCTTATTCCCAGAAGTAAAGTTTCCAAAATTTGTAAATGACGCCGCCCTTGCTTATAATTGGGTTTGGAAAAACTTGGCCAAATCCCAAGAACGCCCCATCATCCTTATTGGACACTCTGCTGGTGCTCACATCGCAGCACTCATAGCTTACGACCAATCATATCTCAAGAAATTCCGCGATGCTTCAAACCCCAAATTCAAACCTGCTGGCTTCATTGGCTTTGCAGGCCCCTATGCCTTCAACCCGGTCACCTGGCCAACGACAAAAGATATTTTCTCAACCATTAAAGATGAAGATCTTGCCCGCCCCGTAGCATTCGTGAATTCAAAAAGCCCCGCAACACTCTTGTTTCATGGAGAAAAAGATATAGTCGTTAAACGCTGGAACATGGAAAGTCTAAGCAAAACCTTAAAAGAAAACAAAGTCGAAGTAGAAACCAACCTACTTCCGAACATCTCACACATAGACATCTTGCTAAACATCGGCCTGCCACTAAAACAACAAACAAACATTCTGGAGAAGATGATAAAGTTTATTAAAAAAATTGAAGAGAAAAACAGAAAATAATTGTTCTTCGTTTTATGACCGATACTTCTTATGTTCTTTACAAACTTCATCATAAAAATGGTTGAGAGCTTTTCTACCACCAGCGATAACCCCAAACGAAAGTCCCACATTCTTCCCCCCATATGAACCAAGAAAAGGGAAATATTTAAATTGAGCTTTCCTATATTCAGGTTTCATTTCAAAATATACAGCTCTTAAACTCTGCGATGAACCGTTAATTAGTTTAATTGAATCAACATGAGCTAAGTCCAATGCGATAGAATCATCCACAAACCTTATTGCTCCTTCTCTGATTTCAAAAACAAAATCCATAAGAGCATATCTAAAAATAGACAAAACAAGAAAAGAATAACAAAATGTAATAGGATAAATAGGAAGCCATTCAATCCATCTCTCTAAAGTCATTTTGGAAATGAAGAAAAAAGGTGCAAGGCTCAAAGGAAGAAAAACAAGAATTATTACACCCATCAAGAAAAATAAAATTAACCTAGAAACCTTATATTTATTTGACATACATACTCTCGAAACAGTGCTTAACTAAACAAATATAAAAATCAATTTCTTAAATAGTTTCAGCATTATTACTTGAAGAATGTTAACAAATTAACTATCAAACCGTATCCAGCTTATATTTCAAAAATTCATGCCCTTCATACTCAACCGCCTCAACAAAAGAGGCACCTAGTCGCTGCAACCCTCGCAAATTTTTTCGTGATGGCGGAAGAAGAAAAGTGACAAAAGGAATGCGCTCGTCAGCCTTCGCAAACGCAAGTAATTCTTTCACAATGCATGGACCAAATCCGAACTTCTCTGGCCTCAACACCAAGCCAAAGTCCCACTCATCGCCCTCTTTTTGAAATCCTCCCCACCCAATATAACATCCATCAATAAGAAAAGCCCAATGCCCCAATCCATCTCGCTCCCAACAAGCCTCTTTAGTAGCAACAAATTCTGATATGGCCTGTTGATCCCAGAGATTAGTTAAAAGCGGCATATGTTCAGCAACACGAGGTTCAGACATATGCGAGAGAATTTCATCTCTCGGTATATCCGATAATCGGGCAAAAGTAAGTTTTGACTTGTTTTGTTGCGTCATAAAAACATCTAACCAAAGTGAGGAAAATCTTAAATCAAATTACAATGGTCCAACATTGCTTTTAAAATTTAATGAATATCACTTAGCTATCTGCCTGGCCTGACTTTTGCCGCTCACGATAAGCAGCCACTTTTGCTCTGTTCCCACACAGTGATGGGCTGCACCACATCCGGCGGTGCCCTTTAGTTCGGTCATAAAACCACAAAGTACAAGGCTCGTTTTTGCACTCGCGCGTTAAGTTTAAATCACCTTCTGCAAGCAATTCCGCCATCGCACTAACAATGGGGACCAAAAGTTCTCTCGGTTCAGTCCAAAGGCGGCGTGCTTCAAGTTGAACTTCATCACCATTTTGCCCTGGCTCAATATAACGTTCGATTTTTTCAAGAGATAAAAGACCATTTAATGTCTCGATGTCAGAGAGCATTAAAGCACCGCGCCCTTGGTCTTTTATGCGAATAACAATGTCACGAAACCACTCACGTAATTCGCGCGCTTCGCTAGCAACTTCATCAATTTGTTCAAGAGACCACTTTGCCTCAATCAACTCCCTCTCAGAGGGAGTAATGGCCTCAACGACAATCAACCAATCTAAGAAATCAGCACCCGTGCCAATCCATTCAACAGGCTCCCCCTTAGGGGCAGCAATTGTATTGATGAAATCAAGAGCTAATTGATCCCCCACAATAATGGGCGGAAAGTCAATTTCAGAGCTAAGTATAGTATTACAGCATTCATTCGACATGAAGAAACTGTAACCTGATTAAACTAATTTGACAAGTTAGATGTTTTATTGTAACTTTTTATTGCGCTTTTTAATAGTTACCAATGAATTTAACAATGAAAGATCTCTTGTCATGCAAAACTCAAACACATTGTGGTCCAATGTCACAAATAAAAGAGTCCCACATGCGCCTTTAAAAGGAGAGACCCAAACAGCTATCGCCATTATAGGTGGAGGCTTTACCGGCCTATCAACAGCCCTTCATCTCTTAGATAAAAACCAATCCATAACTTTAATTGAAGCTGCAGAAATAGGCTTTGGAGCGTCTGGCCGTAATAGCGGCCAAGTTATCCCAACTATGAGCGGCACAGAACCAGACGCCATCATAAAAAAACATGGCAAAGCTGGCCTCGGCTTCGCCAAACTAATCGCTAACAGCGCACAATATTTATTTGATCTCGTGAAACGTGAAGATATAGCATGCGAAGCAAAGCAAAATGGCTGGTTCCAACCAGCCCACACACCAGGGCGATTAAAACTTTCACAAAAACGAGTTGAAGCCTGGTCCAAATTAGGCGGCAATGTCAGTTTACTCAATGCAAAAGACTCAGCAGAGCTCATCGGCTCTGACCAATGGCACGGTGGCTTGCTTTGCCACACAGGCGGCCACATCAACCCACTAGCCTTGGTTCACGGCCTAGCTGCAAATGTTGCCAAACAAGGTGGGCAAATTTTTGAAAACACCCCGGCACTTGCTCTCAACAAAGTAAAGTCCAAATGGCATATTAAAACAGCTGAAGGGCTCGTCATAGCTGATAAAGTTATGCTCGCCACCAATGCCTACACGAACCAATTCGAACCCAAATTACAAACAAAACAATCCCGCTCCATCATCCCAGTTGTTACCTATCAAATGGCAACCAAACCATTGGATGTACATTTAAGAAAAACAATCTTACCCCGAAACCACGCTGTTTCAGATACAAGAGGCGATCTTCGTTTCTTTCGGTGGGATGAAAGAAACCGCCTCATCACAGGCGGCGCCCTTATCAACCAAAGAAACGCAGAAGCACGCTTAAAGGAAATCATTGGCGAGCGGCTAAACCAAACTTTCCCCCAAATCGGGAAACCCAAATTTGACTATGTCTGGAGTGGCCGCATTGGCATGACCGCCGATCGCATGCCTCGTTTTTACAACCCAGAACCAGGCCTTTGGAGCTGGACCGCATGCAATGGCAGAGGCGTCGCTCTTTCCGTAAATCTTGGTAAAATTTTCGCTGATGCTTTAACTGGCAGCCCAATAGATGAGTTACCAATACCCATAACCCCCATTCGCCCTTACCCGCTTCATACAATCGGAACTGAAGTGGCCCCTAAATTATTAGCTTATTATCGTTGGCGAGATAATCGTGAAGTCGCTTAAAACAAAGGATATAAAAGATGACCCTCCCCATCATCGAACGTAGAAAAATAGAAGCTGAAATGATTAAAAACATCTATGATGTTCTGAAAGAAAGTCATGGTAAAGAAGTTGCGATTGAAACAATAGATGCAGCCGTCTCTAAAGCCGCCATTGACTTTGGCGATGAACACCGAAAAAAATTAGGACGTGATCCAAATTTAAAAGACATGGCAGACATCCTTCCTCACTGGACAGCCAATGATGCCCTGAAAGTTGATATTTTAAAGGAAGAGCCTGATAAATTAGATTTTAACGTCACCCAATGCCGCTATGCTGAGATGTATCATGCAATGGGCTTAGGAGAAATTGGCCACGTGCTATCTTGCAATCGCGATGGTAAATTCTGCACCGGTTACAATCCAAATATGGAACTGAAAAGAACCCAAACCATCATGCAGGGCGCCAGCCATTGCGATTTTCGTTACCGTATGAAAAACAATGAGAATGAAGCACAATGCAAACAATAGATAAAGATACGATTTTCAGTGAAGCTGTCGCCTGGCGCCATCACCTTCACTCAATTCCTGAACTAGCCTACAAAGAAGTTCAATCTTCAGACTTCATTGCAAAGAAACTAACTCAATTTGGTTTAACGGTTCACCGCGGTTTAGCTGGTACAGGCGTCGTTGGCACATTAAAGCGCGGCACCTCCAACCGCACAATAGGCCTCAGAGCCGATATGGACGCTCTTCCAATAACTGAAATCACAGGACTAGATTACACCTCTCGTCACGAAGGGGTGATGCACGCCTGCGGTCATGATGGTCATATGGCAATGCTGCTTACTGCAGCCCGCCTCCTTGCAGAAGATAAAAATCTCGATGGTACAATCCATTTCATTTTTCAACCCGCTGAAGAAAATGAAGCAGGTGCCAAACGCATGATAGAAGATGGGCTTTTTAAAACCTTCCCAATGGACGCGGTTTTCGGCATTCATAATTGGCCAGACTTACCCGTCGGCTCAGCTGGTGTATTAAGCGGCCCAGCAATGGCTGCTTTTGCTATTTTTGACATAGAAGTCAAAGGAAAAGGCGCTCATGCCGCCATGCCTCATAAAGGAGTTGACCCCGTAACAGCAGCCTTTCAAATTGGCAACGCCCTGCAAACGATTGTCTCTAGAAACATCTCCCCCCTCTCTGCCGCTGTCCTCTCCATAACCAGCATCAACGCAGGCAATACATATAATGTCATCCCTGAAAGCTGCAAACTCTCTGGCACAGTCCGCTGGTTCGAAGCAGACGTCGGAGACAGGATCGAAACAAACTTAATAAACATTACAAACTCAATCGCCACAGGACTGGGCTGTGAAGTTAATATCGACTATCAGCGTCGCTACCCCGCAACAATCAATTCAGAAAAAGAAACAAATTTTGCAAAATCTATAATTGAAAAACTAAGCCCCAAAACTGAGCTTATTCAAGATTTAAAACCAAGCATGGCCGCTGAAGATTTCGCTTTCATGCTAGAGCAATGCCCAGGAGCCTACATCTGGCTAGGAGCCGAACGTAACGGCAAAAACCCTGGCCTTCACGCTCCCGATTTTAATTTCAACGATGACATCATACCAACCGGTGTCGAACTATGGCGCAACCTGGCGCTCGCACATTTAAAATCAGAATAAATTTACAATCTAATACGATCAGACAAATCGACAAAAGAGCCGCTAGTGATATCCACCAAATATCATTTGCGGCTCTTTTTATTTAAAAAAATTACTCCTTCAGCAAAACCTTTCTCTCCACATCCCCCCTCCTTCACAGTCTCGTGATTGAATTGTTACCCCAAAACAAGCGTAACCCTTGTTATTGATATTGACGAGTTACAAATTAAATGACACCATTAATACACATTTTAAATAGTTACATTACTACTACCTATATGTGACGCCTATAAGCGTCAGAAAGATTAACGAAAACGAACGGTTCATCGTTCAACAATAAAGGAAAATTTAAAAATGGATGCTATCGTAAGCAACACAACAAAAACTGGCTTAAATTACACAAAATTTGAAAGCGGTTCGCTACAAAGCTGGATTGAAAATTCAGTTGAAATTCCTGGTCTTGGTAAAGTCCCAGGTAAATTATTCTTAAAAGAGCAAATGGGCCTTACCTCTACCGAAATCTCAATCAATGCTCTTCCAGTAGGCGAAGGCATGCCGTTCCATCACACACACAAACAAAATGAAGAAATTTACATCTTCCTCAATGGCACAGGCCAAGTGCAAATCGATGATGAAGTACTAGATGTAAAAGAAGGCAGCATTGTAAAAATCGCTCCAAATGGCGTTCGCACATGGCGCAATAATGGCTCAGAAATGCTAGTTTATCTTGTCCTACAAATGAAAGACAATTCTCTATCTCAATGGGGTCTAGAAGACGCTGACGTGCCAGAAAAAGAAGTTGTATGGCCTGAATAAGTAACTGACCTTTTAACTAAAGTTCGTTATAAAAGCTCCTCAAGAGGAAGATAGAGACAAAAGTCTTTATCTTCCTTTTTATTTATGGACCGTATAAAAAATCACACACCACAAAGACATACAAAGCACTTTGACACGGATTAGCGCTTAAAAGTTAAACGATCCAAGATAAGAGATTTATTGTCTCTCATTCATGAAATAGATTACTCAAGGCACCTGGCCTGACGTATTGCCATGCGATGGGCCATCCGTTGAACACGGCTTTTGTAAAGCTTAGGGTCCTCTAGCTTTATTCCATTGTTAAGTTGGTCAAAAACCTCTCTCTTTGTCGAAATATAGGCTTCAGTTCCCCACATATCCAATAGTTTTTGAAACGCATCATACGCACTGCGGTCAAAAGGTTTCTCTGCACCTAAATTATCAACCATTGGGCTTTCAGGATGAAGATATGCGCAAGGAATAAGTCCATCCGGTATCGCAATATTAGCGTTGTGGGTATTTCCTGATTGAATGAGTTTGGGCAGTAGATGCGTGTGAGGGCCTTCTGGGGATTTATCACCAGTATCAGGACCACCAATTTTTTGAAACACCTCCACACGCCCAATGGGGGTGATGGCTATTCTGTGTGGATGAGACTTTAAGATTTCTGGCATAACACCACTTTCAAAGATAGGCTTGCCTAAGTTGTCTCGAAGAAGATTTATAAGTTCTTCATTATCTGTACGAATGCAAAAATCAACCTGCCCACAACCAGAGCCAAGCGCATTGATACCCATATCAAACAAGCGCCAGCCTCTATGATCTTCAAGCACAGCTTTTTCATCCAGCCCAAGATCTGCCAGGCAATTACGCTGGCCCATCTTTGCTTTTTCTTCTGGCAGGCAAAGGGCAAGGCCATGTTGCCAGCGATTTTCATTCTTACTTAAAATCTCATAAGCAACCGGCTGAATATCATCAAACTGCTCAATATGAATGGCACCCCGATTGGTAGCACGAAGACAGTCAGCAGGCTTATTAGATAAAAGAGGTTCATCAAAATCTTGGTGAAACTCTGCAATGACACCAAATGAGCCCATGCTCCACCCACTAGTAGCAAGTTGAACATGATTGGTTAGAATTTCTTTTAATCTTTGTATGTCTTTATTCATTATGCCCCCGTTTAATAATGCTATTTATTTTTTGAATTTGGATGTCATGCGATATCAAGCGGAGTGACCGTCAGCTTATCATCTATGTACTTAATATCTGCACTGATGCCATAAACCTGCTCTAAGGCTGGTTTTGTGAGCACATCTTCGGCCGCTCCCTTCATGAAAACAGTTCCCTCAACTATCATCACCAGCTCATCACAAAATTGAGCCGCAAGTGATAAATCATGCAGTGCAAGCACAGCGCCCAATCCACTTTTTGTTGAATGGCGCAACAGCTTGAGCAATCTGATCTGATGCGCTGGATCAAGAGCAGCGGTTGGTTCATCTGCTAACAAGATTTGAGGTTGCTGCGCTAATGCCCTTGCCATAAGAACACGAGCAAACTCACCACCAGATAATTTTAAAGCTGAGCGGTTCCACCATTCAGAAATATCCATCAAAGACATAGCGGTTTCAACGGCTTCTAAGTCAGCATCAGAAAGCGGAGTAAAGGGACGGCGATAAGGGTGCCTGCCCAAGGCAACCAAATCTTTCACAGTTAAATTCCAGTGGAGATTTTTATCTTGCGGAAGATAAGCAATTTTTTGAGAGCGGTCCTTTAAAGACAATTTACCAAGGTCTGTACCATCAAATCTCACAGAACCAGATGTCGGTTCGTTCAACCCAGCAAGAACACGCAGCAAAGTAGATTTCCCAGCACCATTAGGGCCAATCAAGCCAATGAGTTTGCCCGCCTCAACTTTAACATCAACACTGCGAAGGATCTCCTGCCCCCCTTTTGAAACACTAAGGTTGATTGTCTCCAGCTTCATGATGCCAACTCCCGTCTCATCTTCAAAACAAGAATTAGAAAGAAAGGCGCACCAATAAGAGAGGTTAAAACACCAAGTTTAAGCTCATGACCTGGGGTAAGTGTGCGCACAGCACAATCTGCTGCCAGCATAAACACGGCCCCACCAAAGACACTCAAAGTAATTAATTTACTCGGATGCCCCCCAGAAAAAGGCCTTAAAACATGCGGCGCAACCAACCCCACAAAACCAATGGCCCCGGCAACAGAGGTAGCCGCACCAACCGAAAGCGCAATGCCACAAACAAGACGCGTTTGAAGGCGCTTTAAATTAACACCAAGGCTGAGGGCAACTTCCTCCCCAAGGCTCATGCCATCAAGGTCTCTACCTAATGACCAAATCAGTGCACAACCAATAAGAATAAAGGGAGCAGCAAGATAAAGGTGTGTCAGGCTACGATCTGCCAAAGACCCCATCAACCAGAACACAATTTCCATAATCGCAAATGGATTAGATGACATGGAAAGAGCAAGACTGGTAAGCGCCCCAGCAAAAGCACTAACCGCAACACCAGATAGAATTAAGGTGAGCGGGCTGTTATGCTTGCCTGCTAAAAAGTAAACTGCAAGCACAGCCACAAAAGCACCAGCTATACCAGAAAGAGGAATAGCAAGGGCATAAAGCGCACTTAAACCAGAATAGAATGCGAGTACTGCCCCAAGTGATGCCCCAGAAGAAACACCAATTAAACCTGGCTCGGCTAAAGGATTTCGCAAATAACCCTGAAGAGCCGCCCCTGAAGCACCTAACGCCGCCCCAATTAAAAGAGCCAATAAGGTTCTTGGCAATCGAACTTCATAGATAACCAGCCAGATGGCCTGGTTAACATCCTTACTACTCAAAAGCCCCTGTATGAGTTGAGAAACCGTCAAGTCAGCTGGCCCGATCAGAAGTGAGAAAAAACATAAAATGAAAGTTAAAACCAGCAAAACACTCAAAGTCAGTTGATAAGCTGAGAGAGGTAAAACGAAAGCTAACTTATTATCATAACCATGGGTTTCATTTCGTATGGCCATTATTCAGCCTCCATCATTTTTCTATGCATGTTACGGAGTTTCTCAATGGCTTTAACAGTATGAGGGGTGCCACAAACAGTAAGAGCATCGGCCAGGGAAATGGTTTTCGTTGTACGAGTAATTTCTTTCACTACTGGATGTTTGAAAACTTCATGAGCCAAGGCATGCCCCTTAAAATCTCGTTTGCCAATAAGCAGAAGGTCGGGCTTGTTCATCAGCAAGGTTTCTAAACTGATTTTACGTGTCCCAGAAAATCGCTTTTTTCGGCCAAGAGACATGAAGCCAGTATGATATAAAAGCTGATCAACCAAAGTGTTTTTACCAACTGTGTAGCCGTTAGAATAATAGGGCACCGCTTCAAACCTCTGCTCATTCTCATTCAACAAATTTTGCTGAACGCTTGTCCGCATATTGTTAATGAGAACTTCAGCTTTTTTTGTTTCTCCAACAGCTAGACCAACCTGTCTTATATTCTTTTCAATGTCTTCAAAGTTCCGAGCAGGCGCCACCTCAATGAGAGTGCGCCCCAGTCTCTTGAGAAGGTTAACTGTTGCCCTCGTGGTATACGTACCAGCAAGAACCAAGTCTGGTTTGAGAATAAATACATGTTCAGCACTACCATAAGTAAAGGGTATTGCGCTTGCTTCTTTATGCATAACCGATATCCCAGAATTCCTGGCCAGATAACTTAAAGCGGCAATCCGTTCAGGCAGCACCAGCAGCATTAAAATCTGATCGGTGCAGACGTTAAGGGAGACAATGCGTTGTGGCTTCAGCTCTCCAGCGCTTACGGAATTGAAAAACGCAGTAAAACTAAAGAACAAAATTGATACGAAAAAACGAATAGAATAGAATAGCATAGTTTGCCCATTTTTAAAGTTTCCTCGCTTATGCATCACAAAACACATGATGATCCCAAAATCTTGTAGATGATTTTAAAATAATATTTTCCCATAGTGTATTAAATTCAAAAACGAGAGAGGGGATGGTTAGGCCAGCCCCTCTCTTATTATTAGTAATCTAGTTTAAGACCTACATATGCAGTCAGTGGTTGAGTGGCATAACCAAGCACTTCCTCATAATCTTCATCAAAAGCATTATTGAGAATGCCGTAAACTTTCAGGTTTTCCGTCAGCTTATATGATGCGTTAAGGTCAACTACGAAATAATTGTTCACTGTGACGGTTGGAGACCCAGCGGCGCCGAAATCTTTTTGAAAATTATCGCCATTATAAGTGAGGTCAGCTCCAACTTGCGCTTTACCGTCCAAAAAGACATAATTGATATTCGCACCAGCTGCATGTTTTGGACGCCGAGTTTTTGGTGCACCTTGCGCATCAGTTGCATCAAGGTAAGTGTAAGATGCCGTAAGGGTCATTCCAGTAAAAGGTGAAATTGTCGCTGATACTTCAACACCCTTACGATCACTCTCTCCCAAGTCATTGACAGGTGTTATAAAATTAAATTGCGTGATTTCATCGGTTAATTTTGCATCGAAATAGGTAACATCAAGTAACAATGCTCCATTCAGGAATGATTGTTCGACACCTACATCCCAGCCGATACTTTCCTCAGGTTGTAAATTGGGGTTGCCAACAAAGGTGCCAAAGAACCCAAATAATTGAGTGAAAGAAGGATTTTTGATCCCCTTACCAACAGACGCATGCAGGCGGGTCTTAGTAGCCTCATAGAAATAAGATGCTGAGGCCGACCAGGTTAGCGCATCCTCAAAATCACTATTCTTATCATGACGTACTCCAGCTTGTACAAAAAAGTTATCAATTAAATAGCCTTTAAATTCACCAGCGACACTGGTTTGGGTGCGCGACTTTGCCCCGGTGGAAAGATTGGAGCTATCATAATCTTCTTCTTTTTTCTCAACGAGCCCAACGATAGAGTTTTTTCGGTCTTTACCAAAATAATAAGCTAATTTATATCCATATTTTAACGTACTGGCATCGTCATTGCTGAGCCCAAATTGACCTAAGGTTTCATTTTGGCGGTCAGCATATTGTACAAAGGGAGTATGCTGCAAACTTCCGTCAAACATTAGATAGTCAGCAGATAGAGCGTAG
Organism: Hyphomicrobiales bacterium; assembly: GCA_965230545.1. Classification (GTDB taxonomy): domain Bacteria; phylum Pseudomonadota; class Alphaproteobacteria; order Rhizobiales; family HXMU1428-3; genus HXMU1428-3. Next base: position 97,202 of record CBDDLE010000001.1, on the reverse strand, counting down.
AAACCATCTTCGCCGTCAGTGTATAAATTTGGATTGTCAACAACATAACAAGAAGCATTCCCACAACCAAAACTGGTTGCATCAAAGTCAGTAAACCGTTTTGTTTTTCTTGCTTGAGCTCTTAATGTGAGGTTGCTAGTTAGGTCTACATTTATTTTTCCATTAACAGTTGAGTTTTCAGAACCGTCTTTTTCGCCATTACTACCTGAGACATCCCAACCATCATCCTCACGTCGTGAAATAGAAAAAGCCACATCAAATTTGTCGTTCCCACCTCTGACATTGGCGGAAATAGCTTTTGAATCTCCGCTACCTTTTTCTATTCTTGCTCCGGCCGAATAACCTTTTCTGATACCACGTTTGGTAATAATATTGACGACACCGGCTAGGGCCTTTGATCCATAAATTGCAGATTGAGGACCACGAAGAATCTCAATCCGCTCAATTTCTGTCAGTGCAAGGTCACCAAAATTAACTTCAGCACCAGAGTCAGCTGTTTCCACACCATCAATAAGAACGAGAACATGATCAGCTTCTAATCCACGGATTCGAATTTGTGTAAATCCACCGAAACTACCTGATCGTGAAACATGAAAACCGGGGACTTGGCGCAAACCATCCGCCACGGTTTTAACACCCCGTTGGACTAGCTCTTCTCCGGTAATCACTGTACTAGCCCGGCCATAATTTTTCTTCTCAACTGGTGTCAAACCACCAGAGACAACCAGCTCATCCAGTTTAACATTCTCATCTGCCAATGCAGGTGAGACAGATACAAGAACACTTGCTGTACAAGCAGTGCATAACAACGCATTAAGTTTTTTGGGTAATATTTTTGTACTCTTGGCCATAAATCGGACCTCCATGAAATACGCTACTAGAAACGCTCATGGCAATGCCGAGTTTGGCTTGTTTTAAAAGCCAGGAATCACAAAGAAACAACAATTTGAAAAAAGCCATACTGACCTCCCCAAGAGCGGACGAAACAAATCACCACTCCGGAGAACCGTTCTTCTTACCTTAAACCCCGAAAGCAAGATGGGCGATGTCACGCTGGCAGGTCTCCTGGCTTGCGGGTCAACGCATTATGTTCTGCCTTCCCAAGAACAAATAAATTTGCTCGAAGTGGCACATTTGAACATATGCTCAACGCTTACAGTTGCGGGGGCAGCCACGGTTAAAGATATAAGCAAGAGATAAACCTTGCGATCTGTTTCCGTGTTCCCTTTTCACCTAATACAAAAAAGTAATAGGAACCGACGTGTGCGCGCATTTATTAATGAAAAGTTAATTGTGTCAAGAAAAAAAATTACAGTAACAGATGATAGATCATGAATTGAAATTTTTACTAGCCTAAATACATAGTCAGTCTCTGCCCCGAAAAGAAGCGTGATAAAACAACTAAATGGTAGCTATTGAAAATTTGCGATTTTAGGAGAATGAACTAAGTCATTGAAAAAAGTGGTGCCCAGAGGCGGATTCGAACCACCGACACGCGGATTTTCAGTCCGCTGCTCTACCAACTGAGCTATCTGGGCATACCAAACGAGAAAAATAAAACATTCCCGTTAAATTAAACGAATGCAATGCAAAATAAACCACTAGTTCATAAACAAAACACTCGACGATCACCTGTTTGAACAACAGGATGAACGGCTTTATAGAGCCAAATTCTCCCCCTGTCCAGCCCCCATTGCGGAAACTTAAAGGATTTTTTCATTTATTTTTAAATGACTTGAAATCTGATGACAAAACCTAAAAATCAGCCTCTGAAAATTCATAAGTTGACGTGCAAAATTCGCAAGTCACAGATATTTTCCCAGTCATTTCAATCATTTTATCTCGTTCATCAGAAGAAAACTGAGCAAGCATTGCTCGCACTTTTTCACGCGAACACGAACATTCTGCTTTCACAGGAACTTTGTCAAAAATCCGCACGCCTTCTTCATGATAAAGTCGTAATAAAAGTCGCTCTGGCGCTAACTCAGGGTCAAGCAGCTCATGTGCTTCAACTGTTTCACCAAGCATGCGAGCCCTATTCCAATCTTCTTCAAAATTTTCAAAAGGCTCATCATCTTCCATCTCATGCCCACCTTCACGGGTGAGATACTGCACAAGCAATCCTCCAGCGCGCCAATGCCAATGTTTACCATCGGCACCAGCATCAGCATTATAATGTTTGGCAACATTCAAGCGAACCAAACTAGGAATTTGCTCAGATTGCATGAAATAATCTTCAGCAACCGTTCCTAAATAATCTCGCTCTACAGCTACGATCCCTTGATAACGCTCCATATCAGCGCCTTGATCAACCGTAAGCGCCAAATACCCCCGGCCAAGCCAACTGCCAATTTCATGCTCAACGCCATCAGCCTCTAAATCAGCCACTGCCGCCTTATTAAAACTTGCATAACCACGCAGCTTACCTGGCGTCGTATAATCCACCACAAGCATGCTAATCGGACCATCGGTTTTGGTTTGCAAAATTAGTTTGCCATCAAATTTAAGCGATGACCCAATAAGGCAAGTAAGCGCAATCGCTTCCCCTAAATAGGTCGCCACAGCATCAGGGTAATCATGATCAGATAAGATCTTGTCAACAGTAGCCCCAAGCCGAACAAGACGACCACGCGCCCCAGCTTCATCAGCCTGAAACGGCAAGACAACATCGTCCACAATGTCACTATCTAAATAAATATACCCATCATCAGATACCGCTGAACGCGGAGCACCAATGTGTTCATCAGAGCCATGTTCTTCGTCGCTCATAAACTTTTCCTAAATTAAATCGATCCGAGATCTCACTTCAAAGAGACCTTAAATAGCGCCCAAACTCCAGGCAACAATCGCTTTTTGCGCATGCAACCGATTTTCTGCTTCATCAAACACAACAGATTGCGGCCCATCAAGAACTTCCGCTGTCACTTCACGCCCCCGATAAGCCGGTAAGCAATGCATAAAGAGAGCATCTTTTGAAGCTAATTTCATCATTTCAGAGTTCACTTGATAAGGCGCAAAAATTTGCTTTCGTAGCTCTTCATCTTCATCACCCATAGAAACCCACGTATCTGTCATAATCAGATCCGCATCAACAAAAGCATCCTCTAATTTCTCAACAAAATGTATAGAGTTTTTTTGCGCTTTTTTATCTGCGTCAACTGCCTGAAGCATAGCTTCTGTTGGGCCATATTCTTTAGGGGCTGCTATATAAAGAGAGAAATCTAACTTAGTGGCTGCATGCACTGCTGAAAGAGCCACATTATTACAATCGCCAATCCAAGCCACTTTAGCGCCTTTAATAGCACCTCGTTTTTCGATAAACGTTAAAATATCAGCCATAATTTGACAAGGATGCGAGTGATCCGTCAAACCATTAATAACCGGCACATCAGCAAATTCAGCTAAATCCAATAGTTTTTGATGCGCATCAGTTCTTAGCATAATCACATCTACATACCGAGACATAACACGCGCAGTATCAGCAATTGACTCACCACGTCCTAATTGCAAATCATTTGAGCTCAAAGTAATGCAAGACCCACCAAGATCCCGCATCGCCACATCAAATGAAACACGCGTCCGTGTTGAAGGCTTTTCAAAAATAGTGGCCAACACTTGGCCCTCACATAATTTAGGAGCCTTATGCCGCAATTCTTTAAACTCTGTCTTCATGGACAAAGCTTGCGACAAAATATGCGTAATTGTCTCAGAACTTAAACTATCTAGATCTATAAAATGCCGTAATGCCATAGGCGTTTTCCTTTGGCTTAAAATCGTTTCCATCTTTAAAAAACTAAACTCTAAAAGATAAAGCCTATACTTCTCTTTTAGATAAAACCTAATTCACCCTCATTATTATGAAGAGACCGTCTCATCAGCGACAGACTTGGTTAACCTGGCTGCTGCGCGTTCAAGAGCTCCAATCGCTCGATCAAATTCCTCAACATCAGCAATCAGAGGAGGTAATATTCGAACAACATTGTCTCCCGCAGGCACACAAAGAAGCTTTTCATCAAAACAAGCCGCTACCACATCTTGCGGGGGAACTTTAGCATGCAAACCAAGCAAGAGCCCTTCCCCGCGAACCAGGTCAAACACATCTGGATATTGATCAATAACAGAAGCAAGTTTCTGCTTTAACACCAAGCCTTTTTCTTTCACACCTTCAAGAAAACCTGGCTCAAGCACAACATCTAAAACCGCATTAGCAGCAGCCATAGCCAGAGGGTTGCCGCCAAAAGTAGAGCCATGCGTGCCAGCTACCATCGCATGAGCAACATCATCTTTCGCTAGACAAGCACCCACAGGAAACCCACCACCAAGTCCCTTGGCGCTTGTTAAAATGTCAGGCTCAACACCATATTGCTGGTAAGAAAAAAGCGCCCCTGTACGGCCAACACCCGTTTGCACCTCATCAAAAATCAAAACCAGGTCAAGCTTGTCACATAGCGCACGTAATTCTTTTAAAAAATCAACCTCAGCACTATTGATACCCCCTTCACCTTGAATGGGCTCAATCATTAACGCAGCGGTTTCATCACCAATAACATCTTTTAAGGCTTCAACATCACCAAGTGGCACCTGATCAAATCCATCAACCTTCGGTCCAAAACCTTCTAAATGCTTCGCCTGCCCACCAGCTGCAATCATCGCAAGTGTTCGTCCATGAAACCCACCAGCAAATGTAACAATACGATAACGCTCAGGCTTACCAGCAGCAGATTGGTACCGCCGCGCCATTTTGACAGCACACTCATTGGCCTCAGCTCCAGAATTAGCAAAAAAGACCTTATCAGCGAATGTATGTTCGCATAAGCGATCAGCTAATCGCTCTTGCCCCTCAATCTTATAAAGATTGGAAACATGCATTAATCTCCCAGCCTGGTTTTGAATAGCTTCCACCAACAAAGGATGCCCGTGCCCAAGAGAGTTCACAGCAATGCCTGCGCCAAAATCTAGATATCGATCACCATTGGTCGCAATCAGTTCGCACCCATCACCGTGATCAAAAGTAATATCGGTCCGCGCATATGTCGGTAAAATTTTATTCGTCATTTTCCCGGAAAACCTACAAAAGAAAGCCTGTTAAGAAAGCCCACAAATAAATAAAGCCGCCAAAAGGCAGCCTTTTATATAAGTTATACTAACGTTTAGCGGCCCTTTTTGTCAAACATTTGCGTGCCTCCAATTGCTCTGGCAAATACATTAGGCCTCATTACAGCACGCAAAAACAAAAAACCGCCAAACATTTCAAGTGTAACAACAAGCGACACAACCCTGAAGAGAAAACCTCCACCAACAGGAACGAACATAACACAACTTAAGATTTTAACATCTTGTGTATATTCAGTGAAAAAAGGGGGCAAAAGATAAATTAATAAGAAAAGTTCTCCAACAAAAATAAGGATATATGAAATTAAAGTCTTTTTTTAATTTACTCGTGCCTAAAACGTAACACTTACAGTTTGGTCTGTTGAAAAGAAAAATTTCATCCCCCTCTCCCCTTGCAGACACCAACTCTATCAGTGTAGCTTTACATCATCCTTAATTGACGCGTTTCAAGAATAGTCATTTGTTTTTCAGTAATTTGCTATCTCTGTCATGGGTGAAAGTTGATCAGATTATTATGTCTTAAAGTCTGAACAGTTTCTCCCAAAGGTTATGTAATTTTCCAGTTTTTAGTCGTGTAATCAAATTAGTTCGAGTGTTCCCTTTACGTAAAGTGGACCTCGTTTTTTTGATATGTAATTCAGCGTTGAGGCGGTGCTCATGCTGAAAAGGAAATCATTTAATCTCTTTTTACTTAAGTGATGAAATGGTTCTCACGTAATTTAGTCTGAAATTATTTGGCTTTAATTTTGAGGAGGCACTCATGTCCTGGACCGACGAGCGGGTTGAAATTTTAACGAAACTATGGGCAGAGGGTTTAAGCGCAAGTCAAATTGCAGGTCGTCTGGGCGGCGTCACCCGTAATGCTGTCATTGGTAAAGTTCACCGTTTAGGTCTATCTGGACGTGCTACCACATCAAGAGCAAAACCAGCCCGTGCAAGAAAACATAAAACATCACGCCAATCCAACTCACCAAGATTAGGGCTGTTTTCAAATAGCAACACGGCCCTGCGCAGCATTTCTGCCCCGCAAGATGCGCCAAAAGAAGAGCCGTTCCGTTCTCAATTTGTAGAATTAGAAATTCCTGAAGAAGAGCGTGTTGATCTCGTTGATTTAAAAGAGTGCCAATGTCGCTGGCCAATTGGTGACCCACAAGAAAGCGGGTTTCACTTCTGCGGTAAAAACAAAGCAGATGGTTCTCCCTATTGCGAATATCACTCACAAATAGCCTTTCAACCACTTTCACGTCAAAGTGCGAAACAAAAAGCCCAGACAGTGGCTGCAACCAAAGCAAGGCTCGCAGCAAACAAATAAAACAAGCCCAAAAAAGCCGTCGTAAAGTTATTACGACGGCTAAAATTCAAAAAAATCTAAATTATTTAGATGATTCAAGCACTTGAATAATTGCAGGGCCAAGAATTACTGCAAAGAGAACTGGCAAGAAAAACACAATCATAGGCACTGTCAATTTAGGTGGCAAAGCGGCCGCTTTTTTCTCAGCCTCATTCATTCGCTCATCTCTAAATTCATCAGCCATCGCTCTTAAGGCTGTTCCTAAAGGCGTACCATATTTCTCAGCTTGAACAAGACTTGTTGTAACGGCTTTAACACCGGGCAGCCCTGTACGTAATCCCAAATTTTCAAAAGCTTGCCTGCGATCTTGCAAGTAAGACATTTCAGCTGTTGTTAAAGTTAGTTCTTCAGCTAATTCAGCAGATTGGTTGCCAATTTCTAATGCAACTTTTCTAAAAGCAGCTTCAATGGACATCCCTGCTTGCACACAAATCAACAATAAATCTAACGCATCAGGAAAGGCCTGACGGATTGAAGTCTGACGTTTTTGTATTAAGTTGGTAACAAAGATATTTGGTAAATAGAAACCTAAATATGCTCCACCAACAATCACACAATATTTCATCATCCCCTGAAGGCCAAAGTCATTCACAAAGTTGATGTAAAATGCAAAAACAGCCAAACCAACAACGGGTAACAAGCAACGTGCCGCAAGAAAAGTCATAAGCGGTGCTGGTCCACGCAAACCAGCCATTTTCAATTTTAAAGCTAGATCTTCCGTTTCCAATGCCTTGCGCAAATTAAACATTTTAACAATGCGCTCAGTACCTGTTTTATTTTGATGACGCAGATTCCCCTTATTCACATTTTCTGCAGCCATTTCCTGTAAACGCTGGATTTTCAATTTCTCGCGCTCATCAGAAACATATTTCATACGAGAATTAAGTTTATCATTAGCAAAAAGGGGCATTGTTAATGTTATAACTGTAGCAAAAGCCGCAACCGCCGTTAGCACAATTACAATAAATTGCGGCTCCATAGCTTGTTGAATTAATTCATACATTTCATAACACCTAAATAACTACCAAAACTAAAGAAACAAAACGTCAGTTAAATTTTGAAATTAATCATCCATCGCATAACCAATACACCCGTCAACATAACAACAGCACTAGCTCCAAGTATCATATGTCCAGTTGGATGTGTAAAAAGGGTGACCATATAATCAGGACTAGCTACAGAAACGCCCCCCATAACCAGTAAAGGAAGGGCACCAATAATAGCGGCCGAAGCTTTCGCTTCCATACTGACGGCAGCAACCTTGGAACGCAATTTATGACGATCTCTCAAAACCCCTGCAAGATTACTAAGAGCTTCAGAAATATTACCACCGACAGATAATTGGATGGTCACAACAATACAAAAGAAATTCACTTCTTGTAACGGAACACGCTCAAAAAGTTTTTGCATAGCTTGCTCAACAGGCACCCCAATTCTCTGTTGCTCAACCACATTTAAAAATTCACTACGAACAGGTTCCCCAACTTCGGTCGTGATAATTTGCATACAATCATTAAACGGCAAACCCGCTTTAACACCCCGAACAATAATATCTATTGCAGTTACAAATTCACTAATAAACGCAGCCTGACGTTTCTTCGTTAAATAGCTGAGAATATATCGCGGCAAACCAACACCACCGACAAATAACCCAAGAGGAGCAAAATAAATTGGAGCACCAACAAGAAGCAAAACAACAGCTAAAACCACACCAGCGATGATAGAAAAAAGATAAAACGTTTTGACATTCCAAGTCTCTAAACCAGCGCGTTGCAAGCGCAAGCGCAACGTGATTTTTTCACGTTTTTTACTTTTTTCTTCGATTTCTTTCATCGTTTCAGAAACTTGCTTACGCCGACGCGCTTCCGCATTGCCATCACGGTTTTCACGTTTCTGAGAAGCACCGCCAGCCAAAGCTTGCTTACGCTTTTCAACTTTATTAGAACCAGAAAGAATAGGATCAAGAAGAATATAAATGATAACCGCAACTGAAAGTGCACCCATCACCATGGCAGCTATGACAATAATTTCATTATCAAACATTGGCCTCTCCTAACGGATTACCATGCTCATCGGTAACTTCTGCACTAGATAAAACTTCAGTTAAGCGACGATCCTCACCATAATATTGAGCGCGCTCAAAAAACTTCGGTCTTGTAATCCCTGTTGAGCGATGGCGTCCAAGTAGTTTGCCATTATCATCTTCACCAATAATGTCATAAACGAAAACATCTTGCAGGGTCGGCACTTCCCCTTCCATGCCAACAACTTCAGTAATTCGCGTAATCTTACGTGAACCATCTCTTAAACGAGAAGCCTGAATAATCACATCAACAGAGCCAACAATCATTTCACGAATGGTCTTCGCTGGCAGCGTAAACCCACCCATCAAGATCATACTTTCAAGACGGCTAATCGCCTCTCGTGGACTATTCGAGTGAAGTGTTCCCATAGATCCGTCGTGGCCAGTATTCATAGCTTGCAATAAATCAAATGCTTCAGGTCCACGCACCTCACCAACAATGATCCTATCTGGGCGCATACGCAAACAGTTCTTCACCAAATCACGCATGGTAATCTCCCCCTCACCTTCAAGGTTAGGAGGTCTTGTCTCAAGACGAACCACGTGTGGTTGTTGCAATTGAAGTTCAGCGCTATCTTCACATGTAATCACACGCTCATCTTTATCAGCATAAGCCGTCATACAATTCAATAGAGTGGTCTTACCAGAACCTGTACCACCAGAAATAACGATATTACAGCGACACTTACCAATAATCTCTAAAACTTGTTTTCCATCAGGAGTAATGGCACCAAAATCAACCAATTGCTCAAGTGTGAGACGGTCCTTTTTAAATTTCCGAATGGTCATGGTAGGCCCCTCAAGAGCAAGAGGGGGAACGATAACGTTTACACGTGAACCATCAGGCAATCGCGCATCACAAATTGGGCTGGTTTCATCAACGCGGCGCCCAACCTGACTAACAATCCGTTGACAGATATTTAGAAGCTGCATGTTATCAGTAAACCGCACAGATGAATGCTGTACCTTACCATCAACCTCAATAAAAGTATCATGCGCACCATTAATCATGATATCTGCAATGTCATCACGTGCAAGTAAAGGCTCTAGTGGACCATACCCAAGAACATCATTACAAATATCTTCAATCAAGTCTTCTTGCTCAGATATAGGCATGATGACATTTTGAATTGCCAAAATTTCACCAACAATATCGCGGATTTCTTCGCGAGCAGCGTCATTATTTAAGTTCGCAAGTTGTGTCAGGTCGATGGTGTCAATCAGCGCATTAAAAACAGTCGTTTTAACATCATAATAATTTTCAGAACGAGTTTTCTCCTGCTCCACAATAGGTTGAGCTGGTTCTGGTTCGATCTTAACTTGCTGTTTTGGCTTCAATTCTACGGAAGGTGCAACTTCTACCTGTTTCTGCACAGACTCGACCGGTCGCTGCTGAGCCCCTTGCCCCTGCTGAGCCTGACCAAACTGTCCATTTCCATTAGATCCGCGCTTACCAAACATACGAACTCTTCCCTACTTCATACCAATTCGATTAAGAATTGGCTTTAAAATCGACTTTTCTTCCTGCTGTGGAGGTTTTACATTTGCCAACAAATAAGCAAATTCCAAAATTTGATTTGCTACTTTGGATTTTTGAGAAAATTCACCAATCATTTGTCCATTATTGGCAGCAGTCCCAAACACCTCAGCGTCATAATCAATGACAACAGAAGGTTTAAGTTCAACAATCTGAGAAAAATCAGAAACTGAAATTTCTGGTTTTTTCGGCATGCCTACCAAGTTCAAAATTAGTCGAGGTGAAACATCCGATTTACGATTAGCTTTCAAATAATCAAGAATATTTTTTGTATTTCTTAAGTTGGCCAAATCTGGTGTTGCCGTAATGATAATCTCATCAGATTGCATCAGCACATATTTCGACCAAGATGTCCAAGCATGCGGTAAATCAAGAATAGAATAAGGAATATTTTTGCGAAGCACATCTAAGACCAAATCACATGGCTCACGCTCAACATCATATTCTTTTTCTAAATTGCCAGCAGATGCAAATAAGCTCAATCTATCTGAGCATTTAGATAAAAGCCGGTCCAACATAACATCATCAAGACGCTCAGGTTGAAATAAAGCCTCAGCAATCCCTTGTGTTGGGTCCTGGTTAAAGTCCAGTCCCGCCGTGCCAAACGGCAAATCGAAATCTGAAATCACAACATCCGTACTTGTAATTTCAGATAAAGCCCACGCTACATTATGGCTAAGAACACTTGAACCAACACCGCCCTTAGCACCAACAAAAGCAACAATTTGCCCAAGCGGTTCAGCATCCGGATCAGAGTATAAATTAGAAATAGAGCTTATGATGTCAAGAGGTTCCGCTGGTGCTACCAAATATTCACTCACACCTCGCTCAACCAACGCACGATATAAAATCACATCATTTACATGACCAACAATAATCACCTTGGTACCAGCATCACAAACCTCAGCAAGATTATCCAGTTGAGACAATAATTTATCCCGGTCAGCCTTACTCTCTAAAATTATCAGGTTCGGAGTTGGGCCATCTCGATAAGTTTCTAATGCCGCGCTAACCCCGCCCATCTGCATAGAAAGGTGCGCTTTATCCATTCGTCTATCATTACTTGCATTCTGCATAGCATCAACAAAACTTTGATCCTCACAAAATGCTTGTATTGATATCCGTGGAACAGGGCGAGCTTTGCGATTAGCATCGACCGAAGCAGTTGCATAACGCTCATCTGAACCTTGTGTGTTTCCATCCTGAGAATAAGCAGTATCACTCATTTCTATCATTTCCTAAAATCAAATTTAAAATTCAATTATTTGTCGCTTTTAGTATCTACGCGTTCATCACGAGAACGAGCAGCCGACGATATATCACCCTTTACATATTTATCCCAAATAGTATCTCTTCTGCGAGAGTCTCTCGGGCTCCAACCACGTGGCCCTTGTAGATCACGCGGATTGGCAACCATGGCTGCTAAATTTCTCTGTCGCGCACATCCCCAATCAGGTGAATTGCGGTTATTTTCACTTTCATTAAAGTTTTCATTCCACTGACCACACTCAGGTCCATGTGCTACATAACGTTTGAATGATAAATGAATAACCGGATGACGGTCACCACGGCCAGAATACCGTTTCACTGAAACAATCTCTGGACCAATTGATAAAAATTCCATTTGATGCTGAATATCTTTAAGGACTTTTCTCACCGCATACTGATGTCTTGAATGAGAAGGAAGTGTAACCTTAATATCTCCAACCCCACCTTCGCGGTAATAATGAAGAAACGTTCTAACTTCATTCAATTTAGCTGGTGTTAGCTTTTCCTCATGTCGCTGCACAGGAACAGAAATTGCCAGTTTATCTTTTGCAACTCTAATCGGATGATCAACCGTTGGGTTTCCAAAAAACGAACCCGCATAATGGTCTTTTCTCACCCTCTTATCAAAACCATGCTGGCAAGCTGAATTAAAGAAAGCTACAACACTTAAAAGCAAAACAGCTCTAAAAGTTTGAAGTATTTGTCTGTTCTTAAATTTAAAAATCATCTTACTTACCCCTTCAAACTCTCATTTACTCAACAATGAAACCTAGACCGCCATCATCATGACGCGACTTACGTGCCCAAGAACGACGAGGATTTCTCTTTTTAGGTTCAGCCTTAAACACATCCTTCAATCCCCATTTCGTATCAACAACCTGAGGCTCACGTTGGCGACGAGCAGGCACACGCTTATGACGGTCATATTTATTCAAATGGCCTTTAAAAAAAGCTTTTCTGTCAGATGGGGTTCCAAGTCCTTGGTCTGGTCGTGTTAACTTATTAAGTGCTGTGCTGTGAACAATGTAAGGTGTTACGATAATCACCAGTTCACTCTCATCACGTAAAAATTCACGGCTCCTAAATAATGATCCTAAAATTGGTAACCTTTTCAATCCTGGAACATCTTTAATATTGTGTTTCGTCGCATCTGAAATCAAACCAGCAATCACAATAGAACCACCAGAGCCAAGTTCAACAGTCGTCGAAGCTCGGCGAACTTCAATCGCTGGAATAGTGATGGACTGCAAAGTTATCGCACCACGATCAGAAATGTCACTCACTTCTGTCGCGATTTTTAAATTAATCAGCTTTTCATCCATAACAACCGGTGTAAACGCCAAAGCCACACCAAAAGGCTTAAATTCAATCCTGATACCATCTTCATCATTTGAAACCGGAATAGGAAATTCACCACCAGCTAGAAAATTAGCTGTTTCGCCTGAAACAGAAGTTAAATTAGGCTCCGCTAAAGTTCGAAGCACACCATTTTCTTCCAAAGCCCGAATAGCAGCTCCAACACCATTCCCACCATTGTTAAATCTAAATTGTGATTTTAATCCAGCATCCGCATTCGGAAAAACAGACGGATTAGGGGAACCAGCTAATCCTAATGTGGACAAGCCTGCACCCAGCAAAGGTGAACTATTCGGAACTGCTAAATCTGTTAAATTAGCAAAACTAATTCCGTTACCATGAGTAAAAGCTTCAACATTTACCCCAAGGCGTTTAGCTACAGTGCGTTTAATTTCAACAACCTTCACCTGCAAATTCACTTGCTCATTACCACTAGAAGAAAGAAGATTAATCACCTCTTCTTTAGATTTTACAAAACGAGCTGCAATATCAGCGGCTTTAGTAGCATCAGCTGGGGTACGCACAGACCCAGTTAAAACAATATGCTCATTGACCATATCGACTTTAATTTTACTGTCACGTAAGATTCTTTTGAACATTCCAGAAAGAGCTGACATATCACGCGAGATAGAAATCTCTACAGTCAAAATTCGATTGCCATCTTTATCAAAGAAAAATGCATTCCCCTCACCAACCTTTTTACCAATCAAATAAGCCCGGCGAGAACTATGTAAAACAGCATCAATGAAATCAGGGTTAGAAACCAAGACATCACGAACATCTCTTGGCAATTCCACAACAAGTGATTTGTTCAAACCAATTTTTACATGTCGCGTTTCACCACCTCTGGCAACACGCTCAACTTTCAATAAAGAGCGATGTTCATTGCGAAAACTCTCAAAATCACTCTCAGCCAAACTTGTTGACGAATGAACAAAAAGTCCCACAGCAAACGCGAAAAAAGCAAATGCAACTTTGCTTAAATCAGTTTGTTTTAATTTTAAAAACCCCATCACTAACACCACCTTTAAATCAAAACTAAATTCCGAACCACCAATTCATTTCCCCCAAACTAGCGGTCCTTAAAATTCACATTCCAAAAGCTTCAACCTTTTGGCCAAACTTAAACATTCTCACTGTTCCACGCTCTTCACCGCGCAAATTCGTAATGGTGCCATCCCCATTGGCATCTCTTTTAGAAAGACTACGAAGCGATAAAGAAACATCCCCCATTTTATTAGCGAGCATCAAAATCTCAGCTTGACCAGGGGACAACTCAAGTGTAGCTGTGCGGCCAGTTGTTGTTGGTTTTCCTTTAGGTTGGTCAAGCGTTTGACCAATAGCTAAAACACGAACATTGGAAAGAACCGTGTTAGACACATACTTACTAGTGCGCCCTTCACCTTGTATTTGCCGAGATAAAATCACATCGACATGATCATCTGGCATGATAAAACCACCCGCAGCAGTTTCTTCTTTAATTTTAGTTGAAACAGCTCTCATACCACTTGATAAGAGCGCAGCCATAACACCGCCAGTGCCTTTTTTAACAAACTTCCTTGGGTTGATCGCTTCCCCAACCACAAAATCAGAACGGGCAATCGCTTTGTCATAGTCAGCTTTTGCATTCAAGTTTGAGGCCTGGTCAATAAGCTTTGAGTTCAAAGCATCCTTCGGCCATCTTTGCCATTTAAAATGACCAGACGTCACCAAGTCACCCAATTTAATTGGTTTCGCAGCAACCAATACATGGGTCGTATTCATAAATTCTTTTTGAACTACCTTCTCAGTTTTAGGCTTTGCTACAATATTCTTAGCAAGCAAAGCAGCACCTATCGCTGCGACAAATGCAATTCCCAAAACAATAACGCGAGATTTATTCATAACTAGAAAGGTCCTTAAGCCCTAAATACAAAACTTCACTAAACTTAAGGGGGGAATGGTCAATAGGAGGTTAATAACTGTCACTTTTTGAAAAATTTAACTGCATTAAGGGATCACAAACACGTAATCACATGAGAAATAAATAAAATTTCATAATAAAAAAGCGCCTCAAAAAGAAGCGCTTGATAGAAAACATCAGTTAATTTGCAATCTAAACCAAACCTAACCAATGAGAATATGGATAAATACTAAGCCCAGATAAACCAATTGCAATTCCATAAGGAACAGCAGCAGCTCCTGATTGATAATTCACCAACCATTTTTGGGTTGCAAGAAAACTAGGTAATGGGGTGCTATAAATTTTCAGAACAATTAAAGATAATACACCACCATAAATGGCCATTAAAAATATAAACACACCGGTATTTTCAGGCCCCAACCACAAAGATGCAGCTGCAATTATTTTCGCATCTCCGCCACCAATAACTCCTCGAGCGAAAAGAAGAAATCCAAGCACTAACATGATAAAACCAATAGTAACATGAGCACCAATTGCAGCTATAGTTAAACCAGAAAACGGCGCTAAAACTAAAAAACCAACAAAAAGAAGCAAAGAAATTTTATTAGAAATAGTAAAAGACATAGCATCCGAAATTCCTGCAAAAATCAATGCAAAAGGAAAAATCAGCAATACACACAACTCATACATATCAAAACAACTCACACTATTGTAATTACCTGAATTACTTAAACCTAACAAAAGAGACTTAATTTTTTATATAAATTAAAAAAAAAGCACCCACCAACTAACTGGTGGATGCCTTTCATAAATAAGAGATAACAAACTAAGATTAGTTTGTTAGTTCTGTGTTGATACCAGCGAACATTGTATCCAATGTCTGACCAAGTAGTTCAACAGAACCAATAATTACAACTGAGATACCAGCAGCGATCAAGCCATATTCAATAGCTGTAGCACCAGACTCATCATTCATAAAACGAACCATTAGATTTTTCATTACGTAACTCCCTGAGTATTTTTATATATAAATAGCACCATCCCATCTAATAAGGACTAGCGCCTCTGAACAGATTTGAATATAGCTAAAACATATAAAGAAACAGTAAATAGAGCAAGAAAAGGCCATTAAAATCAATGATTTACCGAATATTATAGATAAACAAACCATCTATGTATGTGTCAAATTAAGACACCAAAATTGCAAAGTTCGAAAAAAGTATAAATCAAGGAACCAAGTCAGCTTTAAACAAATAACAAACCTTTAAAAACGTAAAAATTCTCAGCAAACAAAGCAAAACGAGCAACACATATTTAACTTTAAATAAGAAGCATCAGCACGAAATAAAAAGAGAAAAACAAAAATAAAATAAGAGAAAATGCCTTTTTCATACAAAAATAAGGAAATCATTCACCTTTTGAGCGTTTAATGAACAACAATTCCGTTTAGTAAAAAGGTTATTGTGTGATGTTTCCTAAATTATCAGCTCAAAAAAACACAATGAAAAAACAATTTATTCATTGTGCACTTCTAACACTCTTTTTGAATGCAGCAGGCACAGCCGCCATTCATGAAGCTAAAGCCGAAGATAGTAATGACCAAGATATCATCACTCATTCGACAACTAAGTCACTAGTGAAAGTCACTCTCAATCAAATTACATTAATTAAATTAGAAGATAAAATTGCTGATGCATTAATTGGAAACCCAGCGATAGCAGACATCACAATCCAGAATAATTCTACCTTCATCATAACCGGCAAATCATACGGCCGCACAAATATTATTTTATTAAATAAAGATGGAGACACCATTTTTAACAAATGGGTATATGTCGATGATGATAGTCGTAATGTTGTTCGCATTCAAAGAGGCGGTGCTCGTTTAAGCTACACCTGCGCCCCAAACTGCCAACCAACGCCAACTCTAGGTGATGATCCAGAATACTTGAAATCACTATCGAAGAATTTTGATACAAAACTCAAATCGATAGATAGCGCTTTAAAACATTCCAAATAAGCAAAAGAAAAACAAAAAGGCGAGTGTATTAACTTTCCTACACTCGCCTTCTCTTAAAATGATTTATTGAAAAACAAATCTCTTATTGTTTCAGTCTCAATTTTTGCAAACCTGTAGCAATCTGATTAAACGCATCTTGCAATGATGAACCATCAGGAGAATTATAATACATATCCTCTCTTGTTGCACATTCACGCATTAATTGCTGAGTATTGCTATCATTTAACTGAAACGTAATGGAATAAATCAAAATATCCTGAGATTTCACATTCGAACAAATCGTCTCTAATTTATCATCCAACTGATTACCCAACCACCCAGTACCAAGATGGTTATAATTCGGCATTCCATAAGCTGAGTAAATGCCCCAATTATGATAGCCATGATGGTTTTGACCATCAGTAAGCAAAACAATCACTTTTCTGTTTTGCGTATTATTCTCATCATCACCTTCTGTAAAAGGTGCAGCACTTGATAAAACGCGCCAGCCCCAAATCAAACCAATCGGAACAGAAGTGTACCCATCAGCAACCATATTATCGATGTTGTCTTTAATGGTCGATTTGTTATTTGTTAGCGGCAAAATCGGCTGTTCCGGACACGTATCATCATAACGCAATTCTCGTCGAACTCTTGAACGAGAAGGATCTCTACCATTTAAATTATGAGCTGGCCGCAAATAGGGTGCCCACTTTGTGTTGACATCATCGTTTGATGGAGGAATGTCCCAAAGATCTAAATCAACAGTTCCACCACCTGGTTTAGGGGCTGTTCCCACTCTAGCACGGACACAACCTTGCCAACTTACATTATAATGATCTAGAAACTCAAAAGCAGATTTCCCTTCTAAGGATGAGTTCCAGCTATACTCCTGTGATGAACCATAATCTTCCTGTGCAGCGGTTGAGTCACCATCATAATCAATCCAGGACGCATTAATATTATTTGTGCCAACATTAACAGCGCCAGTAAAAGGAATAAGAGCAATCTCAACATACTCAGAACTACCATCAGTCGCATAAAGAGTATCAGTCAAAGTTTTTGCAGCTGTTTTTAAAGACCTCAACTTAGATCCACGCATTGAACCCGTATTATCAAGAACTAACGCAACCTCAATATTAACTAATGTTCGACCCGCAACAGATTTCTCATTAACCACTGTCGTGTCATGGCCTGCTAATTTCATCAAAAGCGTCGGTACATTAGCAGATGAAGTCGCTGTAATTTCTTCATTACTCACAGTTACATTAAGCTGCGGATTAAAATCGCGTTTCGTAGAAGGAGAAATATTTGCATCAAAATATTGCTGAGCTAACGTCCGCATTGCAGTCTCATCAGTTACCGGTAAAGAACCAGCAGCAAGTACAGCCGCGTCAAGTGCTCTAGCGATTTCTTTTTTAACCAAATATCCTCGAGCATAATCAATAGAAATACCAGCTGCCAGCAATAGAACAATGGCCATAGGACCATAAATCATGGCAACAGCACCATCCTCTGATTTATGAAAACTATAAAATAGCTTTTTTGTATTTTGGAAAATTTTCTGCATCAGCATTCACCCAGACAAAAAATTTAACGAGCAAAACATTTCAGCACATTAAATTTCATTAAAACTCCGCAAATGATGACAGAAATTAATAAATATTTTCCAACTACATATAGTTTATTTTTAATTAACAGCAATAAAACAAAATTAAATTCATTAGCAATGTAACAACATAAACGAATTTTTCAGAAATTTTTGATAGAAAACAAAGGTTACAGAATATTTTTAGTACCCAAGGCGTTTCAATGATCAATCTAGCAAAGAAAAAATTCTCTAGAACTTACATAAGATCTTTAAGACATATCCAAAACTTCAAAAAAGATGTTGAAGGTGTTGTCGCCATTGAATTTGCCTTTATAGGGCTTCCCTTTTTTATTCTTCTTTTTTCAATTCTTGAAATCTCCTTGGTATTCATGGCCGAAATCAATTTAGCCCATGCCACAACAGAAACTGCACGCAGGTTAAGAACAAACCAGGCAGGCATTGATACTTTAAATCAATTCAAACAAGATATTTGCTCAAAAGTAGTCTTTATTCCTAACTGTCTATCCAAGGTTAGAGTAGAAGTAAGAACCTATCCAAATTTTGCCAGCATCGACACATCATATGATCTAAACGATGATGGAAGTCTAAACGACAATTTCCTATTTGATTCAGTTGGGCCCGGCTCTGTAGCTACAGTGCGTACATTCATTGAATGGGAACTCTTTGCAAACATCCCAGACCTAGGTTTAGGTAACCTTCCTAACAATAACAGGTTAGTCCAAGGCTTTGCTGCATTTCGCAGTGAACCAAGCTTGAATGTAAACAACAACTGATCTTAAGGGTTTAGGGCAATGAACTTTTTACAAACAACAATCAAAAGCATTCTTACAAAGCTAAAGACCTTTAAGAAAGATTCTGAAGGAACAGCTTCTATCGAATTTGCTATGATAGTCCCTTTAATGATTGCCACTTACTTCGGCACAGTTGAAGTCTCACGATTATATATTGCTAAAAACAAAATTGAAACTGTCACAGAAACAATTTCAGACCTTGTTTCTCAAGGTAAAACAACAACCAAACAAGAATTAGCTGACATCTTCGCAATCGGAAGTAAATCTTTATCGCTAGCAGAAGATCTCGAATATAATGTTGTCGTAACAGCAGTTGATACACAACCTGATAATTCAGGAGACCCGGTAAGCAGAGTTCTTTGGAGTGAAAGCAAAAAGGGAACAAATAGACACGCTGTAAACACAATTATAAATGACCTACCAGCTGGCCTGGCTCGAAATTATGAAACCGTCATAATGACTGAACTTTACTATGAACACACAGCCATTTTTGAATATTTCATCGACGGCCCAAAATCATTTGATCGGCGCTACTTCTCAAAGCCAAGATACACAGCTTCAATTCCATGCACTGATTGTTAGCACCTTTTTTGTTTTATTTACAACTACTCAATCGGTTTAACAGCCGTCTGTATCTTGCCGATATCAAAGCCAAACCACCCATCCGTTGGCAGCATACGGTCCCATAAATGCGTCCAGATATCAGATGTACCAACAACCTCAAAAAACGACGTGAAGGGCGGTGTTAAAAAGAAAACACCAACAGCCGCAAGCCCCATTAAAAACGAAGCCCCAGGGCTGCGATACTCAACAAGCTTCAAAGCAGTTCCAAAAGACCGCTTCACCCGGTTACCACTAAAATCAACGCTATAAATCTCATCAAGCAATAAATGTACAATATAGCCGAAAAGCATAAAAATGCCTGAAAGCCAGCAAATGCGTGGGTCAGATTGTAACCCATGATGAAAAATAGCAGCCGTTGCGAAAAGAAAAAACACACCGGCTAAGAGGGAATGAAACACCCCACGATGAACCGCAAAATTATGAAACAAACTATGCAAACAATATCGAACGGCTAAAAACGTACCAATCCAGATAATCCATAATTCAACAATGGAATATTTAGAAACAACACAGAACAAAACAACGATAGAGAGAAACAACCCCAGCGCAAAAAAGATAATCCGAGAAGAGCGCGAGTCTTTCAAATCAATATCAGGCAACACACTCCCCAATGCGCCGGCTAAAGCTAATGTAATAATGTCAGTTTGGTTGATCATTTCCGTGGCCACAGCCAAAGTCGCTGCCATACCGCTGGCAATTGTACCAACACCCAAATGAGTTGCAAAATTAGCCATTTCCACTGCTCCCAAAATTGAAGAAAAAATGGGGGACCCCCATAATCACCAAGGACTGATAAATGCCGTCAGATTTTAAAAAAGCAGATTCTATCTATAAAGAGAAGAAAATTTCAAAAGATCAGAAGAGACATGGACTGAATAATGTTGATAACTCTAACAATAGGGCACATTGGTCCCGCTTAACCCGCAATAACCTCCTGGGTTTTTCGCTAAATATTGCTGATGGTAAGTCTCGGCATAATAAAAATTATCAAACCTTTTTACCTCTGTAGTAATCGTCCCCATACCCTTTGCGCTCAAAGCAGTTTGATATTTCTCTAAGCTTGCAAGAACAAAAGCTTGTTGCTCATCTGAGGTTGTATAAATGCCAGAGCGATATTGTGTACCAACATCATTCCATTGCCGGTTGCCTTGAGTGGGGTCATGAGCTTCCCAAAACACCTTAAGCAAATCATCCAAAGAAAGTTTAGAAGGTTCAAAAACAACCATGACAAGTTCATTATGCCCTGTTTGGCCTGTGCAAACTTCTTCATAAGTCGGATTAGGCGTAAAACCGGCTCCATAGCCAACAGCCGTGACCCAAACGCCATCGAGTTGCCAAAATCGCCGCTCAGCCCCCCAAAAACACCCAAGACCAAAATAAATGATCTCAGCCCCTTCGGGAAAATTCC
Source organism: Hyphomicrobiales bacterium (assembly GCA_965230545.1). GTDB lineage: Bacteria > Pseudomonadota > Alphaproteobacteria > Rhizobiales > HXMU1428-3 > HXMU1428-3. The sequence continues at coordinate 76,157 of CBDDLE010000001.1, read as the reverse complement.
CTTTCATGTCATGGCCATTCACAAAATGAGCCCGCTCAATCTCAAGAGGAGTATCACGCCCCTTTAAAGCATCTTCTTTAGAAACAGCCACACTTTTGCTTTTTGTAAAAAACATGATCTTTTGCCTATACTTAACACTTGCACTTTTCATCATAACCGATTTAAGTGTTTACTAAGAGTAACAAATTATCACGTTCCGCTCAAAGGTGAGTAAGCTGAAAGAGCATTCGCGACGGTTGCTTGTGGGCAACCTAAAGGAGCACTAAGTATGACAACAGATACAGACAATACAGTAAGAATTTTTGAAGCCAGCCGAGGGCGCAAAATCATCCTTATAACCGTCTTCACCCTGCTCATTCCTTTTTTCATCTCACTGCCATTTATGATTTTCTTGAGACTGAGCAAAGGCTTCTATTATGACGCGGCTATTTTATTCCTTTTTGCCATTCTATTTGCAATCTGGATGGTGTTTCTTGGTGCGCATATCCTCTCTAGCTTAAGAACACGCATTCAGCTTAACGAGCAAGATGCAGTGCTCCTCGTACCCAACTGGCGCGGCCCACTGCCATTGCTCCCTTATAAAACAATCAGCCTCACTTATGAAAATGTAAAATCCGTTGAAAGCCGGAGTGAAATTTATCGAGAAGCCATCATTCCTGTGCTGATGCGCTCTTGCAGCATTGTCACGCAAGATGGCGAACGACACATCCTTGGTTACACAAAAGAAAAAGCCACAGATCCCGCCTTTCCCTTCTCAGAAATCAGCCACGAAATTGCCATGCGCGCTGGCCTTCCTTTAAGCGAAAGAGGCACTATCCACGCCGGCGGCCAATACCTCGCCGCCATAAAAGGCCCCCCATCTTGGGACAAACAACCCTTGTCTCCAGCCGCCGTTCAAACCGCAAGAAAAGCCGCCCAAAAATTCTGGTGGATCATGATCGCCATTTCAGCAGCCGTGCTGGTCACTGGTGTCGGCATAGAGTTCTGGCGCCTCGGCATTGAAGGCTTTGCTCAGTAAACTTTTTCTCTAAAAACACAGCAAATTTTCTAAACCAAAAGAGAGCAGCTTAAAAAACTAAGCTGATCTCTTTTTGCTCAAGCAGCCTCTTATTCCTGTCTTTTATAAATCAACCCCAAAGCAATCCCCACCAAGATAAATTGAATGGTCTGAAAAATCGTATGATAAATCAGAAAATCAGCAACAGGCTCTATTTTAAATTTTGCAGCCGTAGCAAACCCCATCGCCGTATAAGTCATCAAACCAATGATCAACGTGAATTGAACACCTCTCTTAATGGTTGAGGAGTGATCTCTAATATAAAAGGGATAAAGATAACCAATCACAATGCCCTGAATAAGAATGGCTGCAATCCCAAGCGGCATAATCGGTTCAGCCCGTTGAAACGCCCCCCATTGCACATAAAGATCATGAAACAAAACCATATGCCAAGGATAAGCCCAGGCCATTGTGATCACAAAATATGCGGCAACAAACAGTCCAAGTTTTTTCATTCTCTTTACACCTATTTACCAACCCAATAAATAATTCTATAATAAAAGTATTATCAATATTAATTCTATTATGCAAGTGATTTATGGTTTCAAAAATTGAACATAAAAACAGAACAGGCTGCCCCATCGCTTGTTCGCTAGATATCCTAGGCGATCATTGGACACTTCTCGTCATTCGAAATTTAATGTTTTTAGGGCTACATGAATATAAAGATATGCTGCAAACAGAAGAGCAAATCTCAAGCAGCATCCTGTCAGACCGCTTAAAAAAGCTCGAATGCGAAAAACTAATCGCCTCTATCCCCCACCCAGATAGCAAACGCAGAAAGCTCTACTACCTAACAGCAAGCGGGAAAGATTTAATTCATGTCATGGTGAACCTGGTTCTCTGGGCAAATACTCATTTAAGCGAACGGCTCAACATCCCAGCAGAAAAAAAAGACTTACTCGAAAAAAATCCAGAGCAATTCAAATCCCTCATCCTAGAGCAAATCCAAAAATGGGAAGAAGAACACCTATAGTTCAGGCAAGAAAAACACTCATTTGAAAAGCAAAAACCTAGCGGACAACTTTCTTTTGAGCAATCGCGGCTTCATGCATCAACTTATCAACATAGCGCGGCACAATCTCCGTGGCTTTCCCCTGATGCGCCTCATGGAACTGCACAGCCCCATCAGAAGGCTCCAGGTTCAACTCAACAGTATGAGCCCCAGCTTTTCGCGCCATATTCACAAAACCCGCAGCCGGATAAACAGAACCTGACGTCCCTATCGAGATAAAGAGAAAACAACTATCAATCTCTTTTTGAATTTCTTCAAGATTGTAAGGCATCTCACCAAACCAAACGACGTCTGGCCTTTGCTGACCCTGCACATTACATTTTGGGCAAATAGAGTTCACTTCAATTGTGCCATAAGGGTAATCATAAGTCGTGCCACATTCATTACACTTCACACGGTCAATCCGCCCATGCATATGAATAATCCGATGCGACCCAGCCGCCTCATGCAAACTGTCAATATTCTGCGTCACAATCACAACTTCACCAGGATACTCAGCTTCAAGCCGAGCAAGCGCTTTATGTGCGGCATTAGGCGTTGATTTATGATGCAAATTCCGGCGCATATTATAAAAATCTAAACAACGCTTAGGATCAGCAGCATACCCCTCAGGTGTTGCCACCTCTTCAAAATTATACTTACTCCAAATGCCATTCTCTTCCCGAAACGTCCCAAGCCCAGATTCAGCTGAAAGCCCAGCACCTGTAAGAATAAGAATTTTATCATAAAGCGGCATAGAGTAACCCTTTGGTTTTTATAATTTATATTTTTATAAATACACCAATTCGGTTGAAGAACACAACATACGAATGAAAAAAATAAGACCGTGAAAACAAAAGACTAATTTTCAAATAAAAATCAACCTCCCTTAGCCCTGCTGCCCCCGATGCAGCAAATAATGATCAGCTAAAACAAGCGCCATCATCGCCTCACCAACAGGCACCGCTCTGATCCCAACACATGGGTCATGCCGCCCCTTAGTTGAAACTTCCACATTTTGCCCAGAGCGATCAATTGATTTGCGCGGTGTTAAAATTGAAGATGTCGGCTTCACAGCAAAACGAGCTACAACAGGCTGCCCGCTTGAAATCCCCCCCAAAACACCACCTGCATGATTTGAAGAAAATTCAACACCATTATTCCCCATGCTAAGCTCATCAGCATTCTCTTCGCCAGTTAACTCAGCTGAACCAAACCCAGCGCCAATCTCAACACCTTTCACCGCGTTGATGCTCATCATCGCACTGGCAATATCCTGATCAAGTTTTGCGTAAATCGGAGCACCAAGAGAAGCTGGCACATGGTCCGCCACGACCTCAATCACAGCCCCAATAGATGAACCACTTTTGCGAAGACCGTCTAAATACTCACTCCACACATCAACGATTTCCTTATCAGGGGCAAAAAATGGATTGTTATTCACCTCATCCCAATCCCAATTATCACGATTAATTTTATGAGGCCCCATTTGCACAAGTGCACCGCGAACCATCATACCCGGCACAACTTTACGAGCAATACCACCCGCTGCCACACGCATTGCCGTCTCCCGCGCACTCGAGCGACCACCGCCCCGGTAATCACGAATGCCATATTTCTCAATGTAAGTATAATCAGCATGACCCGGGCGAAACTTGTCTTTAATGTCACCATAATCTTTCGAGCGTTGGTCAGTATTTTCAATCATCAAAGAAATTGGTGTGCCTGTCGTCACCTGTACACCTTGATCATTTTCAAACACTCCAGAAAGGATCTTTACCTCATCTGGTTCTCTGCGTTGTGTCGTAAATCGAGATTGACCTGGTTTGCGTTTATCAAGAAAAACCTGCAGCTCTTCAGCCGTAATTGGAATATTAGATGGACACCCATCAACCACACAACCAATTGCTGGCCCATGTGATTCCCCCCAAGTAGTAATCCGAAAAAGATGACCAAAACTGTTATGAGACATAAAAAGATCCAAGTCGAAATAAAGGCTGAACGGCCAGATTAAAATAGAAAGCGAAACTTGATGAAGCAAACGCTTCTAACTTATAGAAATGAAATCAAGCAAGGTCAATTTTCAATTAAAAAACATGAGCTCCCAAGTTAACCAAACTCACACCCATTCAAATCCTCTAGAATGCGTTTTGATAAACTTATCTTGCGGACTTTCTAAACTAAGGATCTCTTCTTTCGGTAATTGGCTCAAAAACCTCCGAACAACCCGAGTAGGCCCTGAATGAGTAACAGCAATTGTTTTGTGCAATAAAGAAGAATGCCAATTCAAAACACGTTTTTCTAATTCTGCGTAGGTTTCAGCACCCTGCGCACAATTCACCCAAGGGTCATCAAAACGAGCTTGAACTAACAAAGGGTCACTATCACGCAGCTCACTCCAGCTTTTTCCTTCCCACTCACCAAAACTAATCTCAATCAAACGATCATCAATTTCATATGAATGGCTAGATAAATCAAAAGCTGAAAGAACAATCTCCATAGTCTCCCGGCACCTCTTCAAAGGGCTAGAAACAAAAGACCATGTTTTTATTTCTTTTTCAAAGAGAAGAGGCTCGGGAAATGCGGCATGTAACTCTTTTGCCAATTTAATACCATGCCTGTGAGCCTGTGCCCGCCCCTGATCGTTAAGGCTCGTGTCTGTGCGGCCTTGCAACCTCTTTTGAACATTCCAATCAGTTTCTCCATGCCTCAGCACATAAAGCCGAGACAAAGAAGAACCAACCGATTTTGAATTTTCATCAATGAGAGATGACATAAAGAAGTTTATTTAACTGTAATGTTTACAGTATGAACACCAGCTCTAGGGCCAGACGTTACACGATAAGAAAATTGATCATGTCCCTTGCGGCGCGCACGATAAACCATTTTCGTACCCTTAATCGGAATGCCCTTACACTCAGTCGTCGGGATTTCCATATTCCGTTTAGACACAGAAACAGAACCATATTTCGGACGTTTCACAATTCTAACACCAGGAATTGTTTGCGCCCAGCAATTGCTATTCCAATGTAAAAACTTGCCTATTTCAACAGATTTGCCACGGCGTAAAACTTTAGAAGAAATCCCGCCTGTTGCACCAAGGCTATCAATATTAAGCGGCCCTTGTTGCGCACTACTCGCACAGCCAGCAACAAATGCACCAGTAAAGATAAGTGCAGCAAAAACGAAAACGTTTTTAAAAGAAACAAGTTTCAATAAAGACATAATAACGCCCAATCCCACAAATTTAGTCACTCAACAAGGTCTCGTTTTTGAAAAACTCCAAGCGAAACCATCAAGTTTAATCAATAAATATGATTTTATATTATTGAAAGCACTCAATATATCTGGAAAAGGGGTTTATAACAATTTTCATGATATTAGAAAATTCGAGCCTGTTAAATAAGGCTTCAAGCTAAATTCATAGCCCCTTTTAGCTCACAGAAATATCAGGTGCATCTTCATTTTTCATGCCCACTATATGATATCCACTGTCAACATGATGTATCTCACCGGTTACACCTCTGCTAAAATCAGACAAAAGATAAACACTCGCATTACCAACATCTTCAATTGTCACAGTCCGGCGCAAGGGGGAGTTATATTCATTCCACTTTAAGATATAACGAAAATCACTAATGCCAGCAGCAGCCAAAGTTTTAATCGGCCCAGCAGAAACACCATTCACCCGAATGCCATCTTTACCCAAATCAGCAGCCAGATAACGAACACTTGCTTCAAGTGCAGCCTTCGCAACACCCATAACATTATAATGAGGCATCACCTTTTCAGCACCATAATAAGTAAGTGTCAGCAGCGAACCACCTTCATTCATTATTTTTTCAGCACGCTGAGCAACAGCAGTGAAAGAATAGCAAGAAATATTCAAAGAATTCTGGAAATTCTCAGGGCTTGTATCAACATAACGACCATCAAGTTCATTCTTGTCTGAAAAAGCAACAGCATGAACAACAAAATCAATCGTGCCCCACTCTTCTTTAATTGCATCAAAAGTTGCATCAATTGAAGCTGGGTCCGTTACATCGCATGGCAAAACAAGATTAGACCCAAGGCTCTCTGCCAAAGGTTCAACACGTTTTTTCAACGCATCACCTTGATATGTAAAAGCAAGCTCGGCACCTTGTTCACGTGCCGCTTTAGAAATGCCCCAAGCAATTGAACGATTATTAGCAACGCCCATTACCAAGCCGCGTTTCCCCGCTAAAAGATTTTGAACAGCGGTCATATCTGAAGTCCTTTTTCTATATACATCACAATAGCCCCAAGGCCATGAATTTGGCGCATCCTACACAAATCGACACTGACGTCTACAAGCAAAGCACCAAATTCTCCGGAAAAATTATGAAATTTTGTTAAAACCACCCGCTAAAAGCAAAGAATTCACTTAAACCAGACGTTTTAACCATATGATTTAACATTAATAAAAGTTACAGAGATGAAAATCCATCAATCATCCGCGCAAAACTTCTGGTTCCCTTTTGAAAGCTGGAAAGGTTGTATTTTTCATCTGGAGCATGAATACAATCATCATTTAAACCATAGCCCACAAGCAAACAATCCATATCAAGCCTCTGCATAAAGGCCTCAACAATAGGAATGGAACCACCACAGCCAAGCATAACCGGTGTCTTTTCAAACTCATCCTGTAAAGCTGCACGAGCCACTGCCATTTGAGGCTGGCTTAAATCAAAAGCCACAGCTGGCGCCCCATCAGCTTCACTGAAGGTTACTTTCACATCTTCATCAAATTGCTTTGTTAAAAAATCCTGCAAAGCCTCAACAATCTTTGTTGGGTCTTGTCCCGCAACCAAACGGCAAGTTAACTTTGCATGGGCCTCAGAAGGGATCACCGTTTTTTGCCCCGGCCCAATATAACCGCCCCAAAGCCCGTTGATCTCAACAGTTGGCCGGCACCACAATTGCTCAAGCAATTGATAACCGCTCTCACCATGTGCCTTTTTCAAACCAATATCATTTAAAAATTCCGCCTCATCAAAGCCTTGAGATTTCCATTGAGCAGACATCTCTGCATCAGGCTCTGACACACCTTCATAAAACCCAGGCACCTTCACCTGACCATCTTCACCATAAAGAGCTGACAAAGCCTGAGATAAGGCCTTGAGCGGATTAAGAGCAGGCCCCCCATACATACCTGAATGCAAATCTCTATTCGGCCCTTCAATGCTCATTTCAAACCCAGCTAACCCGCGTAGCATTGATGTTATAGCTGGTGTGTCTTTATCCCACTGAAGCGTATCGCAAATAAGAGCAAAATCAGCTTTCACATCTAGTCCTCGTTCAGCTAAAAACCCATCTAACGACGGACTACCACACTCCTCTTCCCCTTCAAGCAAAACCGTAATGTTAATAGGAATATCACCAGTGACTTCAAACCAAGCACGAGCGGCTTCAAGAAAAGTGAGCAACTGCCCTTTATCATCAGAAGAACCCCGCCCATGAATAACAGGCCCATTTACGGTGTCCTCAATAATCTGAGCTTCAAATGGCGGCCGCGTCCATTCTTCAATCGGGTCTACCGGCTGCACATCATAATGACCATAAAAAAGAATATGCGGAGCTTGTGGGCTTTGCTTTGAGGTATATTTGCCTAAAACCATCGGATGGCCAGTGGTTGGCGCAACCTCACTGCTAAACCCGGCTTCTTTTAGAAATTTTGCTGCCAGTTCTGCTGCACATAAACAATTATCTTTAAAAGCAGGGTCTGTAGAAATACTCTCAATAGCAATAAAAGAAAACAACCTCTTTAACGCCTCTTCACGCCCAAGGTCTAACCTTTCAAGCACAGCTTCCAAATTCGAACTATCCGGCATTTCACCCTCTTATTGTCTATCAATGTCAAAGCTAAAAACTTCTATAACATTCATTGAAAAATATCAGTAATGAAAAACCCTCAGCAAGAAGCTTTATTCTCATACCAAAGAACATAAGCAGAAGAATAAACAAATAAAACAGTAACTTATGTAGACAAATTTATGAAAAACTATTCATCTAAGATCACAAACACCTAATTTTAGTGCAAGAAATTCAAAAAGCTTATAAGATAAATGGCACATAGCATTTCCAAAGGGAGGGAATTATGGAAGCTTATTTACCACTTATCATCAATCTAATCGGTGGTGCCGTTGGTGGCAATGTTGCTGGTGGCATATTAAAAAATGCCAGCCTAGGCACATTAGGCAACTCAATCGCAGGTATCTTGGGTGGTGGCGCAGCTAGCCAACTTTTACCAGAATTGCTTGGCGCTGCTGGCACAATGGACATTCAGGGAATTCTTACGCAAATCGCAAGTGGCGGTGTCGGTGGCGGCGTTGCTATGGTTGTTCTCGGCTTAGTAAAAAGCCTCATCAGCCGCTAATACAAATCTTGGGTCTGGAAAGTTAAGCTCCAGGCCCATCTCCTCAAACAGATATATCTAAAACAGCACCTTTGCCAGGGCCAGCTGAACTAGTCACAGCTTCTAAATTCGCTTGTGCTGCATTCACCAAATCGACCACAGAGCGTTCCGAAGCCGCATTAAATTTCGCAATCTTAGCCGCAACCGCTAATTGGGTTTGCGCCTGTTGATTTGCCACAGCTGATGCAGCAATTGAAGTACTCATATCCCCTCCAAAAGTTAAGGATAGCTAAATAGATCCTATAAATTTAGAAGAATAAAGCTAATAAACCCTAAACCCTGTCTCACCAAAGATAGCTTGTGCCCTCAAAACCGACACTTAACAAAGAAAAAAACGAAAAAATAGAGTTTAGATATACAAAGAAGGTGCATTGCCCTTTTTAGAGCGAAGGAACATGGCGAAGGGCCAGTGCGGTTGCTGGTGGGCAACTTGAAGCACATCAAAAAGACGGTTGCTGGTGGGCAATCTGAAGCACCACTAAAAAGCAATAGCCGTGAGAGAGAATTAAAGCAAAGCCCTAATCGGCTTAAAAGATCGCCTGTGATGAACCGTCACCCCATGCTCTGCCAAAGCTTGTTGGTGGTCTTTCGTGCCATAGCCCTTATTAGAAGCCCACTTATAAGCCGGATATGTCTCTGATAGCTCAATCATCATCCGGTCCCTTGTCACTTTCGCAATGATCGAGGCCGCCGCAATTGACAAAGACCGCCCATCACCTTTAACAAGCGCAAGCGCAGGCATAGGCAATTCAGGTAATTTATTTCCATCAACCAAAACAGATCGCGGCCTAATAGAAAGCTCCGCAACAGATTGCCCCATCGCCCAAAGAGACGCTTTTAAAATATTGTCACTATCAATCCGCTCAACATCAGCAATGCCAACCCCAATGTATAGACGTTCCTCCTTAGCCATCTCAGTCATCAGCTCAAACAAAGCCTCACGTTTGGCTTCAGTTAGTTTCTTACTATCATTCAAACCAACAGGAATATCATCAGGGTTGAGAATAACAGCCCCAGCCACAACGGGCCCGGCCCAAGGCCCACGCCCTGCTTCATCCGTACCAGCAACACAGCCCCCAAACTTTTCCAAAGCTTCAGTTTCAAATTGAAAGCTCGGCCCCTCTTTAGAATCTGAGGAAGGCGTTGAACCTTTTGTTTTTTCTTCTTTTTTTGCCATTTCCCCTGCCATAAATAATCACCAGCTCAAAACTCAAATATGCCATTACCATAAATTTAAAAGCTGCTCAAAACAATCTCATCTGCCCGCCCTTTGGCACAGGGGGCACAAACAAGTCGGTCCGAAGAGAATGAGACGTTTCGTTAAAACCAAGCCGCTTAACCGCTAGCTTATAGCGATGTGATAACAGGTCTGCATAAGGCCCTTCCCCCCGCATTCGTGTTCCAAAATCGGCCTTATAATCTCTCCCCCCTCTCATTGATTGCACTAGAGAAATCACCCTGGCTGCTCGATCAGGCACTTCTCGCATCAACCACTCACGAAATAATTCTTTAATTTCATGCGGCAATCGCAATAAAACATAATTCGCAACAGTGCAGCCCCGCTCCAAAACCGCCTCCATAATCCCCTCCATCTCATGATCATTCAAAGAAGGGATCATTGGCGCCATCATCGTCATCGTTGGCACACCCGCCTTGTGCAGTTCATCCAACGCCTTTAAGCGCAAATGCGGCGCACTGGCTCGTGGCTCCATTTGCCTTGCTAAAGTTTTATCTAGCGACGTTATTGAGAGAGCCACCAACACCAAGCGATGTTTCGCAAGTTCAGCAAGCAAATCCAAATCGCGCAAAACAAGAGCTGATTTGGTAACAATCGTCAAAGGGTGTTTCGCTTCAAGCAAAACCTCTAAAATTTGGCGCGTAATTTTATAATCCCGTTCAATTGGTTGGTAAGGATCCGTATTTCCTCCCAGCGCAATCGGGGAAATCGGCTTAGAGAGATAAGAAGATTTTGCAAGCTCCTCAACAAGCAATTCTGCCGCATTAACACGGGCTGTTAATTTCGTTTCAAAATCAAGCCCAGGCGACATCCCCCAATAAGAATGACTTGGCCGTGCATAACAATAAGGACACCCATGCTCACACCCCCGATATGGATTAATAGAACGATCAAAAGGAATATCCGGTGACTTATTTTGTGTGATAATAGCCGTGCTTTCTTCATGGCGCACTTCCGTTTTAAAAGGAGGAAGGTCCTCTAAAATATCCCACCCATCATCAAATAAATCTCGCCCAAAAGCCTCAAACCGCCCCACCTCATTGCTAGAGGCACCTCGTCCTCTAAAACGATTTGCATCAATTAAATTTGTTTTTTTCATCAAAAAACATCTCTGCCAATTATTATTCTGTAATAAAGGGAATATATGATTTTATCTAGAACAAATCAAGAACATTGATGATTCAACAATCGAGACTAAATCAGAAAACAACGCATTTTTTACGCAAATAAGTAAAACAAGCCTCTAAGTTTACTTGCCCAACAAAACAACAATAGATAACGTATCTTCCATGCTATCAATCATCATACCAACTTTAAATTCTGCAAAAGAATTACCAGCCACGTTCGCCGCGTTAATGCCAGCGTTACTCGAAGGCGCCATTAACGAGGTTATCATCGTGGATGGTGGCTCAACTGATGATACAATTAAAATAGCAGACGAAGCTGGCGCAACCATAATCAAAGCTGAAAAAAAGGGACGAGGCCCCCAATTAAGCACAGGCGCAAAAGCTGCTAAAAACCAATGGATGCTTTTTCTCCACTCAGATACAGAGCTTGAAGATGATTGGCACATTGAAGCCATTCAATTCATCAAAAGCCAAGATCAGAATACAACGGCAGAAACAGCTAACAACAAAATTCCAAGCGCTGCCGCCTTCAAATTTTCTCTAAAAGACAAAGGGGTTTTTCCAAAACTCATAGCAAAGATGGTAGCCCTTAGATGCGCACTTTTCTCATTGCCTTATGGAGATCAGGGCCTGCTGATATCAAAAAAAACTTATGACAAATGCGGTGGCTATCCTCAATTCCCCATCATGGAAGATACTGACATCATTCGCCGCCTCCCAACACCAGTAAAAATTTTGCAATCAAGAGCCTTTACCAGTGCTGAGCGCTATCAAAAAGAAGGCTATTTTAAACGTAGCACAAGAAATCTCTATTGCCTCGCCGCTTATTATCGCGGTCTTCCACCAGAAAAAATCTATCAAATCTATACAAAATCCAGCACGTCTTAAAAATACAAACCCTACTCTTGAAAAAGATTATCCATGCCAATAAAAACCTCCCCCCAAAGAGCACAACAACATCTTGTCATCATGGTCAAAGAACCACGCCAGGGAAATGTCAAAACAAGGCTTTCAAAAGACATTGGCGGGGTCGCTGCAACCGCCTTTTATCGGCGCACAACCAACCACATCATTGGCCGCCTATCACGCGATCCTCGCTGGCAAACTCACATCGCTATTGCACCAGACACTGCAATCAACCTCCCCTTTTGGCCCAAAAAAACCTCTCAAGGTCTTAAAAGGTCAAGCCAGGGGCATGGAGATCTGGGAGACAGAATGCACAGCCAATTTACAAAAATTGGCCAAAGCAAAAACAAAAATAACGGCGCTCTAAATGGCACCGGAGCCATCCTCATCATCGGCACAGATATCCCAGAAATCAATGCCACACACATCGCCAAAGCCTTTAAGCAACTGCAAAACAAAGAAGCCCTCATCGGACCATCTGGTGATGGCGGCTATTGGATCATCGGTCAAAAACGCAGCCCAAAACTCAATCAGCTTTTTAAAAATGTAAGATGGTCCACCGAACACACATATAACGACACGCTCATCAATCTAAAAATGAGCAAATGGGCCATAGCTGAAACTTTAAGTGATGTAGATAACGGGCCAGAATATAAAGCCCTTAATCATTTTAGCAGACGGCTTTTACCTTCTAAAAGTAAATAAAAATACGAAATAGAAACCTTTAAAAGTTATTGTACTTGCCAAAATTAAATTTAACTTCAATAAAGCCATTGAAGAGATTAAGTTTTACACTGAATTAAGCGAAAAACAAAAAGTACAGCCAAAAAAGATTTAGAGTGATGAGTAAGAAAAAACACAATCAAATTTCAAAACCAAAAGTTTCTGTCGCTCTTCAAAAATGCCGTGGCGCCTTCTTAAGCGTCGGTTTTTTCTCCATGTTCATCAATTTATTGATGTTAACTGGCCCCCTTTTCATGCTCCAGGTTTATGATCGCGTCCTCGCCTCAAAAAGCCTCCCCACTCTAACAGCCCTAGTCATTCTCATAGCTGCCCTCTTCCTCTTTCTTGGTCTATTGGAAATGGTGCGAACCCGCATCCTCGTCCGCATCGCAGATAAAATAAATACAGACCTTCGAAGCACCACATTGAGCGCCACAATCAAACATTCGGTCATTCAAACACCCAATGTGGGCACACAACCAGTAAGAGATCTAGACACCTTAAAAAACTTTGTCGGCAGTCAAGGCCCAAGCACATTATTTGATTTACCCTGGACACCAATTTATCTAGCCGTCAATTTCATGCTCCATTGGGTTCTCGGCGTCTTCTCCGTGCTTGCAACTTTGTTCCTAATCATCCTCTCAATCATAAACGAAATTCTCACCAAACCCCGCACTGAAGAGGCAATGACAAAAGCCATGCACACCTCAATGATCGCGGAAGAAACCAAGCAAAATGCTGAAATTCTGCAAGCCATGGGCATGGAGAAAAACATACTCAGTCGCTGGGAAAAATTACAAGCTGACGCCGGCAAAGCTCATCTAGCGCTATCAAACATTTCAAGCGCCTTTACGTCTCTTTCAAAATCAGCTCGCATGTTATTACAAAGCTGCACACTGGCTGTCGGCGCCGTTCTGGTGATTGAGCAACTCATTTCCCCAGGCGCCATGATCGCCGCATCCATCATCCTAACCAGAGCCTTAGCCCCAATAGATCAATCTATCGCTCAATGGCGTAACTTTGCCAATGCAAGAAAAGCTTATCATCGTTTAAAAGCATTCCTTGGTGATGAAGATTTATCAGAGCCACAAATGGCACTGCCAGAGCCAACAGGTAAAATAACAGTAGAAAAATTATTCATCGCCCCACCAGGCGTTAAAACACCGGTTTTAAAATCTGTTGAATTCACTCTAAACCCAGGCGAAGCCCTCGGTGTTCTCGGGCCCACTGGCGCTGGTAAATCTTGCCTTGCGCGCGCTCTTATTGGCACCTGGCCCCCATTAAGTGGCGCCGTTCGCCTTGATGGCGCAACGCTTGATCAATGGAACCCAGATCAACTCGGCCCAGCTATGGGTTATTTACCTCAATCAGTTGAACTCCTCTCTGGCACATTAAAAGAAAACATTGCCCGCTTCGCCCCAGAGCCAGACCCAGAAAAAATCGTCAAAGCTGCAGTCCTCGCCAATGTGCACGAACTTGTTCTCTCACTACCAGATGGCTATGACACAGTCCTCGGTGAAGGTGGACACAAATTATCCGGCGGCCAAAAACAGCGCATCGGCTTAGCTAGAGCTCTTTATAATGACCCTTGTTATGTGATCCTGGATGAGCCAAATTCAAACCTGGATGCGGAAGGCGAAGCCGCTTTAACAAAGGCAATTGCCACAGCCAAACAAAATGGCCAAACCATTGTTGTCGTTGCTCACAGACCAAGTGCCTTACAAGCTTGTGATAAAGTTCTTTTCTTAAGAGACGGCAAACAATTAGCCTTCGGTCCACGAGATGAAGTACTCTCGAAAATTCTTGCAACCCCACAAACTCAAACAGCAAAACAAACTCAAGAAAAACAGCCTGAGGTGCAATCATGAGCAAACAAGAAACACCTCAAACAACGCCTGATAAAACACCAGATCAGGCCATTAAAACATACCAACGCCTTGGTTTTTTCTTTCTTTTCTTGCTTCTAGGAGGCATTGGTGGGTGGGCCGCATTTGCCTCACTTCAAGGCGCTGTCATCGCACCTGCTCAAGTCTCGGTAAAAGCCAACCTAAAACGCGTTCAACATTTAGAAGGCGGCATCGTTTCTGAAATTTTGGTAAAAGATGGCGACATCGTAAAAGCTGGTTCAACTGTGTTAAAACTCGACACAACAAAAGACACAGCCAACTTAGCCTCACTTGATGCCAACCTCAACGAACTACTGGCTAGAAAAGCCCGTCTCTTAGCTGAGCGAGATAAAAAGCAAACCATCAGCTTCCCAAAAGCTCTCTTTGAAAAATCAAAAACCAACACTGCCATCAAAACCATTTTAGACGGGCAAACAAATCTTTTAAAAGCTCGTGATGCTTCACTTAAAGGCCAAACCTCACAACTAAAACAAAGAACCGAACAATTAAACGAAGCAATCAAAGGCTTAGCCGCTCAAATATCATCGAAAGAAAGCCAGCTAAACTTCATTCGCAAAGAACTAACCGACCTCCAATCATTGCAAGACAAAGGCCTCGTTCCTCAAAATAGAATTCTAGCATTGCAAAGAGAAGAAGCCAGATTGCAAGGCGAATCTGGTGAATTGGTCGCCTCGACTGCACGCACAAAAGTGCAAATCAGCGAAACTGAAATTCAAATCTTACAAGTTGAAAAAGATCATCTCTCATCAATTCTCACTGAGTTGCGCGAAACAACAACACAAGCCAACCAACTAACAGAACAACGAACAGCCCTTGCCGACAAACTAAAACGCATGACCATCATCGCGCCAAAGTCCGGCATTGTTCACCAATTAGCTGTACATACAATTGGCGGTGTGGTTGCCCCAGGCGACCCGGTACTCATGATCGTACCGCAAAATTCTGAATTGATTTTTACAGCCCGTGTTAACCCCCAAGACATCGATCAAGTTTTTAAAGGCCAAAAAGCAAATGTCCACCTAAGCGCTTTTGATCAACGCACAACACCTGAAGTCACTGGTGTCGTCACCCTTGTCTCTGCAGAAACCACACAAGATCAACCTAACACCCCACCCTATTATAAAGTGCATGTCGAGCTTCCTAAAGATCAATTAGCTAGAATTAAAGACAAAGAACTCATCCCCGGAATGAACGCTGAAGTCTTCATCCAAACAAAATCCAGATTGGTGTTTGAATATCTCCTCCAGCCTCTAACAGACCAAATCCGCCGCACAATGCGCGAACCGTAAAGAATGACTATCTCAATAGTGAAATACGAAGAAGGAGCTCAGCCTTAGCCCAGTTGCTGGTAGGCAACTAAAAGGCAGTTTTGCAGATACCTTGCGGGCATCTGAAGCACCGTATTGCGGATGCTTTGTGGGCATCTGAAGCACAAAAGTATTCGTGAGAGAGAGAAAAAGGTAAGGTGCTACAACACCTTACCGGGATTCATAATATTATCCGGGTCTAAACTCTGCTTAATAGTCCGCATTAAATTCATCTCAACTGAACTTTTCTTCTCAGCCAATAAATCACGTTTCATAACCCCAATGCCATGCTCAGCGCTAATCGACCCGCCAAACTTCAAGACAAGATCATAAACCGCATTGCTCAAAGGCTCCCACTGTTCAAGGAATGCTTGTTTGTCCATATCAATCGGTTGGCTAATATTATAGTGAATATTCCCATCTCCAAAATGCCCAAACGGAACAGGCCTCGCCCCTGGGATCATTCGTTCAACCAAATCATTCCCTTGTTTGATAAATTGCGGAATAGCCGCAACCGGCACAGAAACATCATGTTTAATAGAACCACCTTCAGGTTTTTGCATCTCAGACATTTCTTCTCTAAGAGCCCATAAATTCTTTCGCTGCGCTTCAGAAGAAGAAATCACTCCATCCTCTACTAAACCTCTCTCAAGTGCTCTTCCTAAAACATCTTCCATCAACGCACTGAGCACACCATCTCTGGTGCTCTCTAGTTCAATCAATCCATACCAAGGAAAAGCAGCTTCAAGCGGTTCTTGAGATTGCGAACCATGTTTTAGAACAAACTCAATACCCGTTCTACAAATCATCTCAAAAGCGGAAAGAAAACTAGCTGTCTCCCCGCTCACAAAATTATAAAATTCAGATAGTTGCTCAAGACTAGAGCACCCAACAAACCCAACTTTACGCTCAATAGGCTTGGGAAAGAGTTTCAAAGTCGCAGCTGTAATAATCCCAAGCGTGCCCTCAGCCCCCATAAAAAGATGTTTTAAATCATAGCCCGTATTATCTTTACGCAAATTATTAAGACCATTCCAAATTTCACCAGATGGCAAAACAACTTCAAGCCCAAGCACCAAATCACGCATCATGCCATATTTTAAAACCTGAATGCCCCCAGCATTACTGGAAATATTCCCCCCAATCTGACAACTCCCCTCAGATGCCAAACTTAATGGAAACAAACGATCATTGCCCAGAGCCTCTTGCTGCGCGTCAAACAAAGTCACCCCCGCCTCGACCACCATAGAATTGCTCAAAGGCGTAATAGAGCGCACCTTATTCATTCGATTTAATGAAACAACAATTTGCCTGTTTTGACAGTCAGGAATCTGCCCACCAACCAGCCCAGTATTCCCGCCTTGCGGCACAAGCGCCGTCTTCGTCTCAGCCGCTAGCTTTACAATTGCAGAAACTTCCTGTACAGACCCCGGCAGTAAAACAAGCGGAGACGCACCAACATATTTATCCCGCCATTCAACCAAATATTTGCGCTTATCTTCTTCTTGGAAAAGAGCATAGCGCTCACCAACCAATGAAGCGAATTGAGCAAGTAATTCACTATCAAGAGATTGATTTTGATCGTCTGGCTTTGTCATCAATTATCTTTCTTAAAACCCATCAGGCTTAAAACTCATCAGGCTCAATAAACCAAGAGTAAAACTCTGTTATGAAGAATTCGCAGCCCTCTGAAGCCGGTCATTAATCGCCACCCCAACTCCGTCAAGTGGAATAGGCCGAATTGCAATTGTACTCACACCTTGTTTATCCATCCAGTGCAAGCCCGCAAAAAGCCGCGCGGCTGCTTCATCCAAATTTCCAGCCTCACTCAAATTATAAAAGGGCGCACCAGCTAAAAGGCTCTCATCTTCCGGACCAAACCCAATAAGCCCCTCCCCAGCGCGCACCTCAATAGCACCAAGTCGAACTGGCGTCTTTGGTGCATAATGTCGAAGAAGCGCCCCAGGAGCCACAGGAAGTGCCACAGGAAGTGCTACAGGAAGTGCTACAGGAAGCTCAACAGTAGACCCCACTAAATGATCAGAGGAATTCTCTTTTTCCTCGTTTATTTTCGTTTCATCAAAAGAGACCTCAGGGCAAACAACACGTTTCCCTATCGCTACTTCAAGCTCATCAACTGTCACAGGACCAGAGCGTAATAAAACCAAATAAGGTTCTTTTGTCTCAGAAGAGACCTCAACCTTAACAATGGTCGATTCAAGGCCGCGCTTTGTTTCTCCACCATCAAGAATAAAATCAACCCGCGCACCCAAATCTTGCCACACATGCTCAGCAGATGTTGGGCTTAATCTCCCCGAACTATTCGCACTAGGTGCAGCCAATGCTAATCCACTGGTCTTTAAAAGCTCTTGGGAAAGTTGATGAGCCGGCACCCGAAGCGCGATGGTCTCAAGCCCAGCCGTCACACATTGAGAAATGCCAGCATCTGCTTTTAAAGGCACAACAATAGTCAAAGGCCCTGGCCAAAATTTTTCAGCCAACTGAATTGAGAGCTCATCAAACTCACCAATTGCCCTTGCAACCTCTATCCCTGGCACATGCACAATCAAAGGATTAAAGTTTGGCCGCCCCTTCACTTCAAAAATCTTACGAACAGCTTCATCCTGGCGCGCATCAGCTGCAAGGCCATACACCGTCTCAGTTGGCAAAGCCACAAGCCCACCAGAAGCTAAAATTTCAGCAGCTTTGGTAATGTCATCTTGCTGATAATGAGAAAAGGTCAAACAAACGGTCTCCAAAAAGAAAATCCAATATAACAATAGGAAACAATCTAAACATAATCAGGCAGCACTTGCATTGTTAATGAAGAAAGAACTAGACTCAAATAAAACAATCATCAATCAATTAAAAAAAATTATTGCAAAAATTAATAATGATACTTAACAGGGGATCTCACTAAATGAGCTATCAAGCGCCTCTAGAAGACATAAGGCACATTCTCAAACATGTAACAGACATTGATCAATTCATTGAAGCCGGCCTTGCGCCAACCCTTGATGCAGATCTTGTAAACGCCATTCTAGATGAAGCCGGCAAATTCGCTACCACCCAACTCGCCCCCTTAAATCAAGTTGGAGATAAACAGGGCTGCAAACTAGAGGATGGCACGGTCACAACACCAGACGGGTGGCAAGAGGCCTACAATCAATGGAAAGACGCAGGCTGGGCTGCATTATCAGCACCAGAAGAATTTGGCGGCCAGCATCTCCCCCATCTATTATCCCAAGCAGTATGTGAATTTTGGAATAGCTCAAACCTAGCCTTTGGCCTCTGCCCACTCCTTACACAAGGCGCTGTTGATGCCATTGCAGATCACGCCAGTGATGAATTAAAACAAACTTACCTGGAAAAAATGGTAAGCGGCGAGTGGACCGGCACAATGAACTTAACGGAACCCCAAGCCGGCTCAGACCTTTCTGCCGTTCACACAAAAGCCATTCCAAATGGCGATGGCACCTATGCCATCAAAGGCACTAAAATCTTCATCACTTATGGCGAACATAGTCTTACAGAAAACATCATCCACCTGGTTTTAGCCCGCTTGCCAGATGCGCCTGCGGGCACCAAAGGCATCTCTCTCTTCCTCGTTCCAAAATTCATTCTCGATGAAAATGGTAATCCAGGAAAAAGAAATGACCTCATCTGTTCTGGCATCGAGCATAAGCTCGGCATCCATGCCTCCCCAACTTGCACCATGAGTTTTGGAGATAATGAAGGCGCAACGGGTTATCTTATTGGCGAAGAAAATCGCGGCCTCCACGCCATGTTCACAATGATGAATTTAGCAAGGCTTTCTGTTGGCACCCAAGGCGTCGCCATTATAGAGCGAAGTGCACAAGCTGCTATAAATTATGCTAATGACAGAACTCAAGGCGCTGCCTTTGGCAGCCCTAAAGGCACATCAGATCCCATCATCAAGCATCCAGATGTCCGCCGCAACATCGGGCATATGAAAGCCTTGGCCATGGCATCACGAGCTATTTGTTTAATGACAGCCAAAAATATAGACATCTCCTTGCGCTCTGCAAATGAAGAAGAGAAAAAAGAAGCCGCAGAAAAAGCCGCATTCCTCACTCCTATAGCCAAAGCGTTTTCAACGGATTGCGCAGTAGAGGCAACCTCAATTGGCGTTCAAGTTCATGGCGGCATGGGCTTTATCGAAGAAACCGGAGCTGCCCAACATATGCGTGATGCGCGTATCTTACCAATTTACGAAGGCACAAATGGCATTCAAGCACTTGATCTTTTATTCCGCAAAATCGCCTTAGATGGCGGTAAAACCTTAAAAAGTTTTATAAAAGAAATGAGCAAAATCCAACAAGCCTCAAATGAAACAACAGACCAGCAAAACCAATTTGGTGCATATTTAAGTTCAGCTTTAAATGATTTAACTGATACCGTTCAATTCTTGGAAACAGCATCTAAAGCAGAAGGAAACAAAAAACCATCCACACTTCACTATGCCGCAACGCCATTATTACGCTTGCTTGGTTTATGTTTAGGTGGAAGTTATTTAATCAAAGGCGCAATAAATTCTGAAAAAGCAAGTGAACCTGAAGCCGAAAAACAAAAAGCCCTCGCCGCCATTTTCACCCACCAATTCCTCACGCAAACAAGTGGATTGAAAAAGCAAATTATAAAAGGAGCACCAGACCTGGAGGCCCAAACAGATAAAATTTTTGGCACATAGAGGATGTATAATATGCCATCTTCAAGAAGAAGGAACTCAGCCTTAGTCCGGTTGTTAGTGGGCAACTGAAGGACAAAAAAGGCTGAGGGACATGGTGTAGCGCCAGCACAACCCGGCGTAAGCGCCGCACCTCGTAGGCCTATGAGCTTCAGCTCATAGAATTGCCGTGAGAGAAAAAAGGAGCTCAGCCTTCGTCCGGTTGCTGGTGGGCAACTGAAGGACAAAAAAGGCTGAGGGACATGGTATTGCTCGGTTGCTTGTGAGCAACCTGAAGCGACAAAAAAATCAGCCCGGCGCTTAGCACCGGAACTTTTTGATTAGCCTTGCACCTTACTATGAAGGTAACAGCGACGGTTGCCATGTGGGCAACTGAAGGAGCATTAAAAATGTCAGATCACATCAAAATCACTATAAATGAAACCATTCAGCATATAGAAATCAACCGTGCCGATAAAATGAATGCATTTACCGATGAGATGTATCAAACAATCGCAACAGCTCTGAAAAAAAGTTACAAAGACAAGGACATAAAAGTCAATCTTATCAGCGGTGTTGAAGGCTGCTTCACTGCTGGTAATGACATCTCTGATTTTCATTCCTATGCCGAGAAAGGAAGTTTTAGCCCTGGCATCATAGATTTTCTCACAACCCTTGGCACATTGGACATGCCTCTCATTCTTGCCATTGATGGTCCTGCCATCGGTATTGGCACCACCATGACTTTCCATGCAGACCTGGTCTATGCCACGCCAAAAGCAATCTTCGCCACTCCCTTTGCAGATTTAGGCCTCACCCCAGAAGCCGCATCTTCTTATCTCATGCCCAAAACCATGGGGCACGCAAAGGCTTATGAAATGCTGGCTTTGGGAGAAAAATACACAGCTGAAGAAGCCTACAATGCAGGCTTTGTGAATAAAATCATTGAAGCTAAAGACCTGATTTCCCACAGTTTAGCAATTGCTAAGAAACTATCCAAAAAGCCCGAAAGCTCACTGCTTATAACCAAACAACTTTTAAAAACAGAAAGAGACTACATCCTCTCCGTGATGGAAAAAGAAGTCGAAATTTTCTCAAGACAATTACAAAGCGAAGAAGCCAAAGCCGCTTTTTCTAGCTTTTTAAACAAAACAAAATAAGATCTATATGAAAAAGACAGTGTCAACAAAAACTATCTTGACGAAGAAGGAGCATTGCCCTTTTCGGGCTAATGGGACATGACGTAGCGCAAGCGAAGGCCGGCACCTAGTGCCGCACCTCGGAGGGCCTGCTGCCTCGCAGCAGAATAGCCCGTGAGAGAGAAAAAGGAGCATATAAAATGGCATCACTCAAAGATAAATCAATCTTCATCACTGGTGGCTCAAGAGGCATCGGTCTCGCCATTGCCAAAAGAGCTGCCGCCGATGGTGCAAAAGTTACAATCGCTGCAAAAACAACAAAACCACACCCCAAATTACCAGGCACCATTCACACAGCAGCTGAAGAAATTGAAAATGCCGGCGGCAAAGCTCTCGCCGTTGAAATGGACATCAGACATGAAGATATAGTCAAAGAAGCCTTAGCTAAAAGTGCAGATCACTTTGGTGGCATAGATATCATCATAAATAACGCAAGTGCTATTTTCCTTCAGCCAACTGAAGCTTTGGAAATGAAGCGTTTTGATCTGATGCACCAGGTGAATGCTCGTGGCACCTTTATGGTCTCAAAACACGCCATCCCTTATTTGAAAGAAGCTGAAAACCCACACATCCTCATGCTCTCTCCTCCACTGGATATGAGCGAAAAATGGTTTGCCCCACATGTTGGGTACAGCATGGCCAAATATGGCATGAGCTTAGTTGTACTAGGATTGGCAGGTGAGCTAAAAAATCAAAACATTGCCGTCAACGCTCTTTGGCCTCGCACCACCATCGCGACCGCTGCCATTGCCAACAATTTTGGCATGGATGCTATGAAGCAATGCCGCACACCTGAAATCATAGCAGATGCCGCCCAAATAATTTTAACGCAAGCCTCTTCTCAAGCGACAGGGCAGTTTTTCATTGACGATACGCTCTTGGCCAAACATGGAGTAAATAATTTTGATAAATATCGGGTTGACCCAACCAAAGATTTAATTCCAGATTTCTTCGTCCCTGATGACGACACCCCACCCGAAAGTCTAAAAGCTCTTACAAGCGAAGAATAAATAACCAAAAAATATTTGATCTTTTGTCTAAAAACGCATCAACTGTGCACAAATTCATCGAATTAAACACTAAAAACACTAGCTTCAACAAAGCTTTCAAGGCAAGATGAACCATGTCCACTCTATATTTAACACATCCCTCATGCCTGGAGCATGAAAACGGTCCAGGTCACCCTGAGCGACCAGATCGTTTGCGCGCCATAGAAAAACTCTTAAGTCATGAACTTTTTAATGACCTAACCAGAGAACAAGCCAAAAGCGGTACCATCGAGCAAATCGCACGGGCGCACCCACAAAATTATATTGACCTCATTGAAAACAGCCGACCAGCAGAAGGCTATGCCTATATTGATCCAGACACCTCAATGAACAAATACACCTGGGATGCGCTATTAAATTCAATTGGCGCCGCCACTTACGCAGTAGATCAGGTGATGACAGGCAAACACAAAAACGCCTTTGTCGCCACGCGCCCACCAGGCCACCATGCTGAAGCAACAAGAGCATGCGGCTTTTGCATCTTCAACAACATCGCGATTGCAGCCGAACAAGCAAGAAAAATCCATGGTGCTGAGCGTGTAGCCGCCATTGATTTTGACGTGCATCACGGCAATGGAACACAAGATATTTTCTGGTCAGATAAAGATTTATTTTATGGCTCAACTCACGAAATGCCACTATTCCCAGGAACAGGCGCCTTAAATGAAACCGGTGTTGGCAACATTTTCAACGCCCCACTTTCAGCAGGTGATGGCAGTGAAAAATTCGAACAAGCCATGAAAGAGCGTATCCTCCCCGCTTTAAAGAAGTTTTCACCCGATATCTTGCTGATTTCAGCTGGGTTTGACGCCCACACAAGCGATCCATTAGCCAATATTAACCTGAATGAAAAAGATTTTAGCTGGATCTCGAGAGAATTGCTGGATATAGCTGATAAACAATGTGAAGGACGGGTTGTATCTATCCTTGAAGGCGGCTATCACCTTGAAGGACTGGCTAAATCTGTTGGCGTACATATGCAGCACCTTATGAATGCCGCAAAATAACGCCATAAGTAAAAACTGGCCATCTAATCTGAGGTATTAACATTAGTGCGGTTGCTTTTTGCGGATGCTTTGTGGGCATCTGAAGCACAGAAATAACAACCTAAAGCGCAAACAACAGCGCGGTTGCTTTTGCGGATGCTATGTAGGCATCTGAAGCACAGAAATCGCAACCTGAAGCGCAAACTAAAAAGATAAAAAACTATGTCAAAAGCAGAAAATAACGCAGATATCAAGGAAATGAGCTTCGAAACAGCTCTGGCAGAGCTTGAGCAAATCGTTGGCCGCCTGGAACATGGCGATGTGCCCTTGGCCGAATCCATCCAAATTTACGAGCGCGGAGAAGCCTTAAGGGCCCATAGCGACAAACTTTTAGCCAAAGCGGAAGCAAAAGTAGAAAAACTAACCCTTTCACCAGAGGGAAACCCTAGCCAAACCTCACCACTCGAGATAGAGTGACAGTTTAGGGATAGAACGTTCCGCCTAAAAGTGGACACCGGTTTTAGGAAAAAAGGAACGTTAAAACAAGAAACTAGAGCATTCAATTAAATTCATCAAAAAGAGAAATGCTCTAACCCTAAAGGCTTATTAAATTTAAAGAAAAATAAACTGCTGGATTATAGTGTGAAACCCTCTTTGCTCGATCAAATTAAAACCCCGCATGATATGAAGTCACTAAATGAGAGTGACCTCAAAACATTAGCCGAAGAAGTCCGCGAAGAAATGATCGAAGCGGTTTCGATAACCGGCGGCCATTTGGGCGCGGGATTAGGCGTTGTCGAGCTAACGGTTGCTTTGCATAAAATTTTCAATACGCCCACGGACAAAATCATTTGGGATGTTGGCCACCAGGCCTATCCACACAAAATCCTAACTGGCAGAAGAGATAGAATTAGAACCCTTCGCCAACCAGATGGTCTCTCTGGCTTCACCAAACGGGATGAAAGCGAATATGATCCCTTTGGCGCGGCGCATTCGTCAACCTCCATCTCAGCTGGCCTCGGCATGGCAGTAGCCCGCGACCTGGATGAAAAAGATCACAATGTAATTGCGGTGATTGGGGATGGCGCTATGAGCGCAGGCATGGCTTATGAAGCCATGAATAACGCTGGTGCCATGCACTCACGCCTCATCGTTATTTTAAACGATAACGACATGTCCATCGCCCCCCCTGTTGGTGCCATGAGTGCCTATCTAGCACGGCTTGTCTCTGGCAAAACTTATCTCTCTTTGCGCGAAACAGCCAAACAACTGGCAGCTCACTTGCCAAAATTCATGCAAGACAAAGCCCGAAAAACAGAAGAATACGCCAGAGGCTTCTGGGCCGGCGGCAGCCTGTTTGAAGAGCTTGGCTTTTATTATGTCGGCCCAATTGATGGCCACAATCTAGATCATCTCTTACCAATTATGCAAAATGTAAGAGACACTGAAAAAGGCCCAATCCTTCTTCATGTGGTCACTCAAAAAGGCAAGGGCTATCACCCAGCTGAAAATTCAGCAGATAAATATCATGGCGTTGGCCGCTTTAACATCATCACAGGTGAAAAAGAAAAAGCCAAAGCAAACGCTCCAAGCTACACAGGCACATTTGCTCATGGACTTACAAAGGAAGCTGAAAAGGACGACAAAATCGTAGCTGTCACAGCTGCCATGCCATCAGGCACCGGTCTAGACACTTTCGCCAAAACATTCCCAAGCCGCACCTTTGATGTCGGCATTGCCGAGCAACACGCTGTTACTTTTGCAGCTGGCTTAGCGACACAAGGCTACAAACCTTTTGCAGCGATCTATTCAACATTCCTGCAACGCGCATATGACCAAATCGTCCATGATGTTGCCATTCAAAAATTACCCGTACGTTTCGCGATTGACCGCGCTGGCCTCGTTGGCGCTGATGGCCCAACACACGCGGGTAGTTTCGACGTTGCTTACCTAGCAAACCTGCCAGGTTTTACCGTGATGGCAGCCGCTGATGAAGCTGAACTCATGCACATGGTCGCAACAGCCGCTTCTATAAATGATGGCCCTTCAAGCTTCCGCTACCCGCGTGGTGAAGGCGTTGGTGTAGAAATGCCAGACATGGGCAAAATCTTGGAAATTGGCAAAGGCCGCATCATCCAGAAAGGCAGCTCAGTTGCCATTCTCAGCTTCGGCACCCGCTTGGAAGAAAGCCGCAAAGCGGCTGAAATCTTAAGCTCTTTTGGCCTTAGTACAACCATTGCTGACGCCCGCTTCGCCAAACCATTAGACGAAGCGCTAATCAAAGATTTAGCTAAAAATCATGAGATTTTAATCACCATTGAAGAAGGTGCCGTTGGCGGTTTCGGCTCTCACGTTGCTCACTATCTAAGCAATAATGGGCTCCTTGATAATGGCCTTAAGTTCCGCCAACTCACATTGCCAGATATCTTCATTGATCATAACGCCCCCAAAACACAATATGACATCGCCGCACTCAACGCGCCGCATATTGTTAAATGCGTGATGACAGCTCTAGGCAAAGAATTCAACGAGCTTCAAACAGGACAGGATTTGGCTTAATCATTCTTAAGCCAAAATTCCTAAGCCCAAAACATGATCGAGATAAATAGCTGCATCTCTGAAATCAAAAATGAAAGAGATTAAAATCACCAGTGTGATTAATCCTCCCCACAAGCCATAAAAGCTAAAGCCTTTGAAAAACGGGGCGTTCTTTCAACATCTTCAATAATCCGGGCAACCAAAAAACAATATGCAACAATGCAATAAGCCCCGATAAAGGCACAAGCCCTAGCGCTGGCATTGCAAACAGTACAAAAAGCGCCATTAGGATAAATCCGCCAACAAGCCACCGAGCAGCAACATGATGCCAAACAAACAATATCCCAAGTGCAAAACTACCAACCAAAACAAATAACCAAATTTGAAGCCACTGCGGCGCATTATTCATCGCCGTGTCATTCCATATCTGTAAAGCCCTATGCCCAGGCTCATAAGTTGCAGCCATAGCTGCATCAACACTTAGAAACACACTTTAGAAAACAGAAAAAACTGAAACAAAATAAAATTGCACCTGCCCCATTAGAACCTCTTCAGCATTTTAAAATCGAATACGAACCACTCAAAAAACTTAACTAGCCTTCAAACATGTCCACTCTATGAAAACATCAACAATAATAGAAAGTGGGAAAAGAAAGGTCTTGACTCTCACTCTACATATCAATAATTCATGATATATGGATAAATTAGACGCACTATCATCATTCGGAGCTTTAGCTCAAGAAACAAGGTTAGATGTTTTAAGGCTTTTAATCAAAGCTGGTGAGCAGGGTATGTCAGCTGGCGAAATTGGCGAGCATCTCGGCATCAAGCAAAACACCATGTCAGCGAACCTGGCCGTGCTAGCGCGAACTAATTTAGTGACGAATAAACGTGAGGGACGCTCCATTAGGTACTATGCAAACTTCGCCGGCATCCGCGAACTCATCGGCTTCCTGATGGAAGATTGCTGCGGTGGCAACCCAGAAATTTGCAATCCACTATTAGAGCAAATGAAATGTCCTTAAAGGGCAAAACAAAAACTATATACTAAGACTAATAAGGATTGTGAGCCATGTATTCAAATCTACAAAAATACAGCGCAGAGCTAATAGGAACCGCCTTCCTCTTAGCAACAGTCGTTGGCTCAGGCATTATGGCAGAAAATTTAGCAGCCGGTAATGTCGCCATTGCCCTTCTTGGTAACACAATCCCAACAGGCGCAATTTTAGTGGTCTTAATCACCATGCTTGGCCCCATTTCGGGCGCCCACTTTAATCCAGCAGTTACAATAGTCTTTGCTCTTAAAAAAGAAATTTCAATGAGCGACAGCGCGATATATATCTTCGTCCAAATCATTGGTGGCATCTTGGGTGTCTGGGCAGCTCACCTCATGTTCGATATTGATCTTCTTCAATTTTCTGAAAAAACTCGAACAGGTCATGCTCAATGGTTTGCTGAAATCGTCGCAACTTTTGGCCTTGTCTTTACCATTCTCGCCACGTTAAAAAGTGCCGCTCACATGGTGCCAATGGCAGTTGGTCTCTATATCACAGCTGCCTATTGGTTCACAGCCTCAACATCTTTCGCAAACCCGGCAGTGACCATCGCACGAGGACTTTCAAATACCTTTGCCGGCATCAATCCAGACCATGTTTTAGGCTTTATAATCGCGCAATTAATCGGTGCAGTTTTAGCTCTTGCTGTTTGTACTTTTCTTTTATCAGCAAATGAGAAAACTGCGTGACTTTCGCTCAAAATTGACGATAAGCTAATTTTCGGGCACACTTAAGCCTATCAAAGCGTACAACCAGACAAATTCAATGGTCAGGGAGTGTGAATATGATAAGGCAAAAAAACTGCCTCAAAAGGCATTCGCTTAAAACGCCCGCGTGGCGAAACCTATGGCTTGTAATTTTACTAAGCCCCCTTTTACTTTTCATCTCCCCCGCACAATCAGCAAATGCAAAAACAACAAGTGTCGTCACATTTAATAGTGAATACGGCTTAATCCTAATTGATAGCAATCGCTCAAGAGCCGCTTTTGACCTGTTTGAAAGTTTAAATGTACCTGTTCAAAATGGCTTTTTCTATCAAACAAAAATTTTCGCTCCTAAAGATAAAACCTTCCGCATCGCTTGCACAGCTTATGGCGCAAGTCATGTTTGCGCTGTTATTGTTTATCCAAGCGAATATGCAAGTTTAAACTTTGATACAGATGAAATACGACTAAACCTTCCAGCCAAATACGCTAAAAAATATACAAACACGTTCCCTAAAGGAAAAAACTCTTTCACCTTGCTCACTGAAGATAAACGCTTATTGATTAACTGGTCTAAGAACGGATTACGTATTAAAAATTTTCGTTTCAAAGGAGATCACCAAAGACCAAAATCTAAAAAGAAACGCCCTTTAATAAAACCTCCGCATGTTGAACTTTAATTGAAAAACTGAAAAACCCATCAGCTCTTTAATAAACGAATGCCTCCAATTCCCTTCCCCCTGCACGAAAAATTTAAAAAAAGCTCCAATCCTCCTGCCATACCTCTAATTTAGTCTCCCAAAACTTTCCACGCCAAATTTCCGTTTCATAAATCCGACCCACTTCACCAAACTTCAAACTTTTTGCCCCTTGAAAATATGCATAATTTATGCAAAATACGACAAAGTAGAAATTTTTGCATAATTTTGCGCAAATAAACACAAAAGCAACAATTTATAGATGATCGATTGGGAAACAGAAAAACCATGGTAAAATTATTAAAACTATCAGCCGTACTTATTTTTTCTATCTTAGCTCTCCCCGGGCTCAGTTCCGCTGAAGAAAAATCAATCATTTTACAATCAACCACCTCAACAGAAAATTCTGGCCTCTTAAATCACATCATTCCTATTTTCAAAAAAGATACAGGCATCAAAATTCATGTGGTTGCAGTCGGAACTGGGCAAGCTTTAAAAAACGCCAGCAATGGTGACGGAGATGTATTACTTGTCCACGCCAAATCTGCTGAAGAAAAATTTGTCAAGGAAGGCTATGGTGTCGAACGTTTTGACGTGATGTTTAATGATTTTGTCATCCTTGGCCCTAAAACAGATCCTGCAAAAATCAAAGGCATCAAAGATGTCACCAAAGGACTAGCCCAAATCGCTGAAAAACAAGCTTCTTTCATTTCAAGAGGAGATGACAGCGGCACACATAAAAAAGAACTAAAATTATGGGAAATGGCCAATATTAAATTAGATAACAAACAAAGCTGGTATAGAGAATCAGGCTCGGGCATGGGCTCAACTCTTAATATCGCCGCAGGAATGGGCGGATATGTGATGTCTGATAGAGCCACCTGGATTGCTTTTAAAAACAAAGCCAATCTTGAAATTCTCATAGAAGGTGACAAAAAATTATTTAATCAATATGGCGCCATCCTTGTAAATCCAGCGAAACATAAAAATGTAAAAGCCAAACTAGGCCAAACATTCATTGATTGGCTAACAGGAGATAAAGGCCAGGCAGCCATCAAAGCTTTTAAAGTCAATGGAAAACAACTCTTTTTTCCAAATGCAAAATCATCCATGAAGAAAGAAGCAAGCTGATTAATAAGCAAGCTTTTAGCCCTCATAACAAAGAATACATAAAAAAAGCCCCGCTTAAAAAGCGGGGCTTAAAAATCGTTGAGATGAAATCATTCACCATTATATCGAACTGACCAAATCTCAGAAATATCATACCCACCAAGCTCATCAGCTTTTTCTTTAAACTTATCTTGCTTCGTAAATTCAATTAAAGTTTGAAAAGATGCATCAAACCAGCCCTTACGGCAGACCAAAAGGTCATATCGCTCATTAATAATTGGAACAAAATTAAGATTAAGCTGGTTAGCATAGCTTTTTAACCCAAATGCCATATCAGCTTTGC
Organism: Hyphomicrobiales bacterium; assembly: GCA_965230545.1. Classification (GTDB taxonomy): domain Bacteria; phylum Pseudomonadota; class Alphaproteobacteria; order Rhizobiales; family HXMU1428-3; genus HXMU1428-3. The sequence goes on along the minus strand of CBDDLE010000001.1, from coordinate 46,094 downwards.
CTTCAGCCACTTGCAAAGCACAATCCAATTCAGAGCGCTGCTCAGAAGTGAACTTGCAATTTTTTAAAGAAAAATCTTCTCTATCTGCCAACTCTTGCAACAAGAGAGAGGCCCCCGCCCCAGCCTGTCGCCCAGCGATTATTTTCTTATTTAAATCTTCAAAACCTTGAATGGCTTTTGGGTTAGATGTCGCAACAATAAACCCACGCTCACGCCAAGCCCATTCAACCAAAACGGCGCGCCTAAACTCAATCTCTTCAGCGACAATATGTTCATTCCAAACATTATTTTGCGAAGAATAAATATGCATCCCAGCACTCAAGGCCGTGCCATCTTTAAAACGGTCAAGTCCATCAACACTGCTATCAAACAAAGAAGCAAGGTCAGAGCGAGATTCTCTGAGCGCCCATTCTAATAAAGGGTCATGGCTACCAACAACAATATTGCTACGCTCTTTACGCCTTAAAGCTGAAAACCCTGAACCATTTTCGACCAACCATTGGTCAATAGCTTTGCGAGGAAAAAGTAACTTCCCCGTTGCCCGGCTACAGGGCACTTCGCCAGAAGACGCCAAATCATAAACACGGCGCTCTTTAATACGTAATAAATCAGCCAGCTCTTTGGTCGTTAAAAATTCTATAGATTGATATCTCATAAACCGCCTGAATTCTTCAGTTTCTAGCTAGGGGGTTACCCCCAAAAATTAAAAAATAAAAAAATTTTTCTTAAATTTGAACCTTTTTATCAAGTCAAACGACAAAACTAGTACGAAACAAAATGAGTAAACAAAATCAAATAAATCCAAATTTAAGTAAACATTGTATATTAGGAGATTATATCATCATGCCCCTTAACTCAATCATCTCAAAAACTGTTCCCCTATCCATTTTCATGGGGCTTTTGGCCATCTCAACAATGAGTTTCACATCTGTAAACAGTGCAAATGCTGCCACTTTTTGTAAAAAGCCCACGCTTTCATATGGAATGTATTATTACAAAAAATCAAAAGCCAAAACATCAGCGATTGGTCGCTGGGAAAAGAAAACAGCAATCAAGTACGGTATCGGCTTAAGCTACTGGAACAACGCAAAAAAACGCAGCAATGTTTGTCAAAAACAAGCAAACAACACATGGCGCTGCCTTGCCATCGGCACGCCTTGCCAAACTAAAACCGTTTGCAAACCAAAATTGAAAAAACACGGCATGTATTACTTTGACAAACAAAAAGCCAAAAGCTCAGCCAAAGGCCGCTGGGAAAAGCAAGCAGCGATTAATTATGGTGTAAAATATAGCTTCTGGAACAATGCAAAAGTGAAAAAGTTTAAGTGTAAAAAACAAGCAAACAACACATGGCGCTGCCTGGCCATTGCAAAACCTTGTCACTAAACAAACCTCTAAACAAGGGTTTTAACAACCAAAATTAGAAACCTAAAAAAAAGAGCGAAGTTAAAAACTTCGCTCTTTTTACTCCCTTCCCCAAATGATCAACAGTGTGATCACATCTCTTAAGTTTGCGCCTCTTTCTTTTTCCGTCTTTGGCGCTCTTTATTTTCTTTTTTAAGTTGGCGTTGGCGCTCAGCTGCAATCGTCGCTTCATCACCTAAATGAGCAAGTCCCTTTTCAGCCGCTAGAACCATTTGTTTTTGCCGCTCACGCGCCCGTTCGCGTTCCGCATCAGTTTTCGTGTTAGCACAGTAAGCACATTGCACACCAAGCTCATATAATGGATGAGCGCGGTCCTCCACACTCAGCGGTTGCCGACATGCATGACAAAGCAAAAAATCTTGCGGCACCAAATCATGCCCCACAGCAACCCGCTCATCAAAAACAAAACAGCCGCCTTCCCAAAGGCTTTCCTCTTCAGGTTGCTCTTCCAAATAACGCAATATCCCGCCTTTTAAATGATAAACCTGCTCAAACCCATGCGCCATCATATAGCTAGAGGCTTTTTCGCAACGAATCCCGCCCGTGCAAAACATTGCAACTTTTTTATCCTTTTCAGGATCAAGATTATCAGCAACCCAATCTTTAAACTCGGTAAAGCTTTTAGTCTTCGGGTCTACCGCGCCTTTAAAGGTACCTATATCAACTTCATAATCATTGCGCGTATCAATCACCACCATCTCAGGGTCTGAAATAATTTCATTCCATTCAGCCGGATCAAGATAAGTACCAACTTGATTATTAGGGTTTGCCTCTGGAGCGCGAAGTGTCACAATCTCTTTTTTCAACTTAACCTTCATGCGCAAAAACGGCGGCTTGTTGCTGTATGAATATTTAACATCCAGTCCAGCCAAACGATTTTTAAAAATATTTCCCGTTTTAAAATAAGCAATCAGCTCATCAATTGCCTCAATAGGGCCAGCAACAGTGCCGTTAATCCCTTCATTCGCCAGCAAAAGAGTTCCTTTAATACCGCGAGCATCACAAAACTCCGTAATAGGATCTCGAAGAGCCTCAAAGTCATCTAAAGTGACAAAATGATAAAGCGCAGCAACTTTATAGTCTGAAACTTCATCGTCTGAAATCTTATCGTCTGAAATAGAGTGTTCATCTGCCATAGCAGCCAAAACTTTCAAAAAATATTGGTTTGAAAAAACTAAAGCCTCATTCATGCTCTTATCTAAAACTTAAGAAACAGAATTAACGCCGAAATCACAGGCAAAGCCTACTAAAAAAGACAAGCCCTAATTTAATTTTAAAGCCTGTTTTGACAAGTCGTCATATAACTGTCAAGCCCAGTCCAAACATTGATATAAATCAAGACCTTCTCTTCAAACCATTGGTACCAATCAAAGAGTAAAACTATGAAACTGTGTGAAATTTCACATTAGTTTGAAAAAACTTGTAAACGTGACAGTTTCACACTTGTCGAAGACCAGGAATTGGGTATTTTATCAACATGCTCACAAAGAGAAATATAAACACAGCCAAAACTTTCAAAACTGGCACGCGTTATTCGCTTTTGATGGTTCTAATCTTACAATTAGCAATCACTAGCATTCTTTGTTCAACGAGCAGTTATGCAGCAAACGCTATAACCATTTGCACAGCCTTGGGTTTAAAAACCATTTCATTAGATGAAAATGGTGAACCGACTGAGCAACAAGGCCATAAAGCCTTTAGTCAAACTTGTTTCCATTGTGCAAATAGTTGTTCAATGACGGCCCTTCTTCCACAGTCTGAAGAAGCTGTCTATGCTGGCCTCAATCAAATATTCCGGCCCTCAGTCACAGAAGTTCTAAAATCAAAACTACTTGCAACAGGGCCGCCTCCGCGTGGCCCTCCAGCTCACGCATAAAATCTCTCTATTTTCCTAACCAATTAACTGGGTCATAAACTTGCGTCAGCCAACTCCGGCTGATCGATAGTTTAAAGGCTCTTTTTCGTAGTTTTACAACGGAGTTTTTATGTCTTTTCAATTTAAAAGTACCACAAGTGCACTCGCTCTAACCCTAGCTGCAACATTAAGTTTCTCAGCCCCTCTAAAAGCTGATGATAAAAAAATCCCGAACTTCACAATCTCTGGTGGTGGTCACCATCACAATGGTGGAACCCGTGCTGATGGCCACGCGCCAATCGGCGTTATGGGTGACCACTTGCATAAAAAAGGTGAGTGGATGTTCTCATACCGTTTCATGACAATGGGTATGAAAGGCAACCTTATTGGCGATGATAATGTCTCACCAGAATTCATCACCAATAATGTGCAAGCCAATGGCGGCCCTATTCGCGTTGTACCAACAGAAATGACCATGGACATGCACATGCTAGGCGCCATGTTCGCCCCCTCAGACACTGTCACCCTAATGGCCATGTTGCCAATTATTGACAAAGAGATGGATCACATCACTTTTGCTGGCATGAATCCAAACCAAAGAATTGGCGGGTTCACAACACGCGCGCGCGGCATCGGCGACCTCAAGCTTTCAGGCCTCATTGGTCTTTATGATAATGGCACAACAAAAGTTCACTTCAATGCTGGTGTGAGCGTACCAACAGGCAGCATCACCCGAAGAGATGATGTGTTTGCACCAAATGGCATGAGACCAACATTGCGTCTACCATATGCTATGCAACTCGGCACCGGCACATGGGATCTATTACCAGGCATTACAGTACAAAGCCGCACAGGCGACTTCTCCTATGGCGCTCAATATATGGGGCGCTTTCACTTAGGAGACAATGATGAGGGCTATAGCTGGGGCGACAAACACGAACTCACAGCATGGATTTCTTATCAATGGGCACCATGGATCTCAACATCACTCCGCATTAAAGGCATGACACAACAAGAGATCGATGGCAGAGATTTAAATATCGCAGCTCCAGTGACAACAGCCGATCCTGATCACTTTGGCGGTGAGCGCATTGATCTTCTTGGCGGTATTAATATTGCTGTACCATATGGTCGCCTCAAAGATCATCGCTTTGCATTAGAAGTTGGCGCCCCAATCTATCAAGATCTAAACGGCCCACAAATGGAAACTGACTACACAGTCACAGTTGGCTGGCAAAAAGCGTTTTAATTTTATAGAATAGCGATAAGTTATCTCTAAATTCACAAAGTGCCCATATTGAAAAGATAACAATCTTTCCAGTGTGGGCATTTTGCCTTTTTCCAATAATAAAAATATTACGAAAGATAAAAAATGAAAATTTTATTCTCTTCTTTTTTTGCTGTTTTAGTCTTTTTTAGTTCTCCAGTTCTAGCTGGTGATAAAAAAATGAAAGACACCGCAACAAACCTTACAATCAGCCATGTTTGGGGCAAACCAAATTACGGTCCAAATGGCGCAGCTTATTTCATCTTAAAAAACAATGGTCCAAAGGCCCGCCACCTAATCGCTGCAAGCTCACCTCTTTCAGATAGAGTGGAACTACACACACACATCAAAGAAGATGGCGTAATGAAAATGCGCAAAATGAAAGATGGTGTTATCATCAAGCCAGGCGAAACTATTCACTTCAAACCAGCTGGCAACCACATCATGCTGCTTGGCATGAAAGAAAAACTAAAGCCAGGCGCCTCATATGACATTCAATTGAAATTTAAAGACGGCACAACACAAGCTCTTAAAGTCTCCGTTAAAGACAAAGAGGAAAGAGGCTCACACGCTGACAAAGATCGCGGTTCACACGCCGAAGAAGATCGCGGCAGCCACTAAACCTAACAAATTCTGTTAAATAATATAAAAGGCTCAGTCTCCCAAAAAGACTGAGCCTTTTTCATAGAATAATCTAAAAAGAAAAACGTAGGTGCTCACTGAACCGTCAGCGTCTAGTGCTGTGTAGTGCAGTTGCTTACAACGGTTGCTTGGTGAGCAACTGAAGGAGCACTTAAAAAGCAGGCAACCTGAACCGCCACTAAAAAACTTTAGCTCATAAAACAAAAACTCACTATACGAAGAAGGAGCTCAGCCCACTTCGGGCTGAGGGACATGGTGAAGCGCGAGCGAAGCCCGGCACCTAGTGCCGCACCTCGTAGGGCCTGCTGCTTTAGCAGCAGAATAGCCCGCGAGAGAAAAAAAGAGCCTCAACCAACCGCTTGCTTAGATTCAAAATCTACACACAAGCTTTCAATCAGCTCAGGGCCGCGTCCAGAGGCAAAGCGGGCAATCTGGTCATTTTCCCGCGCCGCTTTGCGCAGTTCAAAAATTTGGCCCGCAGTGAGGTGGCTAGAAAAGGCAAGGGCCTTTCGGCAAAAGCCAATCACTTTGAAACTGTCCGACGGGCTTTCATAACTCACAAGGCGCCGCACAAAAAGGTTCGTCAAACGTGGGCCCCATTGTGGCAGTTTCATCAAAGCGTCAATCACGTCAAGCGCAACATCCTTGTCAGACATGCCCTCTTTGCGCTCAACCGCTTGCATTGCCCCAATCAGCCCAAGCGGTGCTTTCCCGCTCATCACACTCACAACAGGCTTACCAGCACCCAGCGCAAAACCAACTTCCTGGTTACAGGTCACGCTTTCAAGAGAGTGCTCGGTCACTAAACTAAGCAACCCATCCATAGCTTCAAGCTCGGTGACAATCTCAACAAGCCACTCGGTATTGGCAGCAATATCTTCACCGGCCACAAAGCACTCAATGCCCCCATAAGCAAATTGCTCTTTAAGGCCAAGCGCTTCTTCTTCCTGACTAACAGAATGACTAATGAAAAGTTTGAAACTCTCTTCGGCATTCACCAGGCCATATTTCTCTTCCAAAGTGCTGCCAACAAGATATTGCGATTGAAGGGCCGCGTTTAAGGCTGCAAGCTGATGCTGAGAGGCTTCTGCCAAACGTTTAGGGAGATAAATATCATGAAAAGAGCCAACTTTTAAAACCTGCGGCAAACCATATTTATCCATCAATGAGACAATATGAGAAAGCTTCAGCCGCTTAAAGGCGAGCTTGATCTCAGCAATGGTCTGTTCTTTGTTAAACCCGTCCATGAAAAGCCCCCGCTTTTTTCTATGGCTAAAAAGAAAATCTTCAATAGCGCTTTAGATTGCCCACTAGCAACCGCGCCTAAAACCGAATCACACACAAGAATCCTACCCGAAAAACCCTTAACAAAAACTATTTTTCAGAACGCACACGCCTGCAAACTACGGTTTTCCATAACAAAAGGCCCAAAAGCAAAACTCTCCATCCGTCATCTCCTTAGCACCAAAGCCCTCCACCGTCATCCCGGGCTTGACCCGGGATCCACCTGTCCTTTTTCCTCTATGTCAATGATGCACTATGAGTAACGCCTTGATAGGGGGCTTCATGATTGAGGACAGTTATATGCGTGTCGCTGTGGATCCCGGGTCGGGCCCGGGATGACATCGAGTGAAGAACACAGAATGTGTAAAGAAAAGAAAATCATCGCAAAACACTTTGCTCAACCTCAGACCTTTTGTTTAAGCTCAGCTAGCAAAAAGCACCACAACTCATCCGCCCAAAAGGATCCCCCATGAACAGAGAAGAAACCCTCGCCCTGTATAAGCGCACTCAAGAAGAAGGCATACATGTTTGGAATAATTGGGCAAATAAGATGCTTCAAGAAAGAAAAAAGTTAGAAAAAACTGGAGAATGGGAAGTTATTAAAAATGAGCCCGTAAATCAAAAAACTAAAGATTGGTACAAAAAGTCTGAAATAAATTTTTCCAAATTGTTTAATGAACACAAGTTTAAATACTATATAAATCTTTCAAATTGTATTTTTCCAGGAGTAGTATGGTTTGAACACGCGAATTTAAATGAAACATGTGAATTCAAACAGGCTATTTTTTATGAAATAGTTTACTTCAATGATACTAAATTCACAAAATCAACAACATTTCACAATTCAATTTTTAAAAATATTGCCTTTTTCAATAATTCTAAGTTTGAAGAACAAACATCATTCTCAGAATCAATATTTAAAAAAAATGCTTATTTCTCGAATTGCGAGTTTTATAAAAATGCAAATTTTAGACACATTGAATTCTTTGGTTACACACAATTTTCCAACTCCTCTTTTTTTCAAAGTACAATTTTTTACGGAAGCAAATTCTATTCAGAAGCCATTTTCAATAATTGTAAATTCAAAGATGCAACACGTTTTGATAATTTAGAATGTCACAAATATTTAAATTTCTTCGAAACAAAATTCGACCATGCAATCGATTTTTCTAATTCAAAGTTTCATGGAGATGTTAACTTCCAATTTATTGAAACCAAAAATCTTACCGAATTCAAGAACTCACTTTTCGAAAAAAACAATCACTTTAACAACTCAATTTTCTATGACTACGTTGATTTCTCAAACTCTCTTTTTAAGAGTATGACTAATTTGGCCAACTGCAAATTCTATAAGACATTAGACAACAGTTACATACAATCCGAAAACGCATACACCCTAGAAAATGCTTTTTTCAAAAACAACCTACCTAACTTTATCCAAGCTAATTTCACAGAAGCACCACGATTAGATAATATAGACTTTGGGGACGATGTTCCACCAGGCAGTTTCAAAAACTCCATGACCTCCTTAATAGATCCAGATACTAAAGCCCACTACCAAGCCCTCAAACGCCTCGCAGTCCAAGCTCATGATCATGAAAACGAACAACGCTTCTGGGCTGGAGAACTCCGCTCTGACCGTTCGCTCAGAACCGAAGATGGCGGCTGGAACCTCCGCCCACTCGTCTCTGCTTTCTGGTGGGGAAATATCGCATATGGCTGCGTCTCAGACTATGGTCGCTCTATCGTCCGGCCACTTATCTCATTGTTTATCTTACTCTGCATCATGACAAACATTCACATCTATGCTCATCACAACCTAAACAAAGAACCATCGTCTAACTCAAGAACCAAAACCCACATGACCCAACAATCAGACCTGAAAGATTGCGACATCAGATCCTCAGCCTTTCGAGTGGCAGCGAAAAACGGCGCCATTGGCCTGTTGCAAAACCCAGCCAAACGCAGCACATTTGTAAGAGACTACACCTGCCTCTATGGAACATATAACGACAACATAACTCCCAAAATTCCAAATTCCATCTTCTGGATAGAACTCTTGCATACGCTGTTTTCAGCTATTTTGATCTTTTTAGCTCTTTTAGGAATAAGAAATAATTTCAAACTGAAGTAGAAGGTAGAAACAATCCTACTTCTTTGCCCCATAAGCCTGTCTTTGCGCGAGCAACGTCTCGTATAAACTGTTGGCCCGTTGAAAGCCTTCGGTCTGGCTGAAATCTTGAAGAATAAAAGTCTTGGCCGAAGCAGCTATAACCCCTTCACCATGAGAGGAGACAAATTCTTCCTCACTTAACTGGCCATCTTTGTCAGTATCAAGGTCGGCAAAAATGTCCTCAGTCTCCCGAATATGGGCAAATCTTGCCGGACTAAAAGCACCCTCTTCATGAAGTTTACGATACTCCTCAAAGGAAAGAGAGTTATCTTGATCCCCATCTCCTTCTTTAAATTTCTGCGTTGAAATGGTTTTCAAACTCTCTAACAAATTGATCGGCTTAACATTTTCAGGAATTTTAATATTCGACACAGTACGGCCTCTTTAAATCAAGCATAAAGGCGGTGCCAAACAACAATCACCACCACCAAATAATCACCCCAAAAGAAAAGCAATTTACAGACCAATCACAACCATATCCCTGCACTTATAATCGACCAACTCAACCTAGAAATTGGAAACAAAGCAAAGAATGTTTTTCAATATAACCACAGCAATTAAAAAGAAAAACATTGACAAAACTTAGAGATTAGAGATGAATACATTTGTAGAATTCAAGTAACGGGCGGGTAAAACAAATGAAAAAAGAAGTATTGTTTATCGTTTTTCTTTTGCTATGTGTTTCTGGTTGTTCAACCAATAATAATGAAATTTCAAAAGTAACTACTAATCCTGAAAAAGAAGTCAACCAGATAGCTATTAACTCACCAAAAGGAAAAGGCGCATTGATTGCTTACTACCCTCATAGTGGTAGCCTTCTCCAGGGGTTTACATGGTTTCAACCTCTAATCGTCAATGGAAAAACGGCTGGAAACATTCAACCCAATAAACATATTGTCTGCTACTTAGCAGCTGGTTCTTACACTGTTTCAACAACATCAGGTGGCTTTGGTTTGCCTAATAATTTAAGACAGCAAGCCAAAAAGAATTTCACAGTCGTTGCAGGAAAAACCACTTATGTTCAATTCAATGTTCAAATGGGAGCACACAGAAGTTCTGTCCAAATTGTACCTGGCTCCAAAACAAATGCATCGACCACGAAACTTGCTGGTAATTGTAAAATTTAATCTGATCTAACACACGGTCCAAACAAATAAAAAGGCCAGCTCAAAAGCTGGCCTTTCTCAAATCTAACTATACGAAGAACAAACCCCTCAACCTGCCGAGCTCGAAAAACGTAGGTGCGCAGCACCGTCAGCGCATAGCGCTGCCCAGCGGAGGGCGGCAGCTTCGCTGCCATCGCCCGTGAGGCAAAATTAAGAAGTCAAAATTCGTCTTGCAATCACTTGCGCTTGAATTTCAGCTGCACCTTCAAAGATGTTCAAAATCCGCGCATCGCAAAGAACACGAGACACTGGATATTCAAGAGCAAAACCGTTACCGCCGTGAATTTGCAAGGCATTGTCAGCTGAACTCCAGGCAACACGTGCACCGAGGAGTTTCGCCATACCAGCTTCAACGTCACAGCGCTTCTCTTCATCTTTCTGGCGCGCAGAGAAGTAAGTGAGCTGACGCGCAATCATAATTTCAACGGCCATCATCACAAGCTTGTTGTAAACCCGTGGGAAGTTGACAATTGATTGACCAAACTGAATGCGCTCATCGGCATAGCGAAGACCAAGCTCAAGCGCACATTGCGCCACACCAATGGCACGCGCAGCTGTTTGAATACGAGCCGCTTCAAATGTTTCCATCAATTGCTTAAAGCCCTGGCCTTCTTCAGAGCCAAGTAGATTTTCTTTTGGCACTTCAAATCCATCGAAAGAAATTTCATATTCCTTCATGCCGCGATAGCCAAGCACTTCAATCTCGCCGCCATCCATACCAGGCGTTGGGAACGGATCTTCGTCACTGCCGCGTTGTTTTTCAGCCAAGAGCATTGAAAGCCCGCGATACCCCTTTTCATCTGGCTTAGTGCGCACAAGAAGCGTCATCAAGTCAGCGCGAACCGGGTGCGTAATCCATGTTTTCTGGCCAGTGACCACATATTTGTCGCCCTCTAGAACACCGCGTGTTTTAAGTGAGGCAAGGTCAGAACCTGTGTTTGGCTCAGTGAATACGGCTGTTGGCAAAATCTCACCAGCAGAAATTTTTGGAAGCCAATGTTCTTTTTGTTCCTGAGTACCACCGCAAAGAATAAGTTCAGCAGCAATTTCAGAGCGCGTGCCAAGTGAGCCAACGCCAATGTAACCGCGTGATAATTCCTCAGAAACCACAACCATGGATTCTTTACCAAGTCCAAGACCGCCAAATTCTTCAGGGATCGTCAGACCAAACACACCAAGCTCGGCCATCTTTTCCAGAATTTCCATAGGCACATAAGCATTATCCAAATGCCATTCATGGGCATGCGGCACAACTTCAGCTTCAGCAAAACGGCGCATTTCTTCGCGCATTGCTTCATAAGTCTCATCAAGGCCTGTGTCACCAAAGGTAGCGCTACCTTCTGTCTTCATCATTAAGTCGATAACGGTCTTACGAGCTTGAGGGTTATTGCCAGAGTTCATAAGCAACTGAACAGACGCATTATTAAATCCAGCAAGATCTTCAGAAGTTAAACCAAGGTCATTCGGGCGAATAATCTCTGTTTGGCTCATTGGGATGCCGCCAAGCATCTGGGTGAGATATTCACCAAAGCCAATTTGAACAATAAGAGTTTCAAGCTCACCAAGACGGTCTTCTTCTTTCATGCGAACAGCATAATCTTGCAGCTGTTTCAAACTTTCAGAGTAAGTCGCAAACCATGAAAGGCCATGGCCTTCATGTTGCGCCAGATCAAACTTGGCAGCATCAATCTTACCAGCGTCGCCTACAACTTGCGCCAGCACATTGGCCTTTGCTTTTGTTGTTAGCTCATCAGCCAAAGTCACCCCTGCTTCAAGGTGATCCAACAAGTTAAGAATTAAGCCATTTTCAGCCATCTGCGCACTATCAACCGCAAGGTTCATAAATCTCTCCAAATTGAGTTTGAAATTAAATAGGGAAAGCCCTTAAAAGCCAGCATTGCGGCAAGGAAAACCACCCACAAGTAATAATACGCACATTTATACAGTGAGGCAGAGGTAACTTGCAACAAGCCAATCCAAAAAATAATACGCAAAAAGACCAATTTCGGATCATTTACCCAGCAAAAAGCTGCAAATTACAAAATTTTAGGATGAATTCGACAAATTTTGAGCCACAAGCCCGTTAGAAATGACTAAAAAAGTGGCTCAATCTATTCTTTATCAACAAATGAACGCTGCAAACTCTCCGCAAATTTCTTGGCTTTCGCTGTAAAGCCAGAAGGTTTCGGCTTGGCTTCTTCACCTGTATACCCTTCAAGAGGAGGCAAAGTTTCATCTGTTACTTGTTGCTGTGGCTTCTGGCCACGATAACTCATTTCCGGGTTTTGCATCCCCTTAGGATAAGCGGCAGCAGCTCTTGCAGCCTCAGGCGGTAAAGCTGGTGGTTCATCCAATTGGCCAGCCTGAATAGAACTCTGTTGAAGTTCAAAAGGAGCTCCATTTTCCATCAATTGTTGTGTGTCCATAAAGGCCTGCCCATTTGGAATATCAGACCTATTCATCGCTTTTTCTAAATCTGCCCGTCGTTTCGCGGCAATAATTCTCTGCGTATCTGCATAAGCTTGTCCCTCCCCAACAGGTGATGGCATATCCGTAAAAGGAGGCGGCGTTGGCCCTTCAACCGGCCCTCTTTTCGAACTTGGATCTTCCATAGGGCTCAAAGCTGGGCCTTTAGAAAATTCTCTTTGAGGAGGCAAAGTTTGAGGAGGCTGACCTTGCGGCAAACTCTGCGGCGGAAGAGGCGGCAATGCATTTTGCTCTAATGTCTCTCTATTAAGGGGCGGGTGGCCTCTATCATGCCTCTGAGAATGAATATGAGGCTGAAGAGGATCAGGGCTCTGGTTTTGAGCGTATAATTGAGATTGAGAATGATTTTGTGAATGAGAATGAGATTGAGATTGAACCTCGGAATGAGGTGGTAAATGCCGTCTCCCATTTTCAACTTCATTTATCTCTTCCCGATCGCCAGAAACTGATGGCGGCACTTTAATGCCACTCGCAATAGGCGGCGCGGGCGGGCGCGGCATTCCAGAAGGTAACTGAGCCGGCGCACCCATTTCTGACATATTAATCTGAGGTGCATGAGGCGGCGCAGGCGGTAGACTAATTGATCTATCCTGAAGGCTTAATTCACGAAGATCCTCTTTTTGAGGAGGAATAGGCGGAGTAGATAACTGCCCATTACCATCATCAAAAGATTGGGCATAACGGTCAGCCGTCTCAACATCACTTTCTTCCAAGCCAGGTAATGGAGCATCGCTCAACTCATTTTGAGTTTTTGAAGCCAAATACTGCCCCAAAGTTTGACCATTATTCATTTTTTCTTTTATTTCAGGAACCTTATCCGAAACCGTCTCATGAGCTCCTAAAACATTCGCCATACTATCCGCTCTTGCAAGAGCAGGGTCTGAATTCATAGAAGATTTAGGAACAGAAATATCATCCACATATTCAGCTTGATTAATTGGAGAGACACTCGCTTGGCCCAGTCCTCTATCTTCAGCGTTATCAGCAGCAAATTTAGGTGAAGGTGGAATATTCTCCCCAATTCCACGTGTTTGACTTTCAACGGAGCTAACCCCTTGAACTTCCAAATTCTGGTCATGTAGAGCACCATCAGGTGACGGAACCTCTAAAAAGCCCGGTTGACGAACTTCTCCAAACGGAGCCCTCTGTTCAGGGAAGGTGCTCATTTCCTCTAAATGAGATAGTGGCACATGTTCTGAAAGCTGGTCTACATTGTAAGTATAGGCCTCTTCTTGCACTACTGGCTCCTCATTAACTGATAATCCTTCATCAAATGAGTGCCCTTGATTAGAAAAGTCACCACCATATTGAGGGAAACTTTCCCCTCTTTGTTCCTCGGCAAAATGCCTATCTTGTGAATTTTGGAAAGTAGCATCAGGTGAAACAAAATGATCTTGTCTCTGTTGTTGAGAAAAAGGTGTTTCAACATACTGTTCTTGAAAAACGGGCTGTTCTTCATAATTTGTCTGATCATTAGAAGAGCTCGGGTTTGAAAAATGCGGATTATCTTCTTCTGCTTCAAAATCATCTTCAACAACTGGCGGAACATAATCTTTCCCTGTTGTCACTTCTTCGTGCCAAATAGCCCCGTCACCTAAATCATCTTGAGCAGAAAAATTAGAAGTCTCCTCTTCATCATCTGATGAGAAGACATCTGCAATTTCATTTTGCCCCTCTACATGAGATAAGATTTCAACTTCAGGAGAAACCACATCCTGAGGTTCTATGTCATCTTCTTTAAAATCTCGAAATGAAGTCTCAGTTTTTAAATTTTCATCAGTCTCAACTTGACTGGCCATTTGCGCTTTAAGAGTGGCGAGCTCTGCCTCTAATGCCAGCCTCTTTGCCAAAAGCGCATCTGTAAACTCTTGCGGCTCTTCCATCCCCCCTTCATCTAAAGTCTCAGCATCAAAGACAGCGTCTTCTCCAACTGGCTCAACATCCAAAACTTCTTCATGATGCTCATCTTCAGCATTGCTAGAAAGAGGAGCACTTTCTGCAGCCATAGGCGCTTCAACCTCTTCTTCAAAAGAAGTATCTGAGTTCAAAACAGTGTCTTGATCATCTTGTGTATCAACAGAGGATAAGCGTTCAGTCAAAGAACTAACAGGTTCAGCTGCTACACCATCGAATGAAGGCGCCACAACATCAGGATGAATAGTGTAAAATTTATTCAAAGAAAGGCGATCAAAGATAATCTGGTCTTCCTCTGGCTGCGCATGCTGAGCGTAAAGGGTCAAACAATCCTTTGTTAACAAAGCCGCTTGCTCAATCCAATTTTCCCGTGCAACACAACAAGGGTCAGATAATTCTTCTGACAAACGCAACATATCAGCTTCTTTAAATTCAACAATATCAAGAAAACTCGTAATACCATGGATAGCTAACAGATCAGCTACATCACGATCTATGCCTTTAATGAGTGTTAGATCATCGGTTTGAGAAATCGCTTCTTTTTCGCTCTCGACAGTGAATGAGCCTTCTTGCACAACAGGCTCATCACGAGTGACTTCTTCTAAAGAAGTTTCTTCTAGAGATGGTTTCTCTAAAACAGCTTCTTCTTCAATCAACCGTTCACCAACAAATGAAGTCTCAGATTGAGCAAGAGATGAAACCATGCTCTCTTGGAAAGAAGAAGCAATAGAATAATCCTGCTCACGAACCTCTTCAGAACGATCACTAGAATTATCTTTAACGTCCTGATGTTCTTCTTTTTCTGAAACTGAGCGCTTAACAGGGCTTACAATAATACGAGGTTTTTTAGGAACTTCGGTTTGAGATAACGCTTGATCTTCTTCTAAAGTCTCTAATCCATCTTCAGCTTCAACCGGTTGAGACCAAGCTGACAACATCTCATTAATCGACGCTCCATCTTCACCTGTTATTTTAGCGCGAACATCAGCCTCATTTTGGCTAACTTCGGTCTGGTTTTGACTATTGTCAGAAACAGCCTCTTCAAAATCATTGAAAAAAAGAGCACGATTTATTTGATTTAGGTCTTTGGCAACAGCACCAACTCTTTTCAAAGCAAAGCTTTTAGCTGCCTCATCAATATCTGGCGCAACTCGTATGTCTCCAACCAATTTCTCAACCGCAGAAATAATATTATCAACAGATTGAATGATTTGATCATCTGAAGAGCTCATGAGCTGACGTCCCTTTACTCAAAAATAAATAATGGCTTAACCATCATTTTACATTCACCGTCCACACCATAAACTCAAATTATTGACAAAATAAGTACGGCTTAAAACAAATAATGCCATTTTAATGATGATATCATGGCAAAAAGAAAATTTATTACCTTATTTTTTAAAATAATCGAACAACCGCGCACTTTAAAGAAACTTATTTCCCAATCTAGCTAATGAAAAACCTGCCATCTCGTAAACAGCTGACAGGTAGCTGGAGCCACTCAAAATTCCATAAAAAAAGGCGCAACCAAGTCGCGCCTTTAAATAAATCAATTTTAAATCTTTAAAATTAAGCGTTACGAGCTTCTTCTAAAGTTTTCATGCCAGCGCGCTTAGCACCAACAAGGCAAGACATGTTACCAGGCGCATGCTTATTAGCTAGCATCTGCATGTGAGCTTCTGGAATACGATCCCACTCAAATACTTCAGACATACAAGGATCAACATGACCTTCAATAACCAAACGGTTAGCGCTTGCAGCTTGCTTCAAGTGAGCAAAGTGTGAACCCTGAATACGTTTTTGGTGCATCCAAACATAACGTGCATCCATAGTAAGGTTAAAACCAGATGTACCCGCACAGAACACAACCATACCACCACGTTTCACAACGAATGTTGATGCTGGAAATGTCGCTTCACCAGGGTGTTCAAACACCATGTCAACGTTCACGCCCTTGCCAGTGATATCCCAAATTGCTTTACCGAATTTGCGAACTTCACCAAACCAGTTCTTATATTCTTCACTGTTCACTGTAGGCAATTGGCCCCAGCAGTTAAAATCTTTACGGTTGATCACACCCTTAGCACCAAGGCTCATAACGTAATCGCGCTTAGATTCATCAGAAATCACGCCAATCGCGTTCGCACCAGCTGCTTTAATAAGCTGCACAGCAAACACACCAAGACCACCAGATGCACCCCAAACAAGCACATTTTGACCAGGCTTCACTTCATGAGGCATGTGACCAAAAAGCATACGATAAGCAGTTGCTAATGTAAGTGTGTAACAAGCACTTTGTTCCCAAGTTAAGTGCTGAGGACGCGGCATTAATTGCTGAGCCTGAACACGTGAGAATTGAGCAAATGACCCATCAGGTGTTTCATAACCCCAAATCTTTTGGGTGTTAGAGTACATTGGATCACCACCATTACACTCTTCATCGTCGCCATCTGTCATATTACAGTGAACAACAACTTCATCACCAACTTTCCAGTTTTTCACGTCTTTACCAACGGCCCAAACAACGCCAGATGCATCAGAACCTGCTACGTGGAAATCATGACCATGAACATCAAACATAGAAACAGGCACACCAAGAGATGCCCATACACCATTATAGTTCACACCAGCTGCCATGTTAAAAACAAGCACTTCTTTAGGACCAAGATCCCATGTAGGTACGGCCTCAACCTGCATAGCCTGATCAGGATTACCTTCACGCTCTTTGCGAATTGCCCAGGCATACATTTTCTCTGGCACATGTCCAAGCGGCGGAATTTCACCGATTTCGTAAAGATCTTTTTCAGTCATTAACTAATCCTCTAATTCGCTATCGAAATATATCTCAACCACAACCTAAATCTGGCTCCCTAAGTCCAAACCAGTTGCAAAAATCAAATCTATCTTGAAATGAGTGAAATCCCATCCTGCAAGCCAATGCAGGCACTGAGGCGACTAATCACTCGCTCCTCTAGCCTACTCACCCATAGACAAAGCAATTTCCTGACATCTTTCAGAGACAAAATCAACCCTGCCATTGCCTAAGGCAGCCTCATAACTCCAAAATATGGACATTTTAACGAAAAATACCCCCAATTTCGGCAATAAAGCTTCAATAAATTTATATAAAATTTGAATTAGTTTCAAATAATCAATTTAAATGAAGCTCAACCCTTCCATGATATACCCTTTAAACAGTGAAATTCAGTGATGGGTATTAAGTGAGGGAGTACATCATGGAGCAAACCAAACAAAAAGAGACAATCAATCCATCCCTAGTCAGCGCTTCAAATGGCACCCCTCCAGCTTATTTAACATCAACAACTCTCTGCATGAAGCAACTCCCGCTCGCCATTGCAACTTCATTGCTAACCATTATCATGCTCAGCATCATCACAATAAATAGCTCAACCCTCATCTTGCAAACTGAAACCAGCCATCTTCTCAGTTTAACATTAGGGTTATTCTTCTTACTTTCCTGCACAGCAGCTGTCTGGAAACACACGCTAAAATGCTAAAGTGATGAGTAAGGCGTCATTATTCTTTATTTTCTTGAAGATGGGTTTCTAATAAATCAGGGCGTCGCTCTTTAGTAATTTTTAAAGCTTCACTTTCCCGCCACTCAGCAATTTTTTTATGGTCGCCACTTAATAAAACCTCAGGGATCTCTTTCCCCTCAAACTCACGCGGCCTTGTATAATGCGGATGCTCGAGCAAACCATTTTCAAAACTCTCATTGTCCAAACTTGAATGCGCCCCTAAAACACCATCCTTCAAGCGAACAACCGCATCCAGCAAACAAAAAGCCGCCATCTCCCCGCCGGTCATAACAAAATCACCAATAGAAACTTCCTCAAGCTTTCGTGTCTCTATCACCCGCTCATCAAGCCCTTCAAAACGACCACATACCAAAATCAAACCATCAGACGCTGCAAATTCTCGCGCTAAATCTTGATCAAATGGTCGCCCTCGTGGCGAAAGATAAACCCGGCGAGCTGTCGGACATAAATCAACAGCCACATCAACTGCTTGTGAGGCAATATCAGGACGAAGTACCATACCAGGCCCACCACCAGCTGGTGTATCATCTACTGAGCGGTGCTTGTCTGTCGCAAAGTCTCTAAAGTTAATAGTGTCTAATTCCCACAAACCCTTCTCTAAAGCAGTCCCTGTCACACTCGCTCCCAATGGTCCGGGGAATAATTCAGGAAAAAGTGTCAAACAAATAGCACGCCAAGGTAAAACATTAGTCTTGGTCGAATTGTCAGGGGTAGAGGTCATGACCGCTCCTAAATACGTAAAATCTCTTTAAACCCATACGTGATGGACTTTGATTTCTTCTAACAACTTAGAGCAATATTGGCCAGAAAACAGCCCGAGAATGAAAAACGTTATAGAAAAAGAAATGGATATACAGACTGAGGAAAAAGCCCCAATTCTAAATGCATAGTTAGATTGATCGTGTTTAAAGAGAAACAAGAAGCGGACAACGGAACAAATTCAACAACACCTCAAAACCATCTTTTTCGGCCGCCAAAGGACAATCTGGTAATAAATAAAGCAAACCAGTTTTCAAATGCCCAATCTCCCATAAAAGCCGAGATTGATCCATGCGCTTCATGCCATAAACAACCAAGTCACCAAAGAAATCAGTCTCAATGTCAGCGCGCAGCTCTTCTTCACGCTCAATCACATCCCCAATGCATAACAGCACAACCTTTTGCTCAAAGGTTTGTAAATAATCTCTGAGCATATCAAGCCCGTCTTTCCAGGCATCATAAGAATGGACAAGAAGAACAAGCGGCCCTGATTGAGCTTTTGCTCTGGGACCAGCCATTAAAACACCGCCCCTGCAATTGCTATCTTTCAATTGCATAAAATCCCGGCTCAATTGCCTGGCTGACAAATGCTCACCCATAACAATGATATTGCCCCGGTCACAATAGGAGTGAAATTGTGCATTAACATTTTCAGTCAGGGTAAGAAAATCAGCCTCAATACGAGCCGCCTCAGAACGCCGGCGCACTTCACGCTCAAGAGCACGAACGGCAATTTTATTTTCTTTTTTTAATTCATGCACTTCAAAGCCGCGACGAGAACCGCACAAACCAACTTCTTTAGAAAAAGAAAAACGTGAAGCCTTTAAAAGTTGTTCATTTTCGAGATATAACGCACGAATAGGCAGGCTGGCACCTTTCGCCATTTGAAAGCCGACAGAAAGCGCAGCTTTGTTTGGGCATCTGCCCCCAAGCTTCAATATAATCTGTTCAGCCATTCGTTCGTCTCCTCATTGTGCGGATGCTTTGTGGGCATCTAAAGCACAACTATAAATGCGGATGCTTTAGGCCGGTTTCTGGTGAGAAACCTAAAGGCCAATCTAATAAGCCCGGTTTCTGGTAGGAAACCTAAAGGCTCAATAAAAAAGCCATCTGAAGCACAATTAAACTTGAAGAAACCCTAAATGATTCGTGACAAAACTAAGAAGATAAATAATCAACAAAAAGATTATTTCTGAAAATCAGTTTATAATTGAAACATATAATCAACAACCCCACGGATGAAAAAAATCAGCATGAAGAGCGGTTTTATTATTTCATAACATAAGCTTAACGAAGAAAGCTGAGAAACTACGGATAAATCCGTTAACAAAAGGTTAACGAATTACCCCACAGGCCCATCGTTAAATGACCGGCGCATATGAGCAAAATCAGTCAACCGCGCTTCAACGCCCCGGTTTAACGAACCGCTCTCAAAAACACCTTTGCGAGAACGCGTCCCCGCCTTAACACCGGTTAAAATTTCCAAGCCCTCATCAATATGCTCAATTGACCAAACATAAAAATCACCGCGTCCACACGCAGCAACAACATCTTCGCGAAGCATCAAATGCACTCTGTTCGCATGCGGAATAATCACGCCTTGCCCACCTGTTAAACCGCGCTTGGAACAAAGATCAAAATACCCCTCAATCTTTTCATTCACGCCGCCAATTGCCTGCACACCACCTTGCTGATTTACAGACCCTGTCACAGCAATACCTTGACGAATTGGCACTTGAGAAAGAGCAGAAAGAAGCGCAAATAATTCAGCCGCTGATGCACTATCTCCATCAACCCCGCCATAAGATTGCTCAAAAACCAAACTCGCACTCAATGCAAGAGGAACCGTTTGCGCATATCTTCCAGCCAAATACCCCCAAAGGATCATCACGCCCTTAGAATGTAACGGGCCACCAAGCTCTACTTCGCGTTCAATATCAACCACACGGCCAGCCCCCATTCGCACTGAAGCCGTTATTTTATTTGGCCGCCCAAATGCATAATCCCCGTGCTGCAAAACACTCAAACCATTAATCTGGCCAATAACAGCACCATCCGTTTCGATCATCTGCAAGTCACGCAAAATGCCTTCACGATAACGCTCTTTCACCAATGAAGCCCGTTGGTCACGTTTACTCAAAGCCATTTTAATATCGGAGTGGGCCGTGGTTTTGCGCTCATCTTGCGAAGAAAGATAATCGGCCTCGATTAAAATATCCTGCAATTGAACAAAATTAATATAAAGCTTTTCACCATCACCAGCCTGGCGCGAGCTCTCTTCAATTAAACGCCCAACAGCCACAGCATCAAGCGGCTTCAAATTCTTCTTATTTAAAATACCCGTAATAACCTGAGCATATTGCAGCTCAGTTTCATCAGTTCGATCAATCCTGTCTTCAAATTCAGCTTGTATTTTAAAAATGTTCGCAAATTCAGGGTCAGCCTCTTTCAAGCGATAATAAATATCCCGCTCACCAAAAAGAATAACCTTAACATTCAAAGGAATAGGCTCAGGCTTTAAAGATACAGGCTTCAAAACAGACCCATCATCAATCGGCGATTGAATACGAATTTCCCTATCGATCAGCGCTTGCTTAAAGCCTTCCCATGCAAAGTTATTTTGCAACAATTTAGCAGCATCCAGCAAAAGAACACCACCATTTGCTTTATGCAACGCCCCCGCTTTAATCATATTAAAGTCAGCACCAACACTATTACCAGGGCCAACCAAAGCCTCAACACTACCAACCAAATTACTAAGCGTCGGGTTCCCTTCCTTAACAAGAGGAGCACCATTAAGCTCGCTTCGTTTATGGCTCACTAAAATATTGACCATATAGCGAGAATATTTCGGGTCATCTTCTGTCTCAACATGGCCCTTCACCAAAATATCATCACTCTCTTCGTCAACAAACAAACCAATATGACGAATAAGATCAACTTCAACAGCCGTTAGATAAGTCTTTATTTTTTCATGTTTTTTAAAGCGTTTTCCAACCTCTAGAAGAGCCGCAGATACAACATTCTTCGCCATGTCTGCATTCAGCTTCATCAGCTTTTCAGCACGTTCTTTTTGCTGTAGAGGAAAACTTTGAAACAGTTCAGATAATTGGCGCTCAAGTGCTTCAATCTTTGCCTCAACCACCCGGCGCTCACCAACTGGCTTCGCTTGAAACTCTTCCGGCTCTAACGCTTCACCATCTTCCAATGGCACCATGGTAAATCCAGAAGGCGTTCTTAAAATCCCAACATTCTTAGAGCGTGCATGCTCAATTAAGTTGTCGATGGCATCTTCCTGGTTACTCTCAAATGCCAAATCAATCGCTCGGCGCCGAGTAATATATTCATCTGAATGAAACATTGCAGATAAACCAACACGTAACTCATCAATAGACTGGATCATCAATTGACGAAATTCTTGCCCCTGCCCTGCAGAAAGCTCAATAGCAATCGGTTGATAACTATTTTCAAAATTATTCACGTAAACCCAATCGGAAGGCGCTTCCCAAGAAGGTAATGTCTCTTTTAAAAGCTTAGTGATAGCAGTAAGCTTGCCAACCCCAAGCCCGCCAACAGCAAAAATATTAAAATTATCAGCTCGAAGGTCGACACCAAGTTTAACAGCTTCAATACCGCGGTCTTGGCCAATTAAGCCTAAGTAAGGCGTAACTTCTTTGGTGGTTAAAAACTCTAACTTTCCGGGATTTAAAGCATTACGAAGCCCAGCCACTTCAATCGTGTCACTTCCTTGCCGTGATTTTTTTCCAAGTGTTTCACGGTTTTTGCTTAATCCGAACATATCACCCCTCCAGATGTGTAAAAAAATTCAAGCGAAAATCCGCAAGAAAGCTTCTTAAACACAAACTTTAATATCGCATTTCACTCATAAGCCAAACATCTCACATCAAATATATGGCTTAAAATTTAGTTTTTATACACCAATCGACAATGACAAGATAATTAAAGATTGTTAAGACCCCCAACTAAAGTTGGTAAGCAACGCCTCCCCCCCTTTTCATCAAGCCTTCCGAATAACAATCAATTTTCCAAATGAATTAAAGTTTAAGCAAAAAAAAGCAGCAAACTTCATAAAAGTTTGCTGCTAATCATAAACTTGTCGTGACTAAAAAAGTAAGAGCATACCCAACTATGAAACAGTCATTCCTTTCAAGGAAGGCACCAGCCCCAAAAGCCGAGTTTTATCGAGGCGCTCTTTTGGCCAAAATCCGCTGCAAAGTTCTGCGGTGCATGTTCAGGCGCCGCGCTGTTTCAGAAACATTGCGATTACACAATTCATAAACCCGTTGAATATGTTCCCAGCGCACACGATCAGCTGACATCGGGTTTTCTGGTGGCTCTGCTTTTTCACCAGTTGCCATCAGCGCTGCAACAACATCATCAGCATCAGCCGGCTTAGCAAGGTAATCAATGGCACCTAACTTCACAGCTGTAACAGCCGTTGCCAGATTACCATATCCAGTCAAGACAACAGAACGCGCATCCGGCCGCGCCTCGGAAAGCACTTGAAGAACTTCCAAACCATTCCCACCATTTAGGCGCATATCAACAACTGCAAATGCAGGCGGTGACCGACGAATAATAGCAATTCCATCATCGACATTATCTGCTGTTTGCACATCAAACCCACGCGAAGTCAAAGCGCGAGACAGTCGATTTAAAAATGATTGATCATCCTCAACCACCAACATTGACCGGTCTTCATATTCCGACCAGTCTATCGCCTCCATAACCATAAAAGACCTCCCCAATCTATTAAGTTTAAAGAGTTCCATAAAAAATATCATTCAAACACGAAAAACGCGCGGAACAAATAGAATAACTCTAAGTCAAACTTTAGTCGCAATAGAACAAAATGTGAAGCAAAATAGGAAAACAGGCCTAATTTGTCGCAGGACGAAACACCACAACAAAAAGAAACAAATATATTAATAACAATCAAAAAAATTAATTAAAGAAACTAACTTTTATGCTTATCATATGAAGAGTTATTCTTTATCAATACTCGTATCAAGCGCCGCCCGAGACCATTCTAACTTAACATAAGCTCCAGTAACCTCTCCTTTTAGCAAATCATGCTTCACATTACCAAAACGCATAACCGCACCAGACCGCTCCAACAATGTTTTGGAAATAAAAAAACCAAGCCCCATGCCACTTTGATGATCCTCAACTTCTCCACGTGCAATAGAGCGAGAAGAAACAAACGGCTCACCTAAAATTTTCATCATCTCGGCAGAAAAACCTGGCCCATCATCAACAATGCTCATTTTGACTTTAGTCTCAGACCATTCAACTGTGATCAAAACTTTTGTTTCAGAAAACTCAACTGCATTCTCAACAATATTCCCCAGCGCATAAATCATCCCAGGGTTTCGATAAAGCAATGGCTCTTTATCATAAGGCGCAACAGTTCCCGCTTTCGCTGATTTTTTAATGATAATATTGGCATTTAATGCCTTTAAAGGTTGAGCCACCTCTTCAATCACATCCCCAATGGAAGACGTAGCAACCAGCATGTCTGCATCCATCCCTTCATCAGTTAATGATTGGAGAATTTCACGACAGCGAACGGCTTGCCTTCGAATAAGCTTTACATCATCTTTAATATGATTTTCATCAGGTAGCTCGCGCTCAAGCTCTTTTGCAACGAGACAAATGGTTGAAAGGGGCGTTCCAAGTCCATGCGCAGCAGCTGCTGCCAAACCATCAATCGCAGACAATTTCTGCTCGCGTGCTAATGTCGCTTCAGTCGCAGCAAGCGCGGCAGACATCACCCGGCTTTCATTCGCAATACGCCAAGCAAAAAAACCGATAAATGCCATAGCACAAAGAAGCGAAATCCAGTTCCCAAGTCTATAAGCCATAGGAAATTCCAGCCCCCCAACCGTTTCCCAAGGCAGTGGCAAATAGAAAAAACTAATAATGCTTGCTGAAATCAATGACAAAATAGAAAGGATAACAGTGGACTGTGTGCGCAAGGAAGCGGCAGAAATAGCAATAGGCGCCACAAGCAAAGAGGCAAAAGGATTTAAAATTCCACCTGTTAAATATAACAGCACTGAAAGCTGAACAATATCAAAGCCAAGCATCCACGCGCCAAACTTATTACCAATAACTTTAATATCGGTCACCATGGCGCTCAGCACCACATTAATACAAACAGAAAGACAAATGACAAAGATCGTCAATGTGAGAGGAAACTCAAACTTCAGCCAATAGAAAACAAGCAACACAGCGGCAAATTGACCAACAATAGCAATCCACCTCAAACGGACAATTGTACGAAGGCGCAAATGCGATCGATTTATATAATCTCTTTGTTCCATATAAAAAGACATTAAGGAATTTGACACAACTGACAACCTAAAACGTGAAATATAAATAACCCACTTTAATCATGCCTTTTAAAAATCAAATTCACACCACTTTTCAGTGCTAAATATCGTCACACCATTTTGATCAAAATTATCGTTAGAAATGCTTGACCTTTTAACCATTGCCCGCTTAATGTCCAGGAGCTAAACAAGAGCTGATTATCATTAAAAACAATCCAGCTCTTCATGCGTCTCAATTAATGAACAACCTAAATCTTTTTGAGAACCGACCAATCAAGTTTTTTTCAAGGTGAAATTTCATGCGCCTCAATCAACTGTTTATTATTCTTTGCTGCTTCTGCTTCGGAGCGCTTGTAGCCATATGGCTTTATGCCCTTGAGCACCAGCAAACCAAAACCCAAATTGTCGGAAATAGCAAAGCTCTCATCGGCGGTCCTTTCAACTTGGTCGACCATAAAGGCACCCCCAAAACTGACAAAGACTACAATGGCAAATTTATGCTGATTTATTTTGGCTATACATACTGCCCAGATATTTGCCCAACAGATTTACAAAAAATGGCAACCGCCATAGACATGGCGAAACCTAAGAGTGAAAAGGTACAACCAATTTTCATTTCCATTGACCCAGAGCGAGACACCCCAAAACAAATGGCCAGCTACGTCTCAAATTTCCACCCTCGCCTAACTGGACTAACAGGCACAGTTGAAGAAATTACCAAAGTAAAAAAAGCTTACAAAGTTTACGGCGTCAAAGTGGATGAAAATGGAAAGCCATCTAAAAACGTCAAAGGCACAGATTATTTAATGGACCATTCCCCCCAAACATTTTTAGTGGGACCAGATGGAAAGTTCATTCGTTATTTCAGGTTTAACAACACAGCAAAAGATATGGCAAACGCCATAAATAAATATGTAAATTAGTTTTAATGACAAACTGTACCAAACTCAAAACAAGGCCCGATAACTGCATTTTTTGTGAGTTGGTAAAAAAAATATAAAATAGCACTTTAATAATTAACCAATAAATATCATGCTTGAAAGAACTGATTCGTTGATGGTGATCACAAAAAGCGGCAAATCACCAAACATCAATTTTCAGGCTTCAAAACAATAAGAACAATCATTTACATTAAGAAGAGGCAATTCTATGCGGTGGGCAGCACGCCTAAATATTTCCCAAAAAAGCATGCTCCAGCATGGAGAAGAGATTGCTTTAGAAAATTGCGACATCCCCATTAAATTTCGACGCCATCCAAAAGCCCGCCGTTTAACCCTTCGCGTTAGTTCAACAGATCGCTCGGCAATTGTAACAGTACCACCCTACTGCTCAGACAAAGAAACAATTTCCTTTCTGGAAAATCATCGCAACTGGCTATTTGAACAATTTGAAAAATTGCCTGAAGCAGCTCCCTTCAAACATGAGAGCATCATTCCTCTAAGAGGTGAACCACATAAACTAATCTTTGCTGGTCAATCACGCGGTAAAGGTGTCATCTGGATTGAAAACAATAATCAAGATGATGAAAAAACAAATTTTTCAGAAACTCACTCTGTAAAAACAGAAGAAACCTCTCTGCCTGAAATTCACATCAACGGCACCGAACAGTTCGCCCCGCGCCGCCTTACAAGATGGCTCATTGATCAAGCAAGAAAAGATATTCAAGAGCGCTCAAAATGGCACAGCGATAATCTCGGCCTCTCATACAAAAAAATCATGATCAAAGACCAACGCAGCCGTTGGGGCTCATGTTCATCACGCGGCATTTTATCTTATTCATGGCGCCTCATATTAGCGCCCTCAGATGTTCTCGATTATGTGGCAGCCCATGAAGTGGCACACCTTGCTGAAATGAACCACGGCCCAAATTTCTGGGCACTGGTTGAGCAAACTCTCCCCACCTATCAAACACCAAAAGCCTGGCTAAGAGACCACGGCTCCGAGCTACATCGCTATGGTGCAAATAATTAGGTCTTTTCAATCTTAATTTTGAACCAACCAAACTGCACAATAAAAAACATCAACTCAGAATTGATATACGAAGAAGGAGTGGCACCACTTCGGTTTCAGGACATGGTGTAGCGCCAGCAAAGCCCGGCGCGTTGCGACGCACAGTGCGGTTGCAGGTGGGCAACCTAAAGCACAACTAGAATGTAGAGCCCGCCGCTTCACAGCGGTTTAGCCCATGAGTTATTTAAACGAAGAAGGAATGGCGCCACTTCGGCGCCAGGACATGGCGAAGCCCAGCGTTTAGCACAGAACTTTCAGTACAGGTTTTGCGGTTGCAATGTGGGCAACTGAAGCACAACTAGAATGTAGGCCCCGCCGCTTCACAGCGGTTTAGCCCATGAGTTATTTAAACGAAGAAGGAGTGGCACCACTTCGGTGTCAGGACATGGCGTAGCGCCAGCGAAGCCCGTCGCGTTGCGACGCCCAGCGGAGGGCCCGCTGCTTCGCAGCGGAATAGCCCGTGAGTTAAATAAGAACACGGTTGTTAGTGGGCAATCTGAAGCGCCACTAAACACCTTCTTATCCCTCAATTTTCCCAAAGCGCGCAATGCCAAGTGCCGCACCGCGAATAGAAGCAAGCAATGCCAAACGGTTCTTGCGAATGTCTGCGTCCTCGTCATTAACGATCACGTCATCAAAAAACGCGTCTACAGGGCGGCGAAGTTTAGAAAGCTCACTCATCGCCCCTTCAAACTCTTCTTTGTTTATTAAAGACGTTGCTTTTTCCGAAACTGTTTTTATAGCTTTATTCAGCGCTTTTTCCTGCGCCATTTTTAAGAGATCTTCATTTACATCGCCTGCATAGCGAGTTTTATCTTTCTTCTCTTCAATGCGCAGAATATTCTCAGCCCGCTTAATGCCAGCAAGAAGGTTCACCCCATCATCAGTATCCAAGAAAGTAGAAAGAGCCTCAACCCGCTTCACAATCATCAATAAGTCATCTTGCCCACCAAGTGAGAACACAGCATCGATTAAATCATGCCGCGCCCCTTGATCGCGCAAGTAAACCTTCAATCGATCCGCAAAGAAAGAAAGAAGGTCATCAACGAGTTTCTCATCAGATGAAAATTCAGGCCGTGCAGCTTTAAACAAATCTTTTAAAGGCAGCCTTAGGCTGTTTTCCAAAACAATGCGAATAACACCAAGTGCTGCCCGGCGCAAAGCAAACGGGTCTTTCGATCCGGTTGGCTTTTCATCAATCGCCCAAAAGCCGGTAAGAATGTCAATCTTCTCAGCCAACGCCACTGCCATAGATACCGGCTCAGAGGGCACAGCATCTGTTGGCCCTTGCGGTTTGTAATGCTCTTCGATTGCAGCCGCAATGCTCGCATCTTTTCCTTCAGCTAATGCGAGATAGCGCCCGGCAATGCCTTGCATATCTGGTGCTTCATATACGGTCTCTGACACCAAATCAGCTTTCACATATTTAGCCGCTTCTTTAGAAAGATTTTCATCAGCACCCGTTTGCGCCGCAATCAAACCACTCAAGCTCTCAAGTCGCTTCACACGCTCCCCAACCGTGCCAAGTTTCGCGTGAAACACAATCTCTTCAAGTTTGGGGAGCAAGTCATCAAGTGGCCGTGCCAAATCATTATCCCAAAAGAATTTCGCATCAGAAAGACGCGCCCGAATGACCCGCTCATTACCCGCAATAATTTCAGCCCCATCATCCTCAGTCTCTAAATTAGAAACTAAGATGAAATTATTTGATAATTTCTTCCCCTTGCGAACAGAAAAACATTTCTGATGGCTCTTTAACGTGCTGATTAAAACTTCACTTGGAACATCAAGGAAGTTCTTGTCAAAAGCCCCCATCATCACAACTGGCCACTCAACAAGCCCAGCAGCTTCTTGAAGCAGCCCGCCATCCTCAACCAGAGCTAATTTTTTTGTCTCTGCCAACGCTTTTGCGTCTTTCAAAATCATTTCAGCCCGCTTTGTAGGGTCTAAAATAACTTTGTTTTTCTCAAGCTTTTCAACGTAATCATCAAAGCTTTTAACTGCAAATTGCCCGTTGCCTAAAAAGCGATGCCCTTCAGTCTTATTATCAGCCGCCACACCATCAACAATGAATTTCAAGGGCTTGCCGCCAAGCACACAAAGAATAGAATGCAGCGGCCGCACCCAGCGCAACCGGCTTGTTCCCCAGCGCATAGATTTCGGCCAGGGAAAATTCCGAACAACGTTTGTTACAACTTCAGAAATAATGTTTTCAGCCGTGCGTCCTTCACGATCAATCACAGCCACATAAAACTGCCCCTTTTTATCATCATGAATTTCACACTCTTCTATTGTAAGCCCCGTGCTACGCAAAAAACCTTCAAGCGCTTTTTCAGGCGCATCAATACGAGGGCCCTTGCGCTCTTCACGCACATCAGAAGATTTTTCAGGAACCCCATCAACAACAAGACAAAGACGGCGCGGAGTTTCAAAATGCCGAACCTCACCAAAATCCAAACCAGCCTCTTTTAGCCCCGAAGTCACCAATCGAGCCAAATCCTCTCCCGCCTTTTTTTGCATACGAGAAGGAATTTCTTCAGAAAAAAGTTCAAGCAATAATTCAGACATAAGCCATCCAGAATAAAATTAAGTCAGTTCAAAAAGATACGAATTTAAAAATTAACGCTCGTCAATACAGCGATTAAATTATCAAATCCTAAATAAAATGAGAGCGGCGCAATCAATAGTAACGTCACCAATAAAAGCATGCCCAACAATGGCCAAACCGTTTCAACAATCCAGCCAATTAAAAAAGTAAAAGCTGCCAGCAAAAATGCAAACAACACCCCTAAAGGAATAACAAGAGCCAAATGACCACTGGCAACCGGGCCATCACTTGGTCCATAAAAATAAAGACTGCCAACAATAAAAAGCCCTAACAAGCCACCAAGCAATGTACAAATCCCAGAAAAAACACCAGGTTCTGGTAATTCATCGAAAACACCATCTTGGTCATAATCATCACTCATGTGAGGTCTCTTTTTCTTCGTTTTAAATAAATTATAAAGCTATAAATCTCTTAAAGGCTCAAAAAAGCAATTACCAAATTACTCAGCCGCTTCAGTTTCAACCGGCTCAGCACCGCCTGCCTCAGTCTCAAGCCATGCGGTGCAACAAGCTTTTGCTAAATCTCTCACTTGTAAAATGTAAGATTGCCGCTCGGTCACGGAAATAACACCGCGCGCATCCAGAAGGTTAAATAAATGGCTGGCTTTAATGCACTGGTCATAGGCCGGCAGCACACATCCATGCCCACCATGAGTGCCAGTCCCCTTACCTTGCTCTAGCAAGGAATGGCATTCCTCAGCTGCATCTTTAAAATGCTGGAACAATTTATCTGTATTGGCATATTCAAAATTATGACGAGAATATTCTTGCTCGGCTTGCAAAAACACATCCCCATAATTCACACGGGCCTCGCCCTCACCACCATTAAAGTTGAGCTCATAAACATTATCTACGCCCTGGCAATACATCGCTAATCGCTCTAAACCATAGGTCAATTCACCCATCACCGGCGCGCAATCAAAGCCACCAACTTGCTGAAAATAAGTAAACTGAGACACTTCCATGCCATCACACCAAACTTCCCAGCCAAGCCCCCATGCACCAAGTGTTGGGCTTTCCCAATCATCTTCAACAAAACGAATATCATGAGACGCCATATCAATCCCAATGGCCTCTAAACTTTTCAAATAAAGCTCTTGAATATTAGGCGGGGACGGCTTTAGCACGGTTTGAA
Organism: Hyphomicrobiales bacterium; assembly: GCA_965230545.1. Taxonomy (GTDB): domain Bacteria; phylum Pseudomonadota; class Alphaproteobacteria; order Rhizobiales; family HXMU1428-3; genus HXMU1428-3. The sequence continues at coordinate 15,454 of CBDDLE010000001.1, read as the reverse complement.
ACTGATAATAATGCTGCAACCGATTGGGGTTTTCACCATAGCGTCCATCTGTTGGCCGCCGAGACGGCTGAACATAAGCTGCATTCCATGGCTTAGGTCCAAGCGCTCTAAGCACGGTAGCTGGATGAAATGTCCCAGCGCCAACCTCAACATCGTAAGGTTGCAAAACTACACAACCCTGCTCAGCCCAATAGAGTTGCAATGTTAAAATCAAATCCTGAAAAGATTTGGTCGGTTGCAAAGTGCGATTAGTCATATCCAAAGCCATTAAAACCTGTTGTCAGTAAAAAATAGTCATTTATTCATCAAAAGGTTTTAACCGAACAAAGTTAGATAAGCTACTAAGATTTTAGCACTATTGCTCAATCCACAATCAAAAAAAACAAACAGAGCCGCAAACTCATAAAAAAACGTCTTTAGCACTTGAATAGCCGTTTATTTAAGAGTTTACGGCCTGACTGTTGCACATTTGCTATTGGCCACAAGCCTTAACCTCCCTATTCTGCATTAACTATGATTAAATGAAATATTTAACGCATGGCTTTTTCACTTCATTCCGGCAATAAGAAAACAATAAAACCTATAAAAACAATGAGTTAAAACATCGGAATTCTAAGGAGTTGAAAAAGCAGATTGTAAGTATAGTCGGGAATGTGAGTTATGATATCTGGGTCTTTCAAAAATTATCACGTCCAATGCTTTGAAGCCAAACCTCCAAAATGCAAGGCCTCCCCCATAAAGAACCCAAAAACAAACAAGAAAAAATCACCCATTTTGCTCAAACAAACCGCAATCTTGTCTCTGGTTTGTCTCCTGGCATCACTTTTTGTTTCAATAGAAACAACCTTAATCCACTCAACAACAGCCTTTGCTCAAAGCAATAAACCCGTTCAAAAATCAGTCATCATCGACCGTGCTTATTTTTTCAAACAATTCCGCAAAAAATTCTACCCCATCAAAGAAAAAGAGAAATATCTAATAGATCGCTATGAGCGCCTCTTTAATTATTGGGACAGCCAACCACAACTAACAGACCTGCGCTGGCTCGCTTATATCTTGGCAACGACCTATCATGAAACCGGTCGCAGCATTAAAGCGGTACGAGAATGTTTTGGCAAAACAGATCAAGCTTCGATCAATTGCGTAACCAGGCTCTATAGGCGTGGCCGCATTAAGCGTAACTATGCTAAAATTGATAAGAAAACCGGCAAATCCTATTTCGGCCGTGGTCATGTTCAACTTACCTGGGCTTTTAATTATAAGCGCATGGGTAAAGAGCTTGGCATGAAAGACCAGGTTTACGTCAATCCAGATCTCGCCCTTCATCCAGACACATCCGTCGCCATCATGTCAGAAGGCATGATAAAAGGTCTTTTTACCGGCAAACGCTTGTCTCAATATTTTAACGCCCGCACAACAAACTGGGGTGGTGCGCGCCGCATCATTAACGGGATGGACAAATATAAACTCATCGGCGGGTATGGAAGAAAATTCCACGCAACATTGCGCGCCATTCCAGGCAAACCCAAAACAGATGGCCCAACAGAAGATCCAAAAGTCGCCACTTGCGATGGAGAAACCATCCCGCAAAGCTGCTTGAACAAACTAAAAGCTGAGCTTGCTTTACTCACCGGCAAATATGAAGATCAAAATAAAATCTATCTGGCAAATCTCTCTGATAACAAAATCTTAGCAGATAAAGTAAGAGATCTAACATTAGAACTCGAATCTTTAAAAACAGATACACCAGATATCACAGCAGAACTTGCCAGCCTGAAAAGCGCTCATCAAGACTTGGAAAATCGCTACAAAACAATCCAGCAACAAAACAAAGCAAATGAAGACGAAAAGTTTCGCCTCGCTGAGTTAAATGACAAATTACAAACAAAGCTGGATGATGCCATCGCAACAGGCTCAACCGGAACAGATGGCAACCTCTTGAAAACCCGCCTCGAAGAAGTTGAAGCAAAACAAAAAGATTTAGAAAGCAAACTCGCAGCAGTCACAAAAGATCAACAAACATTAGCCAAACTTTCAGAAAGCCTGAACAAAAAACAAACTGATCTAGAAGACAAAGAGCAAGACATTGAAATCTCCAGAACAGCTCTACAATCAAGAGAGAAAAACCTCCTTGAAGATCAAGACGCTATTGAAAAAGAAGAAAACCGCTTAACTGAAAGAAGCCTGGACCTCAACCACAAAGAATCACGGTTGAAACAGTATGAAAAAGATCTAGCCGCAGAAAAAGCCAAACTTGAAGAATACTATTCCAAAAACTGGTTCTCACGAATGTGGGATAAAACATCATCAATCTGGAGTGATGACGAAAAATAAGCGGATTAAATTGAGAGTTAAAAAGATATAAGCCAATGAGGTGCAAAAAATGAAACGTCTAGTATTGAAGTCTTTTAATTTAAATAAACGACTAAAAACTTTAGTCACATCTCTAACAGCTGGACTTCTTTTAGTCCTGGCTCAAGGGCCAGCCTTTGCTGATAGAAATTTCAGCAAATTTGACATTGTGCTAAACAAATCAAGCGGCGCTGTAAATGTTGAAGGGCTAAAAACCAAAAATTATCTTCAAGAGCTCGCCAAAACCCGCTTTGTTTACCTGGACCTTAAAGTCCTCCTTGATGGAACAGATGAAGACGCTGTCCTTCAATCAACAGAAGAAGCTGATCGCCGCACACCTGTTGATTGCCAAAAAGGGCGCTTTGGTCCATTACCAATGGTCGAAGGCATGGAATATTTCCTCGCCACGTCTTATGAAGGCAAACGTATCACAGCAACATTTTACCCCGGCACCAGAGCACAGCACACATTCAACGATGTCGCTTGCACATTCGACATCCGCATTAAAAAACGTGCTGTCTTTCACCTAAGAGGGTTCTTCGCTGTTGTCTCAAACACCTATGAAGACAGCGTCTCCTTCCAACTTCGCCCAGTTGCCCCAACAGGCAAAGAAATCGCAAAAGTTCTAAAATAGAAAAGAACTTAAATAAAAAAGTACTTAAGTTAGAAAGTGCTCACATAACGAAACAACAAGACCCAATAAAAACCCTGCCTCAGATGCATGGCATCTAAGGCAGGGTTTAGTTTAATTTTCCTCACTCGAGTTAGGGCCAAGTTTTAGCTATATAAAACTCTTCAAATTTAAAGCCCAAAACGAGACCAAAGCGCTCGTTCTTCTAGTGATGAAATCATCTGATTTGTTAATTGTGCTGGTGTTGCACCTGTGAATTGCGCCATCACACCTTGAGGCAATGAGCGACCAAACAGGCCTTTTTTCGGCTTGATCAGCTCAAGCTGAACCTCATCGCCAAACAACTCACGCATCTTTGTGCGCACATCACTAAGTCCATCAATAAGCCCGTGCTCTAGCGCTTTATTCCCAGTCCAAAATTCACCCGTAAACAAATCTTCTTCACTTAATTTGTCACCACGGCTTGTTGTCACAACCTCTTTAAAAGTCTTGTGAATATCTTTCTGCAGCTCTTTCAAGCGAGCGATGTCATCTGGGTTTTCTGGTTGGAAAGAATCCAGTGTAAGCTTCTTTTCACCTGCCGTATAAACCCGGCGTTCAACACCAATTTTTTGAATTGCTTTATCAAAACCAAAGCCAGCAGCAATCACACCAATCGATCCGATAATCGAACTCGGATCAGCGTAAATTTCATCACCAGCACACGCTATGAAATAACCACCAGACGCTGCAACATCTTCAGTAAAAACATAAATCTTTTTATCATTCTCTGCAGCTAACGCGCGAAGGCGTTTATAGATGAGCATCGATTGAACAGGAGACCCACCAGGCGAGTTGATAATCACTGCAACCGCCTTCGCCTTTTTATCTTCAAAAGCACGGTCAATCATGTCAGCAGTATTTGCCAGACTAATTCCAGGGTTCAAGGGCGTTGCCATGCCAATCGGACCAGTAAACCTGAGCACCGGAACAGTTGGTGTTTTCGAAAACAAACGCTTAAACCAGGATTTCTTTTTTTTCACTTTTTTCTCAGACATTGACGACCCTTAATTTCAAAAATCATGGCAAAGCGAGAGACAATACCAGATCAAAATAAATAAACATGCCTCTTCAAAAGAAGCTGTCGATACAAATCATTTAAGTTAAATCTCAAAAATTGCAAGCTTGTCTCTGTGTTCTACTGAAATAACCCAGCTAATGGGCCTTCTACAGGGCCAACCCCTTCACACAAAGCTTTCACCTCAGGCACATATCCACCAGCTTCATCATGTAAAGTCAAACCAGGTAACAGCTTCAATGGTGCCCGCGATCCCTTAACCCCCTGTATAAGAACACGGTTCGCAGCACAACTTGGCTTCGAATGAATAGGTAAAATTCGCAAGCCACCAAATCGGCCATTTAATAAATTAAAAAGATCATCCAAACGCTCAGCCCGATGGATCATTGAAAACACCCCCTTAGGTGCTGCCATCGCAGTCATAAACCGAACCCAATTTTCCAAATCATCTTCCAAAGCTCGTCGCGCCCGGAGTCTCAAAGGGTTCGTAGAAACTCTTGTCTCTCCTTCATTATAAAAGGGAGGGTTTCCAATAACAAAGTCATATGAATTACGTTGAAAGCCAAGAATTTCCAATTTCGTTATCGGGTCACATAAATCACCTAAATGAATTTGAACCCGATCTGCCAAATCATTTCTGGCTATATTTTTCTTCGCTAACTGAACATTAAACGGCTCAATCTCAATAGCCTCAACAAACGCAGCTTCATTGCGTTTCGCAACAGCCAAACTCACAACACCAGCCCCAGCGCCCGCCTCAAGAACACGAATTCGAGCCTCTGACGGAACGCAAGAAGCAAGCAACACAGCATCAATCCCAGACCGAAACCCCGATTTAGACTGAAATATCTTAAGCGCTCCCCCTAAAAATTCATCATCAGTAATGTCCTCACCATTCACATCGAAGGCGTCATTACTTTCAAAAGAAGGGTCCTCCTCCTCGAAATCATTGTCCTTTTGAGCTTTTTCTATATCTGCTAAACTAGTTTCAAGAAGCCTTTGCGCCTGGCCAAACACTTCATCAGTCACCATGATACGACGAGGTAAAATACCAACAGAGCCTTCCATCAAGCTCATATTTTGATCAAGCAAAGTAAAATCAATACCTTCTTGGCGTAAGAGATCCTGAGTAAAGCTCAGAAAAACAACATCGTTTGATGAAACAAGCTCTTTCATAATGAAAAACGCCCTCTTGCAAGGTTTAAATATTGGCCAAATAAGTTAAATTGCGCTATCAGATACCCCAGAAACAAATTTAAAAATCGTCAATCCGCCATAAGCTGAATGACAAAATTAAAAATGAGTGCGTCTTAGGGCCGCAAGCACTCTAAAAATATAACCCAATTTCGGCCCTTTAGACTATAATGAACTGACTTTTGTAAAATATCGTCAAAAATGGATATCTAAAACAGAATTTATTCGAATTAAATCACATTATAATTGCCTTTTAAATTCCCCATACTATAAATTTCAAAAGGCTAGAGCATAATATAACCAATGCTCTATCAAGCGATCTGATATAAAAAGATTAAAGCCATAATGCGAACCAGAATTGGGAGCTAAAATTGACCGCCCTAGATACTGTCAATAATCAGTATAAACCGACCCCATCATTAAACACCCTGTTAGATAAAACAGCAGAAGATATGGGCCGGATAAATGAGCTAATTTTAGCTGAAGCCCATTCTTCGGTTGATATGATCCCCAAATTAGCCAAGCACCTGATTGATTCAGGCGGCAAACGCATTCGCCCTATGCTCACTTGCGCAACTTCGCGGCTTTGCGGTTATGAAGGGCTAGATCACATCCCTCTTGCCACATCAATTGAATTTTTACACACAGCAACACTTCTTCATGATGACGTCGTGGATGAAAGTGATATGCGCCGTGGTAAAAAAGCAGCGCGCATTTTGTGGGGCAACCAGGCAAGCGTATTAGTTGGTGATTATCTGCTGGGCCAAAGCTTTAAAATCATGGTAAGTGTAGGCTCCTTAGAAGCCTTAAAAATTCTCTCAAATGCTTCTGCAATCATTGCTGAAGGAGAGGTTATGCAACTCGCAGTAACCAATAATCCTACCATTTCAGAAGCTGAATATATGTCAGTGATCAATTCTAAAACCGCAGCACTTTTTGTAGCAGCCGCTGAACTTGGCGCAGTCGTGAGCGACCGGCCAAATGACGAAAGAGAAGCCCTAAAAGATTACGGAGAAAATTTAGGCATCGTATTCCAACTTGTAGATGACGCCTTGGACTATCATGGCGAAGCAAGCAAACTTGGTAAAGATGTCGGTGATGATTTCAGAGAAGGTAAAATCACTCTTCCTGTCATCTTGGCCTATCAACAAGGCACCAAAGAAGAGCAAGAGTTTTGGAAACGCACCTTAGGTGAAGGTATAATCGAAGAGCAAGACCTTGAAACAGCCATCAAATTAACTGAAAAATACCAAACCATAAAAGAAACAATGAACCGTGCCCGCATTTTTGGAGATAAAGCAAAAACAGCGCTGCAAAAATTCCCAAACAATGAATGGAGTGAAGCACTTCAAGATGTCATTGAATTCTGCATTGAACGTGGGAATTAGAAAATAAGTACTAAAAAGATGATGGAAAGCCCCTCCCATCTTTATAATGCAAAAAATCTATCATTTATTTTTAAAAAAAGAGCGAAAGTCCATCTACTTGTCATATTTTGCTCTTAACCCTCCACATAGATTAAATAATAGAGTGAAAATCTAAAATCATTCGATCTTAAAGTAACGAAATCATGAGTTTATTTAAGAAGGCTGGGAACTATGAATGACATTGAATTTCCCAAGACAGAACAAACAAACCTGAAAAGCCCGCTCACCCCAGCGCTTTTGCAACATTTAAAACTCACTCCCAAAACAACAGCTGAACATTTGAGTTTAGAAGCTCTTATTACCGGAACTCCCATTTGGCTAGGACCAGACCTTGTAAATAGCCACCATTATCAATATGCCGCAGTAAGACCCGAATTCTTCGAAGATATTCTTAAGCCGATTTTTGATAAAAGAATTGAAAATCAAGATATCAAAGTTCTTTATGAATGGACCAACCGCAACGGTCCCTTTCTTCCGCGAGAATTACAATTAATCGAAAAAAACATGGAGCTTGCAACACATAAGAGTTTCGCAAGCCAAATGCGCCCAGCAATCGATCAAGCCCATACCCATATCCGTGCTGAATTTCTAGCCGACTTAATATTGTTAAAACAATTAAGCCCCAACCAAGATGAAGAAGAAGCACCTATCAAGGGCATTCAAATTTCAGGTGCAATCATCACAGGGCAACTTAATTTATCAAACAGCCGAAATTGCCGACCAATTAGTTTAAATTATTGCCAGTTTGAAAAACCGCTCAACCTTAATCATGCTCAACTCTCTCACCTTGACTTAAGTGGAAGCCTTTGCCCAGGGCTGAGCTGTAATGGTGCTGTCATTCAAGGTGAAACTCTTTTGCAAAACGGCTTTGAAGCAAAAGGAACCGTTGATTTTGTAAATTCAAAACTATACGGCACATTTAACGCCTCTGGCGGTTCCTTTCTTTCATCAGGCATATCAATTGAAAATAACGCCCTCTCACTGCAGCTATCTCACATCAACAACAGCATCATTTTAAGTGACGGCTTTAAATCTGATGGCGTGGTAAATCTACATGGCACCCAATGTGATTTAAATTTATATTGCAGAGGCGCATACATGATCAACCAACAACAAGATCAAATTGGATGTGTACTTCTTTGCGACAATGCCACCATCAAAGGCAATGTTGACCTTGGTGAAAAATTCTCAGCTATAGGTGGCGTGTGGTTCAAAGGTTCTAATATCGGCGGAAATATTCAAGCTGAACAAGGATCATTCCATAATTTTTCACCTGCCGGTCAATCAGATGCCATCCTCATACAAAACAGTCACATCAATAATTCTATCAACCTGCAATATGCAAATATGATTGGCCGTTTCACCATACATAATACTTTTATCAAAGGTGACGTAAACGGCAGTTATATTTCGATTAATAATAAAATTAATAGCGGAACTGGCAAAGCCGTTAATATCAACCAATGCCAAATTGAAGGCTCAATCTTGTTTGCTGAAAGTGTCATTAAAGGTAAAAACAGCATCAAAGATGTAACCATAAAAAGCACCATTGATTATTCTTTTTCTGTACTAGAAAACATTTCAAATGAAAGAGTAAGTTCAACTCTTAATATTGAAAATTCAACCATCGGATATAATGTTCAATTGGCATATGGTTTTTCAGCAAGAGGTAATGTCTCAGCCAAACATATCAAAGTAGGTGGCAATTTCATTTGTAATGGCGGGCACTTTTATCGCAATTTCGACATTGCAGATTGTCAAATCACCGGGCAACTGAGTTTGGATAATCGAAACGATCCAGAAAGCCGATATGATGGCCGAGTAACAATAACTGATACAAAAGCTCACACCCTCATTGATGATATTCGCTCGTGGCCAAATGAGCTCGTACAAAGCAATTTCACATACGATCAATTTGCAGAGCAATCATCCACAACAGCCAGCAACCGGTTATCCTGGTTAAGCCGGCAAGGGAGTTTTTCTTACAAAGCCTATAGCCAAGCCATAAAAGCGCTGAATGAAACAGGCTATCAATCTGAAGCACGAACCATTGCTATATCGAGGGCCAATCAAAATTATTGGCAAAGCCTCAACCAAATGGCAAAACAATCACACCACCTAAATCGTGATCGCACCCCATATATGCAAAAACTAGTCTATGCAGCTCTGTGGCCTATCTATGCTTTATGGTGGCTTGTCTATGGTGGCTGGATGGTCTTTGGCTATAGTACCTCTCGCATTTTGGTAACAAGCCTTTTTATGTTTTTAATTTGCGCAAGCTTTTATCAAAAAGCAATCCCGCAAGCTTTGCTCATTCCAAAATCACCAGCCATAGCTCTGGGAGAACTTTACAATAAATGTAACCCCGAGCTTGGCGGCTCATGGACAAGCTGTGACATTCCCGAACTTCCCACTTTTTCCCCGACGCTTTATTCAATCGATAGCATGCTACCCATGATAAACCTCGAGCAACAATCAAATTGGAGGCCTCTAGAAAAAAACTACACACTCAATATACCGGCTCCATCTTGTTACAGCTTCTCCAGCTCTTGCATGCAGTTTAAATGGATACCCATGAATTTAGGCAACACCTTCTTATCAAATGTAGTGATCGCCCAAACAACCTTCGGCTGGGCTGCCATCATCACACTAATTCTCAACTTTGCATTGCTCAAATTAAGAAAAAGCCCAATTTAAAAAAATTGAGCTTTTACAAATTTAATATGAAAGAAAATTCGATTTACGCCACTGCACGTAAATCTAAGCAACTCTGTATTTCTTTAAAAATATGATCTTCAGAACAAGGCAAACAAAGCACGCTATGTAACTTAGCAAGTAATTCCTCAGAAAGACCAGCATTCAAAGCTGCGTTAGCCCGCTGGTGCACCACAAGCAAACATGGGCCTTCTTTCTTTTCATCAAACTCAACGAGAATATCTTTCACTTCAAGGTCATCCGTCTTTGACCAAAAACAGGTTATATCCGCCTGCAATGAACTTTGTTTTTTTAAATAAGCAGACCCACTGGTGATAACAGTGACATAATGCCCAACCTGCTCTAAAAATTGCTGAAACTTCCATAAATTCTGATCACTCTCACCAACAATAACTATCTCTTTAGGATGTTCCGTGCAATATTTTGAAGAAATGGCAACCTGTTCTTCAATCTTGCGTTTTTTCAAAGTTTCATAAAGTTTGATCTGTTCTTTTTGCTTTTTAATCATCATGCGCTCAGCTTGGCGCAAACGAGATGTCACTTTAATAATCAACATCCCATAATCGATAGGCTTCGTCATATAGTCATCTGAGCCAAGTTCCATGCCCTCAAGAACATTTTCTCGATCAGCTAAAGCAGAAAGAAAAATAAATGGGATCTCATCGCATTCAGGATGGTTCGCGCGCAATTTCTTGATCAAGTCATATCCATCCATTACAGGCATAGTAATATCACTTATAACCAAATCTGGTTGCTCACTTAATATTTTTTCCAATCCATCTTGACCATTCACAGCCTGAATAACTTCGTGACCAGCCTCTTCAAGCTCCTCAACAATATCCGCCCGTAAATATTCTTCATCCTCAACACAAAGAATCTTAGCCATATTAAAAGCCCTCCCCATAAGACCAAAACATTCAGAAAACCAACTTCTTAATCTCTAACTATCATTCAATCCGTACAATGAATGATAGCAAAAATTTCGTAATATTTATTTAATAAAAAAATAGCGGCCCTCGTCAGAGCCGCTATTTTAAAAAACTATTAATAAATCAAATTACTTAGTTTCAGCTTTTTTCTCGCAAAGCTTCTTTTCATCATTCCATGTTTCGCCTTCAGGACACTCTTTCTTTTCCATAACAGCTTCCTTTTTAACCATACGTTCATCACCAGCAAAAACTGTTGGCGCATAAACATTCATAGTTAGAAGGCCTAAAGCTAGAACAGTGAAAAATTTAGTCATTTAATTTAATCTCCCGATTAGTATTCACAACACCATGTTGTGAAGTCATCGAGATTTAATGAATCAAAAGTGACAGATTTAAGGAAAAAATAAGGTAAGCACTGTTCAGTAAGTATTTGTTTTTACTTGTTATTATTAAACAGTATTTATTAGAAACTTGAAATATAAATTGAAGCCAGTCATAAAAATGCCACCCTTCACATTTGAAAAAGAGTGGCATCTGAAAATGTCTTAGCGCTTAATCTCTTTTTTAAAAATTAAAGACTAACACGTCCATCCTCATGAACTGTGCGGCCCCATACAAGTGAATAAGCCTCAGGCAGATCAAACATATTTGCTTGATTTAAAACCTGACCATCTCTCTTCTTTAATTTTTTTAAATGAGAAGGTGTTAACTCACCAGCAAACACATTTTTACTCATAGACATCACATAACCAGTCGTCAAACCAGTCACAATAGAATTCTTCATAAATTCACGGCGCGTTGTTTTAAGTTTATTCATAAGAATACCTCCTAACCCCAGGTCCACACCTTATATATAAACTAAAATATTAACTTCAAGGTATACTAGTATGTTTTAATTTGGTTTTATCTAAGGAAGACGTAGGTATTGACGCATAAAATATATTCCAAGCAAAGGTCCCAAAGCCATTAATGCTAAAGTAAATGGCCAGCCAATTAGCGCCACTAAAAAAGGCGTTCCTTGAACAGTAAGAATGGTCAAACCAAATCCAAGTGCTGTTTGTAACGTTAAAATACTCCCAGATTTTTCAACTGATGTGTGATCCGCCACCAATGCAGAGAATTGAGCTGAATCAGGAATGATAGAAATCCCCCATAACAATATAAAAAATACTGTTATCCAAACCGGCCCACCAAAACTAAATGCAGTCGCAAGAGCTGCAAAAGCACTAAAAGCCATTGCATAAATCGTCACTTGAGATTTACCAATTCTATCTCCAAAAATACCAGCAAACACACAAGCAAGCCCCCCCAAAGATATTGCTAAAAAACTAATCAGGCTAGAAAAGTGCACAACTTCCATTTCAGACATAGAAGATTGAAAAGAAAGTGCTGCAAATGTCGAAAGCCACGCCCACATCGCGTAAAGCTCCCACATATGTCCGAGATAACCAAGAATTGGATAACGAATATACTTATTCGACCAGCAAAGAAAAATATCTGAAAAATGAAATTCAGTCGATCGACTATAATAAGGACCTAACTGACAAAATAAAACCAGCACCCCACCAATGAGAGAAAGAAGAGAAATAACCTCAACTGCAAATCGCCAATCCATTCCACCTATATAAGCGGTAAAATGAGGAAAAGCTGAACCAACAGTGAGTGCCCCAACCATAAGACCAACCAGAAATCCTCTATCTTTTTGGCCCCATCCAACCGCTATCTTCATACCAACAGGATAAACCCCAGCAAGACAAAGCCCTGTTAACCCCCGAAACAGAATTGAAACAACCCCACCAATTTCAAGAAACAATAATGAGTAATTAAAACCAGCCGCTAGAACTGCAGAAAGCGCAAAAATTTTGCGGGCATCAAAACGGTCTGCAATCCCAAAAATTGCTATGAGCAAAGCCCCAATAACAAAACCGATATTAACCGAACTAGAAAGCAAAGCCTGAACAAATGAATTCAGCTCAACCTCTCTCATCATATCAGGCAAAACAGCACTCGACAAAAACCACAAACTCATCGTGAAGAGTTCTGCAACCACCAACAGAGCAATCGATTTAGTTTTATTAAATGCCAAAGAACCTGCCTCTAAATATCTAGTAAGTAAAAATAAGTTAGCAGCTAAAAACAAAAACCAATGAAATCAAAATCACGTTCCTTTGATGAATATCAAACGATCCAAACAAAAACAAAGCTAACCTAATTCAAATATCTACACTTCATGGGAAGTTGAAATGAAAAATATTTTAATTATCCAAGGTCATCCAGCCCCTCAAGAAACTCATTTATGTCATTCCTTAATTACATCTTATATTGAAGCCGCCGAAAAAGCAGAGCATTCAGTAAAACTCTTTAATATCGCAAAAATTGATTTTCCTTTATTAAGGTCAAAAGAAGAATGGGAAAAAGGAAAAGAAGGAACCCCAGAAAATTTAAAAGAAATTCAAGCAGCATTACTAGAAGCCGACCATATCGTGATAATCTATCCTCTCTGGCTAGGAACAATGCCAGCTTTATTAAAAGGGTTTTTAGAACAACTATTCAGACCGGGCATTGCGGTCTCCTATAAAAATGGATATCCGCAAGGTCTCTTAAAAAACAAAAATCAGCACACATCATTATAACCATGGGAATGCCAGCATTTGTTTATCGTTTTTTCTTCTTTTCTCACAGCTTAAGAAGCCTGAAAAGAAACATCCTCAATCTAGTTGGCATCAAAAAAATCAAATGCACTTTGATAGGTTCAGTTGAAAATGCAGATAAAAACAAACAATCAAACTGGTTTAAGAAAATGAAAAAACAAGGGCAACAAGCAGCATAAGAAAAGCCAAAAGACTAAACAACAATCATGGCCTCTTTAAAGTCAGAGAGATTGTATCTGTAAAAATCAATCTCCTCCACAACCACTGCCACACCCACTACAGCCCCCATCTGAACTCTTATCAGATTGAAGATAGGAATATTCCTTAGAAAAATGCCCATCAGGCAAACCACTTTTAAGTGTAACTGTAATCCCTGCGAATAAAGCGAAGAATATTATAAAACCTAAAAGAACAAATGGTGCAAACCCAACCAAACAAGAAACAAAAAATACCAAAGCGGTTATGAAAATTATAATTCGATTTATCCATTTTTTCGGGCGAAAGAAATACCAATAATCGCGCAAATTAATCCGCGCCATCTGAACATCATCAGAAAACATCAATTCATACTCTGGCCAAAAACGAATACTCGGCATCATACGGAATTCTTTAAAATAAAGATCCAGCGTTCTCTCATAATTTTTCTTATGTGCCTCAGCTTCTTTAAGTCCACCCATACTAGGAATATGATGTAATTCTCTCTCTAATACATCAGGACAAAACTTTTCCCAATAATTTTGACTATAGAGAAGATGCATGTGCCAAACCTGATCAACTGCATCAGAAGGGGCTAAAGGCTTATCGCTCATACATATGAGATACATAAATCTCTTATATTCTTGAAGTGCACTTTTTGCATAATCAAAGCTCCATCCATTTGCTCTAGCTAATCTCGTGGAGAACGCTGTCTTCCCAGCTATGCCTTCTAAATCATATCGGGATATACGATCCCATAAGCCTCGTTCTTTAAGAAAAAAGTCATCTACCTTATCCGACAAACATTCCTCCAATTAAACAAGACCTACAGGATAAAACAACAAAGCCTCAAACCTTATTACTTTATTTTTTACCGGGATTATTAGGATGCATAGATAAGAAAACATCAGGATATAAAAACACATGCTTTTTTTCATCTGATGCCGCATTCACAGCTGCCATAAATACCAATCCAACAAGGCCAGCATTTGAACCTGCCGTTAAACGATCATTTTTGGTTTTATTCATTGACCTAACAGTCTCAACTCCATCCTTATAACCATCAGCTTTACAAATTACTGCAATCTCACCTGTCTTATAGCCATAAATCGGAACTTGAACTTTAGCTGGTGTTGTTAGCTTAGCACTGAACTCTGCACTCTTGATTTCACATTGTGCACCTGTAATTTCTTTCCTAAACCCAGGTAAAACTCCTTCTTCATAAATAACAGTTCTAACTGTAACAAACTGGTCTCCTCTAAAATCGGGAGTTTTCTCACCAGCTTCTCGACGTTTTTTATAAACATCTATCCCTTTTACAGCTTTATCATGCGCTTTAATTGAACCGACATGTTGAATTGGTTCTCTCTTAGCCGCACACCCAGTTAAAAACAAAAAAGGTAGTATTATCAGTATAAATCTCATTTACGCCCCCAACTTTAAGAATAGATATATAGTGAACTACATAACATCAACAAATACCAATAGTTAATGAAATATAAACAACAAATAGATGAAATTGTTTCTTAAAGTGGTATTTTCATACAAAAAAACGCTCCCAGCAAAGCTGAGAGCGTTTTAAATTCTTTTATTTGATAACAAAGATCAGAGAGGACTTGATAGATAACGTGCGGTTGCTTTGTGGGCAACTGAAGCACAACTTAAAAACATCCTGTGTAGTTTATATGCCTGGCAACGACCTACTCTCCCGCGTCTTAAGACGAAGTACCATCGGCGCTGGAGCATTTCACGGTCGAGTTCGAGATGGGATCGAGTGTAGGCGCTCCGCCATAATCACCAGGCAAATAAACCACACAGGGTGCCTGTATTATATAATTTGATCAATCAGTATTGATAACTATTGGTTTGGTGTATGTTAAAGATCCGTTTCACGGGATTACTTTAAGCTAAATAAGTATTGCTAAATGAGAGCAATCAAGTCTATCGAGCTATTAGTACTGGTCAGCTTCATGCATTACTGCGCTTCCACATCCAGCCTATCAACGTGGTGGTCTTCCACGACTCTCAAGGGAGATCTTGTTTCAAGGGGGGCTTCCCGCTTAGATGCCTTCAGCGGTTATCCCTTCCGTACGTAGCTACCCTGCTATGCTGCTGGCGCAACAACAGGTCCACCAGAGGTACGTCCACCCCGGTCCTCTCGTACTAGGGGCAGCTCCTTTCAAATCTCCTACACCCACGGCAGATAGGGACCGAACTGTCTCACGACGTTCTAAACCCAGCTCACGTACCGCTTTAATTGGCGAACAGCCAAACCCTTGGGACCTGCTCCAGCCCCAGGATGC